>RQOG01000006.1 GCA_003854985.1 Calditrichota bacterium
GGACTGAAGTCCATTTTATTGGAGCTGTCCTAATCCACGATCTAAAGATCGTGGCAAGTTAGAATATTTATTTAGGACAGATGTGATAATCCAATAAATAACAGATACTTAAAAAAAATTATTTTTTATAAAAACTTCAATCGTAATTTTGTCGAACTCAGATTAACCTAATAAAATTTTATTTCTTAATTTCCATAAGAGTCTGTTAATATTTACTATAGCCTTTTTTTTCTAAAAAAAATATCATTTTTTGCTTGACTTTTTTAATAAATATTTTATACATTTGAACCAGTTCAAAAGTATAAGAAAGAATTCAATAACCCGGATATATATTAAATTGACAGAAATGTGTAAGAAATGCAGAAATTGGAGTTGTAAGTAATAAGAAATTTATTTTTTATCAATATTCTAAAGTAGCAACTTTCAATTTTAATTGTTTATTTTTAAAGGGTTTAGATTTCATATTTTTGAGGTTCTGCTCATAATGCCTTTTTTTAAGTTTCAAAAAAAGACTTTAAATTTAGAAAAAACTATCCTATATTACAGATACTGTTTTTATAAATAAAAATTAATACTATGGAGGGATTTTATGTTTAAAGAAAAATTTTACCTTTTAATTCTGATAGTAGCTTTTGCCAGCTTCTCATCTATTTTCGCCCAGGAATCCGGCCGCATTGTGGGAGTAGTTACCGATAAGTCCACCGGCGACGTTTTGGTTGGCGCCAATGTTTACCTGGATGGAACTAGTATGGGCGCGTCAACAGATTTTGATGGAATGTATATGATTAATAAAGTGCCTGCGGGTTCTTATAAGATTATTGCCCGCTACGTAGGTTACCAGGTCAAAGAGACCGATATTACCGTTTCCGGCGGCGAAACCCTTGAACATAATGTAGAGCTTGTTTTCCAGGTTATAGAGGGTGAGGAAATTGAGGTAACCGCCCAGGCCGAAGGCCAGATCCAGGCGATAAATGAGCAGATTTCTGCACAGACAATAAAAAATGTTGTCGCCGCTGAAAAAATCCGGGAATTGCCGGATGAGAGTGCCGCTGCTGCGCTAAGCAGATTACCAGGCATTTCGCTTATGCATGGAGATAAGATAGTAATCAGGGGTATGCAGGCAAAATTTAATACAGTAATGATAAATGGAGTTGCGATTCCTTCTACCGATTTGAATGACCGTTCAACAAACTTAGGCTTTATATCCTCAAACCTTCTTTCCGGTATTGAGGTCATTAAAGCGATTACTCCTGATATGGATGCCAATTCAATTGGCGGGGTCGTTAATTTAAGGTTAAGAGAAGCGCCTGCAGAATTTCACTTTGATGTATTTACACAAGGTAATTATAATACTCAGGATGGAACTACGGATAACTATAAATTATGGACAAGTCTTAGCAACAGGTTTTTTGATGGCAAGCTTGGCGTCTTTCTTCAGGGAAACGCAAATCGTTCGAATGGCGGACAGGATGTGGCTTCTGTTGGATATGCGAGTATAGGTGATGGCGCTTACGGGTATGCTCCTTATACTATGAACAGTTTTACTCTTACGGATCAGTGGAATGAAAATGAAAATACAGGTGGAAGCCTTATTCTGGATTATATATTGCCTAAGGGTAAAATAATGCTTCAGAACACTTATACTCATCTTCATAGTAATAACACATCTTTCAGGAATACTTATGATCTGGCTGGCACCGTTGCAGATTATGCTGTTAGCAGGGATAATCATCAAAAAGATGTGATATTGAATGCCTTACAAACAGAATACAAATTTGGTGACCTGAAGATGGAGCTTACGTTATCCCATTCTTATTCTCAAAAATATACAACCCAAAGATATGGAGATGTCGGACAACCCATGTATTTTAGAAATCCATCTCCGCATCCGTTTGGTAACACCCCAGGTGGGCAGCCTATAGATTTATCGCTTGAAAGAAATAACTTTGATCTGGATGATGCATTGGATATACCTATTGATTATGATGATGCTATGGATGCCGAGATTACTGGCTGGGTAGTTGCCCGTGATGAAAATTTTGATCAGCATCAGTATAATTCCAGTCTTGATTTTACTTATCCGATAACTTTTTCTGAATCTATTACTTCCAAATTTAAGTTTGGTGGTAAATTTTTAAGATCAACGCGTGAGAACGGAATTGATGGTTTTTTTAATGGTTCATATGATACAGACAATTATACTACTACCAGTAATTTTTTCCCATGGCCGGGACGTCAGGAACTCTCGCCAAACAAGCCGGTAAAGTATTCAGATCTCTGGGATGCTGATTATAGAAATGAAAGAGGAAGATACTATTTAGGGGGGGATTACGACTTTATCTATGCTTATGACAGAGATTTAATGGATAAATATATGACAGTAAATATGGCTGGATGGATGCCCGCATCGCATTGGGTTAATTCAAAAAGAGATGACTTTGATGGCGCGGAAATTTTTTCTGCGGGGTATTTAATGGCGGATTTTAATATCGGCACGAAGTTGACCTTGTTGGGTGGTTTAAGGTACGAGCACTATAGCAGCAAATATAATGCAAATTTTCTTTATGTTACGCACAGCGTATATGGGTATGGAATAAGTCCCGATACTTTGAATACGAGCAATATTATTGATGATAATTTTTTCCCCAATGCGCAGCTTCGTTATAAAATTACGGATTGGGCTGATTTGAGGCTTGCCTATACGAGATCAATTTCCCGACCTGATTATCGGGCAATTATGCCAAATATTTATTTTGAACCGGGTTCTTCGGGACAGGCTGGAAATACAAAACTAAAACCGGCAACATCAACCAACTATGACGCCTATTTATCTTTTTATAATAATGAAATAGGGTTATTTACGGTTGGCGGTTTCTATAAAAAAATTGATAACATATTCTTTTCAACCAGCATTTATTATCAAAATATAGGATTATATGATGTCTCGTTTCCGAGTCAGGATGTATGGGATGCATTAAATTTACAACACCCTGATAGGTCGACATCAATTTCGTCCTATATCAATAATCCAAATCCTGCCTATGTAAAAGGTCTTGAGTTTGAATGGCAGACAAATTTCTGGTATCTGCCAAAACCGTTCAACACTATGGTGCTTAATGTGAACTATACAAGAGCATGGTCGGAAATGGATTACAGGCAGATTAGAAATTATTCTGTAACGACGCCTGGCAGACCTCCTGTTACAGAATATTTCACTACAGATACTTTGCGAACCGCCAGACTGATACATCAGGGAGATCATGTTATAAATGTTGCCTATGGTATTGATTACAAAGGTTTTTCCGGAAGATTATCGTTCAATATGATGGGCGATGTGATTACAAGCGTTGGTAATAGGCCTGAACAGGATCAATTCACCGGAAATATTTACAAATGGGATTTAACCATGAAACAGAACTTGCCGATAAAAGGAGTGAGTATTCAATTTAACGCTGTTAATCTATTCCATAATAAGATTCTAACCTATCAGAAATTCAGACGACTGGACAGCGAGACTATAAATGATAATAAACAGTCGGTCTCATATTCTCCGAGAGTATTTGAATTAAGCTTACGATATAGTTATTAATGAAATAATTCTTAAAAATTTAAGAAAGGAGGGTCAGAAAAAAAGTTAATTTGGTTGATTTAATTAATTGATGTATTAACAAGGATTAAATTTAAGGAGAACGGTATGAAGAAGTTGTTATTATTTATTACTTTAATTACATTATTATCAATATCCGGATTATTTTCACAGGGAATGATGGATTATGTTGATGAAGTACGCGGTGACACTCTGGTTATTAAAGATTTCTTTGATATGGGAAGTGCGGATAATTCATTATATCAGGTAATCACAGCGGATACGACTGATGTTCCTGACGGCCGTGTTTATATGCTAAAAGCATCCGGATGGTATCCGAACAGGAATAACCCGTCCACCAGAAGACCTACCGTAGTCGTCGGTGATCTTAAAGGCAGTATTGTACAATATGATGGAGAAGAAGCTCTCCCATTGCTCAGCGGCTATAACTGGGGAGATGGGAGCAATACCGGATCGTTTAATTTCAGGCATAATACGGTAATTAAACATGTCAATGTTGTTCCTGCGCATCAATCAGGATTGGGTTGGAGCTTTTTCGGCAGCGGTAATTCTAAAATAAGTTTAACCTGGGAAAATTGTTTGTTTGAACGTACACGCTGGGTATTTACGAATGCTGGTAATGACAGTATTTCCTGGTATATGAGAGATTGTTATTTTGTAAATATGGTTGGTCAGGAATGCCGGCGTAATGGCGGTGTACTTGATGTATTTGCCAGACAGGATACTCTGTGGGTAGAAAACTGTACTCATGTTATAGCGCAAGGTTTAGTTTATAAATTAAGAGCAAATCCGTTTAACAGAGTGATGTTCAACCATAACACATTCGTTAATATGTCCAATCTGTGGCTTCTGGATTTAGGATCACAGAGTAATATAAGCGTAACAAACAACATATTTGTGAATTGTAATGTTCAACCTTACGGGCCAGTCAATTTAGATGTTGGTGAAGAAGACATTGATAAACTACCGATTGGTATTGTTAATGTGAGGGTTGACACTTCCGTGCACAAGGATAGAAAATATCTGGTTGATAACAATGTTATTTATTGGGATGAAAGTCTCGCTGATTTACCTGATATTTTGAATACAAATGAGATTAATGGATCGACTGACTGGGTTTCACAGATGATCACCATGAATACCAGAACCAAGGGAATGTTTGAAAATGATGCGGAATACCCCTATTTGGTCGAAGGATTGTGGATTGAAGAAATGCCTACTTTCACCGGTCCGCAGGATCTTTTTACCGATCAGCTTGTTGAATTAAAGGATTTTTCTGAAGCTACCTGCGATACGAATAGCGTCGATATCTATCCGCTATGGCGTTTAATTTATGATGAAGAAGGCCAAGAGCTGTATACCGATTTCCCGATTCCTGTTGATCTTTCTTATACTAACGCGGGTTTACTAACAGGCGCTTTAGATTTCCCATTTGGAGATTTAAACTGGTTTCCGACTCAAAAAGCAGTATGGGAAGCTCAAAAAGATGCTGAATATGCTTTAATTGAAAATGCCCTGGCTACAGGAACTACGATTACAAGTATAGCGGTAAAAAATGGTCCAAAACCGGAATCATTCAAGCTTGAACAGAATTATCCTAATCCGTTTAACCCAAGCACGGTTATAAACTTTAGTATCCCGAAAGCCGGGAATGTAACATTAAAAGTTTATAATACTTTAGGTCAGGAAGTTGCTACATTAATAAATGGATACACAGCTGCAAAAGCATATAATGTTAATTTTAATGGCGCTGGACTGGCAAGTGGTGTTTATATTTATTCTCTTAAATATAATAATCAGGTGGTTACTAAGAAGATGATGTTAGTAAAGTAACCAGAATTTATTTGTAGAAAATAATTTAAAAGCCCTGGCAATTTAATTGCCAGGGCTTTTTATAAATATTGGAGTAGTTGTAGAATCAGGAATATTTCAGATTGTTGTTTATGCTTTTAATTAATATTTTGTATGTATTTTTACTACAATAATCAAGATTTTATTTTAATTTATAATAATATGCTTATATTTTTTAAATTCGTCTGAAAAGTTAACACATGTATATTATAAAAAATATAAAGTTACACATAATTTAAAAATATAATATTTTAGTTCCAAAATTTACAGCTCCGTTAATTGAGGTTAATTATGCATTTAAATAAAACAATATTCTTTTTCTTTATAATAATTATATATTTAATATCTATTAATCTTACAGGTTGTGAAAAGAAAAATAAATCCACTAATAATATTATTGCAATAATCGAAAATAAAGATACTATCACTTTTAAAAATTTGAAGAAATTTGTTTATGATGGATTTTATGACAGAATATATAAGGATAGATATGAAGCCTATAATAAGGCCTTGGAAGTCATGATAACCAATAGGGTGAAATGCATCGATTTTTTTGAAAAAGGATTAAATGAAAATTATGATTTAATACAAGGTATCCAACGGATTATTAACGAAGAACTAATTGTCGAATATTTTGAAAGTCAGTTTTTAAGTAAATATACTAATGATGAGTTTGCCCTTGATACATATAAAAATAAGATAGGCAGACAAGTTAGTTACCGGCAAATTGTGTTATACAAACCGGAAAATACATCACCTGAACAGTTAAAATCCATAAGGGAAAAAGCATTAGATATAAAAGAACAAATTGAGGCAGGTAAAGATATGGGAATATTAATTAGTCAATATTCCCAGCATAAAGAATCTATAAATTCTGATGGTTATATGACTCCTATAGGGTGGGAACAGAGTTTGTCAAATCCAATAGAGAATAGCATCTTTAATATGAAATTAGACGATATTAGTGTATTAGAAGCAAATGATGCATTTCATATTGTTAAAATTACAAATATTAATAAAATACATGTTCAACCATATGAAAAGATAAAAGAAGATATAATTGAAAAGCTGAAGAAAAATTATTTAAACGAGAGTATGAGTGAATATGAAAAGGTAAAAAATGAAACTATTGATAAAAAACATTTAAAATGGAATGAAGAGGCTTTAAATAAAATTATAAAATGGTCTCAAATTCCAGAATTTTATGACGGAATATATAATGATACTTTGAAAAAAGCTATTGAGGATAAAAGAAATTACATAATTTTAACAAACTCGACAGATAAGATTGATTTAAAAGAATATTTGCGTTTATTAAATAATATTTTAATTCCAAAAGATACAAAAAATATAACTAAAAATGATTTAAAAGATTTTATTATAGAGGCTTTGCGTACAGATAAAATGGTAAAAAAGGCAAAGGAACTGAATCTGGGAAAAAAGATATTCAATTCAAAAACGAATAATCAAATATTACAGTTTCAAATCGCATATCTTTACGATAAGGCAATGATAGAATTAAAAACACCAGCAATTACCAATGAAGTCCTTCATAAATTTTATGAAGAACAAAAAGATTCTATATATTATCACTTACATAAGGTAAATGCTTATGTAATGGAATTTGCAAAGAAGAAAGAGGCTGAGGATGCTATGCAAAAAATAAGGGATGGAATTCCTTTTGAAAAAATAACCGGAAGATATAAAGTAAAAACATATATTATTGACCGTGATGGCAAAATAAAATTATTCAGGAGTAAAGAAATACCTGTTTTAGGTGAAGAGGCGATTAAATTGAAACTGAATGAGTCGACAGGTCCTATTGAATATGACGATCCTATAAAAGGTAAACAATATGCAATTATTAAATCAGCCGATATAAGACCAGAAAAACAATTGCTTTATGAAGATGTTAAAAGCTCAATTGACCAGGATTTAATAGAATATTATAGGGAAAAGGTAATAAAAGAAAACAAAGAAGCGCTTTGGAAAAAATACAAGATAGAAATTAATGAAGATGTTTTGAAAAGAAGATTATCATTGTTAAAATAATATAATTTTTGAATATATGTCATTTTTAAAAATACTTTTTATCCTATACGGAACAGATGAAAGAGATAGTGAAAAATATCAGACTTATCTATTTAAATTTAGTAATTGTTTCCACGGTAATAATATGTTTTGAAATAATTTCCACAAGAATTTCATCGGTTATTTTCGTTAACAATTATGCTTTTATAATTCTGTCTTTGGCTATTTTAGGCTTAGGTTGCGGGGGTATATTTACATACCTGAAATATAAATCTCAAAATCAGGATGAACATATTAAATTAATCCCAATTGTAATATTACTTTTAGGATTTTCTTTATTGCTTTTTACCCTGTCCGTTACAAATCTGGGAATTGCCAAAGAGCCCTATTTTTATTTTTTATTATTATTTATCCCTTTTTTTATCGCCGGTATTTTTTATTCACTGGTTTTTAAAACATTTGCTTCTTCAAGTTTTTCAATATATGCCGCAGACTTAACAGGCGCAGCCCTTGGTTCAATAGGTTCAATATTAGCGATAAATTTGCTGGGCGGCATAAATAGCATTCTTTTATTAAGCATTATTATTTTTCTATCCGCTCTAACTTTCCAGATCAAGAAGCAAAATAAATACCTGATTCTATTTTTTTATATTTTTTTGTTTGTTTCCATGTTTACCATATTAATACAAGGCAGTAGAAGTCTGCTTGGTAAAATTCCTATCGGCAATTATCCTGAAAAAGATTTTCATCATACCTATCAGAATCCGGATATAACCAGTCAAATCGTCGACAGCCGGTGGAGCATCCACGGAAGATCTGACTTAGTGGAATACAGCCATCAGGATTTAATTAAAAGTATTTTCATAGATGGTGCAGCAGGATCACCGATGTATAAGTTCAGCGCCGATCGTAATCGATTAAATCAAATGATTTATAACATTCTAATTCGTTTTTCTACTTCTATTCCATTTTTGTGGCTTGAAAATTATGAAAAAAACAATATGCTGGTATTAGGTCCCGGTGGAGGCAGGGAAGTTTTGATTGGTTTACTCGTCGGAATTGAAGAAATAACAGGTGTGGAAGTCAATCCCGATTTTGTCGATATTGTAAAAGATTACAGTTTTTTTAATGGCGGTATTTATACCGATTTTCCTAATGTTTCAATAGAAATTCAGGAAGGCAGACACTATATAAAACGAACAGAGAATAACTATGATTTGATTGTAATGGCGCTGCCGTCTACTGAACAATTACAAAACATCGATAATTTTGCTGCAAGCGAGAATTTTTTAATTACTGTAGAAGCAATCAAGGATTATCTGGATATTTTAACTTACGAAGGGCAGTTAATTTTTACCTTGCATAACAACTGGGAATTGATGAGGTTGCTGGTGTCTGTCTTTTATGCATTTGAAGATTTGGGAATAAACAGGACCCAGGCTCTAAATCACTTTATAATCATAGAAGATGAGGGAATTCCTACTATTGTAATTAAAAAACAACCTTATTCAAAAACAGAGGTTAGCGTCATAAAAAAGAAAATTTCAGACTTTCCGGAAGGATTACCGGAAATTTCTTTTTTGCCTTACCAAAAAAATAATTATAAAAACTCAAATATCAACAAGTTTCTTCTGCAGTTTAAATCCCCGAATTTTAACCTGGAAAACTTAATTGCCAGTTATAAATATGATATTTCGCCAAGTTTTGATGACAGTCCCTATTTCTACAAAATCAGAAGGGGAATTCCACAATACCTGATAAGACTGTTCATTGGTGTATTAGTATTTGTTATTATCTTAGTTTTATGGCCCTACTATCATGTTAGCAAAAAAATAAAAATTAATGATTTGCGCACAATTCAATTATCCCTGATGATTTTCAGCGCTATTGGAGCGGGATTTATGATTATTGAAATTGCGCTTTTCCAAAAATTTATTCTTTATCTCGGATCGCCGACCGTTTCACTGGCAATTCTCCTGTGCTCATTACTAACGGGAATGGGACTAGGCAGTTATTTTGGGAAAAGTATTTTACAAAACAATATTCTTAAAAAAATACAGACTGCCTGTTTGCTAATCATATTACTTGGTATTTTGTTCTATACTTTTATCCCTGCGCTTTTTGATATGTTGCTGGCATATCATCTAATCTACCGTGTAGTGATTAGTATTCTGGTATTAATTCCATTGGGTTTCTTTTTAGGCATACCGTTTCCAACGGCCATTCAATTATTGGATAAGAATAATCTTAAAAAGTATATACCGTGGATGTATGGAATAAACGGCGTTATGACCGTATTGGGTTCGGTTCTGGCTGCTATAATTTCGATGGTTTCAGGATTTACAACGGGCTTTTTTGTGGGATTGGGTTTTTATTTATTTATTCTGGTTTTTCTTCATTTAAAGAGGAAATATGTGAGTATTTAAGCTAAATTGATTTAGAATAAAATTAATTCAATAACATTTAATATTTTATTTAGGAGTAAAAGATGAATAATGTCAAATTAATAATGAGAAAAAAATTGATAACCTGGATTACCCCGATTATTACGCTGGGGTTCTTATTTTCATTTGCATCCGGCGCTTATTCTCAGGATGTCAGATTAAAAATCAATGAACAGGAATATTTTGAAACCCAGGGTGTTAATGTGCTTGTATTCAGCAATCAATATACGGGAGTGTTCTTTGATGAAAAAACGGCCGGCATCGAGCTGATTCATCATGGGGTACGCACGGCAACGGGTGGCGCTATACGGCTTAGTCATACGCCCGAACAATGGGATTTGATACCCGCAGTTGTTGACAGAAAAGTTGACAAAAAGAATAATAGTATTTCGGTCACACTCCGATATGTTAATTATGATTTTAATTCAAGAATTAACGTCACTGCGAAAGATAATGGCGTTTTAATTGATGTATATCTTGACAAACCAGTTCCGGAAAAACTGATCGGCAATGCGGGTTTAAATCTGGAATTTTTACCTCCGGCCTATTTTGAGAATACCTATATGATGGATGGAAAACCGGCTAATTTTCTAAGATATCCGGCATGCGATACTAAAATGGAACCAGTAACAAAAAGAACGCCTCAATATGCCGGTCATACCACCTTTGATGACAGAGGCTTGGGTGAATTTATCGTTCCGCTTCCAGTAGCAAGCGGTAAAACGCTTATATTGGCGCCTGAAAATCCGGAACGATTAGTTAAAATTCAAAGCATGGATGCGGATCTGATGCTTTTTGATGGCCGCAATCTGGCCCAGAACGGCTGGTTTATTGTTCGCAGCTTGTTGCCGGAAAATAAAACCGGAAAAGTATTAACCTGGTATCTGGAACCCCATGCGGTTCAAAACTGGATCAGAGAGCCTAATATCGGTTTTTCCCAGGTTGGTTATACGCCGGATCAGGAGAAAATTGCAGTTATCGAATTAGATCAGAATAATAAACCATTAAAAACCGCTTCGCTTTTTCAGGTAAATCAGGATGGTAAATCAGTTGAAAAATTGAAGGGTGAAATAAAAGGGTGGGGGAAATACCTGCGCTATAATTATGTAAAATTTGATTTCAGTCCGGTGAAAGAACCTGGTATATACTACATAAAGTATGGCGACCAAAAAACCAACGCCTTTAAAATAAGTCCGGATGTATATGCCGATGTCTGGCATCCGACTCTCGATGTCTGGTTTCCCGTTCAAATGGATCATATGACCGTCAATGAAGCTTATCGGATTTGGCATGGTGCTCCTTTTATGGATGATTGTCTGCAGGCGCCCACTAATCTGGAATTTTATGATGGCTATAGAATGGGCAAAACCACAGATACAAAATACAAGCCATTGGAACGTATTCCCAATATGGCTGTGGGAGGGTGGTTTGACGCCGGTGATTTTGACATTCAGACGGGTTCCCATAATGCTGTTGTATCGACTTTTGTAGATGTGTGGGAAAATTTTAAAGTTGACAGGGATCAGACTTTCATTGATCAGAAAACCCGTTATGTTGATATTCATCGCCCGGACGGGAAGCCGGATATTTTACAGCAAATTGAGCATGGTACATTAAACCTGGTTGCGCAATGTGAAAACATTGGTCATCCGGTTCGGGGAATTATTGTACCCAATCTGCATCAGTACCATCATCTTGGCGATGCTGTTACGGAGACCGACAATCTTCCTTATAATCCTGCTCTTAAACCATACGAAACAGACGGCCAGTCAAGCGGCACATTGGATGATCGCTGGGCATTTACAAATCGTATGTCGTTTATGGATTATCAAACGGTAGCAACCCTGGCAGCCGCAAACCGCGTCCTTAAAGGTTTTAATGATGACCTGGCGGAAAGAAGCCTGAAGCAGGCTAATAGATTATTGGCGGAAGCCGATGAATTAGTAAATAAACCGAATGATTCCATTGATCCCTGGATGCAGACGTTCGCAAGAGGTGCAGATATTACTGCCGTCCTGGAATTATATATTACTACCGGAGATCAAAAATATGCTGACCGGTTCCAGGAAAGAATATGGCAGATGCTTGAACCGCCTAAGATGAATATGCCTGACCGGAATTTTGATATTGGATTTATCATTGGACGAATTCTCCAGCCTGCTTTAAAAGCGGTGCCCTATATGAATGATGAATATAAAATTAAACTGAAAGAATATGTCCTCAAATATAAAGAATCCATAGAAAAGAATGAGAAAGAAAATCCCTATGGAATACCGATATCGGGTCGTGGCTGGGGAGGAAGCGGCACGGTTGTTAACACAGCAATTACCAATTATTATGTTTATAAAGTATTCCCAGATATTCTTGGTAAAGAATATATTTTAAAAGGCTTAAACTATATTTTTGGCTGTCACCCCTATTCTAATATATCATTTGTAAATGCGGTTGGCACCCGTTCCAAAAAAGTGGCTTATGGTAATAACCGGGCTGACTTCACAACGATTGCCGGAGGCATTGTCCCTGGCGTAATGCTGTTAAAACCGGATTTTCTCGAGAACAAAGATGATTGGCCATTTCTATGGGGTGAAAATGAAGTTACCATTGGGGGCAGCGCCGATTATATTTTTCTTGCTAATGCGGTAAATCATCTGTTGAAAGAGACCAAATAAAGGCGTTGACTATAATCTTTTAGTTATCATCCCTGTGCAATTTCCCTTCCCTAATTCAATTAGGGAAGGGATTGAGGGATGGATTAAACCAAATGTCTATTCATGGAAATTCTATCGCTGTTGAATTTTATTGTTTTCCGGATATATTTTTATTCTGAACAGGCAGCTTCGACAGTTACACCTGTCTATCACTATTACTTTTAAAAACAGATTAATGAGAAAATTACTTAGCGACATACCGTAAAATGTAATGATACTGGTTTCCCTCATTTAGTTTTACAGCGATTACGGTTTCGTCTCCATCGATGGGCAGACTGCCGCTGTATAGCGAACCATTCAATGTCAAAGGGATAATCCGGTCATTTTTAATAAAAACAACCTGGTTTACCTTATCAATACGAAGCTGAAAATTGGTAACGGAACCCGGATTTAAAAACCGGTTAAGCGGCTTGTAGACATATCCGTTTAAATCGTCAAACAGGGAATATTTTTCAACAAATCCCATGAGTTGTGTGCTTGTTTTCTTAGCATCAATTAAATAATCCATAATCCAGGTGTATGTATGGGAATCTGATTTTCTTTTGGCAAATAAACGTAAGGTATATTGAGCGGATTCAGGGAAGACGGCTCTTATTTCTGTTTTATTTTTCTGGTTTTGCGTAAAAATAAACATGACGTCCAGTTCTGTCCGGTTATAATAAAGCCGTCCGACAATCTGAATATCACCGGGATTTATCAGGATAATCAACAGGGAGTCTTCTGCCGGAACCTGATATTGCTTATGACTTTCAGTCTTTATGCCATAGGAAAAAAAGGCGGC
This sequence comes from Calditrichota bacterium, assembly GCA_003854985.1. Classification (GTDB taxonomy): domain Bacteria; phylum Calditrichota; class Calditrichia; order Calditrichales; family Calditrichaceae; genus Zgenome-0002. The sequence goes on from RQOG01000006.1 coordinate 13,423, forward strand.
TTTTATATAAGCAGATTGCTCGAAGTCGGCGCGGCTCCATTTTTTGTCCAATAACTGCCATTTAACCTCATTAGGGAAATGACTTTGTATTAATTGTTCAGGCGGAGTGAGAAAGTAATAGTCATTAAACATGGCGTTAAATTTATTGTGTTCGTCCATATAACCGGCGCCCCAGGTGACGTCCAGTAGATACCATTGCCCGTCAATTTTTACGGCATTCCAGGCATGTGAATTCTGCTTGGAAAACAAGCTGCCCGGCTCGTAATTATAACTTTTGGAATAACCGCCGATAAATTCCGCTTCCATTCCGGCGGTTTTAACCATTTTTTTGAAAAGTCGGGCGTATCCTTCGCATACGGCTTTCCTGCGCTGCAAAATGTCTTCCGGATAAACGGCTCCGAATTTTCCGTTCAGAAAAGATTCCGTGTCATAGGCTATATGATGCGTAATCCAGGTGAAAATGGCCCGAACCTTATGCTTTTGATTCTTAAATGGTTTAATAAGGTAAGCGGTCAATTGTAAAATATCGCGCTCGCTTCTTTCGGGCGCATTAATAGCATATTCATCGGTTTTTTTAAATTCATTTCCGTCTGATTCTGAAGGTATCAGCAGCAAAACTGATAATAATGCCGGAAGTATTATCTTTAATAAACCGTTCGGAATCATAGTTTCATTCCATTATTTTTAAGAATAGTTTTTATTTTTTTTGCCAGTTCAAAATTAGAATATGGTTTTTGTATGAAATTCATGTTTTTTTTCGTTATTTCATTTCCGGTGGTTAAATCATCGGCATAACCGGAGAAAAATAACACTTTCAACGAAGAATTTATTTTTCGTAAATTATCCGCTAATTCCTTTCCACTCATCAATGGCATGATGACATCGGTTAATAATAAATTGATGCTGTCTTTCTGCCTGTTGAAAATCTTTAGCGCTTCCTCACTGTCAGCCGCTGTTATTACCTGGTAACCATAGTTTTCCAGAGTAATTTTAGTTACGTTTCTGACGGCTTCATTGTCTTCCACGAGCAGAATTGTGCCGGTTCCATTTAATCCTGATTCTTCCTTTTTAGGGGCGCTTTGGTCCCTGACTTTTTCATCATTTGAAGGAAAATAAATCTCAAAGGTCGATCCCTTTTTTAATTCACTGTATACTTTAATAAATCCATTATTCTGTTTAACAATTCCATAAACCGTAGCTAATCCCAGTCCGGTGCCTTTATCGCGGGCTTTTGTGGTGTAAAAGGGTTCAAAAATATGCGAACGGGTGATGTCATCCATTCCAACGCCTGTATCACTGATAGATAACAAGGCATACCTGCGGTTCTTTGTTCCCTGCTGATTCTGGAAAATGTCATTGTCAAATTCTGCATTTTTTGTTTTGATAATCAAATTGCCGCCCAGAGGCATGGCATCTTTGGCATTTATGACAATATTCATAATGACTTGCTCTATGTGGCTTAAATCGGCTTTTATTGTTCGTAATTCAGGATCAAGGGCTGTGGATATTCTGATATTTTCTCCCAATAACCGGTGAAGCATTCTCAATTGATCCAGAATCACCTGGTTCAGATTAAGCAGAACAGGCTGGGCGATTTGTTTACGGCTGAAGGCTAAAAGCTGGCTTGTTAAACGGGCGGCGCGCTCACTCGCATCCTGAATTTCAATAACCGGATTAATCAACTCTGACGGCAGATTTTTGTTCAATAATAATTCGGAATAACCATTTATTACCGTTAACATATTATTAAAATCATGGGCAACGCCTCCGGCGAGCAATCCGATGGCTTCCATTTTCTGCGATTGCCTTAATTGTTCTTCCAAACGTTTACGCTCGGCCACGTCCCGTATAATACCTTGAATGGCCGTTCCATCTTTATTATGGATAAAGTTGACAGAAGAATCTACTTCTACTTCCTCGCCTTTGGCGTTTAATATCGTGAATTCATAATTAGCATCCAGGTTTCTTCTTTTCTTTATCCGTGTTTTTAGTTTATTAAAAATCTGCCGGCTGTCGGGTGCGATAAAGCGGCTAAAATCAAAATCCGGTTGATTGATATCATTAATAGTTAATCCGAACATTTCTTCAAATTTTTTATTTATTAATTCGCAGTGATTATTGTGAAAAAGGAAAATAGCGTCGCTGGAGTTTTGAATAAGCAGTTTGTATTTTTCCTCGCTTTCCCGCAAAGCATTTTCAGCTTCTTTCCGGAGCGTGATATCAAGAAAGATGCCGTCAAATATCAATCGATCGTCTTCTGTGGTTGGCGAAGAAAAACCGGCAAACCATTTCAGACTGCCATCATACATCATTATCCGGCCTTCCTGATGCCATATTTTTTTTTGATTTATTGATTCGGCAATTGAATTTATAATGCGTTCTCTGTCTTCGGAATATATTCTGGTGTTTATAATCGTATCAATATCCGATTGATCATCTGTAAAACCATACAGTTCTTTTCCGCGTGTATTAATAAAGGAAAAATAGTTTTTTCCATTCTCATTAACATGCAGACGGAAAACAACTCCTGGTAAATTATTAGCAATGTTTCTGTATTTTCGCTCGCTGTTCTGCAGCTCATTTTTAGCGATCACTTGTAAGAAAGTATAAAAGATAAAGGCCCAGAGCATAGGAATCATTGCCCCGATAAGATCTTCAGTTTTATCAAGGGAAGTTGAAATACCGGCCCATTCAATAAACATAAAAAGGTAATAACAACCTGATAGACTAAAAAGTCCCAGAAAAAGGTAACGGATTTCCGTATAAATAAAACGCCGCCAGTTTTTTAGCAGCAAAAAAACCGCAATTGTCGTAATAACTAATGAGATAAAATCGAAGGCGGCAACTATCCGCATTATTTTACCTCAATTTTAACCCCGGATATTTTATAAATCCAATAAGCTAAAAGAAGCGAACCGATCAGGTAGCAAATATGTTCGGAAATATTTAACAGGCTTTCCCAGAAAAAGCCTTCAAGCGAGCTGAATAACCAGCCGGCAAGAAAAAAATAAAATCCGGCTGACAAAATTTTGAAAAACCTGATATTTTTCAACCGGTCATATTTTAACCAAATTAAAATAGTCACCAGGAATCCGAAAATGAGCATTATTATTTCATTTTCATAAAACACACGATTACTCCAGAATAGTAATTAATGTATTCTCATTGAATACTTTTGATAACCCATAGAAGATCTTAATTATTGCATAACATCATTCTATTTATTTAATACTATTTTTACTTTTTTAACCAGTTCGATATAGGAATAAGGTTTCTGGATGAACTCCATGCCTTCATCCAGTACACCATGATGTGCTATGCTATTATCGGTGTATCCGGAAAAATAAAGTACTTTTAATGTAGAGTCTTTTTTATGGAGTTTTTCGGCTAACTCCTTGCCGCTCATCAAAGGCATAATTACATCGGTGAGTAATAAATTAATTTTGTTTTTATGTTTTCTGAATACCTGAAGCGCTTCTTTACCATCAGCTGCCGTTAATATATTATATCCGAAACCGGCTAAAGCGGAACTGGTTACTTCGCGTACGGCGGGATTATCTTCGACCAGCAGGATGGTTTCCTTACCCGAAAAAGATAATTCATCCGGCGCGGGTTTGTCATCATTAAAAAGTTTTTGGTCGATGGTCGGCAGGTATATTTTGAATAATGAGCCTTTCTGCGGTTCGCTTGACACCTGAATGAATCCGTTATTTTGTCTTACAATTCCATACACGGTAGCTAATCCCAAACCCGTGCCTCTATCTCGGCCTTTTGTCGTAAAGAACGGCTCAAATATACGTAAACGGGTGGCTTCGTCCATACCAACGCCGGTGTCGCCGATAGCCATCATTATAAATTCCAGCTGATCGGTTCCGGTTTGCATTTTGGCATAATCCTCTTCCAAAATGATATTTGTCGTTTCAATGGTAAGTGTACCGCCAAAGGGCATGGCATCTCTGGCGTTAATGATGATATTCAATATACATTGTTCAACCTGGCTGGTGTCGGCTTTTATATTCTTTAAATCAGTATCCAGGCTGGTTTTGATTTTAATATCTTCGCCTAATATTCTGCCAAGCATATTTAACTGCTCAACAATCAGATGATTTAGATTTAATACTTTGGGTTGAATGATCTGTTTACGGCTAAAGGCTAATAATTGAGCGGTTAATCGTGTAGCCCGGTTGGCAGCGCTTTGAATCTGTTCCAGCGGAGCTCTCAGTTCGGGGGGCGGCTCCCGGAATAGTATCATATCGCAATACCCGTTTATCACCGTTAACATGTTATTAAAATCATGCGCCACGCCGCCGGCTAATTGTCCCACGGCTTCCATTTTCTGGGATTGTCGCAATTGCAGCTCCAATTGTTTACGTTCGCTTACATCGCGAATAAAAGAAAAGGAAACCAAACGATTTTCAAATTCAAAATTACTTACGGCTATTTCCACCGGGAATTGCCCGCCATCCTTTTTATCATAAACTGTTTCGAAGTTTAGAAATTCACGTTTTGCAGCCAGAATTTTTCTGTTTTTCCAGGTTTCTTCCGTAACAAGCGGATCAATATTCATAATCCTTAGTTTTATTAATTCTTCATGGGTATAACCTAGTTTTTTACAGATGTATTCGTTAGCGTAATGGATTTCACCATCTTCACCTATTTGCAGAATACCTATTTGGGATTGGTCAAGACAGAACCTGGCTAACCGCAGTTCTTCTTCCACTTTCCTTCGTTCGGTAATATCCCGTATCACAATCTGGCGGTGAACCTCGCCATTCATAGCGATATCATTGGCTCTTGTTTCCAGATGAATTATGCTTCCGTCTTTTTTAATTCCTCTATGCTCGATTGGCCCGGAATCATTCCTTTTCATCTTGATATTAACCATATTAAGATCATCCGGATGAAATAAATTTTTAAATTGTATGGCTTTAAATTCCTTAGAGGTATATCCGAAAATATTCAAAATCTGGTTATTGTTTAAAACGATTTTTCCCTCTTTTGTTATTACAACCCCTTCAAAGGAAGCTTCGGCTAACCGCTTGTATATTTCCTTACTTTCCAGTAAGGCTATTTCCGATTTTTTACGCTCGGTAATGTCACGGACAACGGCAAGAATATACTTTTTGTCCTTTATCTGAATAATATTTGAACTGATTTCAACGGGAAAGCTTTCACCCGATTTTTTTATATGCTCGGTTTCAAATATAAGGTGCTTTTGCATATGCAGTTTTTTGCGAAAATCCGTTTTTCCGTGTTCTCTGACATCTTCTTTTTTAGTGATATTGACTGCGGTCAGTTTTGTGAATTCTTCTCTTGTATAACCGTAACGTTCGCAGGCAACATCATTTACTTCCGTAAAACAGGTAAAACCCTGGCTTTTCAAGGGATGTAAAAATACAGCATCATTTTGACTGTTCAGAAGAACTCTGAATTTATCTTCACTATCGCGTAACGCCCGTTCGGTTAAGATGCGTTCCGTAATGTCATGTGTGAAAGCTATAATTAGTTTTTTATTATTTAGTTTTACCTGCACTATCCGGACTTCCACGGGGAATGTTGATCCGTCTTTACGTTTATGCGCGCTTATAAAAGTAAACAGCTGACCGGAAGCTTTATTTTGCAGGATTTTTCTTTTATTCTTAATGTTTATAAAACTATTATCCAGATCGGCTAAATTTAGTTTTAGCAATTCTTTTGTGGTATAGCCCAGGTTTTGACAGGCTCTGTCATTTACTTCCAGTATTTTACCATTATAATCAATCACAAATATCGCATCAGCGGCCTGCTGAAAGATTACACCGTATTTTATCCCGGATAATGATAAAGTATATTGTTTTAATTTATAAATTTCATCAATCAACTGCGATTTGGTCATTGATGAATATTTCAATAGATCCCCCGTAAAAAGCTGATAAAGAACAAACAGAGTATAATCAAAATAAAAATAAAAGGCAATCGAACGGATGCCAAAATATAAATTTATCAGAGTAATATAAACGCCATTTTAACCCAATAAAATCTGATTCAGGTTTATCTTTGGTAGTTGTTAAGAAAGCCTGACTTATTATTATACAGCTTAATGAATAATAGGCATACAGGAAGTCGATTGCCGGGTATAATGTTTGGATAGAATCCTTTATTTATTGATTCGCCTGTTTCATTTGAATCAGATAGTCAGGCTGTGAATTTTTATATTTAATTATTTTTACTGCATGTTAGAATCTATATTTATTGTTTATTATATTGTTACCATAAAACTATTTTGGATAAAATATGCTTGACCGGATTGATTATCAGATTGCTGAGGAATTGGCTGAACATCATAATTATCCTTATGCGCAGAATATCTATTCGGATATATTCAAAGCATTCAGCTATTTCCCGATCAGTTTGAGTAAACTGAATATTGAATCGGAAAGTGAATCGATTGTTTTTATTGCATTGGTGATAAGAGATTGTTTGAAACGGCATGGCAGAAATGATGATTTTGAACTGTTATTCCGGAAAATACTATCCGAAATGAATTACAAAGCGGCCGAACACATGCCGCAGGATATTACAGTGGAAACCTTTCTGGGCTGCGCTCTTTATTATTTTCATCCTCTTGATCTCAGAAGTTCGCTGTTTACGATAGACTTAAAGAGATTTTTCAACAATAAACAACTTCATGAATACGAAATAAAAAAGAAAACGGTTTTCTTGTTTGTGGTTTAGCGGAATATTGATATGCGTTTGAGAAATATTGAGTATTTTATGTTAGAATTATTAAATTAGGTTCAAAATCAGGGCATAATAAATGGATGTGAAAATACCTTCGATCATTATAACCGGCGCTTCGGGATTTGTGGGTAAAGCCCTGTTAGATGAATTTAAAAATGAATTTCGTATCTTTGCCATCGCCCGCCGCTCCCAGTTGGAGAGTGGTGCGCCCGTTCATGAAAACATTGCCTGGATCCGGGCTGATGTTTCGGATGTTAACAGTGTATCCAAAGCCTTCAGAGAAATCAAAACAGCGGGAGGCGCAGATTATCTGATTCATCTGGCGGCTTATTATGATTTTACCGGGGAAGATAAACCGCAATACCAGAACACAAATGTAGATGGAACGCGCAATGTCCTTAATTTATTTAAAGAATTGAATCTCAGGCTTTTTATATTCGTCAGTTCAACGGCGGCATCTGATTTTCCAGGCCCGGGTCAGTATCTGAATGAAGATTCACCACCCGACTCGGATTTTAATTATGCCCGCAGTAAACGTCTCGGCGAAAAAATGATGGAAGAAAATGCTTCTCAGATTCCTAATTGCATTGTCCGTTTTGGCGCGGTATACAGCGACTGGTGCGAATATCCTCCTTTGTATATGTTTTTAAATACCTGGCTTGGAAAATCCTGGCGTAAAAATATTCTTTCGGGAAAGGGCCAGTCTGCCGTTCCTTACATTCATATCAGAGATATCGCCGCTTTTTTCAGTAAGCTTTTATCCAACTACAAAAAATTAAAGCCGGCGCAAATTGTAATCGCTTCAACCAGCGGTTCTACGACACATGAGCAGTTATTCAGACTTGCCACAAGATATTATAAAGGAAGCAGTGATAAACCTTTTTATATGCCGGTAATTTTATGCGGCGTTGGTTTGTATTCAATGTATTTTTTTGGAAAACTTATCAATAAATTGCCTTTCGAAAGGCCCTGGATGTACCGGTATATCGATTTGCAATTGAATATTGAAAACAAAAAAACCTGTGAACTGATTGATTGGTATCCCCAGGAAAGATATTATATCGAAAAACGAATGCCTTTTCTGGTCGAGAGGCTGAAAAGCGATCCGAATGCCTGGCATTTGCGTAACCAGGCGGTTTTGATCTCAAGACAGGACCGGCCTGATTTACAAATACATACCGCTCTGGTTAATGCAGAGATCGAAATAATGGAATCGTTATTGGATTTTATCTTTCTTGCTGAAAACAATGTCAGGTTTACATTTTTTCAGAAACTTGGTCAGGAAGAAGTAAAATGGTTTATTAAACTATTATTTCAATTATTGCTGACTTCTATATATGCAGGCAATAAGCTGTTATTGCTCAACTACTTTGAAGTTTCGTCATTCGGGCGTTTTAAAGCCGGCTACAAACTGTCCGAAATCAGCAACGTGTTAAGAAAATTAAATGAACTGACGGTGGATAAAATCTCCGCAACCGCAGGATTTGAAAAATATCAGCAGTTGTTTTATGATTATATAACGCTTCCTATCGAATTTGGAATCGATGAAGTTGAACATCAATACCCGTTGTATCAGGTAACGGAGAAGCCGGCTGAAGCTGAAAATATTACCATACCGGATAAAAATCAGAATCCGGCGCGCGTTCAATTGGAAGAAACGATTTGGAAATGTCTGGTAAACCGTAAATAATTCACTCAATCATGTCGTAACGCAGAGAGGTTAGATGAAACTTAGTTACAGAATGACACAAATGTTCGGTTACTCGATTGTTATTACTTTAATGGCGCTATTTACCATCTTTACAGGGTATTCATTCATCTCCAATACCATCGTGGAAGAAGCAAAACTCCGCGTTCAGATGGATTTGAATTCAGCATGGTTTGCGCTTAATGAAGAAATCATTTCTATAAAAATGACCCTGGCCTCCGCCGCTCAGTATCATATGTTCCACGATGCCTTATCAACCGGAAATATTGATGTTCATGTGTTACAGGAGTGTAAAAATATCATGGAGCAAGCCGGATTGGATTACTGTACTCTGATTACCTCTGAAATGAAATCAGTTACAGATTCAAATTTATCCCGCTATGATAATTCTGTGATAAGAAAAGCCTTTGCTGGTAACGCTTCCGCAGGTATCCTGGCGCTTAGTTGCGCCGAACTAAAACAATTAAATCCGGCGCTGGCCGAACAAGCGGCAATTCCCTTAATAAAAACAGAGCATTCCAGATCAACGGATAAAGAATTGGAAGATCGGGGAATGGTTATTGGCGCAGCCGTGCCAATTTTTGGGCCGGGCGGTAAAATTCAGGGTGTTATTTATGGCGGTTTTTTATTAAATCGGAAATATGAAATAGTCGATAAAATCCGTAATGCTGTTTTCGGAAACGAAGTTTACAATAACAAACCGTTGGGTACGGTTACTCTTTTTCTCTGGGATGTCCGCGTTGCCACTAATGTGATCAAAGCCGATGCCGGCAGAGCCATAGGCACCAGGGTCTCGGACGAAGTATATGAAAAGGTACTGGTAAAAGGGGAGCATTTCGGTAACCGCGCTTTTGTGGTAAACGATTGGTATCTTTCCGCCTATGATCCGATACGGGATATTAATGGTGAGATTATCGGCATTCTTTATGTGGGATTATTAGAAGAAAAGTACCTAGACTATCGGTCAAATCTGATTATTCAGTTTTTAGGTATTAGTTTTTTTGCTCTCATTCTGGTAGTTGGATTGTCTTTTTATTTGTCAGGATCGATACGCCGACCGGTTTATAACTTAGTGGAAGCTACAAGGAAATTGGCGCGCGGGGAACTGAGCGCCCGTGTGAAAGAAGGTCTTGGCAGCAGGGAAATGAAAGAGCTGGCGCATTCTTTTAATGTGATGGCCGGGCACCTGGAAAAGGATACCATAGAGTTGAATAAAACATCGCTTGCTTTGAAAAAAACATTGTCTGAGGCGGATGAAAAAAATCGCGCTTATATGGAAATGCTGGGATTTGTAACACATGAATTAAAATCGCCCTTAGCTTCTATCGTTTTTACCATAGGCGCATTAAGAGATAAAATATTAGGTCCATTGACGGAACAGCAGGAAACAACCTTAAAATCGGCGGCCAACAGCGCGGATTATTTGTATTTTACCATCGAAAATTATTTAAATCTCAACCGGATCGAAGAAGGGCAGTTCAAGATTAAAGTTTGTTTTGGTAATTTATGTAAAGATGTGGTGGAACCGGTTTTAAACCGTCTGAGTGAAATGGCCCTTGAGAAAAAAATGGAAATATGCTGCGAACTCCCTAAGAATATACAGCTGGAATGCGATTTGGGACTGCTCGGTTCCGTTTTCCAGAATCTTCTGTCCAATGCTATTAAATACGGTAAAACAGGCGGCAAAATCTTTATCAAATTTGAAGATAAAAAGAATTCCAAATATTATAAATTCAGTATCTATAATGAAGGCAAAGGTTTTGATAAAAAAGACGCCAGAAACCTGTTCAGTAAGTTTTATCATTTTCATAAAGGAGGCGTTGAATCGAATACCGGCACCGGCCTGGGGCTTTTTGTGACAAAGAAAATCATATTGGCGCATGGGGGTAAAATCTGGGCGGAATCCAAACCGGAGCAATGGGCGGAATTTACTTTTACTCTGCCTAAAAAAATAATAAACCAATAAGTATTTTTAAACTAAGATGATGCCTGATGTCTGAAACTTATTTTTTAAGAATGCTCTCAACCTTACTTAGAAGCTCGGCTGGCTTCACGGGTTTTTCTAAAAACGCATCCACCGGCAAAAGAGCCGTGCCGATCCGTTCACCAAAATTGAGCCGGGTTTTAGACGTTACACTGGTAAGCATGAGGATAGGCACTTTTGAATAAGCACTGAAAGCGGAATTTTTATCTCCGGTGCGAAGCTCGGAAACCACCCGGAATCCGGCTACAAAATCTTCCATAATAACATCCAATATAATTAAATCCGGTTCCACTTCCTTGATTCGTTCAAGGCCTTCCGTCGCGGAATAAGCGCCGTAAAATTCATATCCTTTAACTTCAAATACGGTTTTAATAACATTTACCAGATTCGTATCATCATCAATCATCAGGATTTTCTTTTTATCAGCCATAACGATAGACCTCAATTTTCTTATGGAAAATAGAATTAATCCCATATCATGTCAAGAAAGAAAATCTGCACTACAAGGAAATAAATTAGTGATTTTAATTGTTATTTAAACAAAAACTAAAAGGAGCGTCAAATGGCTGAAATAACTTTAAAAGGCAATAAAATTTATACGATAGGAAATTTACCCGAAGTGGGGTCGAAGGCCCCCGATTTTGTATTAACCAAAACCGATCTTTCTGATTTTAGCCTGAAAGATTTAAGAGGTAAACGAGTGGTTTTAAATATCTTTCCCAGCCTTGATACCAGCGTTTGCGCCATGTCAGTAAGGCGGTTTAATGATGAAGCGCAAAAACTGGAAAATACGGTTGTGGTATGCGCTTCCATGGATCTGCCTTATGCCCATAAACGATTCTGCGCCACGGAAGGACTGGAAAATGTTCTGTCGGCATCCGAATTAAGAGATAAAAACTTTGGAAATCTTTACGGCGTGCGTATTGTGGACGGACCTATGGCGGGTCTTTTGTCCAGGGCGGTGGTTATACTTGATGAACAGGGGAAAGTAGTTTATACCGAACAGGTTCCCGAAATCGGTCAGGAACCGGATTATCAAAAAGCCATTAATGCCTTAAAATAATCAATACTTTAGGATCTAATCTGTTTCTCATTTAAATCAGTGCGGGACATTTAATTGTTTCAATTAAATAGCCTTTGATGATTTTTGCAAAGTATTTTTTACATTTTAATTCCGTTCTACGCCATACTATAACGCCTGTCCGGTGTGATTATTTTATGGCAATTAAATAAAATCTGTTTTATATATAATTTTTAGCGTTATTTTGTAATAAATTTAAAATATCAATATCTAAAAGAATAAAAACGGTTTGAACCGGCCGGCAGAGGAAGAAGAAGGAACTTAAAACCATTTTGGAATATCTGGAAATCGATGAACAGCGTTGAAAAAGAAGCATTGTTTTTTAAAATTTTTGAGAACAATAAGGATAAGATATACCGTCTTTGTCTTGGATACCTCAAAAATGCCAATGAAGTGCAGGATCTGTTTCAGGAAGTGATGATCAATATCTGGAAAGGATTAGAAGGTTTCAGAGTGGAATCGAAAGTCAGCACCTGGGTTTACCGGATTGCGGTAAACACATCGCTCTTATATCTGAAAAAAACAAACCGGAGAAATAGTATGACTGAATTTATGGAAATGGAAATGATTGTGGATGAAAACAGCGCTGATTCTGAAATAAAAAACAAAGCCGATCAATTACGGTTGTGTATTGCTTCGCTGAGGAAACAGGAGCGGCTTATTATGACCTTGTTATTGGAAGGTATGAGCTATGAAGAGATTTCAGAGATCACCGGCATCACCATAAACTATGTGGGCGTTAAAATCAACCGAATTAAAAAAGAGTTGGAAAGAAAGTTGAAACTGGCGTATGAATAATCTGAAACAATTGGAAGAAATCTGGCAGAGTCAGAAAGCCGTTTCCGGAAACGATGAACAAAGGTTGGGTGTAACTATAGAATTAATGGCTGATAAACTACTGGCATTTGAAAAAAAACAAAAAAGAATTACTTTATTTAAAGTTATCGCAATTTCAATAATTCTGAGTATTTTTTCATGGCAATTATTTACTTTTAGTGATTTATCTTTGATTGTTGTGGTTGGTTTGGGCTGGATCGTTTTTTGTACAATTCTGTTTATTGTTTTGTACTGGAAACAACGATCTCAATTGGAAAACATGAATATAGCGGCTTCCAGCACGGATTTTATTGAAACGGCTTTGTGTAAAATGAAGCAGCAAATTCATTTTTTCAGGATTTATTTTCCGTTTTTCGTACTTGCGCTTGTTGCGGGAGTGAATCTTTTATACTATGAGATGCTTAACGGGCAAGATTTAAAGACGAGGCTAATATTTCATTTATCCGTTTCGATTACGCTTATTATTATGATACCAATAGGTTTAAAGATCCGCGGATATAAATTTAAAAAAGATAATCAGCCGCTTATTGATGAGTTGGAATCTATTATGCATGAATTCAGGGAGTCCTGAAATGAAAATAAAAATAGTATTGCTCATTGCTGTTATTATTATTTTTATGGCAGCGTTTTATGTTTACTCAGGGAATACAATGAATAATCACACCTTGTTTTTAGATGGATTCGTTCATGGTTTTTTCGGCATATTGATTATTGTATGGCTTACTGCGCTTCTGATTTGTTCTTACCGTTCATGGAAGAAAAGTAAACGATTTCAATTACCATTCGATTCGGGTCCTGTTATGTTAAGTATTAGTATGATCGCCCTGTTCAGCGGAATACTATTGGGATTCCATTACCGGCAGGACTGGATTATTACTGCGGTCATTATACCATTAGTGATTATTTCAATGGTATTTAATGTGATTTATATGAGAAAGATCATAAGTTTGAATAGTTAATGGTGTTATCATCATAAAAGTAGTTTTATAATAGTATTTTTTGTTCTTTTCATTTGATTTTTTCCATATAAATAAATAGGCAGGGATTAATTATGGCCTGATCTTTCATACAGTAGATCGAAAATGATGTATTACAAAGGATTTTACCGCTTTGGTATATAATTTACGAAATTTTCTATCACGTGTCCCTATCGTTTAGTCGACGTTGGGTTGGCCGGTAAAAAGACATCCCCCTTCAAAGGGGAGAACAAAACTACCCTTGAGTCCCCCTTCAAAGGGGGAAGCAAAACTGCCCTTAATCCTCATTCAAAGGAAAAATTCCCCCTTTATAAGGGGGTAGGGGGATTTAAATTCCGTGATTGTCCACAATTATCAATCCAGTCTTTCAGAGCTTCCAATACGCCATCCAGATTTTTATGAACATCCTGGTCGTAAAAACGCAGAACATGAATGCCCAGATCATTAAATTGTATGTCCCTTCTTCTGTCATATTCCTCTTTATTATTATGAGAAATACCATCTATTTCAATGGCCAGCATAAGTTCGTAACAAAAGAAATCTGCTATATAATTATCAATTGGTTTCTGACGATAAAACTGGTATCCTTTAATCTGCTTCCGCCTTATGTATTTCCATAGAATTATTTCTGCTTTGGTACATCGTTTCCGAAGTTCGCGGGATTTATCTTTCAAATCCGGTCTGTAATGTATGATTGCTCTGCTCATTATACTTATTTATCTCTTATTTTTCTTTATTGTTTAGTTGATGTAGGGCAGGCTGGTAAAATGACATCCCCCTTCATCCCCCTTCAAAGGGGGAAGCAAAATTCCTCTCTTAAATGGAATTAACGAAATTCTATTTGCTTATTAACAACCGTTCTGTATTTCTTTGCCTGCCGGTAGATAGACTAATCCTTAACACAGCGGACCGAAAATCCATAAGCATATAATGCTATTTTTCTTTCAACACTAACCGATTTGAAGCTTAATTCCCGAATCCAAGCAGTAAACATTATTTCTGAGCTTGATGATGTCCATAGCCGGGTATAATTTCCCATTTCAAAATCAATACCATTATATCCCCTGTAACCGGCGGGCAGTAATGAAAATCCCGTTTTATTCCGATATTCAGGGAAATCAGTATTGCCCACGGATCCGGTTGTATCCGAATTGTTCCAGCCGCTATCGGAAGCAAGAGACTTTGCTATCTTATTTTCGGTGGTTGTACCGTCAAAATTATAGCCATTCGTAATCAGGTAATCCTCAAGAATTGTCCAATCATCATCCGTTGGCACGTGCCAGCCTTCAGGCGCTAATTTTCCGGAATTAACAGCATACCAGTTATAGAGCAGGCCATAAATTGCGGCATTGGTTTCGCTGTTGTTATAGTTACAATAAGCGCCTGAAGTGTCTGCACTCCACTCTCCGGCATTTGTGATCAGGTTTATTTCTAATCCATCATTATACTTTGTGGTTTTAAGGTTTTCAGCCATCCACACCTGAGTGCCTATGGTTACCGTTTTGTAAACATTGCCGTCATAATCGGTAACGGTGTTTTCCTGATTATTATCTGCCGGATCGGTTGAGCTGTCACTGCATGATAATATAACTATCATACAAAATAATCCACTTATGATAAACGCCAAAAATTGTTGTTTATACATTTCAACTCCTTTGTAACTGTTATTATATAGTTATTCATAAATTAGTTTGAAT
The DNA here is from genome assembly GCA_003854985.1 of Calditrichota bacterium. Classification (GTDB taxonomy): domain Bacteria; phylum Calditrichota; class Calditrichia; order Calditrichales; family Calditrichaceae; genus Zgenome-0002. The sequence continues at coordinate 28,427 of RQOG01000006.1, forward strand.
ACACTTTCTGTAAATTGTTTATTTGCACACACTTGGATAGACTAATCCTTAACACAGCGGACCGAGAATCCCCATTTAAACTGATCGCTTGCTTTTGTAATGCCTGCACTATTATGATTAAGACAAATGGTGTATGCACGATCAGAGCTGAATAATGATGATGTCCAAAAATAAGCTTTCTCTCTGATGAATACAGATGGACAGGGGGAATTACCTGAACGATAGCCTGCCGCCAATGCTAAAAATCCACTGCTGTTATCAGCATTTGTATTCGGGCTTTTCCAGTGAACTGTGTCTGCTTCTTTCATTTTACCGCCGGCAATAGTAATGCCGCCGAGATAGTCTATTAAAATCTGCCAATCCTCTTCGGTAGGCATATGCCAGCCCTTAGGGGTAAGATTTGTATCGGTTATCGCATAACCATTGTATAAAGCGCCGTAAAGATCAGCATAGCCTGATGAATCATTATCATAATAACATCTGCCGCCGGTCTGAAGATTCGTCCATGCAACGTTATCAGTGACATTTGGAATTCTACTGCCATCGCGGTAGTGAGTTGCCCGCAGGTTTTCCGCCATCCATACCTGAGTGCCTATGGTTACCGTTTTGTAAACATTGCAATCATAATCGGTTATGGTGTTTTCCTGATTATTATCTGCCGGATCGGTTGAACTGTCACTGCATGAAAATAACAATACCAGGCAAAATAAGCCTATGATGGTCTTAATTAGAAAGAGTTTCATGTTTATGTTCTTCTCCTGTTCTATGGTTAATGTTTATGAATGTCGAAATTTTGGAATTAATTATTTTGATTGATATGACATTCGTCAAATTTAACACTGAAATTAGCGCCCGGATAATTTTTCTCAAACTAAAAAATCAGGATGTTCAACATAGATATGTTTTAATTTATTCATCTTTAAAATATATTCTGTTGTTGCTGATTCAGGATGAAATTCTTTTTAATTTCCGTTCCATTACCTATATTTTGTTAATTAAACATGAATTTAAGTGGAGAGATCATGTCCAAAAAATACGGCTATGCCTTTATGATGATATTTTTATTCATGCAAATACCATTTGCCCAGCAAATTTCCGTTTTAAAAGATAATATTTCCATACACCAGTTGGATAACGGATTACAGGTTCTATTAATCGAAAATCAGGCCCTTCCCATGACCGGCGTAAATGTGGTGGTTAAAACCGGTTCGGCTTACGAAACCTTTGCCAACAGCGGTATGAGTCACATGCTGGAACACCTGCTTTTTAACGGAACTGTAACCCGCACGCAAAAAGAGCTCTATGACCAGGTGGATGAAATCGGGGGATACAACAACGCCAATACCGGAGAATACTTTACCAATTTTATGATGGTTACGCCGGCGGAGTATATCAGACAGGGCATGGAAATTCAGGCGGATATGCTGTTTAATTCTACTTTGCCGGAAGAAAATTTTAAGAAAGAAAAAGGTATTGTAATGGAGGAAATAGCCGCCAGCCTGGTCAAACCGGAAGAACAGATGGAACGAAACATTCAGGGCGTGCTATATGCCGGGCACGCGCTGTCGCTGCCGGTGCTTGGAACTTACAGCGCTATTGAGCATATGAATCGCGATCAGGTTTATAGGTTTTATAAAAATAACTATACGCCAAATAATATGATTATGAGCGTTATCGGCTGCTTCAACAAGGATGAGATGCTCCGCCTTATCCATGATATTTACGGGAAGTATGCGCCGGGCGAGGTACTTCGGCCGGAAAACCCTAAAATGAGGATTGGTTTTGATAAAATACCGGCAGTCGAAAACAACAAAAATCAAATATTCCATCGCTTTTATGATGGAGAAAACGCCCATATACAACTATTTTTCAAATTGCCCGAAGATATGCTTTCTTCATTTTTTGACCTGTTGAACCTTTATTTTGAATCGGCGATTATTACGCTTGAAAATGAATTGAAAAACCGGTTTCCGGAGATCGTAAATTCGGCCAGAGCAAATATCCGGCAGAACCCCGTCATCAATTATCTGGAACTGGATTTGTCGCTCAGAAATATGAATCGTATTTCCGATATGTCCGATTATGCCGTTCAATTGATGCGGCAATTAACAATTCAATTTTCTGCTGAAACATTAAATGATGAAATCAGCAGACGCAAAACCGAATTTCTTAAAAATCTTGAGAAACCGCATATGTTCGGTATTTATAACGCTCAGCGCATGGCCGAAGGCGGAATAGAGGAGGTCTTGAATTCCTATCAGGCAGAGAGCGTTATGCAAAGCGCCGCCCGGCTTTCAGGTTTTCAAATTACCCAACCTGAATATGTTGTTATTCATTATCCGCAGGCGGTGGATACGGCTATTGCGGGTAAAGCAGGCAAAGTTGAAACTATGCTTTATAATGAGTCTCCGGATATGCCCGCTCTGATAGTCCGAAAAAATCCATCCGGTTCTCTGCTGGCAATTCATTATATGATCACCCATAAAGCGCCGTTGGAATCAAAATATGGGAAAGACGCGGCTAAAATTCTGCATGAATGTATCGGACTGCGTTTGAATTCCGCGGAGAATAAGAAAAAAAGCAGCCGCTTCGGTCTGACGTATGTGGTCAATGATAATCCTGCGATACCGATGGATAATATTTATCTGCATGCGGATTTCGGATATTTGCGTGCGGAAGGTTTGGCCGAAGAGACTGATCAGGCCGTTGCATTTTTGAATGAAACCCTGCTGAATTTTATGCCGACCCGGGAAGAATATGAAAAGGCGTTGTCCGCAATCGTCCGTTCGTCGCCTATGATGGGTATGGGAAACAAGGCTAAGGATTTGTTTGATAAACTTGTGGAAGAAAATATTTATCACGCGACGCCTTTTTCCCAAAATACCGAAACGCCTGCTTTTGAAAAGTTAGTTGAATTTTCGCGGGAATACTGGCGTCCGGATAATATGATTATCGCGGTTGTTTCTCCCTTTGATCCGATTATTGTAAAAGAGTGGTATTCGGGATTTAGGTCAGAGAAAAACCGTCGGGAGTTTTATAAGCGGTATGATCTTCATTATAAAATAAATGAACAGCCCGTAGTCGTGGAAAAGCAAGCCGGGGGAGAACAATCCTATCTTTACTGGGGTTTTATCAAACCTATCAAGGAAGAAGATAAACCGGCTTTACATGCGCTTTCTCTTGTGCTTGCCGACCGGATTGTGTTTGATATACGCGAGAAGCAGGGTATGGCTTACCGGATGACCGCCGACATCGATATCCATGGCGATTATGCTGCGTTTGCCATTGATATGGGCACACGGCCTGCTAACGTGGATATTCTGCTGCCACAGTTCCCGGGTTTATTCACGGCAAAATTAATAGAAGACCTTACTGAAGATGAATTGCGAAAATCAATCAATATGTATTTAGGCAGAATGATGTTTCGCCGACTGTCTTCCATTAACCAGGGATATTATCTGTCGCACTCGCTTTACTTTTATGACGATATGAAATATGATGAAGACTCTTTGGATAAACTGAAAAATATCCGGCTGGAACAGGTCAAAGCGGCGGCGGTTAAATATCTGCAACCGGAAAACCCGGTTAAAATTGTTGTGCGCTGATAGTCCGTAGGAGGAATGAATGTTTAAAAATATATCTTTTTTTGTTTTACTCGCCTTTTGTTTTCTTCAGGCGGCTGATAAATATATTCAGCATGATCTGAAGGTATCTCTTTATCCGGATAAAAATTCAATAGAAGTGACCGACCGGATTACCTTTCCCGATGCGGAAAGAAATAAGGAATTTATTTTTATCATTCATCAGGGTCTGAAAATTGAGGCAGTCACAAACGGATTAAAGGCCGAAAAAATAGCTTCGGGTCTTGCGGCAAAGGATATGGGAATGGATCGGGAAGACGCGGAAAGAGTTTTGGAACTTTTGGTGGATAAATATAAAATTGTTTTTTCGGAAGACAAAGAGCCATTATCTCAACTGGAAATAAAATACTCCGGGATTATTCATCATCCTGTGCGCCAATCGTCGCAGGAATATGCCCGGGGATTCAGTGAGTCGGCGGGAATTATTGATACGCAGGGCGTTTATCTGGCCGGTTCATCATACTGGATTCCTTATTTTAATGAAGAATTGATTACGTTTAATATGGAAGTCACGGTTCCGCAAGGATGGTCGGCGGTTAGTCAGGGGAAAAGGACGAAACATGACAAATCAGATAGCCTTTCATTTGTGCGCTGGGAATCGCCCGAACCGATGGAAGAGGTATTCCTGATTGCAGGACCGTTTTTTGAATTTGCTTCGTCTGCCGGCGCTGTGAATGTCATGGCGTTTTTACGTTCGGATGATCCGGACCTGGCGAATAAATACTTAGAAACCACCGCGCAGTATCTGGAAATGTACCGTCAACTGATCGGACCGTTTCCGTTTTCCAAATTTGCCCTCGTCGAAAACTTTTTGGAAACCGGTTACGGTATGCCCTCTTTTACATTACTCGGACCTCAGGTTATCCGTTTTCCTTTTATCCTGCATTCTTCTTATCCGCATGAACTTCTGCATAACTGGTGGGGCAACAGCGGCTTTGTGAATTTTTCGGGAGGAAACTGGTGCGAAGGTATAACCGTTTACTTAGCCGATCATTTAATCAAGGAACAGCGCGGGCAGGGCGCTGAATACCGGCGGTCCGCTTTACAACGTTTTACGGATTATGTTAATAAAACCAATGATTTTCCATTGACTCATTTTAATTCCAGATATGACGCGGCCAGCGAAGCCGTCGGTTACGGAAAGGGTATGATGCTGTGGGAAATGCTGCGCAATAAGATCGGCGATGAAGCGTTTAAAAAGACGATGCGCTCGTTTTACCGGGGGTATAAGTTTAAGCGGGTTTCTTTTGACGATATCCGTCTGGAGGCGGAAAAAGCTTCGGGGGTATCATTAAATACTTTTTTTGACCAATGGCTGGCCCGAACCGGCGCTCCGGAATTAGAGTTAAAAGACGCGCAGGTGAAAAGAAACGATAAAAACCATGAATTAAGAATTACCATAAATCAGATACAGCAGGAAGATGTCTTCAATATAAATATACCTATCAGAATAACTTGTAAACATAAGGAAACGGCGCATTCTGTATTCATGGAAAAGCGGGAACAGACTTTTGTCATACCCATGGAAAATGAGCCTTTGAAAGTATCCATTGATCCGGGTTTTAACCTGTTCAGGAAGTTGAATTATAATGAAATTCCTCCGGCGTTATCCATGCTCTTCGGCGCTAAGAAAGTATTAATTATCCTGCCGTCAGCTATGGAACCGTTTGAAGCGGAAGGTTATAAAACGCTGGCTGAAAAATGGGCGTCCGATAAAAGCAGGGACATCCGGATAATAAAAGACTCGGCCATAGAAACTTTTCCTGCAGATCGTGCGGTTTGGATTTTCGGAGCGAACAACCGTTTTATCCGGGTGATTTCAGAAGGGCTTAAAACTCAAAATGCGGAGTTGGGCAGGGATGAAATCCGCTTAGAAAATATGGTTTTAAATCGTAAGCATAACAGTTTTATCATTGCTGTGCGGCATCCTGAAAATGTAAAAATGGCTGCGGCTTTGCTGACGATCCATGATGAGGCGGCGGTTGACGGATTGGCCCGTAAACTTCCGCACTACGGTAAATACAGCTATTTGGCTTTTGAAGGAGAAGAACCGGTTAATGTCGCCAAGGGGCAGTGGACAGCGGCCGGATCGCTTTTGGTCCGATTATTATCCGATAATCCCGTTGGCGCTGATTTTAAGCCGCTGCCTGAACGGCAGGCGCTGGCCGGCCTGGCTCCTGTTTTTTCCGAACAGCGCATGATGGATCATGTCCGGTTTCTGGCAGATTCATCGCTTGAAGGCAGAGGAGTGGGAACAAAAGGAGCGGAGAAGGCGGCTGAATATATCGCCGGTTATTTTAAAAAAACCGGTCTTCAGCCCATTGAGGAAAACAACGGGTATTTTCAGATATGGGAAGACGTGATTGACGGCCAGGGTAACAAAGGCGAATTGAAAAACGTAATCGGCATTATTCCGGGTAAGAAAGAAATCTATGCGGAACAATCCGTGGTGGTCTGCGCCCATTATGATCATTTGGGAAAAGGCTGGCCTGATGTGCGCAAAGGAAATGAAGGGAAAATCCATCCCGGCGCCGACGATAACGCCAGCGGCGTGGCGGTGATGCTGGAACTGGCGGAATTGCTATCCGGGGACGTCAGACCGGATCGCACCATTGTATTTATCGCTTTTACCGCAGAAGAAAGCGGATTAAGAGGTTCAAAACGCTATCTGCAGTATACAAAGGAATTCCCCAAGGAAAAGATTATGGGCGCTATCAACTTAGATACGGTAGGCCGGTTGTTTAATAAAAAAGCGCTGGCGCTGAACACAGATTCAGCCAGGGAATGGAAATTTATATTTATGGGCGCTAGTTATGTTACCGGGGTAGAGACAGAGATGGTTACACAGGAACTTGACGCCAGCGATCAAACCAGTTTTATAAAAGCCGGTATTCCTGCGGTGCAGATTTTTTCAGGCCCTCATGCGGATTATCATCGCCCGAGCGATACCATAGATAAAATCGATCCATCAGGATTGGTTAAAATTGCTGCGTTGACCCGCGAGGCGGTTATTCATCTGGCCGAAAGAGAAAATCCTTTGACGTTTGAAGGCGGCGGGATAACCGCCGGACATCCGGACATGAAAACAGATAACGGAAGCCGGAAAGTATCCACCGGGATTATGCCGGATTTTGCATACTCCGGCGAAGGCGTTCGCATTCAAAGTATTGCTTCGGGATCGCCTGCAGAAAAAGCCGGCCTGCGAGCGGGCGATGTGATTATTAAAGTGAATTCGGAAATAGTGGGCAATCTGAAAGCTTATGCGGATCAGCTGAAAAAATACAAGCCTGGGGATGAAATAGAAATCGGTTATCTAAGGGAAAATATGGAATATCAAACGAAGCTGGTCTTGCAGGAACGGTAGCTTTCCGGCGGCGCAGTTAACCGGCTCATTGAGCCCCATGATTGAAATCATGGGTTACCCCATCGTTGAACGCTGATCGTCATCGTTATCGTGATCGGCTTAGGTTAATAATGTTCTTTGACACAACAGGCGGCCATACAGTCCCGGATAGTCAATGAACGACGATTTTTCCCCTGCCCTAAAAATTAGGGAAGGGGATTAAGGGGTAGGGTTATTTCTCGCTATTCTCAGATCAATTGTTGTTAATCATCAATCATGATTGTACTTCCGCAATAAAACACTAAAATCGTTAAAACGATTAGAAAAAGGTGCCGGCTCATTGAGCCCCATGATTGAAATCATGGGTTACCCCATCGTTGAACGTTTATTGTCATCGTGATCGTCATCGTCATCGTTATCGATATCGCGATTGTTTATCCTTAGCCAATCGGAATTCGGCATTCGGCATTGGAAATTAAAAATTCAGATAAAAGAATGTTCTTAAAGTACGGCTCACGCCACGAATGCAGCGAATCAATATCCCGCCGGTTAAGAAGAAAAAAAATCGTTAAAACGATTAGAATTAATTGGATTGTTCATCCAGCCCCATGATTGAAATCATGGGTTAATCCACCGTTGAACGTTGCTCATCATCGTTATCGTAATCGAAAATCCGAATGAGGCAAAGGATGGGTCCGATCATAATTATTATCCGCATGACTGCAGGAAACATTTTTTATCATCTTTTTATGATATTGATTATATTTAAAACTAAAATATTGCCAGCAGTTAATTCTAAGAAGTATCGTATCAAATGAATCAGGCGGCTCTATGAAATTATTTCTTACAATTACTATTTTATTCTCATTGATCAGCCTGCCGGCTGCGGCTCAGGTTACATTGGAGTCTTCGAATCTGCCTATCGTTATTATTAATACCAACGGACAGAATATCCCCGGAGATCACAAAATAACGGCGGATATGGGTATTATCTATAACGGCGCCGGACAAATAAATCATATGACGGATTCTCTTAATAATTATAACGGAAAAATCGGCATCGAAATACGAGGCTCCAGTTCGCAGATGTTTCCCAAAAAACAGTACGCGGTTGAAACACGGGATGAGTATGGGGAAAATCTAAACGTTTCATTGCTTGATCTGCCTGAAGAAAATGACTGGATTTTATATGCGCCTTACAGCGATAAAAGCCTGATGCGTAATGTTTTGTTATACCATTTGTCAAATCAGATCGGTCTCTATGCCAGCAGGTCTAAGTTCTGTGAACTTGTATTAAACGGAGATTACAAGGGCGTTTATGTTCTTTTCGAAAAGCTTAAACGGGATAAAAACAGGGTGGATATTTCCAAACTGGATTCCACCGAAATTTCCGGAGACGACCTGACCGGCGGTTATATCATCAAGATTGATAAGACAGATGGCGAAGAAGTCAGCGGCTGGTATTCGGAATACAAACCCGTTGAAGGTAGTTCAGCGCGAATTTTTTATCAATATCATTATCCAAAGCCGGATGAAATCGTTCAGGAACAAAAGGATTATATCAGGGAATTTATCGATCATTTTGAAGATGCAATGTATGAATGGGATTATACCGATCCGGTTAGCGGATATCAAAATTTGATTGACGCGGCCTCATTTGTGGATTTTCTCCTGTTAAATGAGATCGGGAAAAATGTTGACGGATACCGGCTCAGTGCCTTTTTTAATAAAGATAAAGACAGCAAAAATTCCCTTTTATTTGCCGGTCCGGTATGGGATTTTAACCTGGCTTTTGGCAACGCTAATTATTATGACGGATGGTTAAGCAACGGCTGGCAGTATGAAATTAACCGGCTTGCTTCGTTTCAATACGATACATATAAAATTCCTTTTTACTGGGAGAGACTGACCAATGACAGTGCCTTTGTAACGCATATTGTTAACAGGTGGAAGGAATTACGAAGCGCATGTTTTAATCCTGATACAATTTACTCATTTATAGACGAAACCATTATATATCTGTCAGAAGCGCAGGAAAGGAATTTTTTGCAATGGCCGATATTGGATGAATATGTCTGGCCTAATTATTATGTCGGCGGATCCTACGCTAATGAGATCAGTTATTTAAAGAACTGGATTGAAGACCGGATAAACTGGATGGACGATATGCTGCTGGATATGATTCCTCCGGATACGGTCAGAAATTTAAGCATAACGGAAGTTACCAATTCATCGGTATCCATCGTCTGGGATGAGGTCAGCGATAATCAGGCTGTCTGCGGCTATGATATTTTTATAAACGGTAGTAAAAACCGTTATGCGCTTGAATTAAATTGTACCATAGATGGTCTGAATAAGGCGGGAGAATACGAAATAGAAGTTAAAGCCCGGGATTATGCCGGCAATTATTCTCAGGGTAATACAAAAGTTACGGCAGTAATAACAGATATTCCCGGTGAAAGGGAAAGTATAGCGGGGCAATCGCAGTTATATCAGAATTATCCGAATCCTTTCAACTCCCAAACCACAATCGGGTTTTATTTATGCCGGAATTGTGAGGCACGCATTGATCTATATGATCTGGCCGGGAGAAAAGTTGAAACGATAGCGCGCGGGGAATTCGGTCAGGGAGAAAACCGGGTTCAGTTTAATTCAAACCGTTTATCCAGCGGCGTTTATTTTTACAGATTGATAACCGCTGACGGGTTCAGCCAGGCCGGAAAGTTGTGTGTTATCCGGTAGGGGAAAAGACAATGAATAAAGATGTATTTTCCGGCGGTAATTTGGAATGCCTGTCCCTTGTTGGGATTTATGCCTTGGGGATCTGCCCCTTTTGGGGGTATTATTTTGGCGCAAGGTACTATCCCGAAAGGGACGACTGTCGGCGTGACCCGGAGATTGCCAGGTGGCATGTAGTTGATCCATTAACCCATAAAAGTCCTTCACTAAGTCCTTATGTATATTGTTCAAACAGCCCATTGAATAGATTTGATCGGGATGGTAAGGAAGACTGGCCTACAGTAATTAGATCAGCAGGAGAATTAAGTTTAGCAATTATAGGCTTTGTTGGAGGTGTCTCAGGAATGATTACTGCAATACCAGAAGAGGTTGGATCATTTGGTGCTACTACACCTTGGGCTATAGCACAATTTTGGATTTCGTACTCTGGAATGATGATTAGTGGTGTAATGGCAGCAGAAGCAACAGGAAATTTGATAGAAGCCTTTAAAACACCAGATGGAATGACTGCTAAAAACTATAAGATTATAAAATCATTTATCGGTGGACTTGGGGGTAATAGATTAACGCAAGAAGGAACACAATTAATATATGAACTTACTAGATTAAGAGGTATTTCGCGGATAACTGAAGAAAGTTTAATTTTCTTGTTACAAAGATTATGGAGTGTTTATGCATCGGAAGAACAGTTAATCCTTTTTTTGCAGGAACTTGAATATTATATTGAACAAGAAAACAATAATTCAAGCAATGATGAGTCTAATAATGAACAGAATGATCAAAATGAGGCAGAAGAGGAAGAAGAGGAAGAAGAAATTTTAAATCCATGGTATGACCCCACTATATGGAGAGAATGTGATCCTTCGTTATATTAAATTACTATTTTTATAAAATTGAGGTAATACTGTATGTACATGCATAAAAATGAGAATTTATATCGACGTTTAATTTCTGAAACTATTGATCTGATTTTATGTATGATTTTAGCAATTCTATCATATTATTTTTCTACGATTAAATCAGAAATTCTAAATTTAAACATAGTTCATCTTTTATCATTTTTCTATTTTTTATATGGAATTAGTTTGACATTTTTGAGTAATGGAATGAGCATTGGTGATAAAATAACTCGAATTGAATTAATAAGGACAAAAACAGGAGAAAGATCAAAGTTAATTTTTTTATTTAGAGTAATAGTTAAAGCTATTTCAATTTATTTAATAGCTGATATTCAATATATTAACTACATAACCATATTAATTATACTTTTTTTATTTTTTCCAATTAAATTAAAATCTGGAAAAAACATATACTATTCTAATTTAAGTTTACTTACAAAAGCAGATTTTAGAAGGCAAAATATATCAGCAAACAGGCTTTTTGGTTAATATATTCTTATGGAATATAAATATAGTCTTTTGGCGAAGCCATTCCTGTGGAGGAAAATACGTTCTTTGAAATAAATTAATTACAACAATAGCCCTTTGGCATGACCATGACTAACCGCAGTTACAATAGAGGCAATACCGATGCGCTGTATAAATGTAGCGGGAAGGAACTGGACCAGGAAGTTTTAGCCGTCGGGAATTTGGAGTGCCTGCCCCTTTTGGGGGTATTACTTCGGCGCCAGGTACTACGACCCGGAAATCGCGAGGTGGCTCACAATCGATCCTATGACTAATAAAGCGCCAGATATGACTCCATATCATTATACTCATAACAATCCTATTAATAGAATTGATCCGGATGGAAAAAATGATCCTTGGGCAATGGCAATTGCAAACAGATACCGTATGGCTGAAGAAGGAACAATGAGTTATGAAACACTGGAAGCAGTAACTGAAGGTGAAACCGAAGCTGCTAGGACTATTATAGAAGTAGGAGCAGATACTTACGGTGATGCTTGCGAAGTGGCTACTGGATATACTATAACAGGCCAAGAAGGAAGTAGAGCAACAGCAGCAGTGGCTTTAGCTGTACCATTTGTAAGTTCAGCAGTAGTAAAAATGGTAGGTGGATTCCTTAAGAGTCTGTTTAAAGGAGCGGAGAAGACAGAAACAGTTCAAAGAGTTATGTCTAAGGCTGAGGCCGTTGCAACTAAGGAAACAGGACTGGTTAGGGGTGGTCGTGAAGGCACACATTTTGTGACAGATGCTGCAAACTCAAATGCGAATAGAGCTAGACAAAGATTAGCTTTACCTAGTAAGCCTGAAGTTAAAGCTACTATGGAGGTACCAGCAGGGAGTTTTTCCAAACCTACAAAAGTCCAACCAGCCAATAATATGCCTGGGGGAGGTACAGAAAGGACAGCAACAGGAAATATACCGGCAAAAATTGTAAAAGAAGAAGAATTAAAATAATAAAATAGGTTAAACACTTTATGGAAAAACTTATAAACAAAGAAGTTTATATAATGATTAGCGACCCATGGGAATTTGGTTCACATTTTGGTTGTGGACCATTTAAATGCATAATCAAATCGACTAAGGACAACAAAATCTTATTACAATTATTCGAAGCAATAGAGTATAATAAAACCACTATAGAATTTTTAATTGCACAATCAAGATACGGTTTTGATATATATGATGAATTGATAAAAGAAAAAAATCCTGTTACATCTTTTACTAGAATAAGTAAATCTGCTTATGAAAGTAGTAATCCGTTTGATTTATCTTCATGGCGAGGAGGATTAGCATTTTTAGGTACATTGCATTTAAAAAAACCAAAATAGATACAAAGTATAAAAATTACGATTTTATGATCTGTTACTAATGAGTCAGTTTAAATAAATATTTTATATAGCAATTTACTGGGTTGAAAATAAGCCCACTAGCTTGTATTTAAAATAAGCAAAAGCCCTTTGCCCCTTTTCTCGAAAGGGACAAGTAGATAACATTTTTTATATGTTTATATCCCCCTGTCATATAAAAAAGAGTTATTAAAACTACTCTACAAGTTTGCTGGTATTTTATTCAACAACGTAGCCGGCGGTTTTCCACAATTCTGTTTTTCTGCTTAACGTGCGTGTATCGGGTTATAGCCGGGATTATCTGATCCATCCGTCAGCCTGCCGGCTGACACCTTCCCTTAATCAAAAGGGAAGGGTTTTCTTGTACAAGTTTTTTCTTAGCGCTCTTCGTGTCCTTCGTAGTTTTCTTAATCTTTGTATATCACGTAAGTGTAAATTCCTCAGCGGCAGGCAGTTTAAAATGTCTCAGGGCTTTATCTTTACTTTAAACCAGCCGACGGTTTGGTTTATTATTTTCACTGCTGGTTCATGCAATTCACTTATTTATCCAGTTTTTATTCAAAACATTTATAATAAAATAGTGGAATTTTAAAACATAAAATTATATTTTTACTTATTAATGGAGGTCATAAATGGCAGATACAATCAAAGATAAAGTAAGAGATGTTTTAAACCGTTTACCGGATAACTCTACATTGGATGATATAATCCATGCTCTATATGTACAGGCCAAATTTGAGCATGGGGATAGAGAAATTGAAGCCGGAAAAGGTATACCGCACGAAGAAGTAAAAAAAAGACTGTTCGATAAATGGGTAAAATAATCTGGTCTCCAACAGCATCCGAAGACCTTGATTTAATCGCTTTGTATATTTCACGCGATTCCGTTGACAGAGCTGCGCTTTTTATAACTAAAGTAATACACCAGGTAGAGAAATTGCATGATTTTCCGGGTACGGGCAGAGTGATACCGGAAATGTCTGATGAAAATTGCCGGGAACTTATTTATGGTAATTACCGGATTATGTATCGGATAATGCCTAATAAGGATATAAGAATAACCGGCGTTATTCATGGCGCCAGGAACTGGCAACCGGAGTAGATTTCATCACTAAAAATTATAATCACCGGCTTAAGCCATTTAAAATAGCCCCAAGGCTTTATCATTACTGTGTCTCTTTTCCATAAATCTTTTTTTTGGGATAATGCGCATATATCGAGTTATAACATAGATTGTTTGACCCATCCGTTCAGTCAGCCGGCTGACCCCTTCCCTTAATCAAAAGAGAAGGACTTTCTTGTGCAGGTTTTTTCTTCGCACTCTTCGTGTTCTTCGCAGTTTCCTCAGCATGTCAAACAGAAATGCCGCGGCAGGCGGTTTAAAAAGCCACGGGCTTTATCTTTAATACGGCGTTGGTTATATTTACAAAAAAACGATCTTTGACAAAAGTATTCTCCCATGGTTCAAACAACACGGTCAACCCGGGTGATTTATAAAAGTACTCTCCGCAAGGACTCCTTTCGGAGCGGCAAGGAACTTGACCAGGAAGTTATGGCCGGCGGGAATTTGGAGTGCCTGTCCCTTTTTTGGGAGTACTATTTTGGCGCCAGGTACTATGATGCTGAAATTGGAAGGTGGATGTGCGTGGATCCTATGGCTCACAAAGCTCCTACCTTAAGTCCTTATGTTTATTGTTCAAACAGCCCTTTAAACAGAATTGATCCAGATGGTAGAGGTGATTTTTGGAATGATCTTTCGATTGCAGTTCGTACATTAATTTTAGAAGTTAGTTCAACGACAACTACAGCTCTTCAGTTGGCAACTCAAGTTAATGTACAAGTTGGTAGTGCGAGTTTTGAAGGCAATGGTAGAGAGTTTGTACAGATGACGCAGCAAGCTCTTGATGATGAAATTAGATCAAATTTACCATCAGAAGAACAGGCTGTAAATTTCCTTGATGACGTTTCACAAGCGGCAGATGATGGAAATATGGTTGCAGGACCTATAGCTGTCACTACAGGTGCAATAACTATTGTGGGTGAAATAACGGGCGGCGTTTCCGTCGGATTAAGTGCAGTTTCAGTTGTAGCTGATGCTACAAAAGCTGTAATTACTGGTAAATCCGAGGACTATATAAAAGCTGGTACTAATGCAATAATCAATAGTATATGTAATACTGGTTCAAAAATAGTTACTAATTTGGAAAAAGGTGCTGATAAAAAAATATTAAAACCGATAATGGATGGGATTTCAAATACTTTATCAACAGGTGTAAATAAAGTAACTAACGAAGCCTTGAAAAAAGATAATGCTGAAAAAAAATAAATTAGTGTAATATGGAATCAAAAATAATCGCATATATTTTATTCATCGTAGGTGGTTTTTTTGCACTATTACATGAGTATTATTACAGAAAATCTATAAAAATTGATAAAAGTGAAAAAAGCATAGGTAGAAATATGTTATCGTGGGCTATTTATTTATATTTAATTTTTACATTTTATGTTATTATTAAACTTTTTCTTTTGTTATTATCATAGATATAGAGGAATATATATTGTTTAATATTGTATTCAATATATTTTTTATTGTGGGCCTAGTATATTTCTTTATTTATTACTCAGAACTCAAGATGTTTTTATCTAAACTTTTTGAAATATTAGGCATTGTTTTCATTATTTATGGAATAGATTGGTTTTGGAAAATATTTTATTTTGGTGTTGATGTAGAAATTAGAAAATTTATAATAGACATATTAATTTTTGGGAGAAATTTAATTCTAGGAAGTGTTGGTATCTTTTTTTTGAATAAAAAAGGATACTTAACATTGCCCCTGTATCTAAATTTTAAATATGAAAAAGAAAATTTATCTTCTTATGTCTTTCCTATTTTCATTTCAATTTTCTTACTATTTTTAATAACAATAGCATTATTGATTTTAAGTTCTTCACCAATTTTAAATGCAAATGATATTAATTTTTCTATTATTATTGATAGCATTAATCGATCGATAATTGTTGCAACTGGAGAAGAAGTTTATTTTCGGTTATTTCTACAATCGCTTTTAATTTATTGGTTTTCTTATTTAAAGATTGGCAATTTTTTTTCAATAATAGTCGTTTCATTACTATGGGCTTTAACCCACGCTGGTATAATAGAATCGGGAGGATTGAAATTTATACAAATATTTCTATTTGGTATCATATTGGGAATTCTAATGTATAAACGTGGTTTTGAAAGCTGTCTTTTTGTGCATTTCATTTTTAATCTCTTAAGCTACTTGTTTTTAGGTAGTTTTAGGGTAATTTCATAAAACTAATATGAGTAAATGTTGTTATAGTGATTCGATTACAACTCTGTGCAAGTTTGTATGAAGAGCAATATTTAATACAAAGAAGGGCATTTCCAAAGAATAGAAATTGGGATTGTAATCCCTAATATACTCGTTAGTTGTCAAAATAAAGCATAAAATATATTTTATGAGACTATGTTTTAAATCTGAATAAATACTTATTCTTTTAACGAATTTATCAAACAGAATTGAAATTTCCTTTAATGCCTCACCGTGAGATCAGCCCTGGGCACCGCGAATAACTATTACACATAATCAGCGACGTATCCGGTGTTTTTTCACAAATCTGTTTTCCTGTTTAACTTGCGTGTATCGGGTTGTAGTTGTCTGACCCATCCGTCAGTCTGCCGCCTGCCATCTTCCCTTAATCAAAAGGGAAGGTTGTTGTACTATTTTTTTCTTCGCGCCCTTCGTGTCCTTAGTGGTTTCCTTTGCATTTTTAAATGTATCCCTCCGGTGAAGTACATCTTTTTTAATGAGAAGAAGATGCGTAACGTTTCCTTAAAAATCAAAAGGAGGTTTTTACACTTAACTTGTAACTGGGTGTTAAAAAGAAATGAAAATTCACCTGGCTTTATCTTTACACTGGTGGTTTTCTAAAATTCTGTTTTTCTGCTTAACGTGCGTGTAGCGGGTTGTAGACGGGGTTGTCTAACCCATCCATTCAGTCAGCCGACTGGCACCTTCCCTTAATCAAAAAGGAAGGCGTTTCTTGTGCAAGTTTTTTCTTCGCGCCCTTCGTGTCCTTCGTGGTTTCCTTGGCATATCAAACAAAAATACGGCGGCAGACGGTCTAAAAAAAATCCGGGCTTTATCTTTAAGTTTGCACTTTTCCACAAATTTATTTTTCTGGTTAACATACGTGCATCGGGTTGTAGCCGGGATTATCTGACCCGTCCGTCAGCCTGCCGGCTGACACCTTCCCTTAATCAAAAGGGAAGGTATTGCTTGTGCAAGTTTTTTCTTCGCGCCCTTCGTGGTTTTCTTAGCATTGGTATATCACGTAAGTATAAATCCCCGGCGGCAGGCAATTTAAAATGCTCCGTGCTTTATCTTCACGCCGGCGGTTTTCCACTACACGTCATTCCGTGCTTGATACGGAATCCAGTCAAAAAGGAAAGTAGATTCCTTCTTTGCGCTGGTAAACGCATCCGACCTTTGGCATGATCGAAAAAATGACAGTATAATCGGTGAAACGAAGATTAGGTCATCTCTTGCTTTACCGTATGGGGAGATACGTAATCCAACCGCCTGTTGGCATCATATAATAAAATTGGTTTGAGGTGGCAATACATATTCTCTTTTTTATATATTACTGGAAATTGGAAAAATCGATATAACAAAAACGGTTTATTCCTATAGGGAGGTGAAAGCTTGAAACGCTGGCGGCATATTCTTTTCTGGCTGATCGCGGTCATCATCGCGATTCTTGCTTTTTTTCTGTTCGTGCTCACACCATTGGATGATCAGTTTTCTCTTGGCCGGAGTGTCACGCAAATCTATTATGCGGATAATATTTCCGACGCTCACCAGAAAATGGTAGATGTCTTTAATCAGGAATATGCCGGAGAAATTGAGGTTATACCCGTTAATCTGCCGTTCAGCAAGTTTACAACAAACGAACGAAAAGAAATTTTAGCCCGCTCCCTGCGAAGTCAGAGCGAACATATTGATGTGTTTGCTGTGGATTTAATTTGGAGTCCCCGTTTTGCCAAATGGAGCGTTCCTCTTGATGACCATATTGGCAAAAACGTTTTAGATAATATTCATGAAAAAGCGTTAAAATCCTGTTATTTCAATGAAAAACTAGTGGCCATGCCTTTGTATCTGGATTTTGGCAACCTGTATTATCGCAGGGATTTTATCCGCGAATTAAAAAACGGAGAAGAGATTGAACAAAAAATTCTGAACTCCATTACCTGGGAAGAACTGCTGAAATTAGGAGAAAAATTCCGGAACAAGGATATTCCGGTATATCTTTTTGCCGGCGATAAATTCGAAGGCCTGGTATGTAGTTTTCATGAAATGCTGTCCGACAGCGAAAGCGCAGAAATGTTTGACGGAGAGCAGGTTAATCTAAATACGCCGGCCGCCCGCAGAGGTCTGCAATTATTAGTTGATTTAATCTATAAATATAAACTAACGCCGCCCATCGTCACCGAATTTGACGAGTATAACAGTTATATCTATTCCAATATACACGATGCCCTGTTTCTGCGGGGATGGACGGGATTTCATAAACACTATTTTAACGTAGTGCCCGATACGTCTAAGCTCAAAAACTTTCTCCTGGCGCCGCTGCCTCATTTTAAGGGGAATACGACTTCCAGTGTTTATGGCGGATGGAATCTGATGATATCGAAAAATTCGACGAAACAGGATGCGTGTCTGAAATTTTTGAAGTTTGCTTTCAGAAAAGACATTCAGCAGATTCTGTATGCTTTGGGCGGGTATATTCCCGTTAATAAAGAAGTCTATAATGACCATGAGTATATGGATAAGCATCAGGGATTAGCCTATATTCTAAAATTGTTTGAATGGGGCAGGCATCGCCCGTATAAGGAAAGCTATACCAAGATATCCGATATCATGTCCATCTACCTGCATAAGGCTCTTAAAAACGAGATGGGCGTTGAAGAAGCTTTAATAACGGCATCTCAGGCCATTAATTCCCAGCGGGCATTTATCAAGTAGCGGTTGGATTATGAACTTAAAAAAAACATTCGGTAAAGCTCATTTTCAATGGAAACATGTCATGGTGTTGTTCATAATCCTGATCGTTTTTCAACTGATCGTTTCCTATATTAATAAAGCATCGCTCGAAAATCTGATGATCGAAACCCAGGAGTGGTATAAAAGGGAATCCGCCGAACAATTGGCCAATCTGACTACTACTTCAGTTGAACTTATCCTGGAAACCAACAGTCTCAGCCGCACGGATTTTCGTGAAAATGAACAAACACTTATTCAGGCCTTTAATATTGTTCTTAATCAGCCTCTTCTGCAAAGAAATGTAGAAGATATGTGCGTGCTTCTTTCGTATCAGAATCAGGTTTATGCGATCGATAACGGAGCGGATTTATTCGAATATTTTTATAATAACCGTTTAACGCTTACCGACAGGATTTCGGCCCATGAACAAGCGGTTGAAAATTTTATCAAGGTTAAATCCCGTGTTTCAGGCGGAGAGGAGATCGTAAGTGTAAGTGAAGATCAGAAAATATTCCATGTTTACGTGCCGCTGGCCCCTTATGGCGAATATGTCGGAGCGGTATACCTAAGGGTAAAGCCCGATTTCACCTTCATTACCAATCAGGTTATTGTCAGCTATGAACAGACGGCTATTATTTTTTCTGCATTGATACTTTTTGGTCTGATGGCCATGTTTTATATATCGTCCTTTACAATTCGTGAGAGAGACGAAACGCAGCAGCTTCTTTTTAAGGAAAGAGAAAACTATTTAAAGGACTCCATAAACCGCCAGAAGGAATCGCTTTTTACCAAAAGAATTTATCATACACACCATAAAGCTGAAAAAATTATGGGTTTTATTAAGGAGGATTTACGTTCGTTATCTAAAGACAACATTGAGGATATTAAATTCAGGACAACTCAGTATGCTAATTTTATATCCCGCGTTATTTACGATATGAAATGGTATGATCCTCCTCTACAAACGATAAGAAACCCGTTGTTCAAAACCAATTTAAATAAAGTATTACGATTTATTGTTGATGCTATTTTTCTGCGGACTTCAAAAGCTGTTCAGGGAATTAATTTTTCAATGGATCTGGATGAGACCATTCCATCTATACAAATCAATGAATTTGTTATCTGGGAAATTATTGAGCCTTTAATCCAGAATGCCATCGATCATAGCGGAACGAATAATATTACCATAAGCATAGGGACAAAACACAATGAAGAAGAAAACCGGTCTGTATTGACCATTACGGATAATGGTAACGGCATTATCCCGGAATTATTACAGAGCAATGAAGATGGTTTAAAGAAGATGTTTCTCGAGAATATATCCACAAAATCGGAAGATAAAAATTCGGGCTACGGCTGTTATCTTTCTTATGAAATTGCCAAAAGGTGCGGCTGGACAATGGATGCGGAAAACACGGCTGAAGGCGGCGCGCGGATTACGTTATATATTCCGCATTAAGGACAGGTATGTTTATTATGAATAAACTGATATAATCTAAAAAATTACAAAAATAACATCACGCAGGGTTTTTATGATCTTTTCTAAAAATATAAATTTATTGGTGATAGAAGATGAGGATTATGACGTTCATCGAATAAGGAAAACGATTGAACCGTTTAAAGGACAGATTTTAATTCAGGATGTGGTAGCGGATGGCAATGCCGCTTTGGAACTGCTGGAAAAGAAGAAAAGGAAATATGATGTTATCATAATGGATTATCAAATTGTCGGCGGTCTTTCCGGTGAACGTTTAATTACCAGAATAAAAGAAATATACCCGAGTATTCAGATTATTGTAGTGACCAAAAAAACCGTCAACATATCCGATTTTGATTTTGCCAACCGTTTGATCGAAGCGGGAGCAATGTGGTATTGCACCAAATATCCCGGGGATATTGATGAATATATCTACCAGCCTACCGATTTTATTTTATCGATCTTCAATGCCTATGAAAAAAAACAATTGGCGGAAGAATCCCTAAAAACTAGTCATAAATTAAAACTTTCCATCGAAGATATTTTAAAAGAAAAACAAATAGTCGGCTGCTCTGATACCATCCAAAAAATGCGGATGCAGATAGAAAAGGCGGCTAAACAGGACGCTACGGTTATAATTTACGGGGCTTCCGGAACAGGAAAGGAATTAGTCGCTACACATATTCACTATCTCAGTAAACGTAAATTTGAAAAATTTGTGGTTATTAACGGCGGCAGTCTGCCGGACGATTTAATTGAAAGTGAGTTGTTCGGTTTTGAAAGGGGCTCTTTTACCGGTGCCAATTCCACAAAAGCCGGTTTGTTCGAAGTGGCGGACCATGGCACGATTTTTTTAGACGAAGTGGGTGAATTGCCGCCCTCTGCACAGGTTAAGTTATTAAGAGTTCTGCAGGAAGGAGAATTGGACAAAATCGGAAGGATTGATAAAGTTAAAGTGGATGTACGTATTATTGCCGCAACAAACAGAGATTTACATCAGGCTATTGAAGAAAAATCATTTAGAGAAGATCTTTTTTACCGGTTGAATGTAGTTAATATTCATGTACCTACGCTTAAGGAAAGAAGAGAAGATATTCCCTTGCTGCTCGATTATTTTTTACAGCAATTCTGCCGGAAAATGAACTTTCCTGTTCCCGAAATCGATAAAAAAGCTTTGGAATATCTTGTACAGTATGACTGGCCCGGAAATGTGCGACAGCTTCAGAATGTAATTCAGCGATTACTCTTTTTGTCTGAAGGCAAAATAAAACCTGCTGATGTTGAAAATGCATTCGGGCCTAAAAACGCTAAACCGCAAAAAATGACGGAACTATGGGATGAAAATAACCTGCTGCCCTGGAAAGAAATAGAGAAAGAGATGAAGCGGCGTTATTTTTCCGTTGTCAGGGAAAAATCTAAATCCGATGCCGATGCCGCCAGAATTCTAGGCCTGGCTCCGCCCAATTTTTACAGAATGTGCAAAGAACTGGGACTGAAATGAAAGTTTTTAAACGTTTATTTACTCTACTCGTTTATCTGTAAATCCCATTGCCCTGTTTTTATCAGGTCATTTCTTATTATTTTAATAATGTGATTTTATCAGAATGATAAAAAAACTGCAATCTGTTTTATTTATTAAAGCAATCCGGTTTATCATTACAAAAATTTTTTAGTGTATCATTTTAAATAAAAAATATGAGTTGGCTATTATCCCTTAATAGTTATTAATACTCTAACTGATATGAACAATTCTGCATTGTGTCTCCTGCTGGCATATAATATGCTTTTATCTCTAAAAAAATTACGATCACTGGAGAAGGATTACGGGTAATTTTGCTATAGATATTGGTATAATCGGGCTGTTTATTGCCGTTCTTTTTGGGGCAATCTTTTTTTGGGGTTCACGTGATGATTCGACGACTCATAGTTATTTTTTAGCCGGGCAAAATTCCGGTTGGATAAAATCCGGTCTCGCAATCTTTAACAGTGGATTTATTAATTATATTGTCGGATTGCTCTTAGCGGGTGTACTTTTTAAGATCGATTTGGTATTAATCATCGTTTACTCTTTTTGTTATTTTGTTTGTTTTTATATATATCTGAGATCTCTTAATTCCTTTGATGATAAAAGCAGCAAAATAAAAAAAATATTAGCCGCAACCGATCAGCGGAAAAAAATAAACAGTATTCTATTTGCCTGGAATTCTGTTATCCGCCTTGTAATTATCATATCTGCTGTCCAGGTTTTTCTGCATCAGATCATTACTATTAATTTATTTGCGCTTGTAGTATTTGTAACCGTTTTCACAGGATTGTATGTAATTATTGGCGGAATGAATACGGTCATCGCTTCACAAGCGGTGCAAGGCTTTATTATAGTATTAACGATAGCCACAGGTTTGTTTTTATCGGTCTTTCTGGATTCCGGTAACTATGGGATTTATATCAATGAGGTGTTTTCTGCCGGTCAGTTTGATATATTATTTCATAAAGTCCTTTATTTTGTCACGCTTGTTTTATTTCTGTTGATTATAAGTATATGGAATTTGGCTGCTGATCTAAGCATGGTACAGAAAGTTATAAGCGGTAGAAATTCCGGAAAAAGCGGGTATTTAAATTCGAGTCTTCTGGCCGTAATCCTGCTTTTAATATACATAGTTACCATGATTATTGCTTATTATAATACCGGATTTAATATGCAGGTTTTGGAAAAAATTTTAATATTAAATAATGGAATATTAGGTTTAATTACCATCTTGTGTATGTCGTTGATGATGATAGTAATCGCAGACGCTTTGATAGGCAGCGGAACGCTTTTCATATCTCATTTGAACCGAATGCAGGTTGAATTTCACAGCGAAAACAGAGCCATTTTATCTGGCAGATTAATCATGCTGTTACTGGTGGTTATAACAATGACCCTTGCGCCATTTTATCTTTTACTGTATAAAAATGGTTTAGTGTATATAGCTATGCTTGTTTTATATATCGGCTGGCCTGCTCTTATTTCAACGCTGATGATAAAACAACAGAAGTTTCAATTGCTTATTGTGGGCGTTGGTACCATTCTGGTAATAATTAGAATTGCTTTAGAGATTGTTGCCGGTTACCAGAATGAATTTGCCAGGTATATCTATCTGGTAAATCTTTTTGATGTACTGTTTCCCTCTTTAGTAGTAATTATTACTTCTCTACTTATTCATAAAACCAGAGAATATAAAACTGCTTCAAAAATTCTTATCGGGCATCAGCCTGCCGACGGGATTAAAGCCTGATGAGATTAGAAAATCGTGTTCATATTGTCTGAAAATGATTATTAAAATAATAATATGTTATCAAAATAATAATTTGTATTGATTGTTTTTATAATAATGATAACTGTCAAGTAAGGAGAATCCCGCATATTAATGCAAATAAAGCCATTGGTATGCAAATTGCAAAATGCTCTCCGATAAAATATAGAATAGACTTAATAATGATATATAAAAAACTGGAGAATTATTTATGATCAAAAATAATTACCGTCTTTTATTAAGCATCTCTCTTCTCCTCCTGATATGTGTGGGGTTTTTACTGGCCGGAACGACGGGGAAAATTTCCGGGCGCATTGTTGACAAGCAGACCGGAGAACCGATCCCCGGAGCTAATGTCATTATTCCCGGGACATTTTTAGGTGCTGCAACAGATTTGGATGGCTATTATACCATTCTTCGCGTATCGCCAGGTCTTCATATAGTTGAAGCGTCTATGGTGGGATATAAAAAGATAACCATTACCGACGTCCGTGTGCAGATTGATCAAACGGCTACTGTAAACTTTGAATTTGAGTCGGAAATCATGGCGGGAGAAGAAATTGTTATCGTTGCAGAACGGGATAGGATTAAAGATGATGTTGCCACAAGCGTATCCGCTATTACACCGCAGGAAATAAATGCGCTACCGATGACAGATATTACCAGCGTAATCAGCCTGGAAGCCGGTATTGAAGACGGACTGGTTATAAGAGGCGCTGACCCGAATCAATCGCTTTTTCAGATTGACGGTATTACCATGCGCGATCCCAGAAACAATAAACCCATTACCAGCATAGCTATAAGTGGTATCCAGGAAGTCTCCGTGGAGAGAGGCGGTTTTAATGCGGAATACGGACAGGTTAGAGCCGGCATTGTTAACACCGTAACCAAAGATGGCAGTAAGGATAAGTATTATCTGAATCTGATTGGGCGTCACAGCCCGCCGACGCCAAAGCATTTTGGTATCTCAGTTTACGATCCGAATTCAATGTGGAACAGGCCGTATCTGGATCCCGATGTATGCTGGGTCGGGACCAGGAATGGTGCCTGGGATGAATATACGCAAAGGCAGTATCCTGATTTTGTAGGTTGGAATGAAATTTCCAAGAAGACATTGGAAGACGGCGATCCGAATAATGATTTAAGTCCTGCGGCCGCCCAAGAGGTATGGAAATGGGAGAGACGCCGGCAGCCGGTTACGGATGAACCCGATTATAATATCGATATGGGATTTGGCGGTCCCGTTCCGTTGATTGGCGAACAACTTGGAGATCTCAGGTTTTTTGCCACCTATAAAAAAGAACGTGAGATGCTGTTAATCCCATTGAGCAGGGACGATTATGTGGATCAGTTCTTCAGCCTGAAATTTAATTCTGATATTAATAGTAAAATGCGTTTAATGGTATCCGGAATGTATGGGCTGATTAACACAGTAGCGGTAAATGAAGCGGATAAACAGTTTACCGGACCAGGCTGGGGAATTTCTGCGGCCGCTGTTCCCTGGAGTCCGACAGAATTTTTACGTTACCCTTTTGATATTGCCAGAATTACTGCGGAGACAAGACCGGGGCGTATCTATGGAGACGGCTGGTATTCGGTTTCAGAAATCGGTCATTATGTGTTTGCCGCCAAGTTATCGCATACATTAAGCAGCAGCACCTATTATGATGCGCAGATTGAGCATGTTTACCGGGATTATAATACTGGTCCCATCAGAATCAGAGATTATGCAGAAAATTATGAAGTTGTACCCGGATATTATGTTGATGAAGCGCCATTTGGCTTCAGCCCGGCCATGGATGGCGGTATTACGGGGATGTTTTTTGGCGGCCACACATCCACGGCGCGTGATAAAAGCAAAATATCCTCAACAACCTTTAAAGTCGATTTAAATTCACAGTTTAACCGAGAGAATTTATTGAAAGCTGGCGTGGAATTCGTTTATTATAACCTGGGTTTTGATTTTGGCTATGTTCACGAGGGCTTGAACGATATAAGTTATACCAAAACTTCCAAATTTCCATATCGCGGCGCTTTATACGTTCAGGATAAATTTGAAGCCCTGGGTTTTATCTTAAATGCCGGCGTGAGACTGGATTTTACAAATTCAAATACCAAATGGATAGAACCGGAAGACATATATGATAAAAATTTTTATTCAGTCAACTATGATCCTGAGGGCGAGTACCGAATTATAGATTCAAAATTTGATTATTCATTAAGTCCGCGTCTGGGCATTTCCCATCCGATTACAGAAAAGTCAAAATTATTTTTCAATTACGGGCATTTTAAACAAATGCCGGTGTATGAGGAATTGCTTCGTATCAGCCGGACCGGTTCCGGGCAGATTGCAAATATTGGCGATCCTAATTTACTTCAGGCAAAAACGGTGGCCTACGAACTTGGCTATGATCATGTTATTGCAGAAAACTTCCTGTTGCAATTGGCGGCTTATTACAGGGATATAAGCGGGCAGCAGAGTTATACGTCAATTTTAAATCAAAGAGGAGATGTTTCTTACCGAAAAGCTAATAATAATTCTTATGAAGATGTGCGCGGCGCTGAAATAACGATCCGGAGAAACACAGGACGATGGGTGCGTGGTTTTGTGAATTATACTTACCAGGTGGGAACAAGTGGATTTTTTGGTTTGAACCAGATTTATGAAGACCGTTCGGAACAAAATCTATATAACCGTCAGACGGGCAATCAGTATCAAAGAAAACCCACGCCTCAGCCTTATGCCAGATTGGTTTTGACGTTTTTTACTCCATCCGATTTTGGCCCGGAAGTTGGTTCGATTAACATTTTTAGCGATATATCGCTGAATGTATTAGGCGATTATAAGGCGGGTGAACATCTCACGTATAATCCTCTTTCTGCGCCGGGAATTCAAAATAATGTGGAGGTAACGGATTATTATAAATTGGATTTCAGATTTAGCAAAACCTTTGATTTTGATAAGATCAAGGCGGCTTTTTTTGTGGATTTGTACAATGCCTTGGATTTGAAGAGGCTGTCCGGCGCCAGTTTTTATAGTATCCATGATCAGAACTATTACCTGGAATCTTTACATCTTCCTGCCAGTCCGGCCTATAAGAATATTCCCGGAGATGACAGGATAGGCGATTACCGGGCGACCGGCGTGGTTTTTCAGCCTATTGAACAATTAGGTATGATCGATCCTGCTCAGATGAAAGCGGGGGTAATATATTATTCAGCCGGCAACTATTTCGAACTGGATGATACCGGTTTAAATGCTGTGCAAGTCAATCACAATAAAATGCAGAAAATACTGGATGATAAAGCCTATATCGATATGCCGAATAATACTTCATTTAGTTTTTTAGATCCCAGACAAATCTTTTTTGGGATAAAGCTGACATTTGATTTTTAGATAATATTTAAGAGAGGCGCTATGTTAGAAAATAAAAAGTATATTTATCATTATTTATTCTTAGTTCTTTTATCACTTGCTTTTATATTCCTGGAAACTCAGCCTGTCCAGGCTCAGACTTATGGAAAACATGATATCAAATGGCTTAGCGTTGGTTCTTTGCGCCATTGGTTTTCCAGCACAGGGGTTGAAGTTGAATATGGACGGCGTGGCCGGGTCGGAGATTTTCTCGCTACGGATCAAAATGACGGATTGAGATGGCCTGCCGAGTTTCAGTTACGAGATCATAGTGTGGGTAAGGGATTGTGGATTGGAACAACGGAATATACAAATCCCGTCACAGGTAATTTTTCTGCTTATGAGGTTGTTCCTCTGGGAAGAGATATTGTTTATTCCGGTAATCATGTTTTCCCGCAAGAGTTTTACCTGATAGCGCGCGAGCCCAGAACCCGTGTATATGTGGATAATGCCGGGGCAAGCGATCTTGATGTTTTTGATGAAATCGATGAAATTGATCCGAATATTGACTGCGATCGTCTTTTATATAATGTCGCTCATACGGATATTGGCATCACAATTAAAAGAAAAATCAAAGCCTACAGTCATCCGGATCATGACAATTATTATATCTATGAATATGTTTTTACGAATACCGGAATTCGGGATGATGCGGGAACAACCTATTCTCAAACGCTTACCGATGTCGTGTTCTTTTTCCAGTATCGTTACGGTTTTGCTTATGATCTGTTTCAGTTAGGAAAAGGTTGCACCGGTGTTAGCTGGGGGTTAAATACCTTAAACGATGTGGTAGGTCAGGATCCAAATGCGCCGGGTTTTGAATTCAGGGCGATATTTGCCTGGTACGGATCTCATTCTGAATCAGATGCGGGTTATTTAGGCGATATCGGCGCCCCGGATACAAAAGAAGGACAACTTTTGGGAGGCGCTGATTATGCCGGAACCGTTGTTATCCATGCCGATCGTTCCGTAAGCGATAAGAGCGATGATGTATATCAGCCTAGTACCACGAATTTTATGGGTTCTGACCGCGATGCACAAAAATGTACGCGTGATAAAACGATAATGGCCAATAAATACGGGTATATGACCTTTGGACATCCACTAAAAAATCACGCAGAAGATGTTGGAACCAGTTTTGCTGATAAGTATGGAGGCGATCCCGGAGGGTATTCATATTCCCAGGGCTTTGGCCCTTATACCATGGCTCCCGGGGATAGTATTCGTATCGTGCTGGCTGAAGGTATTGACGGTCTTAGCCGTGAAAAAAATAAAGAAGTGATATACAACTGGTTTAACCAGAACAGTCCTTATACCATGCCGGGTGGTTCATCGACGACAGACGACAGGAATGAATATAAAAACGCTTATGTTAATTCATGTAAAGATTCTCTTTTCCAGACTTTCCGCCGGGCCATAGATATGCACGAAAACGGTTATGTTGTCAAACCACCGCCGGCACCGGAAGAGTTCGCAATCACATCAGGAGGTAATAAAATTTCCATAACATGGACCGGCGTAAATGCGGAAAAATGGTCCAATTTTAATGGTTACAGATTATACAGAGCCATCGACCGACCGGATACGACTTATGAGTTAATTTTTTCATGCGATAAAAATAATGTAGTCAATTCTTATGATGATAAGACGCCGAGAAGAGGGTTTAATTATTACTATTATATTCAGACGGTAGATGACGGCAGTACAAATGATATTAATCCCGGTGTGCCGCTTACAAGCAGTAAATATTTAACGATGACCAATCAACCGGCCAGGTTGACCCGCCCGCCCGGAAAATCGCTTAGCGAGATCAGGGTAGTTCCAAATCCGTACAATATCAGAGCCATGAACTTACAATTTGGATCCGGAGCAGATGTAAAAGATCAGATTGCTTTCTATAATATACCGGCTTACTGTAAAATCAGGATATTTACGGAGCGGGGTGATCTGATAAGGACTTTGGAACATACGGATGAAAGCGGCGATGAGCACTGGAATATGCTGACGGATTCCAGACAGGTGGTCGTCAGCGGCCTGTATATCGCTTATTTTGAAGTAACTCAGGATTATCCTGATCCTGAAACCGGCATTCTTTTGTATAAAAAGGGTGAGAATACAATTAAAAAATTTGTAATTATTAGATAACACAAATTTTGAGGTTAAAAATGAATTTTAAATTAAGAAAGATGAATGTAACTCTGTTTTTATCCATGCTGTTCATGATGCTAGTGTTAATAAGCTGCGACAGCATACTGCCCGATGATTATAAAGAGGAAACATTTTTTATCTCTGCCCTGGACGATAAAGCCTGTCAATTGCTCAGTGATGCTTATGTTTTTGATGTGTCAGGCGCTATTATTGATTCGAATTTTGTCCGGGTTTCAGCTAAAAAAGTGACGGAAATATATGATACAACCGGTATTGGCGAAAAAGTCACCGAAATATCAAAATACATAGATGATTTGGATTTTTTATCGACAAATGCGCTTTATAACAGCCGGTGCCAGGGAGAAAGTCAGCCGGTTGATTTTTATCTTGCCATAAATAAAAGCGCCGGTATGTCCGGCAGTTTAACTTTTTTTCTCAGTTATGAATTAACGAAAAAAAATAAGAATATAAGTTTCGATATGGCCCTTTATAATGCTGCCGGCGCGCAGGTCGGATTGAATAATTCAATGCCTGCTGAAACTTATGCTTATTGCAAACAAGTCATTGATACACTGACCAATGAAAGTACATTTAAAATCAGGGGCAGGTACAGCGCAAGTCTTTCAGACGGCAAATATCTGGTTAAAGTCACTATATCCGAAAGCGCTAAATTGATTTCTGACGCAATAAAAAAACCTGAATTCCAGATTGTTGTGCTGTGATATTTTTTATAAAGAAGGTAAGGAGAAAAAAAGCGTGAATAAAATTAAATTTGTAATTATTCTTTTGGGAGCCTGCGTTATACTATCCAACGGGATATTATATGCACAGGAAATAAAACTGGCCCAAACAGGATTCCAGTTTCTCAGCGTCTCATCGGACGCAAGGGCAAGCGGAATGGCCGAAGCGGTTAATTCCCGGGAAATCGCTTCATCTTCCATGTTTTTTAATCCGGCTTGTATGGCGACATTGCCCAATATGGTGGAAACCAGCTTTAGTTTAAATAGTTTTATAGCCGATATCAAATATGTGGCCTTTAGTCTGGCCTACAGGCCTTCTCTCGGCCAATATGGCGTAATAGGATTATCACTGCAATCCGTTGATTACGGAGACTTAGATCATACCATGATATTCCCAAACACCCAGGGCTTTGTTGATATGGGTACATTTAATCCTTCCGCCTTAGCGATCGGTATTGGCTATGCCAAATCTTTATCGGATAAGTTTTCTGTGGGCGGCAATGTGAAGTATGTTTACCAGTATCTGGGGACCAGTGTTATTGAAGAAGGCGTTAATACCTTAAAGAAAAAGAATATTGCCGATGTGATTGCCTTTGATTTTGGAACTTTATTTGATACGGGTTTCAAGGGTATAAAATTCGGAATGTCGGTCAGGAATTTTGCCCGCGAGATTAAATATGAAAACGAGAATTTCCAGCTTCCGCTGTTATTTACGTTAGGCGTTTCAACAGATTTAAATAACTTAATCGAACTGGACAAAGAAATGCATTCGCTAATTGCTTCTGTTGACCTTACACATCCCCGGGCGCATGCGGAACAGTTAAAAATAGGATTTGATTATACCTTGATGAACATGTTGTCGCTTAGAACCGGATATACGCTGAACAACGATGAAGACGGTCTTACTTTCGGTGTAGGCGTCTCTAAATTTGGCATTGAGTTTGACTATGCTTATGCGCCTTTTGGAATTTTTGATAATGTACAAAGAATTACCGGCCGTATCGCCATAAAGTAAGACGAGGATATGATTATGATAAAAAAGTTATCGAACACGTATGCAAAAAGAATCATCTTAGGTATTTTACTGATCGTTTCTTTTGCTTGTAATGAATTTGAGGATATTCCTAAAATATATGATCCTGATAATAAGGATGCCGTGAAAGACCCTGTAATTCGCGCAGTTGAACCGGCCGATAGTATTATTGCCGGTATACGTACTGTTATAATCGATGGTGAAAATTTCTCAATTAACCCGGATTCAGTAGCCGTTTATTTTGATAATTATAGAAGCGTTATAAGCAGTTTTGGCCCTAACCAAATTATTGTTCATCGTCCTGCAATTGCCGGAGATTTAATCACTCTAAAAGTGATGATCTATGGAGCGTTGGGAATTGCCAGGTATCCTGATTTATATATACAGGAAGCATGGACCAATTATGCAGATTTTACCAGCGTGAATAACCTGTTATACACCATAGATATGGATAAAGATGAAAACATGTATGTGGCGATAAGAAGGGCTATTTACAAGGTGAATCCTTTCGGAGAAATAGAAACATCATGGTCTACTAACCAGGATCGGCCTTACGATATAAAAGCAGGTCCGGATAACTACCTTTATTTTGTGGCCAATCGAAGAGATTTATACCGTTTAAGCACGGTAACAGGGGCGCAGGAAACATTCGCTGCTCTCGGGCAAACGGCCATTGTGCTGGATTTTGATCAGAATCTGAATATCTACACAGGCAAAAGGGATATTATTGTGCTTGTTAAACCAGACCGGTCCGTTCGGGAAGTCGGCGCAAGTTATAACGATTATGACTTTATTGACTTTAAAGTGTATAACGGATATTTGTATGTTGCCGCCAGCTATGGCGGTCGCGACGCCGCTGTGCCGGATATGGGCGTATGGAAAAGCGCCATTGATAACGAAACCGGCGATTTAGCTGGAAACGAGCTAGTGGTGGACTGGGCAAATTCCGAATATGGCCAGCAGATCGGCACCGTGACACCAACCATATCTTCCATGGCGATTTCTGAAGACGGCGATATTCTGTTGAGTTCAAACGATCATCCGCAATACTCATTATTTATATATGATGAAACTCAAAGTCTTCTGCCTTTTTATGGAGATACGACTATTATGAAGGATGTTCCTAAAGCAGATGAGATCGTGTGGGGAAGTAGTAAATCACTCTATATTAATCGCAGCAATTCAATGACTGCTGGTAAAGATTCCACTATTCTGAAATTAGGTATTGGTGAAAATGGGGCAGATTATTACGGCCGGCAATAAGAAAACATTATTAATATTTTAAGTAAGATAAAAAAAGGAGGTGCGCATACCAAAACAATAATAGTAGGATTTAGTAGTCTTGGTTTACACAAAGTAGGTAAGCTGGACAACAATTGGCTAAGAGTTCTTGGCAATTGTTTTAGTAAACGGAAACTTTTAACAAAAAATGGAGAGAATAATGCGTAATATGTTTCGAGTGTTACTGATCCTTATGGCTGTTATGACTCTATCATTCAATTGTTTTGCTGGTGAAACGACCGTTACAGATGATATTTTAATGATTCCTTACACATTTGATGCGCCCACAATTGATGGAGATCTGGATGATATCTGGAAGAATGTAACAGCGGAAAGAATGTTAATTTTTGAAGCCGGAGCGCCTGATCCTGATCCGCTTTTTGCCGATCACTGGTCAATTTACAGAGTTATGTATGATAGTGATAATTTTTATCTTTTTCTCGAAGTACAGGATGACTCTACAGAAGGCCATATCTCCGGCGCTGCACCATGGGAAATGGATAATATGGAATTGTTTATCGATGGCGGTAACGAAAGAGCGGCCGCATACGATGGTAACGATGTGCAGTGGCGCTGGGTGTATGATGCAATCGACAGCAATTTAGTCAGCGCTTCACAAGGCCCTGGAGAATTTAGTTTTAAGGATACCGATCATGGTTATAATCTGGAAATGGCAATTCCCTATGATTCCTTAACTTTCAGCCTTGATCCAGGTACTGATATAGGTTTCGAAATTTCCTGTAAAGACGTTGATTCCGAAATATACCATGTAAATCGCCGCTGGTGGACGGATGATGGAAATGCCTGGAATAATCCGCAGGTATTCGGCACAGCTTCTCTGGATTACAGAGAAATCAGCAGTGGTGTTCTTGATATCAGAGAAAACCTGTCGGATATTGAAGTTGACGGAGCTATGAATGATGATGAAGGATGGTATGGATTACCTGAATTCCCCATGGAAGTTTATGAAAACGGCGATCTGCCGGCTGAAAAGCTATCAACCTGGGATGATTTTCAGGCCAGCTTCTGGGTTTCCTGGGATGCTGATAATTTATATGTTTTTGTAAAAGTTATCGATGATTCGCTGGAAGGTCATATTGCCGGCGCTGCCCCATGGGAAATGGATAATACTGAATTGTTTATCGATGGCGGATATGAAAGAGCAGCCGCCTATGATGATAATGACGTTCAATGGCGCTGGGTATATGATGCAATCGACAGCAATGTAGTCAGCGCTTCCCAGGGCCCGGGTGTGTTTGCATTTTTAGATACGGACGAAGGTTACAATTTTGAATTGTCCATTCCTGCAGACAGCCTGACTTTCGACCTGGAAGAAGGCGAGCAAATCGGTTTTGAAATTTCCTGTAAAGACGTTGACTCCGAAAAACTCAACATCAATCGTCGCTGGTGGACGGAAGATGGAAATGCCTGGAATAATCCACAGGTATTTGGAGCTGCTGAATTAATGGCTCCTGTAGAAGTTGCAATTAAAGATCCGGATCTTGGAAATGAACTTAAGAAATTTGCATTGAATACTAATTATCCGAACCCTTTCAACCCGAGTACGACCATTCCTTTTACACTGGACGCCAGGGAACAGGTAACTGTTACGGTGCATAATGTTTTAGGTCAAAAAGTGGCCACACTTGTTGACGGTATTATGAGTGCCGGCAGTCATAAAGTTAGTTTTAACGGCGCTTCTCTGCCCAGTGGTATATATTTTTACAGATTGCAGACTCAGTCAAAGTTAGCAACCGGTAAAATGATGCTGCTTAAATAGGATTATCTTTTTTCAAACGCGCCTGCGGCCGGTCTGACACCGCAGGCGTTTTTTTTATATGACACTAAAAACTAAAAATAGTGATACTGACAGACGCTTGAAGTATAATTAAACGGAATTAAATCATAATTCATAATGTCTAAAAACAATAATCGGTTTACCATTTAAAATAATCAATGAAGCATAAAAATATTATGACGGAATAAGGATATCTGACGTGGAAATACATAGTATCGATCTTGGGATTATAATACTCTACATTTTGGCGACGATTTTTATCGGATTCTATATATCGAAAAGAGCCTCAAAAAATCTGGATTCTTACTTTCTTGGAGACAAAAGCATGCCCTGGTATGTTTTAGGCATTTCCAATGCTTCCGGAATGTTTGACATTACTGGAACAATGTGGCTGGTTTATCTCTGTTTCGTTTATGGAATGAAAAGCGCCTGGATACCATGGGTATGGCCGACCTTTAACCAGATATTTTTAATGGTCTATCTTTCCATCTGGCTGAGACGTTCCAATGTTTTAACCGGTGCGGAATGGATTACTTTCAGGTTTGGAGATGGTAAGGGCGGAAAACTTGCCCATATCAGCGTGGTTCTTTTTGCATTGGTTAGTGTGATCGGTTTTTTAGCTTATGCTTTTGAAGGTATAGGAAAATTTACCACCACATTTTTGCCATGGGACTTATCGGCCAATACCTATGCGCTGATCTTTATGGGCATCACTACCATTTATGTGGTTTCCGGAGGTATGTTCAGTGTGGTTTTTACGGAAGTGCTTCAGTTTACAATCATGACCATCGCTTCAATCGCCGTTGGTATTATTGCCATGAGCAAAGTATCCCCCGAGATGCTTGCCAAAGTTATTCCAGAGGGCTGGAAAAACATTTTCTTTGGCTGGGAATTAAATCTTGACTGGTCGCGAATTATGAATTCTGTGAATGATAAAATTTTTACCGATGAATATTCTCTATTCACCATATTTTTTATGATGGTTTTGTTTAAAGGCATACT
Source organism: Calditrichota bacterium (assembly GCA_003854985.1). Lineage (GTDB taxonomy): Bacteria > Calditrichota > Calditrichia > Calditrichales > Calditrichaceae > Zgenome-0002. Next base: position 63,154 of record RQOG01000006.1, read on the forward strand.
GGTCAGCGTTGCAGGCCCGGCGCCTAACTATGATATGCAAAGAATTTTAGCTACCCGTAATCCCCGGGAAGCTGGATTAATGAGCGCATTTGTTAATGTGGCTCTAATTTTTCCACGTTACTTTTTAATTACGGGATTAACCGTATTAGCGCTGGTATTCTTTAGTCCTCAGCTTAATGCTATGGGCGCAGATATTGATTTTGAAATGGTCCTGCCCTATGCTATAAAGAATTTTATGCCTGTTGGTTTAATGGGCATTTTATTAGCTGGATTAATTTCCGCTTTTATGTCCACTTTCGCGGCTACGGTTAATGCTGCGCCAGCTTATATTGTAAACGATATTTATAAGAAATACATAAATCCGGGCGCCTCAAATAAAAAATATGTAAAAATGAGTTATCTGGCGTCTATTGCGGTTGTTGCGATTGGCATTGGCTTCGGGTTTATCGTCGAATCGATTAATGATATTACCTTGTGGATCGTATCTTCCCTTTGGGGCGGATATGCTGCAGCCAATGTCCTGAAGTGGCATTGGTGGCGGTTCAATGGGTTTGGTTATTTTTGGGGGATGATCTCAGGCCTGGCGGCTTCGCTCGCCATACCTAAAATATTACCATCATATACTGCGCTGGAAGGATTTCCGATTATTCTGATCATATCTTTAATCGGATGTTTTCTGGCTACTCTGCTGACCAAACCTGATGATATGGATGTGCTGAAAGCCTTTTATCAACGGGTGCGTCCCTGGGGATTCTGGAAACCTGTTCACGATCTGCTACTGGTCGATAATCCGGAATTTAAAAGAAACAAGAATTTTCGCAGAGACTGCTTTAATGTTTTTATTGGTTTAATCTGGCAGATTTCGTTAGTAGCTATACCGATGTATCTTGTTATAAAGGAAATGTATTGGTTTGCCGGTGTTTTGGCGATAGCGTTGATTACTACGTATATTCTTAAGAAAAACTGGTACGATAAATTGGAAAAAGAGGTTTAATCAAGATATTTGACTATTTTAGACCAGGCGCTTTTAACCTTACTTAAACAAAGTATACCGGTATATTTTAAGCCGGCGTTCGTAATTAGGTTATCCTTATAAATTATTAATAAATAAATTGTCCGTCTAAAAATGAATTTTTTGAATTTACCGGTTGAAAAATCAAACACCATAAGTTCAATCGATTTGTATTAATTTGTTTTTAATGATATGTTTGAAGAAAATGGTTCTGCCATTAACGCCGGTTTTTATTAAATTAATAAAAAATTGGAATAAAAATGATCCGGCATAATTGAGGATTGATACAAAGATATATGTTTATTTTAGGAATATCCTGCTTTTATCACGATAGCGCCGCCTGTTTGGTTAAGGATGGAGAGATCATTGCGGCCGCTCAGGAAGAAAGATTTACCCGAAAAAAACATGATTTCGGCTTCCCCGTCAATTCGATTCGGTTTTGTCTTAACTATGCCGGTATCAATTCTTCTGATCTTGATTATATCGCCTTTTATGATAAACCGTTTATAAAATTCGAACGCATCCTGGAATCCTATCTGGCCTATGCACCCAAAGGAATTGTTTCCTTTCTGATGGCCATGCCCCTCTGGTTGAAACAGAAACTCTGGATTCCGGATATTATAAGAAAAGAAACCGGGTATGAAGGCGAAATTCTTTTTACCGAGCATCATGAGTCACATGCCGCATCCGCTTTTTTCCCTTCTCCGTTTCAGGAAGCGGCTTTTTTAACCCTGGACGGTGTCGGCGAATGGGCTACTGCTTCTATAGGAGTGGCAAAGGATAACCGGGTTGAACTAACATCTGAAATTCATTTTCCGCATTCATTGGGTTTACTTTATTCGGCATTTACTTATTATACAGGATTTCGCGTCAACTCCGGTGAATATAAGGTGATGGGGCTGGCTCCCTATGGGGAGCCCCGTTATGTGCAAACCATTTATGATAACCTGATCGATCTCAAGGAAGATGGTTCATTTAAGCTGAATATGGATTATTTTAATTACGGCTCCGGGTTAACGATGACGAATAAAAAGTTTGACCAGTTGTTCGGAGGACCGCCCAGAAAACCGGAATCGGAATTGACTCAGCGCCATATGGATTTAGCCCGGTCTGTACAGGATGTGACTGAGGAGGTAATGCTTAGGATTGCCAGGGAAATTTATAAGAACACTAAACAGAAATATTTATGTCTGGCGGGAGGTGTTGCTCTGAACTGTGTCGGCAATGGTAGAATTCTAAGAGAAGGACCCTATGAAGATATCTGGATACAGCCGGCTGCAGGCGATGCCGGAGGAGCGCTTGGCGCTGCCTTGTTTACCTGGTATCAGGTTTTGGATAATAAAAGAGTAGCAGATAATAAAACAGATAAACAAAAAGGATCATATCTCGGCCCGGAGTTCTCGAACGATGAAATCCGGAAGTTTTTATCCGACCGTCAAATCAATTACTCTGAATGGGATGAAGAAGAATTGTGCAGCGAAACCGCCCGTCTGATCAGCGAAGGAAAAGTAGTGGGCTGGTTTCAGGGTAGAATGGAATTCGGGCCAAGAGCTTTGGGTAACCGGTCAATTATCGGCGATGCACGTTCTGCGGAAATGCAATCGGTTATGAATTTAAAGATAAAATTCAGGGAAAGTTTCCGGCCCTTTGCGCCGTCTGTTCTGGCAGATAAAGTGCATGAATATTTCGGGATCGACAGGGAAAGCCCTTATATGCTCTTGGTAGCTCCGGTTAAACAGGACAAAAAAATGGAAATTTCCGAAGAGGATAACTTAAAATCCGGGTTAAACAAATTATCCGTGAAAAGATCGGTAATTCCGGCGGTAACCCATGTGGATTACAGCGCCCGGATTCAAACGGTTTCCGAGAAAACAATTCCGCTCTATTACAAACTTATTTCCGAATTTGAAAAACTTACAGGCTGTCCGGTTATTATCAATACCTCTTTTAACGTGCGCGGTGAACCGATTGTTTGTACACCGCTGGAGGCTTTTAATTGTTTTGTAAAAACCGAAATGGATTATCTTGTTTTAGGTAATTTTATCATCGATAAACGGCAGCAAAGGGAAACGCCCGATTTTATTATGAAAGAACCTGTTTATGAGCTTGATTAACGATATCAGAACAAGTATAAGAAATCTGGATCGGTCTGATAAGGCCATGACAAAATTCGGGTTGACGATGGCTATAGCCTTGATTATTCTTGGGACTGTTGTTTTTATTTATAATTCATTCACCGTTACTTTCTTTATAACGGTAGGGTTAGGTCTTCTGTTTCTGATGAGTGGATTTCTGTTTAAACCGTTACTGCGCCCGATCTATGTGATCTGGATGGGCATAGCCTTAGTTTTAGGCTGGTTTATTTCCAGAATAATTCTGGCTGTTTTATTTTACTTTGTCTTTATGCCAATTGGAATCATCATGAAAATTATTAATAAGGATGTTCTTAACCGAAAACTCGAACCGGGAAAAACATCATACTGGATAAAAAGACCGGAAAAAGCATTCGATATCAATCGGTATCAAAGGCAATTTTAAAGGAGTTACAGATGAGCAAACTAAGTATTATAAAAGAATTTTGGCTGTTTCTGAAAGAAAGAAAAAAATGGTGGTTGGCGCCTATCATTGTAATACTGGTTTTGTTGAGCGCCTTAATTGTTTTCGCCGAAGGTTCGGCCTTAGCGCCATTTATTTATAGTCTGTTTTAAATATAGGTCGGGTATATTCTCTGTTATATCGGCCGGTTTATAATCTTTGATTAAAAGGGAGTGCTATATATGAAATATGGTTATTTTGATGATATAAATCGCGAATATGTAATTACCAGACCCGATACGCCTTTACCCTGGATCAATTATATAGGGAGCGAGGAATTTTTCGGTATTATTTCGAATACAGCGGGAGGCTATGCATTTTATCAGGATGCCAGATTGCGCCGGTTAACCCGTTATCGTTACAACAACATTCCCATGGATAATAATGGCAGATATATCTATGTAAAGGATGGCAATACCGCATGGAATCCCATGTGGAAACCGATGCGGGTGGCGCTGGATCGTTATGAATGCCGCCATGGGATGGGTTATACGAAAATACAAGGAGAAAAAAACGGTCTGGAGATTACAATTACTTTTTTTATTCCGCCCGGCTACCGCAATGAAATATGGGATGTAAAAGTTCATAATAAATCCACAAAGATAAAAGACATCCGTCTGTGGAGTTTAATCGAATGGTGCTTATGGGAAGCCTATGATGATATGACCAATTTTCAACGGAATTTTTCTACGGGAGAAGTGGAAGTAGAGGATGGCATTATCTATCATAAAACAGAATACAGGGAAAGACGTAACCACTACGGATATTTTGCATGCAGTCACCCGGTTTCAGGATTTGATACCAGCCGGGATGCTTTTGCAGGATTTTACAACGGGCTCGATTGCCCGCAGGTTATTTCCGACGGCCATTGTAAAAACAGTATCACACACGGCTGGTCTCCGGTGGGCGTGCATCAGGTGGATATGGAGCTTAAAGCGGATCAGGAGCAGTCCTTGTTCTTCCTGTTAGGTTATGCGGAAAATCCCAAAGATAAAAAATTTATCAAACCGGGAGTGATCTTTAAAACAGAAGCGCAAAGGGTCTTTAAAGAGTTTTCTGTAAAAGGCTCCGTAGCCAAATCTTTTAAAAATTTTAATCATTATTGGGAAAACCTGCTTGCCAATTATCAGGCCGAGACCGATGATGAGATTGTTAACCGGATGGTTAATAGCTGGAACCAGTATCAGTGTATGGTCACTTTTAACCTGTCCAGATCGGCTTCATTTTATGAGTCCGGGATCGGCAGGGGCATGGGATTCCGGGACAGCAATCAGGATATCCTGGGATTTGTTCATATGATTCCGGAAAGAGCCCGCACGCGTATTCTGGATTTAGCGGCAACGCAGTTATTGGACGGTACCTGTTATCATCAGTATCAGCCGTTGACCAAAAAAGGCAATTCGGATATCGGCGGAGGTTTTAATGATGATCCGTTATGGCTGGTTATTTCCACGGCCGCCTATATTCGGGAAACCGGAGATCTGAATATTCTGAATGCCATAACCGGCTTTGCGGATATTGAAGATAGCAGCGCCACTTTATTGGATCATCTTGAAATTTCTATTCAATATATCCTGAATAACCGCGGGCCGCATAATCTTCCCTTAATCGGTCATGCAGACTGGAATGATTGTCTTAATCTCAACTGCTTTTCCGAAACACCCGGCGAAAGTTTTCAGTTGGCGGGTGATTTTGACAAAGGAACAACGGCGGAATCGCTGATGATCGCCGGCATGTTTTGTTATGCCTGCCAGGACATGATTGATATCTATAATTATCTGGGTAAAAAGGATAAGGCTGAAAAATGCTCGGCTTATGCCGAAGAAATGCGCCGGAATGTCTACAAGAGCGGGTGGGATGGCGACTGGTTTTTACGCGCCTATGATGCCAACGGCAATAAAGTCGGCTCCCATGAAAATAAAGAAGGGCAGATTTTTATTGAAAGCCAGGGCTGGTGTATTCTTGGTAAAATAGGTCTGGATAACGGCTATGCCGAAAAAGCGCTGGCCAGCGTAAATAAAAAACTGGCCACAGAAAACGGAATCATTTTACAACAACCGGCCTTCCAAACCTACCATATCGAACTGGGTGAAATAAGTTCATATCCCCCGGGTTATAAAGAAAATGCCGGTATTTTTACCCATAATAATACCTGGATACAAATTGCGGAAAGCATGCTGGGTAATGGCAATCAAGCCATGGAATATTATAAAAGCATCTGTCCGGCCAATAAGGAATCGCAGATCGAAATCTATCGTTCCGAACCCTATTGTTACAGCCAGATGACGGCGGGAAGAGACGCCCCTACTCCCGGCGAAGCCAAAAATTCCTGGCTTTCGGGAACGGCAGCCTGGTCGTTTGTGGTTATTTCACAGTATATTTTGGGTGTCCGGCCTGAATTTAATGGTTTGCGAATCGATCCCTGCATTCCGAGAGAATGGAAAAGCATCCGGATAACCAGGAAATTCCAGAACGCCCTTTATAACATTCATGTTAACAATCCTGATGGCGTTTTCAGAGGTGTAAAGACGATATTAGTTGACGGTAAAGAAATTGGTGGTGCTGTTATTCCATCGTATTCGGATGGAAAGGAGCACAATGTGCAAGTTACGCTCGGGTGATCGGTGAAACCTGAAAAAAAGCCGCTACTGGATAAAAGCAGCGAATCAAACCGGATAAAAAAGACAATATTCTTCCTAATCACTATTTTTATCCCGGTGCTTTTTTTTGTTTTCTTAGAAATTGGATTAAGGTTATTTGATTACGGTGGCGACCACGCGCTTTTTATCGACGGTCCGGAAAAGCTTGCCTCCAAATACTGGAGGATTAATCCGAATGCCGCCGGACGATTTTTCTTTATGCAGTCTACTATACCTTCTCCGGTTCGTGATTTATTCTTGAAAAAGAAACCTGCAAACGGATACAGAATATTTATTCTTGGGGGGTCGACTGCCGCGGGTTTTCCTTACAATAATAATCTTACTTTCAGCCGGATTTTAGAAAAACGCTTACAGGATACCTATCCCCAATTTCATTTCGAAGTTGTCAATACGGCTATGTCGGCCATAAATACGTATGCGCTGTTGGATTTTTTGGATGAAGTTTTTGAACATTCTCCGGATTTGATACTGATTTATGCCGGGCATAATGAATATTACGGTGCAATGGGCGTCGGTTCTCTGGAATCGCTGGGTAACAGCAGAAATCTGGTTAAAATGTACCTTAAATTACGCAGGATCAAAACGGTTCTTTTGCTCAGAAGTCTGATTGGAAATATAAAAAAAGCAATACATTCCGCCGTACATGATGGTTCGGGAATCGATCCTTCCCAGTCCTTAATGGCCAGAATTGTCGGCGAGCAGACCATACCGTTAAACAGCGCAATGTATCAGTCCGGGTGCAATCAGTTTAGGGAGAATTTCAAGGAAATTATAGAAAGAATTCAGGAACGGAATATACCGTTACTTGTCGGCGATCTGGTCTGTAACCTGCGCGATCAGGTGCCGTTTATTTCTGTAAAAAATGATAAAGGCGAGTCGGCGGATGATGCCTTTAAAACGGCCTGGCAATTGGTAAAACAGCAAAAAACTGAAGAAGCCAGGAAAATGTATGTACTGGCCAAAGACATGGATGCTCTGAGATTCAGGGCGCCGTCTGAATTTAACAGGATAATCAAAGCGCTTTCAATCGATTATAAATTTCCTGTTGCCCCGGTTAATGCTTTTTTTGAAGCCAACAGCCCGGATAGTATTATTGGCCATAATCTGATCCTTGAGCATCTGCATCCCAATATCAGCGGCTATTTCCTGATGACAAAAGCTTTTTATACTGCAATCCTGAAGGGAAAAATCATTACTTCAGAATTGGATTCCGCTAATTTAAAGAACGATGCCTATTACAGAAAGGAATGGGGCTATACCGAATTGGACAGTATTGTCGGTGAACTGACTGTCCGTTCCCTTAAAGAAGGATGGCCGTTTAAATCCAAAGAATTGCCCAAGCGTTTTTTACATGATTTTAAGCCGGCAAATCTATTCGAAAAAATCGCCATGAAAAAGCTGGGCAGCACCGATTTCAGCATGGAAATGGCTCATCTTGAACTGGCGGGTTATTATGAAAAACAAAAAAACTTTGCTGATGCGTACCGGGAATATTTGGCGCTGATTCATTCTATTCCTTATGAAACGGAGTTCTATGAAAAGGCGGCTACACTATTACTGATGAATGGTGATTATCAGCAGGCCTTTAAACTGTTGTCCAAATCCCTAAAAATATATCCTACTTTTTTTGCTGTCAAATGGCTGGGCCTGATTCATTTAAAGTCAAATAATCTGAAACAGGCTCTGGAATATCTGGAGAAAGCGGAAATGATGTCGGCAAATGATCCGCAGGTTCTTTATAATTTGTGCCGGATCTATTTGCAAACAGGGAATGAACCGGCCGGATATGAATTATATAAAAGGCTGAAAAATATTGCGCCTAATTCCGCCTATGCTAAAGATCTGGATAATAGATTCAGGAATGAATAATTCTTTAGCCGGTTTCCTTTTATAAAAGTAAATTAAGCTGATTTTTAACGGCGAAAATTTTTTATACGACAGTCGCTTTCGCATAGAAATAATTCAAAATTATACCTATATTGAAAAAACTTTATAATATCCGTAAGACAGGGATTGTTAAATTATTGTAGTATACTATAATTAGAGAGATATATTTATTAATCTGAGGTTTATTTAACAGACTTGGAGCATTTATGGAATTTTCAATTCTCGATTATGCAGTTTTCTTCGGTTACATTGTTATTATTGTTGCCATCGGTCTTTGGGTTTCGCGCGATAAAGCCGGCCATCAGAAAAACGCGGAAGATTATTTTTTAGCCAGCAAAGCCCTGCCGTGGTGGGCGATCGGCGCATCGCTTATTGCGGCTAATATTTCCGCCGAACAGTTTGTGGCCATGTCGGGTTCCGGTTTTGCGGTAGGTTTAGCCATCGCTTCTTACGAATGGATGTCGGCTTTTACACTGATCCTTGTCGGAAAATTTTTCATGCCTGTTTTTATCGAAAAGAAGATTTATACGATACCGGAGTTTATTGAACAACGGTTCAGTACCAGTCTTAAAACAATCCTGGCTGTTTTCTGGATTGCGCTTTTTATTTTTGTAAACCTGACTTCGGTACTTTTTCTGGGCGCCAAGGCTTTGGATACCATCCTGGGAACCGGTACCGGCGAACTGATTATTTATGCTATCCTTGTCCTGGCTTTTATTGCCGCCGCCTATTCGCTCTACGGGGGTCTTTCGGCCGTAGCCTGGACCGATGTTGTTCAGGTGATCATGTTGGTCATGGGCGGTTTAATAACAACCATCATTGCCTTGGATCATGTTTCTGCCAGTGGAGGAGTATTCAACGGGCTGACCCACATTCTGAATGCGGCCGATGAAAAATTTCATATGATTATCAGCCGGGATAATCCCGAATTTTTTAACCTGCCCGGAATTGCCGTGCTCATCGGCGGGTTGTGGGTAGCTAATTTATATTACTGGGGATTTAATCAGTATATAATTCAGAGGGCTTTGGCCGCTAAATCTCTGAAGGAAGCCCAGCGGGGTATCGCTTTTGCAGGATTCTTAAAACTTATAATTCCCCTGATTGTGGTCATTCCCGGTATTATCGCCTATGTTCTTTATGCACAGCCGGCGGGTACCGCGGTAATAGACGGCGTTCAGGATGCTTTTCTAAAAAGCGATGGAGTGATCAATTATGATAAAGCCTATCCGTGGCTTATTTCTGTTTTCATACCGACGGGATTAAAAGGTCTGGTGCTGGCCGCATTAACGGCCGCCATAGTGTCTTCCCTGGCGTCGATGCTTAATTCCACTTCCACCATATTTACCATGGATATTTATAAACCCTATTTCAATCGGAATGCTACGGATAAACAGGTTGTATACGTAGGACGCTTAGCCGCCGCCGCTGCCCTGATTATTGCCTGCCTGATGGCCCCTCTGCTGGGTAACATTCCACAAATGTTCGTATATATTCAGGAATATACGGGTTTGGTTAGCCCGGGAATTCTGGCTGTATTTCTGTTGGGATTATTCTGGAAGAAGACCAATAATACCGGCGCCATTGTCGGGGTAGTTTCATCTATTATTGTGGCATTCCTGTTAAAACTGCCGGGCATTAATCTGCCCTGGATGGACCAGATGCTCTATACGCTGCTGATTTCAATTGCTGTTATTGCCGGCGTAAGTCTGACGACTTCCGAAAATGATGATGACTCCAAGGCTATAAAACTTACTTCGGAAACATTTAAAACCGATAAGGTCTTTAATATCAGCGCTTATGCCATTTTAATAATACTGGCTGTTTTGTATGCTGTGTTTTGGTAAGGTTATAGAGAAAAATGGTTTAAAAAGTCTATAGCAAAAATATAACTTTCAAGTCTGCCGGGGATTCTATGCAACTCCCCGGTATTTTTTTTGCCGGTAATAATTTTCTATAGTTTCCTGGTAAGATAAAATGAGTTTATTGTTTATGGATTTCCATTTGAAATGGACCGCAGACTTCCAGGCCTCTTTTTGCATAGCACTGTATAATTCCCGCTGTGTAACTAGTTCGACCAGATAATTGACAAATTCTATTTTATTGTTTGCCTGAGCAATAAACCCGGTTTTTCCATGCTGAACAAGGTCTACGATTCCGCCTTTATTTGAAATTACAGCAGGTAAGCCTGATGCAGATGCCTCCAGAACCACATTGCCAAATGTTTCTGTGGTGGAGGGAAAGAAGAATATATCGCAGGAAGCATAAGCTTCTGCCAGCTCTTTACCATAGAGATATCCGGTAAAAACAACGCCGGGTAAGGCGGATTTAATTTCATTTTTCATCGGCCCGTCACCGACAAAAACCTGCCGAAATTTAAGCCGGCTTTTTAACAGCATTTTATTAACGTTGATAACATCATGAATGTCTTTTTCTTTTACCAGTCGCCCCGTAAAAAGGAGCAACGTTTCACCGTTGGGCGCCCATTTATGTCTTAAACTGAGTTTACGGTTGGCCGGCGAAAATGTATCCAGATCCACGCCTCTTTGCCATAACTCAAGATTGTTAAATTCCAGTTTATGAAGTTCGTTTATTGTGGTTTGCGAAGGAACAAATACTTTTACAAACTGATTATAAAACCAACGAACGAAATTCCATCCCCATTTTTCAATAAACGCATAACCGTAATATTTAAAATAATCCGCAAAATGAGTATGATAAGCGGCTACGGCAGGAATTTGAAATTGATTTGCCAGCGATAATCCCGATAATCCGAGCAAAGTCGGGCTGCTGACATGAATTAAATCGGGCTGAAATTCGCTTAGCAATTTAATTAATTGTGATTGGTTTGGTAAACTTATTTTATATTCCGGATATAATAACAGCGGTATTGAAGCGGTTCGGTTAACATTTTTATGCCATTGATATTCTTTACCCGGTTTAAAAGGCGAGATAAATCTGAATTCGATATTCTCTTCCAAAAAGGTTTTCGCCAGATTTACATAAGTTCTGGATACACCGTCCGTCTGCGGCGGTAAACTGTCTGAAAAAATGGCGACTTTCATACTTGCCTATTTATCATTGTATAATCCATAAAACTAAATTAGCGCTTAAGATTCCAATTAAAGCGCCTGTCAGTACATCGGTCAGATAGTGCGCGCGTAAATAAATCCGGGAAATCCCGATTAAAGTGGCTGTTATATAAAATACCGGTAATAACGCGTGGAATTGATGCGACAGTATATGCGCCATAACAAAAGCCGCGGCGGTGTGGCCGGAGGGAAAACTGTACTTATCCGGGACATCGATTATTTTCCGGATATTATCCAGCGAATCAAACGGCCTTAATCGTTTAGTGCTGTTTTTCAGAATATAATAAATCATGATTTCAAGGGCTAAAGCGGTTAACAGAATAAGTCCCGTTTTGCAATCTTCTTTTCCCGGATATAGAAATTCCGCAATAATAATCAAAAAATAGAGATGGCCGTTCCCAATCCAGGTAAGGAATCTAAAAATATTTAGCAAAAAATTATAATCAGGTAATGTGTCTATATACAAAACAAGATTAACGTCAATTTTTTTTATTAGATTCATATATGTATTAACTCATATTTTTACATACACAGTTTACCGGAATAAAGTTATAGTAATATTAAAAATACTTTAGAATAGCTGTAAGATTTTGTTGCTAAATTATTAAAAAGGCTCCGGGCGGGAGCCTTTCCTGTGCGCGTTTATGGTTGTGGTAGGTTTTGGGATAGAGGTAAAAACGCTAATTAAAGCATTTGAGGGTAATATTTGATTTCGTATATATTTTTTGATGATAATGGTAATACTCAGCTAAACCGGCATTTCCCATATATTTTTGTAGCAGCCTCTCCGGCGTATTTAAAAGATCGATTACAATCAAACCGTCAAGAGCATTGGAAAAATCTTTATCCCTGTTAAAGGCGATAAATTCACCGCCAAGTTTTAAATACTGTCTGATTAATATTGGCGTCCCTATTGGCTTGCCCTCGATTTCACTGATCTGATGGTCTAATTCATCTATTCTTGAAGATAAAATATGCATATCTTTAGATGGAATAAATGGATTTTTTGGCGAAACCATCGTGGCCAGATCAATATTCCAGTGATTTACTTTAATAAACTTAACCATCAGATTCTGCGAACTTTGCAGATAATCATTGCTAATGCTTACCGCCCCATAAAGATATCTGTATTGACGATTTCGCGTTATAAACAATCCTATGCCTTTCCAGAGCAGCATTAATGGCTGATAGGACCGCTGATATTCCGGACAGATAAATGATCGCCCTAACTCAATGGCCGGATAAATTTCAGCAAAAAAGCAAGGATGAATGTTAAACAAAGTGTTTATATATAATCCTTTTTTGCCTTTCATTTCAATAATTTTATCCGTGACACCCATTCGATATGCGCCGATTAAACGATTATCCTTTTTGCTCCATGCTATTAACTGCAGATAATACTCATCAAATTCGTCAATGTCGATTTCTTTCCCGCTGCCTTCGCCAACCAGCCTGAAGGCCCGTTCTCTTTCCAAACCGATAAGCTTCATAAGATCATCCTGCTTGTCCCCGTTTCTATAAAAAACAAGCGTATCATTGTCTTCCAAAAGAATCTGATCGGAATGCAGATTAAAAGCCCTGTAATGCAGTGATTGCGTTAATTTAACCGGCGGTCTTAAACTGGCAGATATATTGGCAGACCTAAGCGTTTTTTCATTTTGAAGAGCATAGGTTTTTGTATGAAGAAATTTGATTAGAGACTCAGCTTTGTCAATTTTATCAATAGTTGAATATTTAACCGGCGTCCCAAAACGCAGCTTGATGTTCAAGTCCCTCTTATTGATCATTTCCGACGGTAAACGCATAGTCCGTAAAGCCGGATGAATCAGACCAAGAAGTTGAAATAAAATCGTATTTTCACCTGAAATAAAGGCGGGTATAACCGGAGCCTTAGATTTTTTTATCAAACGTCCCATTGTAATCTGCCACTCAGGATCGGTTACTTTACATTTTGAGAGCTGATAATGGGATACAACGCCTGCCGGGAATAATACAAGCAATCCGCCCTGCCGGACATGATGGATAGCTTCTTTAACCGGCGAGTAGTTGGCATTAAAGGACTTTTGCTTTTGAGATGGTTTGACATAAATACAATATTCTTTCATCTCAGGGATCAGACTGATGAAATTATTGGCAAGAAGTCTGAAATCGGGACGGATTTTAATTAACAGCGCCGCTAAAATAATGCCGTCAAGCCCTCCGAACGGGTGATTAGCCACGATGACGCAGGGGCCGGTAAGAGGTATTTTATCAATATCAGATTTAATGACAATCAGAGTGATATTCAATGTATTCAATACTTTTTCAGGGAAGGATTCTCCCGGCGCTGACAGCGATTTCTTATACCATTGTTCAAAAATATCCAGCGCCATGACCTTGGCAAGGGGAAATCCGACGATAGGTTTAAGTTTATCGGGAAGCCGGAGTGAATTATAAAATGGTTGTAATATTTCCGGAGAAGATAAATTGCCCATATATGCTCCACAGTATTTTTGTGAAAAGCAATGTAAACACCAATTATTAGTATATTGTTTGAATTGTTCTAAGATTGAATTATAATTTTATTACATAGTTGCTTAGTTAAAGACATAATCTGATTCATAACTTTTTATATTGAGAAAGCAATTGGGTTATTTCCAAACTTATAGTTCATTCTGGAATAATACTTTTTATTATGATTTTACGCAGAATCATTGTTTTTCACTCTGTTTAGCAGGTAACTCCGGTTGATCGTCCGATGATGTTTTCTTAAATTACAATTTTCCTTAAACCGGGTGATATACGGAAACTATGGTATGATAAATTTTTTACAGGAGACTCGATGACAAAAAAGAGAATACTAAGCGGAATGAGACCATCAGGCAAATTACATTTAGGCAACTATGCCGGCGCATTGGAAAACTGGGTGGAATTACAAAATAAATTTGAAAATTTCTTTTTTGTCGCCGATTGGCATGCACTAACGACCAATCCTTCAGCCGCGTTTACAGTAAAAGAAAATACCATCCAGATGGTAATCGACTGGCTAAGCGCAGGCATAAATCCGGAAAACCCGATTTTTATTCAATCCGAAATCAAACAGCATGCCGAACTGCATCTGATTTTTTCCATGCTGATAACCACGGCCAGATTGGAGCGTAATCCGACGCTTAAAGAACAGGTGAGGGACCTTAATACGGAAAACATGATATACGGCCACCTGGGATACCCGGTGCTCCAGGCCGCAGATATTCTGATGTATAAGGCCAATGTGGTTCCAGTAGGAGAAGATCAGGCGCCCCATGTGGAGATTACCCGGGAACTCGCCCGTAAATTCAACCAGACTTATGCCGAAGTTTTTCCTGAACCGGAAACCCGTTTGACAAAGTTTTCCCGTTTGCCCGGACTCGACGGCCGTAAAATGGGTAAATCCAATAATAACTTTATACTGCTTTCCGATCCACCGAAAGAAATAGAAAAAAGAGTAATGACGGCTATAACCGATCCGGCTAAAATCCGCCGCAACGATCCAGGGCATCCGGATATATGCAATGTATTTCATTTTCATGAAAAATTTAATCCGTCGGAAATTGAGCAGATTCGCAGGGATTGTGAAAGCGGCGCATTGGGATGCGTGGCTTGTAAGCGCAATTGTGCCGCTAAAATTGCAGATTTTTTTGAACCGTTTCGCGAGAAAAGAAATTACTATGAAACACATATGGACGAAGTCAACGATATCATAAATACCGGGATAAAAAAAGCCGGCGAAGTCGCTTCGGCGACAATGGCCGATGTCCATAAAGCCATGAGAATGGGCTGATATATCTATGCGTTATCGTGTAAAACTTGATGTTTTCGAAGGGCCCTTTGATCTTCTGCTATTTCTGATTCGCAAGAATGAAGTCGATATTTATGATATTCCTATCGCCATTATCACCCGGCAGTTTTTGGATTATATCGAAGTTATGAAAATTCTTGATCTCAATATCGCCGGTGATTTTATCGAGATGGTTGCCATTCTGATGAATATAAAGGCAAGAATGCTTTTGCCTAATCCGGTAACCGCCGAAGGCGAAGAACCGGAAGACCCGAGAGCAGAACTTGTGGAACGGCTGATCGAATATAAACGGTATAAGGAAGCTTCTTACGAACTGAATACGCTTGAGGAAGAACGCCGGAAACTGCATCCGCGCAGGTATTTTGATTACGTTGATAAAACTGAAAAGATCAGCGATGAAGAATACCTGGAAAAAGTAACCTTATTCGATCTGATCGTGGCGTTCCGTAAAGCGCTGGATAATATGCCAAAGGTCACGTATCATGAAGTGACAAAAATTGACGTGACTATTGAACAGCAAAGCGCTTTTATTGTGGAAAGGCTGCGCGGCAAAAAAATGCTTTTATTTCAGGATCTTATTAAAGAAATCAAAGAGCGTATTGTACTGATCGTTACATTCGTTGCGCTTCTTGATCTGATTAAGGATGGAAAAGTTATTGCGCGTCAGTCCAGGGTTTTCGATGATATTCGTATTCAGGAAAGAAAAGATAAAAACGATACTTCCGGTGGCAGTGAATCTTTAAATGAGTCAATTTAACTTTTTCGGATCAGGTAGATATTATGTCAAAAAACAATTTAAATAAGCAACAAAAAATTATAGAATGTCTGATTTTTGCCAATGACGGTCCATTACCGGCCCGAAAGATAATCCAGATTATCGGACAGGGCACCGAAAAACAGATTCAGGAACAGGTCGGCGTCATTAATTCGAAATATACCAAAGCGGATATTCCTTACGAAATTATCGAGGTGGCCGGCGGATACCAAATGGTATCGAAACCCGACTATAGCGACTGGATAACCAAGCTGTATGCGTCAAGAAGCACATCGAGGTTAACGCAGAGAGCCCTTGAAACCTTAGCGATTATCGCCTATAAACAACCCATAACCAAGCAGGAAATGGAATCGATAAGAGGGGTTAATGTGGATGGGGTTATCAGGACTTTGATTGAGAGAAATCTTATCACCGTTACCGGCAGGGAAAAAGCGCCCGGGAATCCTCTGTTATATGGCACCACAAAATTTTTCCTGGAGTATTTCGGACTCAACAGTCTGGAAGATATGCCGCAGCTTAAGGAAATAGATGAATTGCTTAAAAGCGATGAAAAATTTTTAGAGAGTCTGGATCAGGTCAGCTTACAACAAATGCTGCCGGAAGATCTTGGCATTGCAAGTATGATAAAAGATAAAACGACAAAAAAAGATAATTCGGCTGAAACAGAAGAAAACATTCATCAGGATAAACAGGCCGCGGACGCCATACAAACCGATGAAAATGAAATGACGGAAAATACAGATGATGCGTCTTAATAAATATTTGGCGCATGCCGGCGTAGCTTCCCGCCGTAAATGCGATGATTTAATTCTTGCCGGGAAGGTTTATGTAAATGGTGAGAAAGTAACCAGAGTCGGAATCGTTATTGATGAAAAAAACGATAAGGTATCTGTCAACGGTGATAAAATTACCTTGCATAAGGATTATATTTATGTGCTTTTAAATAAACCGCGCGGCGTTGTAACCACCGCCAGCGATGAATTTAACAGATCCACGGTAGTTGACCTTGTCTCGATTCCGGAACGTATTTATCCCGTTGGCCGCCTGGATTATGAAACCGCAGGCGTGCTGCTGTTAACCAACGATGGCAATCTGGCTAATTTTTTAATCCATCCGAATTTTAAAGTTGCTAAAATTTACAGAGCGTTGCTGAACAAAGTTATACGACCGATTGATTTGCATAAATTACGCAACGGTGTGGAGCTAGACGGAGAAAAAACCATGCCCTGTAAAATAAATGAAATACGGATTTTCGATAACAGCAGCCTGCTGGAAATTGAAATTAAGGAAGGACGTTACCGGCAGATAAGAAGAATGTTTGAACTATTTCATTATAAAGTGGAAGAATTGGAACGGATAGAATTTGCCGGATTGACCTGTAAAGGATTGCAGCCGGGCGAATGGCGGTATCTGAATGATAAAGAAATAAGCCGTTTACAAAGGGGGTATAACGATGGACATTAAAGGCAGGAAAGTACTTGTATTGGGCGGATGGGGCCTGGTAGGTTCTGCCGTCTGCCGCAAAATTATCGAAAAGAAGCCTTCCGAATTAATCATTTTATCGCTTGAAAAATGGCAGGCCGAGGATGCCGTTAAAACATTACAGCCCAACACAGAAGCGAATATTACACCGGAATGGGGAAATATTTTTGTGCGCTCATCGATTAAAGATTTACCCCGTCCCGAAATTCTGAATATTCCAGAGAATCGAAAAATAGTGATGAATGATGTGTTGAATGATTTGAGTGAAGATATTTTACAGGCTTCTTTTTTATTCCAGGTAATACAAAAACATCAGCCGCACATCATTGTGGATTGTGTGAATTCCGCTACGGCCGTAGCTTATCAGGATATATTCACCAGTTCCATCGAGGTCAGGAAATCCATAGAAGAGCTGGCGACAGGTAAAACGGATCCGGAAATGCTACCGACTATGGAAAAATTATTAATAACCCAGTACACCCCGCAATTGATCCGCCATATCCAGATTTTGTATGAAGTAATGAAACGCGTTAAGACCAGCGTTTACATTAAAATAGGAACCAGCGGCACCGGGGGGATGGGGTTGAATATTCCCTACACGCACAGCGAAGAAAAACCGTCGCGCATGCTGCTCAGTAAATCGGCAATCGCCGGTTCTCATTCCATGCTGTTATGGTTAATGGCCCGCACGCCGGATGCTCCGATAACAAAAGAAATTAAGCCCACCGCCGCCATTGCCTGGAAAAAGATTGAATATGGTGAGATTAAAAAAGCGGGCAAACCGGTTCACCTTTACGATTGTCCTCCGGATAAAGGAATAAAAATAAAAGAAAAAATTCAAAGAGAAATGGCGAAAGGCCCATGGATTGATCTGAAGGATACGCTTAAAAAGGTCTATGTGGATACCGGCGAAAACGGTATTTTCAGCCTGGAAGAGTTTACGGCCATAACATCGCGCGGGCAGATGGAATTTATTACGCCCGAAGAGATTGCCAATGTAGTGATATACGAAATTATGGGTGGCAATACGGGTCATGATATTATTAATGCGCTTGATAACGCCACGATGGGGCCAACATACAGAGCCGGATTTTTACGCAGCAGCGCTCTGCAAAAAATGAAGGATTTACAGGAAAAATATCATTCGGACAGTGTGGCTTTTGAATTATTGGGTCCGCCAAAATTAAGTAAACTGCTCTACGAAGCATACCTATTCAAACGCTGCAAATTTACCATGAAGGAAGTGATCAACCACAATCCTGCTTTTTTAGCGCGTTGTATCGAAGAGCAGATAGAAACCGATCAAAAACTGCGTTCGGAAATTTTATCGGTGGGCATTCCCATACTGATGAGCGATGGTAAAACGATGTTGCGCGGCCCTGTTATGAAGATTCCGGCATACCGGGGCGTTAATGAGTTGGAAGTAACGCCGGAAAATATCGATCGTTGGTGTTCCGAAGGCTGGCTGGATTTAAGGGAAAAGAACTGTGTTCTATGGCAGGAAAGGCTGAAAAAAATTCACGAAGAAATTGATTCTATCCCCGAGAATGACACAAGTTCCCAGTATGACCGTTCACGTGAATACTGGATGGAATCCAATGAGATTGAACCGGGAAAAATCATAGGCTGGCTGTTTCTTGCCGAAGAGCATGGCAGCAGAATGAAAGAATAGATGAGCCGCCGCATAAATATTGCTATTGATGGTCCGGCCTCTTCCGGTAAAAGCACCACGGCAAAGCTGGCCGCGGAAAAATTAGGATATATTTATATCGATACCGGCGCTATGTACCGGGCGGCAACTTTAGCCGTTAATGATGAGGGCGTTGATATCAATGACGAGCAGGCAGTCACTTCCTGTATAAATAATCATCGAATCAGTATTTCCATAAAAGAAAAACAACAACGGACTTATCTCGATGATCAGGATGTAACGGATCAATTGCGAACGCCGCAAATCAACAAAACCATCAGTGTAATTTCTTCCTATAAGGAAGTACGCAAAGCCATGGTTGAACAACAAAGGCAACTGGCTGAAAAAGGCGGCGTGATTATGGACGGACGCGACATAGGCACAGTGGTTTTGCCCGATGCGGAATTAAAGGTGTTTATGATCGCCAGCCTGGAGGAAAGAGCGAAGCGCCGGTTTATAGAACTTGAAGCGCAGGGAATTCGGCAGACCTTGGAAGAAGTTAAAGAGGATATAAGAAAGCGGGACCGGATTGATTCATCGCGCAGCCTGGCGCCTTTAAAAAAAGCGGAAGGAGCTAAAGAACTCGACACAACCGGCCTGACAATCGAAGAGCAGTTAAAGATTATCCTGGATTGGGTCGATATTGCTATTTCAGAAAAAAAAAGATGTTGATAATTGATGGATTTAAACATTAATTATAGTCGACAAGACTAAAGGAGGAATTATGCGTACAAGACTTACCGTTTTAGCATTAGTAATGGTTTTTGCCGGTGTCTCTTTAGTTCATGCGCAGGGGATTAAATACGGCGTCGGAGCCGGATTAAATGTTTTTACCGGGGATGCCGCAAAGGCAATTAATATGACTGATCCTGGATCAGGTGGTTTTGGTTTTACAGCCGAACCCGCTATTGGCGTAAAAGCCAAATTCAGTTTGCCTTTAATGCCTCTTTCCATTGCAGCACATCTGAATTATACAATGATGAGCAGCAGCGCCGAAGCACTAGGAAATAAACTTGAAATTGAAACAAATATGTTAACCGTTGGACTTGGAGGTGAATTCAGTTTAATACCTGGACCGCTTTCGCCATATTTGGCAGCTGATTTGTTATATAATTCAAATGGCAAACGGGAAGCAAAACTGAATGATCAGCTACTTTATGAAGAGGATGGTGAATCGCGTTTTGGCTTAGGTATTGGCGTTGGAGTTACATTCAGTCTTTTACCTATGATTGATTTGGATGTGAGCGCCAAATATAATTTTAATAATGTGTTTGGTAAAGAAGATGACGAAATAGATGTGAATACAATAATGATACAGGCATTTGTTTTGTTCTAGATTTAAATCATTAATTTTTTAAGGGGAGTAGAATTAAACTGCTCCCTTTTTTTATTTCTACAGAATTTGCCTACAATTTTTTTGTATTTCCTATTCGAAAGTGTTACATTACGCAACTTTGTAAATAACAGCGTCCGATAGGAACGCATAACATTTAACCTTAGGAGAAGTACATTTTATGTCTGAAGAAAAAAAAGATGCTGTAGTTGAAGAGCTGCCTCAGGCTCCCGCTGCAGAAGAACCATCAACCAACCCGCCGGCTGAGGAAACAATCGAGGCGGCCCCCAAAAAAGAAACTCCCGTAAAAGAAGAAAAGAAAGAAAAAGTTGAAGAGAAAGCCGAGCCTTTCAAGGAAGAGATCGTTAAACTCGAAGACTTAAAAGATGAAAAAGAATACCCCGATGCGGAAATAGATGCTCTGACCCGTTTGTATAATCAGACGATGAATCAGATTACGGAAGGTGAGATCGTTACCGGGCGTGTTTTGAATATAACCGATTCCAATGTGATTGTGGATATCGGCTTTAAATCCGAAGGAATTGTTCCGATCGAGGAATTTGATAACCTCGAGGAATTAAAGCCGGGCGATGAAATTGAAGTTTACCTGGAAACCTTGGAAAGCGCGGACGGTCAGCTGAGTTTATCCCGCAAGCGCGCCGACTTTATCCGTATCTGGGAAAAACTTGTTGAAAAGCATGAAAAAGACGAGGTGATTCCCGGAACCATTACCCGCCGGATAAAAGGCGGTATGGTCGTTAACCTGATGGGCGTGGATGCCTTTTTGCCAGGGTCACAGATCGATGTTAAACCTATCCGTGATTTTGACGCCTATCTGGGTAAACAACTCAATTTTAAAATTGTCAAAGTAAACCATGCCCGTAAAAACATCGTTGTCTCCAGCCGTGTATTGATTGAAAAAGCCATGGAAAGCCATCGCAGCGAGATTCTCAGCACTATCGAAAAAGGTCAGGTGCGCAAAGGCACCGTTAAGAATATCACCGATTTCGGCGTATTTATCGATTTGGGCGGAGTCGATGGTTTACTGCACATTACCGACCTTAGCTGGGGCCGCGTTAATCATCCTTCCGAACTGGTTAAACTTGACCAGGAATTGGACGTAATGATTCTTGATTACAATGATCATAAAGATAGAATTTCGCTTGGTTTAAAACAATTACAGCCTCATCCCTGGGATGATGTGGAGAAAAAATTTCCTGTTGGTTCACATATAAACGGACGCGTGGTCAGCATTACCGACTATGGCGCGTTTGTTGAGTTGGAAAAGGGTATTGAAGGATTGATTCATATATCAGAGATGTCCTGGTCTCAGCATATTAAGCATCCCAGCCAGATTCTGAGCGTGGGTCAGAGCGTTGAAGCCGTTGTCCTGAATATCGAAGCGGATCATAAAAAAATATCTTTGGGATTGAAACAGTTGGAACCGGATCCATGGGAAAACATCGAAGAACGTTTCCCGGTTGGATCGGTGCATAAAGGCGTGGTGAGAAATCTTACGCAATTCGGAGCCTTTGTTGAACTAGAAGAAGGCATAGACGGCCTGGTTCATATATCCGATTTGTCCTGGACAAAGAAGGTCCGTCATCCCAGTGAAATCGTTAAAAAAGGTGATGAGATCGAAGTGGTTGTTCTCGGAATTAACCGTGATGAACGACGCATTGCCCTGGGTCATAAACAGATCGACGATAACCCGTGGGATTCTTTTGAACAGAATTATGGCGTGGACACCGAGACATCCGGTAAAGTAAGCCGCCTGATTGAAAAGGGCATTATAATTACTCTGCCATTAGGCGTTGATGGTTTTATTCCTAATCAGCATTTGGGATTGCCTAAAGGCAAAAAAGTCAATGAAGTCTATGAAGAAGGCGCTGAAGTACCGGCAAAGGTCATTGAGTTTGATAAGGAAAACAAAAAAATAGTCCTGTCCGTGAGTGCTTATTTTAAGGATAAGGAAAGAAAAGACTACGAAGACTATATGACTAAACAGGGTGCCGCGAAGACAACCATAGAAGAGGTGGCAAAGGTAAAAGCCGAGCCGGAAACACCTGTAGAAGAGCAGGCTGAACCGCCGGTAGAAAAAGAAAAGAAACCGGCCAGGAAAAAAGAAGCTAAAGCTGTTGAATCTGAACAAAAAGAAGCAGTTGAGCCGGAAGCCGAACCGGAAAAGGCGGTTAAAGAAGAAAAAAAAGAAACAAAGAAAACAACGGCAAAAAAACCGGCAAAGACCGCTAAGAAAAAAGAATCTAAAAAAGATGAATGACCGTCTTCTGGTTGCTGACGTTTTTTAATAATCATCAAAAGCCTGTTCTTTGTAGAGCAGGCTTTTTTTTTATAAAAAATACTATTTAAATTACAAACTTTGCCGATATTGATACTAATATAAACAGGCAGTGCAGGCTATGGCGTTTTTCTTAAATAGATTATTTAAAAATATAGGCATTGATTTAGGCACAGCCAATACCATTGTATATATCTATGATAAGGGGTATGTGGTCAATGAGCCGTCCGTAATCGCTTTTAAAAATAATTCCACGGTTTTTAGCATTGGATTTGAAGCCAAAGAAATGATTGGTAAAACGCACAGGGATATAAGGGTTATCCGTCCCATGGCCGATGGCGTGATCGCTGATTTTACGGCAGGCGAAGCCATGTTGCGCGAGTTCATCAAAATGGCCGAAGTGCCGAGTTTTATGATTAATAAAATCGTCATAGGCGTTCCTACAGGAATTACATCGGTGGAGAAAAAAGCGGTGATTGACAGCGCCGTGATGGCCGGAGCGCGCAGGGTTCATTTGGTTTCCGAGCCGATGGCGGCGGCGATAGGCGTAGGCTTAAATGTCCTGGATTCTAACGCTAACCTGATCATTGATATAGGCGGAGGGACTACGGATATCGCGGTAATTAATTACGGTGGAATTGTGCTTGATAATACTTTGCGTATAGCCAGCGATGAAATGAATGAAGCCATTGTCCGTTTTGTTAAAAACCGCTATCACCTGCGCATTGGCGATATTACTGCTGAAAAAATTAAAATTGAACACGGCATCGCACACGAAAGTATGGAAGAAAAAACATTTACCCTAAAAGGCATCGATTATCAGACCGGATTGCCCAGACAGTTAGTGGTATCCAATAAAATGTTCTTAGAAGCTTTATCCGGCATTCTTAACGCGATTACCAATGCGATAATCGCTACGCTGGATCAGCTTCCCCCGGAACTGGCCGGCGATATTATCGATCGCGGCATTGTTTTAACCGGTGGCGGATCACTGCTGAGAGGCCTTGATGTCAGGCTGCGCGAAATTTTGAACGTGCCGGTTAGCCGTCCGGGAAACGCCCTGTTATGCGTGGCCGAAGGCACCAGAAAAATTCTAGAATCTTTTGATACGTATGAACAGCTTTTAATGAGTTAATTCATTTTCGTATAACTGAAAATACTGCAGAGCAATTATCGTCTTTCCATCCTTAAAGTAACCGGATTTCAACAATTCATAGGCTTTCTTTTTACTATATTCAACAATTCGTATATCTTCATGTTCATGGCTGACGCCGCCCCCGGAATATTTTTTATCGTTGCTGTTTCCGATACCAATGAATATGGTAATAAGTTCGTTGGTAATACCGGGACTGACATAAATCTTATTCACAAATTTAAGATTTTCGATTACATATCCGGTTTCTTCGATGCATTCCCTTTTGGCGCAGGTTTCCGCGGTATCGTTTTTGTCAAATACCCCGGCTACAATTTCATCAATCCAGCCGGATTCGCCGTTCTCATAACAGGCATAACGAAACTGATTGACAAGGATAAAACTGTCCGTATCCTTTAAATAAACCAGCGCAGCGGCCGCTTCGCCGCGTTTGAGATTAAGACGAAGCATGGCTTCAGACCAACTGCCGTCATGTTTGATATGTTTTAATTCAATAGAATCTAAATTTAAAAAACCTTCATAAAGCCGCTTTTTTGATATAATTTTTACTTTCAACGAATGGCCTTTCCCGCTATATTTGATCAATGCAATGATGATTTTTTTTGTAAACAACAGGGAAATTAAGCCGGCAGGGATTTGTACGCAAAATATAATTGTAAGCTGGAGAAAAAATGAATGAGAACAGAAAACTAACCTGGACTGAAAATTTTACGGTGCGTTCTTTTGAAATCGATTTAAAAGGTCAGGCCACGATTCAAACCATATGCCGCTATATACAGGAAGCCGCGATTAATCATGCCGCGCATTTAAAGGTTGATAAATACAGCATGGACGATCTGAATATTACCTGGGTGTTGTCGCGGCTGCAGATCAGAATGGACAGGTATCCTTTCTGGAAGGAGGCGGTTACGGTGGAAACCTGGCCGGTTTTAAAGGATAAACACTTTGCCATCCGTGATTATGAATTAAGCGATGGCAAGGGAAAATCTATCGGCGTCGGGACTTCATCATGGATGATGATTGACCTGAACACACGCAGGCCCATTCCATTACCTTCTTTTATGGAAGGTATAGAAAACATCAAACGGAGCAGGGCCCTTGATTCCAGGTTTGAACGGCTGCCTGAACTGGAAAAACCTGAATTTCAAAAATCATTTCATGTCCGGCACAGCGATCTGGATATCAATCTTCATGTAAATTATGTGCATTATATTGAGTGGGCTCTGGAAGCCGTGCCCAGAGAAATACTAAAGGATAATCAGTTATATGAACTGGAAGTGGGATTCAGGGCGGAAAGCGTTTATGGCGACAGTATTTCATCCCAATGTCAGCAGGCTGAAGCGAACACGTATTTGCATAAAATTATGCGGATTAGTGACAATATGGAATTAACTAGATTGGTGTCCCGCTGGCGCCCGTATAAGTTTTGATGGCGGGATTTTGTTTTGCGTTCCCGGTAAAATAAAATTAAATTGCACCGCTTCAATAAGCGAGGATGGCGGAATTGGCAGACGCGCCAGACTTAGGATCTGGTGCCTGAGAAGGCGTGGGAGTTCAAGTCTCCCTCCTCGTACAAAGCCCCGATTAATCTTCCGGGGCTTTTTTATTTCTTGTTAAATTGAATTTTACTAACATCCGGATAATTAAGTTGATTCCAAACCAATACGGTCGTTATATTGGGAAAAAAATAATAGTCGCGGAAGATCAATGATCAGAAAAAGTCTATACCTGATACTCTTTACGTTTCTTACATGGCCTGCGCTTAACGGACAGGTGTTTATTGAACCTTATTATACCGGCAACGGGGCAAGATCTTCGGGCATGGGCAAAGCGTTTACCGGCCTGGCCAACGACGCCACGGCCATCGCCTGGAATGCCGCCGGATTAATACAGTTAAACACCGCCCAGTCCTGCGTCGCCGCCCGATTCGGATACGGCTCGGTTGGTATTGATAAATTACCGGTACAGCAGGTAAACCAATGGGACGTTGAAATCAATTCGTGGTCGCATCTGAATTTTATAGGTATGGGATTCAGCCAGCAATTCGGCGAGACCAGAATCGGGGGAGGCCTGGCGTTCAGAAGAATCTACAACTTAACCCGGGAACTGAAAAATACAATCAGGGGGCCGGCCATCGGGGACAGTACATTGGTTAACATAAACAATGTTAATGGCAGCCTGGATGCCCTATCCATTGCCCTGGCGTTCGAAATTTTTAAATCGTTTTCCATTGGCGTAACCAATAATATTCTATTTGGCGGCGAGGATAGATTCGAAGATGTTTCCTACAATAACGAGTCCGTGTTAAATTTCCTGCGACGGGAGTCGTTTTCGTTTTCGGGCTATTCCGCCGAGATCGGGCTGATGTTCATACCGATTGAATCGTTTACGCTGGGCGCCAATTTGCGAATGCCGTATTCAATTTCTGCCAACTCCGATCAGAATGAAAACTTTACAATAGAGATGCCTTTCAACTATACAATGGGAATGGCTTTTTCGCCTTTTAACCGATTAACGCTAACCGGGGATTTTGGATTTCAGGCGGTTTCTTCGGTTAAGATTGACGGGATCGAAGCCGAAGCGGTTAACGGGTTGAAAGATAATCATTCCGTACATGCCGGAATAGAATACCATTTTGAATCCGGGCAATCTTCCTATCCATTACGATTTGGTTATTACCGGAATTCCGGAACAAAATCGATCTATAATCCGGATTATGCAATTACGGGCGGCGCCGGCATGTCTGTCAATAATTTTCAGTTAAATCTGGCCCTGGAGTATGCCTTTTGCCGATATAATGAACGTTCTGAATTCGACGATTTTAATCCGCCCCTGATTTTAGATGCGCAAAAAAAGTTCAAAGAATTTAAAATAACCGTGGAAGTACTGGTTTACTTTGTCGGCATCTGACGTATAAACGCACGACTATAATTATTATTTAGAAAATCAAAGGATGAATATGACCAGTTTTTCAAGATTATACCGGTCAAATGAACTAAGCGCCCGTGAAATGCCCAATGGCGGTAAGGTAAAACTGATCCATACGGGAAAAATGACTTTTGCCGAATGGCATTTTAAGAAAGGTACGCATTTGGCCGGGCACAGCCATCCGCATGAGCAGATAACAAGAGTTCTTGAAGGCATTATCGAATTAACCATCGAAGGTAATCGTTTTACGTTGCATGCCGGCGATACACTGCACATAGCCTCTGATGCAAAGCACTCAGGCAGAATTCTTGAGGAATGCAGGCTAATCGATGTTTTCACGCCGGTACGGGAAGACCTTAAGTGATCCGGTAGATAAAATAAAAAAGCCCCTTATAAATAGTTACGCAAGGGGCTTTTTAAATTGTAATAACAATTAAGGCGCAGTTTGCGGATTTCTGAAAGCATGTTCCATATTTTCGTGGTGGATAGCATCCTGCATTTTTGTTTTATGGCATACTTCACAGGTATTATTTGAACCAATTGGGAAAGGCTGTCCGGAATACTGGATCGGCTGAAGATTATCACGCTGTTTTCCATAAGGATTTTTAGCCGGGTATAAAGCGTGTGTTGATCCGTGACAGGCGGGACAGCGAATTTCGGCGTTGTCCGTTCGAATCCGGTATAATTCCTCAAATTCATCATTCCAGATATTAAACGCGTTGCTGTTTTCCGCCGGTTTTTCAAAATCCTGATGACAGGTCAGGCAGTCGGGTTCTTTGATCCATGGTGTCCGGGGTTCCACATCATCGGTTGAATTAACATTGGTTGTAGTAAGATTTGCCATTAAGGCCGCGCTAGCCGGTTTTTCCACCTGTCCTTTTAAGAGCGACAGGCTGTGTTCCTGCATGGTTCCATGACAGTCGGTACAAACCAGTCTTAAACTGTTATGCAGTCCCCGGTTGCAACGGGTTATCCCTATTGGATTGGCAGGATGACAGAGTATGCAGGATCGTGCGTCGTCATAAGGCAGGTAGTTGGCATGCCAGCCATGCATAGCGGCGGAAAAATTTAATACATCGGGTTTTCCTTCCGTATTTAAGGCCGGATCCTCATGGCAGTCCTGGCATAATTGGGGTTTGCCGTCTGCAGCGGATTTATAAAGTTCGGTGTTATTTATCCGGTCGTGTATTTTCAGAATATTGATGGCGGTTTCGTCCGCCATACCCGCCCGGTTTTTAAAGCGCCAGTTACCTTCATGACAGTTGAGACATCCCATTTTAGTTGATGCGGGCGCGACGACATTGGCTTTGGCCAGCAGTTCTCCGGTTCCTTTATTCAGGGCTTTAATTGTAAACAGAGGGTAAGGATTAAAAATGCCGGCATCGCTATAGGGAACAACCGGAATGGCTTCAGCCTTAAAACTATTCCGGTTCTCATCAAATTCAAAAACGCCATTCAGACCGTTGCCCGTTAAGCCTTTATTATACGGGATTTTTCTTCCGAAGGTCATTTCACTGTATTTCCAGAAATCCACATGCTGCGCCGGATTTTTAAATCCGTCTTCGATTTCATACGTTAATTCAATGTTTTCGGATACCAGTTCCGGGACCGGCCCTCTTTTAATCAATTGCGCTTCCATGGTATTGGCCGGTGGCAGAATTGTAAACCATTTTTCCGCATCGGAGATGCAGTGCATGCCCAGATCGCTCCAGCATAAGAGAACATAGTCCGATTTTGCCGGATTGAATTCCGAAATAGTATCTTCAAGAATGGGTAAATTTATTTCGCTTTCTTTATCCGATACGGGTTTCTGCTGTAACTCTTCCAGAATATAATGTGCCAGCGCTTTCTTTTCCTTTTCGGTGCCGATAAAAGGCGGCATGTATTTTAAAACCCTGCCTTGTCCGGTTAATTGAGCAATCAGGCCCAGATATGTCAGGTCTTTTGTCCTTGGAATTATATCGTTCCGTATGCCGTTGACGGTATGACAACTCAAACACTGCAGGTTAAACAACTCTTTTCCGGCTTGCAATTTGTTCTCTTCGGTGATTTCCCTGATAGCCGACCATTTAGCGGTTTTAAGAATTCCGGCATGATTAAGATTTTCAGCATCGGCGGGTTTAATACCGGTAGTGTACATATAATGGCTGATAATAAAGGGCTTTCGGGCAATTTCCCGGCTGTATTCAAATCCGCCCATCCATAGCAGTCCGACGAGAATCATAACTGCCGTTATGATCTTCTGCCATCTCTCTTCAATCCTTAAGCTGAATACGATTCCGCCAATGAAAATAAGAATAGTCGTTAGAATAAAAATATTAATAAACAGAGCGGATTGAGGATTTATATTAAACGCCGTATTTCTGATATCCTGCGGGATAGAGTAGAAATACCAGATAGCAGAAAGAATTAATCCAGGCATAGTGTAAATCAGCCATTTTGCTGTGTAGCGCATCATCGTTTTGCGAAAGATGGAATCCTTTATCCTGACCGTTGTCACAAAAGCAAACAGGCCGGCGATGATCATACACATAAACGAGCGGAAAGCCAGCGATGAGAAGAAAGTGGGATTAAAAAAGCCGTGCCAGAAATTCTGAGTTTCGAGCCATTTTCCCGGTGTCAGCATAAACGCCAGAATTCCGTTAATCACAAACAGGCTCAGCCAGGCAAACAGAAAATAAAGAAAGGATACCCGGTTTCTTTCCGGTTCGGTTAATCTCTCGAATTGATAATGATATACCAGTAAGGCCGCGATTTCTCCTCCAAAAAATACCCATTCAATGGCCCAGCCCCAGACAAAATTATGAATAAGCATGGAAGTGCCGGCTGGATTAACCAGGGCAATGATAAACCAAATGCCGACGCCGGTCATACCTCCAAAAACCATGGTTAAAAGCAGGAAAAACCAGGTGTGTTTTTTGATATAATCATGCAGAGCGGGATTATTGTCTTTAAATGCCTTGCGGTCGGTAAGCCAGATAAACAATCCACCGCCCACCGCCAGATGCGCAATGTAAACATGAAGCACAGCGATCAGTGCAATCAGTGAGCCGCCGCCGATCGATGTCAATTCCCAAACCGGATAATTCATCAGACGGCCCTCCTTCGATTAGCGCTTAAAGCAATTTTAACCATATACGCGATGCTAAACAGTCCTGCAATAAAAATAATAAAGAATAAAGCCATCACTCCGTACTGCGGTTGTATGGTCAGTCCGTCAGGTGAAAAATGATCATCCAGATACATTATTTTTAAAAAATACCGTATGAATCCCATGCAGACGATGGTGACAAAGAACATAATCAGAGTGGGTCTGAATTTGTTCTTAAATGCTGTAAAAACGGCCCCGATTGGTGTTAAAAAACCGATTAGAAAAATAATTGTATAAAAAATATTTCCACCCATAAACTGCAGCATAAAATCCCTTGGTATGGTCAATAAATACCACAAGCCAATGCCTATTTGTACCAGGGTGGCATAACCAAAAATTTTTAATCCGGATTTTACTCTTTCTGCCGCCCCGTTCACTTCTTTTTTCTGCCGTATTGTCCAGATCAGGGAAAGAAATAATCCTCCCACCGCCAGCGAAGCCGTGATGAAATGAAGATACCGGGGCATAAGAGTAATATCGGACAAATTCAATATGATGCCGCTGCGGTTGTCAAAATAAATGGTCCATTTTTCCGGCTGGACCATCAGACTCAGGTTGTTCACAAAAATAAACCCGATATATAGGACAATTAAAATAGTGATCAGAATAGCTGATTTAGACAGAAACGGCGCGGGAAAATATTTTCTGGCGTGAATATAGGCACCGTAATAGGCGATGATCAGCAAGGGGATAATCATGATCCAGAAGGAAGCCATCAGGATTGAACTGGTATAAAAAAGATGTCCATAGATCACCTGGATAAACAATAAGGGCGCTACTCCTAAATTAACACCAAGCGCGAACATGGTTGGAATTTTATTTACCGCAGGATAATAAAAATGGTCTGAATTTTCCTGATCCGGCGATCGAAGTCTCGAAAATAAGGTGATTAAGCCACCGCCGAGTATCGTATTAATAATTAAAATGTGCAGGGTAAATGTAATCAGTCCCAATGCAATAAATATCCCGGATGGCGCTGGAATAGCTTCGGTAGCAGGAATCAGATCGGAAGGATTCATGTGGCTTTCCTCCAGTTTGTCATTTATACAGACTGTTTTTCAACGGTTTTTCGATGCCTAAGTTACGAAGGGCGCTTGTAATAATCAAAATAAGGAATCATGGTTTTCGTAATAAAATCTTTGCTTGATATGGATATTTTTTCTATACTTTGACCGCGAAATTTTTTAACAAAACGGAAAGGAAAATCATGCTGAAGATTACAAGAGATTTATTTTTAGATCGTTTTCTTAATTATGTAAAATTCGATACACAGTCTTCGGAAGAATCGGAAACGTATCCCAGCACCCTGAAACAGCTGGAATTATGCAAACAACTTAAAAAAGAGTTGGAAGAATTGGGTCTGGAAGATGTTGAGATGACTCAACACGGATATGTATTCGGGACACTACCGGCCAATACGGATAGCAAAGCGCCTGTTATCGGTTTAATCGCCCATGTGGATACGTCGCCCGAAGTCTCCGGGGAGAATGTTCAGGCGGTTATCAATAAAAACTATGATGGAAAAGATATTATCCTGAAAAATGATCCGGAGCAGGTCATAGAGTTTGATAAAAATCCGGCGCTTAAAGAATGTATTGGTCATGATATTATCACTACGGATGGCACAACATTATTAGGCGCGGATAATAAAGCCGGCATTGCCGAGATTATGGGCGCCCTGGTTTTCTTAAAAAATAATCCGGATATTAAACATGGCAGGATCCGCGTGGCCTTTACGGTTGATGAAGAAGTGGGAACAGGAACCAAGTATTTTGAGGTGAAGCAATTCGGCGCCGATTATGCTTACACTATTGACGGGGAAACCGCCGGTGAGATAGAGGATGAGACTTTCTGTGCGGATACGGCGATTGTAAAAATAAAAGGCGTAAATGTTCATCCGGGATATGCCAAAAATAAGTTGATCAATGGGATAAAGATTGCTGCCGATTTTATCGAACGACTACCCAAAGACAGACTTTCTCCTGAAACGACCGAGAAAAGAGAAGGATATCTGCATCCTCATGCTTTAAAAGGCGCGGTGGAACTTACTGAAATTATATTTTTAGTGCGCGATTTTACCGAAGACGGACTGAAGGAAAAAGAGGCTTTTCTGCAAAAGCTGTGCGATGAATTAAGCGCTAAATATGCGCCCGCCAGTCTTACCCTGGAAATAAAAGAATCGTACAGAAATATGAAATATATACTTGAGAAGTATCCACATGTTGTTGATTATGCGCTGGAAGCGGTAAAACGGGCAGGATTAAAACCGGTTAAGAATTTAATTCGCGGCGGTACGGACGGAGCCCGGTTATCCTTCATGGGTTTGCCCACGCCGAATGTTTTTACCGGCGGGCACAATTTTCACAGCAAAAAAGAATGGATTTCTATCCAGGATATGGAAAAAGCCGTCGAAACCATTGTTCACCTGGTTCAAATCTGGCATGAAAAAAGTTAAGACAGATCATGTTCCCTGAAACTATAAATCAGATCAGCGAAAACACCTTAATGATTGTCTGGGATGATGGTCACGAAAGCCTGTATTTTGCGGATCATCTCCGGAAAAATTGTCCCTGCGCAGTCTGTCAGGAAAAAAAGGACAATCCGCCACCTGCCAGCCGGTTTAAACTATGGAAACCGCCTCAATCGGGAAATGAACTAAAAATAACAGACTGGTCGATGGTCGGCCGGTATGCCTTGTCCTTTGAATTCAGCGACGGGCATTCCAGCGGGATTTACCCATTTTCATTATTAAGATCGCTATGTCAGTGTGATTTATGCACCGGCAATTCAATTCGGATCGAAGGGGCGCATAACCGTTAAAGACGAAATCACAAGCGCTTGCAATAAAAAGGAAAATGGTTTAAATTGCACGCTCATTTCTTAAGCCACCGTAGCTCAGCTGGTAGAGCAGTTCACTCGTAATGATCAGGTCAGCGGTTCGATTCCGCTCGGTGGCTCATGTTTTATGTATATGCATTAACTTTTCAATTCTATTCTTCATTGACAATTATATAAAATACTATACTGATATTTATCCTATCATGGTTATCTGAGCAAAAGCATTTTCTTCTGTAAGTTATGAGTGTTTGTTTGTAATTGATACATATACATTCCCGAACCAACAGGAATGTTCTTATCATCCGTTCCGTCCCAGTGGACTGAATACACGCCTTTATTCTGAATGGTATTGACCAGGGTTTTTACCTTTTGACCAAGCACATTATATATTGTTAGCCGCACGGTACCGGTTACCTGAATATGATAACCAATTGTTGTAGATGGATTAAAGGGGTTTGGGAAATTCTGATATAATACATATTCCGATGAAACCGGATTGTTATTTGTTTTTATTTTATTCCAGCTGTTTATATCGATGTACCATAGACCGTCGGAACGACACGCCCATAAACGGTTTTCTGAAACATATAAATCCGTTAACCAGGCAAATTCATGCGCCTGAATTTCCCAGGTTAGTCCGCTGTCATCGCTTGTAAAAATCCAGTGTTCGCCGCGATAAATAAGTCCGGCAATAATCCGGGACCGGTAAGCCGTTAAGGCGGTGATATCCCGGTTTTGGAACTGTTTTATATCCGTTTTTTTCCATTCCATGGCATCTGATGTTCCTCTGAAAATGCCTTTTTCCGTACCGGCAAATATATAATCGTTATGGAAAAGCGTTTCATAAACAATACGCTGTTCACTTGAAGTATCAGGAGTTACTATATTCCATTGCGATTCGTTTTTTGACCTTGCATAAAGATAATACCCGGCGCTAAGGAATAACTTATTTCCAATGCTGTTAATTGAATTCACACTGGTATGAAATAATCCGCTATTGAACGCTGTCCATATAACCGGATTTATTAAATTTAGAACATATACGCCAGCTTCCGTACCGGCATATAATGAATCTCCCTGTCCGGTAAATCCGGCAATGGATTTGGCAAATCCCGAAAGTCCGGCGCTGTGACTCTGCCATGTTTTACCGCTGTCGGCGCTGACGAAAACCCCGTCGCCTCTGGCGCCAAGATAAAGGTTTTGACCGTATGAATAAATTGTATAAAAATCCGAAGTTGCCGTGGGAAGGTTTTCGGTTAACTGCCAACTGGCGCCGTCATCGGTGCTTCTGAATACCTGGTCGCCTGTAACAGCGAAAAGATATTCGTCATGGTTGATTATTGAATAAACCTGTGTTGAATCGATCTCCCATACCTGCTGCCAGTTTTGAGAATTCCCTATGGAAAAGCAGAACAAACTGAAAAATAAATAGATAATAATTACATGCTTATTCATGATGTTTCCCCCATTGGATTTGTTTTCTATAACTATTTTTCTGGAAAAATTCTTCCTGGCAAGCTGTGATTGAGGTATACGAACCATTATATACCCCATTTGAGGCATAAAATGCTTTATTTAAGGTAAAACTTTTTCCGATCAGATAAATGGCCTTGATTTATCAGGGTTTTAAGCCTGGCACAATGCTTGTAAAAATGAGACTATAAATGTTTAATTTATCATAAGGAGATTTTGTGATGTTACGTTTTAAGAATTTTTTAGTGGTTTTGATTTTATTCGCTTTAAGTTCCAGTTGCAATTCAGCGGATTTAAAAAAAGAAAAACGCTTGTATATTGCCAAAGGCGGTCACTCTTTAGGCGCTGTGATAACCGATGTTAAAGATGATTCATTGATTGAACGGGGCGCGTTGATTTTAGAGGTGATCAAAGACAGTGAAGCCGAAAAAATCGGTCTGAAAAAGAATGACATTATAATTGAATTTGACGGTCAGAAAGTCACCGGCGCTGAACAGCTTCATGATTTGTTTAAGAATATTGATGAGGAAAAAGAGGTCGATGTTAAAATTAACCGCAATGGACAGGAGATGGATTTTAAAGGTAAAATGAAGCCTTTAAAAAATGAACAAAGCGTTAATGTATCCATAGACGATGAAGAATTGGAAGTAATTCTTAATGACCTGCCTGATCCGGCCCATATTTCCCGATTACACGGCTTGCATTTTATAAATAACAAAGGCAGCTTTCTCGGTGTTTTGACCGATGATTTGTCCGAATCCCTGCAAGACTATTTCGAAGTTGATTACGGTGTGCTGATAAAGGAAGTTATTAAAGATTCTCCTGCAGAAAAAGCGGGATTAAAAGCAGGGGATGTAATCATGAAAATTGAAGGTAAAGAAATCCATGATTTCAGCGATTTAACGCGCTCTCTTAATTATCATGATCCGGATGATGAAGTTAAAATCGAGTATAGCAGAAAAGGTACAAAGAAAAGCCTCAAGGTCGTTCTTGGAAAAAAAGAAGGCTTTGGCTCCGGATACCGGTTCAGAACTTTTGATGGTCCGGAAAGAGAGCGATTGGAATGGATCGAAGAAGATAAAAATTTGTTAAGAAATAAATTATGGAAAAAAAAACTGCGAGGTGATTTCGATTTTGATGGCGATATCAGGATTTTTGTGATCTGATATAGTCAAAATAATGAAGCCCGTCTGTTGTATAGATGGGCTTTTTCTATGTATGTTATACCCTATAAAAAAATAAGGACAGCAATGGTATGAATTATAAAAAAATCAGTTTAAAAACAAAATTTGTATCCTTGCTGTCCATTCTAATGGCTTTTGTTTTGGCCATTCAGTACTACTTCACAGCTCAGACACAGAACGATATAATGGAAGAATTCGATCGTATTTCATCCTCTATGAAAAAGGCTACGGAAGTTCATTTTTTACAAAATCTTCCCCAGTCTCCTGTAGTACTTAATGAAAAAGATGTTATTTTGCCAAGAACTATAAAAGAACATGAAAAGGCTCTGAAGCGGTCTATGTTGAGATCCAGTGATATTCATGCTCTGGTTGATCATGCTGATTCCTTACCGCTAATTTTTAAAGCCAAAGATGATAAAGAATTGGATATCTTATTAAAAAATGTCAAACGTTTTCCTGTAGATTCGGTTGGCAGGAAAATCAGGGATTGGCAGAAACATTTCAAGACTAACTATTCTTTCTCAGGCGATAGCCTGGCCTGGGTAATTGAAGAAGTAGAGGTTAACCTGGAGCATCCGGACAGGGGAGCGGAGCGATCACATTATAAAACCGATAAGAAACATGTTTTTGCGGAAAGAACCCGTAAACCTCCTTCTTTTGAATTTGTAGTGCCTGATTTTACTGAACTGCATACGCCAAGAATTATGCGTTTCAATTATAATACCGGGCAGTTACAGGCGGCTGTGGAAAAGGTGCGCAATCGCAATATCCTGATTACATTAACAATTTTTTCTCTGTCGATAGGCGCGATTGTATTAATGACCCGTAAAATATTAAAACCAATTGATCGTCTGCAATCTTCCTTCGATGACGTAGTGCAGGGCAATCTCGAAATCAATCTAAAACCTGATACCAGGGATGAAATCGGTGATTTAACCCGCTCTTTTAATCATATGGTTATGGAATTAAAAAAGAACAAAGAAAAAGAAGTTCTTCTTCAGCGTAAAGAGCGATTAGCCTCGCTCGGGCAATTGGCAGCCGGCGTTGCCCATGAAGTTAAAAATCCTTTGAATGCCATCAATCTTACAATTGATCATCTGAAGGATAAATTTATTAATAAGGATGATGGGCAGGCTTTAAAATATATTCAATCCGTCCAGTCAGAAATCAGGCGATTGGATAAAATTGTTAATAACTTTTTTAACTATCTGCGCAGTGAAGAACTGGAAAAGAAAAAAACAGATATCAACAGGATGCTGAAGGAAATAGTAAAGCTTTTCGAGCGTGAACTGGATACGAATAATATTCAGACAGAAATTAACCTGCAAGGAAAATTTATACTTGAAATTGACGAAGGCCGGATGAAAACAGCTTTAATGAATATTATCCTTAACGCTATTCAGGCCATGAGTAACGGTGGTCTACTGACGATTGACGTCAATAAGGTTGATAAAAGCATTTTAATTAAGGATACGGGACGGGGCATTGAGCCCAGAGAAGCGGATCATGTTTTCGATTTGTTTTATACGACAAAAACTTCCGGAAGCGGTCTTGGTTTACCGACGGCATATAAGGTAATCAAAGCGCACGGCGGAGATATTACTATTAATAGTCAACCGGGACAGGGCACATCCGTCCTGATTCAATTACAGGACGCATAAAATGGAAATACTGATCATTGATGACGAAAAAGCGCAGCGCGATATTTTACGCGATATTCTCACTGACGCCGGTTACAAGGTAATCGATGCGGCAAACGGTGAAGACGGCATAAAGCTGTTCAGAGAATATCATTCACCGGTAGTTTTAACCGATCTAAAAATGCCCGGTAAAGACGGTATGCAGGTATTGGAGGAAGCAAAACAAATCAATCCCGATGTGCAGGTGATAATGATGACGGCTTTCGGCACTATTCCGGGCGCGGTAACGGCCATAAAAATCGGAGCTTACGATTACCTGACCAAACCCCTTAATAAAGACGACCTTTTGCGTGTGGTTAAAAGAGCAGCCGAAAAAGCCTCGCTGCTTATGGAAAATATCCGTCTTAAAAAAGAAATCAGCAGCCGGTATCAATATGAAAACCTGATCGGTAAATCGCCGGCAATGCAAAAAATATATCAGTTAATTGACCGGATAAAAGATATCGAGGCGACGGCGCTCATAACCGGCGAAAGCGGAACGGGCAAAGAACTGGTTGCGCGGGCTATTCATTTTAACGACCGCCGGAAGAATGGTCCGTTTATTGCCGTTAACTGCGGTGCCATACCGGAGAACCTTATTGAGAGTGAATTGTTTGGTCACGAAAAAGGCTCGTTTACGGGAGCAAACCGCGATTATCCGGGCCGCTTTGAACAGGCACAGGCAGGGACATTGTTTTTGGATGAAATTGGAACCATGAGAATTGATCTGCAAATCCGTCTGCTCAGGGTTCTACAGGATAAAAAAGTACAGCGCATCGGTTCGGGTAAGACCATCGACCTTGATGTACGCGTTATTGCCGCCTCCAATGAAGATTTAAATCAAAAAGTGCGGGAAGGTTTTTTCCGCAACGATTTATATCATCGCCTGAATGTATTCCATATTCATTTGCCGCCATTGAGGGAACGGCCGGAAGATATACCCCTTTTAACCAGACATTTCTTATCCGCGTGCGCCAGACAATATTCCAAGCCGGAGCCAAAACTGGCTGCCGATGCATTAAAGCG
Source organism: Calditrichota bacterium (assembly GCA_003854985.1). Lineage (GTDB taxonomy): Bacteria > Calditrichota > Calditrichia > Calditrichales > Calditrichaceae > Zgenome-0002. Next base: position 101,225 of record RQOG01000006.1, read on the forward strand.
ACTGGAAAATTTTAATTATCCCGGCAATGTCCGCGAGCTTGAACATATCATTGAAAAAACGATTATTCTTAGCGATAGCGATGTGATTCATGCAAATGACCTGATTCTTCCTGATGATAATAAAGATATTCATCCGAAAGAAACGGTTGATTCGTTGATCGGTATGGAAGCCAGAATGATAGATAACGCGCTGAAGGAATCAGGGGGATCGCTCAAAAATGCAGCGGAAAAACTGGGCATTACTTATAAAACCTTGCAATACAGAGTTAAAAAATTCGGGATTGACAAAAAGAAGTATAAATAACGTTATTATTATTCAAAGTCTTTTCTGTATTCAGGATTTGTCTTGTATAGCTATATTTTTTATTTTAAGCAGTGATTTAAAATGATTATAAGTCATATAAAAAAACCGTGAGGTAATTGTATTTATGGAATTTTTAGATTTTGTTTTTTATGACAATTCGGTAAAACAATGGATAATAGCCGTTTTAGCGCTGGTTATATCTTATATTGTAATTAAAATAACCATTGCCTTTATTAAGAAGCATTTGGAAAGAATTTCCAAAAAAACGGTTACGCAACTCGATGACGTCATTTTGATCCTTTTTCAGAAGATAACCATGCTTTCCATCATAATCATCGCCCTGTTAATCGGCTCGCTGTTTCTTTCTTTGGACGATGTTGTTTCAAAAATAATCATTCATGTATTGATTCTTATCCTGCTTGTTCAGGCGGCTATATGGGGCAATGCATTGATTACGTTTTATATCGACGCTTACGTTCGTACAAAAAAGGAAAAGGATGCGGCGGCGGTAACGACCGTTTCTGCGCTGGGTTTTATCAGTAAACTCATTTTATACACCGGGCTGGTTATTATTGCCCTTGATAATTTAGGATTTAACATCACTACCCTGGTTGCCGGTCTGGGGGTGGGCGGTATTGCCATAGCTCTGGCCGTACAAAATGTTTTAGGCGATCTGTTTGCTTCCCTGTCTATTGTATTGGATAAACCTTTTGTCATCGGCGATTTTATCATAATTAATGAATATATGGGAACGGTGGAGCATGTGGGGCTTAAAACCACCCGTATCCGGAGTCTATCCGGTGAACAGCTGGTTTTTTCCAATAATGATCTGCTAAGCAGCCGTATTCGGAATTATAAAAGAATGAGTGAAAGGCGCGTTGTGTTTGGTCTTGGCGTAATTTACCAGACAACCAGCGAACAACTTGAAAAAATCCCGGGTTACATCAGGGAAATTATAGAGAGGCAGGATAATGTCCGATTTGACCGGGCGCATTTTAAGGGATTCGGCAATTTTTCACTGGATTTTGAAGTGGTTTATTGGGTTAAATCCGCGGATTATAATACCTATATGGATATTCAGCAGGCAATCAATATTGAAATTTTCAATAAATTCACGCGGGAAAAAATCGAGTTTGCCTATCCGACTCAAACCCTTTTCGTGGAGAAAAGTCAGTCATAAATCATATTGAAATAGGAATCATATAACCGGCGATCAACAGGCATAATCCTATATCTGAAGAAGAATACGGACGGGATTTTCGATAATTTCTTTTACTCTTATTAAAAAATTAACCGAATCTTTTCCGTCGATCAGACGGTGATCATAGGAAAGCGCTACATACATCATCGGGCGAATGACCACCTGGCCGTCAAGAGCAACGGGTCTTTCCTGAATGGTATGCATACCTAAAATGGCGGATTGGGGTGTATTGATTATCGGCGTTGAAATTAGCGACCCGAATACGCCGCCATTGGTGATCGAAAAGGTCCCGCCGCTTAGTTCATCGATACTTAATTTATTATTCATTGCTCTCTCGGCCAGCCGGTTAATTTCTGCTTCGATCTGCGCCATGCTTAATTGTCCGGCATTTCGCATTACGGGCACCACGAGACCGCGATCGGTGGATACCGCAATACCGATGTCAAAATAATTATGGTACACAATTTCATCACCGTCCATAGAGGCGTTGATTATGGGAAATTCCATTAAAGCCTGGCATACTGCCTTGGTAAAGAAGGACATAAAACCGAGTTTTACGCCGTATTTTTGCTGAAATGATTCTTTGAATGTATTGCGTAAATCTATAACGGCTTTCATATCAATTTCATTGATGGTGGTGAGCATAGCCGTATTGTTCTTTGCCTCCAGCAGACGGCGGGAAATGGTTTTGCGCAGGGTAGTCATCGGCACACGTTTCTCATCCCGGTTTTCACCGGATTGGACAGCCGTATGATTTGGCGCTGTAGCGGAAGCTTTTTTATGTTCCGGTTGCGATTTTTCAACGGCGGCCAGCGCGTCTTTCTTGGTTATTTTTCCATCCACACCGGTTCCGGAAATATCATTGACATCCAGACCGGCGGTATCGATGATATTTTTTGCGACAGGGGATATTTTTAATTTTTTAGCCTGCCCGCTATTCCCTGAAGAAGCGGATTCATCGGGAATGCGCTTCTTCTCTGTAGTTTTCTGTCCCGGATAAATAGGTTCTTCAGGTTTTACCCGTTCAGTGGCGCTTGTCTGTTCGATTCGGGCAATAACGGCGCCTATGGAAACTGTTTCACCCTGCGGCGCTAAAATGCTGAGGACGCCTGTTTCTTCGGCGGGTAACTCAAGAGTCGCTTTTTCCGATTCGATTTCACAGATAATTTCATCGGCTTCCACCATGTCGCCATCCGCCTTTAACCATTGGCCGATCGTTGCTTCGGAAATCGATTCACCTAATGCCGGGACTTTAACTTCTATCATTGCTTTATTCCTCGTTTACTGTTTTTATCACAGAAACCAAACGCCTGTTCAATGATTTTATTTTGTTCTCTGCTATGTTGTTTATAAAAACCGCTGGCCGGGGTTGAACTTTCTTCCCTGGATATAAAGGTTAACGGTTTAAGTGTGAATTTATGATTTAAATACCGGAGCGCACCCATGTTTTCCGGCTCTTCCTGCACCCAGGCAAAGTTTTTTGCTTTTTTGTAACCGTTTAAAATTTCTTTGATTTCATTCTCAGGAAGAGGATATAACTGTTCCAGCCGGATGATGGCGATATCGTTTCGCTTTTCATTTTTCTGCCGTTCTGAAAGTTCATAATAGATTTTACCGGAACATAATAATACGGAATGTACAATGTTTTTATCCGCATAGTGATCATCAATTACCGTTTTAAAACCTCCGGATATGAATTCAGTTATATCGCTTAAGCATTCCGGATGACGAAGCAGGCTTTTAGGCGTGAATACGATTAACGGGTTTCTTTCAGCTGATTTCGGCTGCATGCGTAAAAGATGAAAGAAGCTGGCCGGCGAAGTAATATTGACCACGCGCATATTATCATCGGCGCATAACGAAAGAAACCGCTCTATCCGCGCAGAGGAATGCTCCGGGCCCTGTCCCTCGTAGCCGTGCGGTAAATAAAGAACCAGACCGTTGGTTCGGTTCCATTTGGCTTCGGAACTGGAAAGATACTGGTCGATAATGATCTGGCCGCCGTTGGCAAAGTCGCCAAACTGTGCTTCCCAGATGGTCAGGCCATTCGGATTTGCGCAGGCATACCCATATTCAAATCCAAGGACGCCGTATTCGGAAAGAGGAGAATTAAAAATAGAAAACTTAGCCTGATTTTCATGAATATGATTCAAAGGAATATATTTTTCTTCCGTTTCCTCATCATTTAATACGGCAATTCTGTGCGAGAACGTTCCCCGTTCCGAGTCCTGTCCCGAAAGGCGGACATTTATGCCTTCCTTAACCAGAGCGCCATAAGCCATCAATTCCGCGACAGCCCAGTCGATTTTCTGTCCTTCTTTTACTCTTTCCAAACGTTCCGAATAGAGCTTTCTGAGTTTGGGCATGATGTTAAGAGAATCGGGGATCGAAAATATTTTATTGGCAATATTTAACAGGTTTTTCTTATCAACCGCCGTATCAGGCATTGTGTCAGCCCGATGATCCTTCATTCTTTTCTTGGAATCGCAGTCGTCGGCATAGGTCATGCTTTTTTTAATGTTATATTTACCGGCTTTTGCTTTAGCCAGATGTTCCTGTAACATGGATTTAAACTCATTTTCCATGGACCGGGCCAGATCTTTTTCCACTTCACCGCTTTCATTAAGCTTTTTGCTGTAAAGTATTCTCGGATCGGGATGCCTGGCGATTTCTTTGTATAGTTTTGGCTGTGTGATGCGCGGTTCATCGCTTTCATTGTGACCATAACGGCGATAACCGAGTAAGTCTATAAATACATCGGTATGGAATTTTTGCCGGTATTCCAGGGCCAGTCTTGCGGCATAAACCACCGCTTCAACATCATCGGCATTCACATGAAACACCGGGGAATTGGTCACTTTAGCGACATCCGTGCAATAGGTGCTGGAGCGGCCTTCCAGATAGTTGGTAGTGAATCCCAGTTGATTATTAACGGCAATATGAATTGTGCCACCGGTACTATATCCTTCCAATAACGACATCTGAAGAACTTCATAGATAACGCCCTGACCAGCCAGAGCGGCGTCGCCATGAATGATGACGGGGATAATTTTATTCCGGTTGCCGTTATAAACATGATCTATTTTTGATCTGACCATGCCCTCTACCGTGGCATTAACGGATTCCAGGTGAGAAGGATTGGGGGCAAGACTCAGATGGATCGATCGGCCTTTTTGTGTTTTTACAAGGCCGGAATATCCCAGATGATATTTAACGTCGCCTTCGAAGATGGATTCTGCGAATTCTTCCCCCTCAAATTCGGAGAAGATTTCTTCATAGTCTTTATTTAATATGTTTGCCATCACATTCAACCTGCCGCGGTGAGGCATGCCAAACATCAGTTCTTGAACGTCGTTTTCCGCGCCATATTCAATAATAGCGTCAAGCGCAGGAATCAATGTTTCGCCGCCTTCCAATGAAAAACGTTTCTGACCCGCATATTTGGTATGAAGAAATTTTTCAAAAACAACGGCCTGGTTCAGTTTGTGCAGAATATGTTTTTTTTGAACAACTGAAAATTCTGGTTGATTGCGGCTGGATTCCATTTTATGTCTCAGCCATTCCACTCTTTCGGGGAAGCGGATAAACTGATATTCAGCGCCGAAGGATTTGCAGTATGTTGTTTGTAAATGATCGATAATTTGGCGCAGTGAAGCCGGCCCAAGACCTATTGCCTCGCCGGCATGAAACATGGTGTCCAGATCGTCTTCGGACAAATTGAAATTTTCAATATCTAAAGTCGGCGAATATTTGCGTCTTGTGCGTACCGGATTGGTTTTGGTAAAGTAATGCCCGCGCTGCCGGTAGGCTTTAATAAGGTTTAGAACATGCCTTTCTTTAGGGGCGGTATGATCATCCCGGCCGGTAACCGCAGAATATTTTCCGGCCAACTGGTAACCTTCAAAAAAATAACGCCAGCTCTTATCCACTGATTCCGGAGCTTTGACATATTCTTGATATAACCGCTCGATATACTCCGGCTGCATGTTATTTAAAAAAGGCAAATTACTCATTTTTTCCCCGGATTAATGATAGTGTATTTAACTATCGGTAAATTACATTTTCTATAACCATTTTTCATGACTTTTTAATCCAGGCAGTCGTTGAATTAACACTTACGGCCTGCCAGCAACCATTAAATGACCTAAAAACAGTGTAGAAATTTAAAGTAATAATTGTAATTTTCCATTTGTTCTATTAATTTTAAAAACACGGCTGACAACTTAAATTCAAAAAAAAATGAGGTAAACGATGAAATTATTGATGGCAATTTTATTTATCACAGGTCTGGCCTTTGCCCAGCAAACGGATAGTTTAAAAGCGTCCGGAGACGATAAAGGTAAACTGGCCAGTTTAACGGTTAAAATTAAAAATTTGGAAAATGATAAAGGACAGGTATTAATGGCCTTATGCAACAGTGAAGAAAATTATAATGACGATGGAAATCCATACAAAGGCGTATCAGCGGGAATACAGGATAGTATCGCTGTGTATACCTTCGAGAATCTGCCTTTTGGTGAATATGCCGTTAAAGTGATTCATGATGAAAATAAAAATTCGGAATTAGATACAAACTTTTTGGGAATACCTAAAGAAGCTTATGGCTTTTCAAATGATGCCCGGGGAACTTTTGGACCACCGGACTATGACGATGCAAAGTTTATGGTTAATAAAGAAAAAAGTCAGATTGTGATTAAACTCAATTAGGTTTTAATTATTGCATAGCTGAATACAGAATATGGTTTTTTAACCGAATTATGATTTGTAGTTTGAAAATAATTTTATAAGTTTTATTAAGATGGTTTTTTACCGGATCAGTTAAAATTTCGGTGGATGGTCATTTGAGTTTCGTTATTACAGACGGTTTTATATACACCAATCATGATAACCAGATTTTGGAAGACCACGCCCTGGTTGTTGAAGACAACATCATCCTCGATATCTGCTCTAAAAACCAGGCTATGAAAAAGTATCCCGATTTCAATCAGCTGGATGCCGGCGGCAAACTGATCATGCCCGGCTGGATTAATGCGCATACGCATTTTTACAGCGCCTTCGGCCGCGGCCTTTTGTTGAATGCAATACCTCAGAATTTTCCCGATATATTAAAACAGTTATGGTGGAAACTGGACCGGGCTCTTGATGAAGAAGGCATTTATTATAGCGCTCTTACGGGCGCTGTTTCGGCTATAAAACATGGAGTAACCGCGGTAATAGATCATCATGCCAGCCCCAATGCCATCGAAGGCAGCCTGGATCATATTCAAAAAGCTCTGGATCAGGCCGGCCTTAAAGGCATCCTTTGTTATGAAGTTACGGACCGTAACGGTAAAGAACAGGCCAAAAGAGGATTGGAAGAGAACCGGCGATTTATAAGCCTGCGCCACGGGCAGATTAAAAATAGCGGATTAAATGCTGTTCAGGGTATGGTCGGTTTGCACGCTTCTTTTACGCTAAAGGACGATACGCTCGATGCCGCTTCGGACTTGGCAAAATCACTCGGAACAGGATGTCATTTTCATCTGGCGGAGGATAAAGCAGATCAGTGGCAGATTCCGGATCAACTGAGTTCTACGGAAAGAATGCATCAACATGGTATTTTGGGCGGTAAATCGCTGGCGATTCATGGCATTCATCTCAGGGAGGAAGATATGGATTTGCTGGCTGAGACCCGGACGATGATGGTTCATAATCCCCGCTCCAATATGAATAACGGAGTCGGCCGTGCGCCTGTTGAGAGGATCTTATCCAAAGGCATCACCATGGGAATCGGTACGGATGGTATGTCTCAGGATATTTTGCAGGATCTGCATGCGGCATTTTTACTGCTAAGACATGGAAAAAGCGATCCCCGGCTGGGATGGAAGGAAACCCAAAAAATGGGACTTGAATGTAATGCGGCCATTTTCAATCGTTTAACCGGGCAAAATACCGGCGTTCTCCGGCCGGGCGCTGCCGCCGATATGGTGCTGTCGGATTATCAGTCGCCGGCTCCGTTGACAGGACAGAATTTTTGGACGCATATCCTTTACGGTTTCAGCAGTTTAAAAACAGATACGGTGATTATAGACGGCCGGATCGTGATGGAAAAAGGGCGGTTAGTGCATGTTGATGAGGATGAAATTTTCAGCAAAGCGCGGGAATGCGCCGGTAAAACCTGGCAACGATTTAGTGAGTTAAAATAAACAGGATAATCTATGAAACGCCAATCCAATATCTCACATCTTCAATGCGTAACCTGTCACAGGGAATACGAACCCGATGAATTAGAGTATACCTGTCCGGAATGCGGGCCGCTTAAAGGAACGCTTGATGTGCATTATAATTATAAAAAAGTCAAAAAAGTTTTTTCCAAAGAACAGATCAGGGACAGCCATATTTATAATCATTGGCGTTATCTGCCTTTACTGCCGGTTGAAAATCCATCCTATATTCAGCCTCTGCAGGTTGGGTGGACGCCTTTGATTAATCATCCGCGCCTGAATCAGGCGCTGGATTTACCGGGCTTGTATTTAAAAGATGACGGAGGCAATGTCTCGGCGTCATATAAAGACCGCGCCAGTTCTGTCGCTATCGTCAAAGCTTTGGAAAAGGGTTATAAAGCTATTTCAGCGGCTTCCAGCGGAAATGCCGCGGCATCCATTTCCGCTTTCGCGGCCAGCGCAGGTATGCCCTGCCACATTTTTGTTCCCGATACAATTCCATCCGCTAAATTAGCCCAATTACGCGCTTATAATGCCGATATCATTCTGGTGAAGGGAACGTATGATCAGGCTTTTGAGGAGTGCATGAAAGAATCTGAAAAACACGGCTGGTATAATCGTAATACGGCCATTAATCCCTATTTATGCGAAGGAAAGAAAACAGGCGTTCTGGAGATTTGTGAACAGCTCAACTGGCAGGCCCCGGATGTGATAATCATTCCCGTTGGCGATGGCTGTATTTTGAGCGGAATCTGGAAAGGACTCATCGATTTGTATAAGCTGGAAATGATAGATCGTTATCCTTATCTTATCGGCGTCCAGGCCGCGGGAAGCGCTCCGTTGGTCAGGGCTTTTAATGATAATTCCGAGGTGATTTCAATGGAAAACGCTTCGACAATTGCCGATAGTATTTGCGTCGGATATCCGCGCGATCAGGTTAAGGCTTTAAGAGCCGTGCATCAATCCGGAGGATTATTCATCAGCGTAACCGATGAACAGATTGCAGAAGCCAGGCAGATGCTGGCCGGTAAAGCAGGGCTGTTTGTGGAGCCGGCGGCGGCGGCGTCATTAGCCGGAGTGATGAAACTACATGATGAAAATAAAATTACTTCGGATCAGACTGTTGTGGTATTACTGACCGGACACGGATTAAAAGATATCAGAGCTTATGTCTGAGATAATTAAATTCATTTTAATCATGTAGGTTGGTGTATGTTGAGAAGGCTTTATGTTTACAAGGCAAAGGTCATTTCCGTTCCGGATGGCGCGAGTTGCATCATGGATATAGATCTGGGAATGGATGTCTGGCAGCGCGGAGAAAAGGTTGATTTAAGCCGAATTGAAGTGCCGGGATTGAAAGGCGCTAGCCGCAAAAAAGGTTTAGCGGCTAAAGAGGTTTTAAAAGGTTTGATCGAGAACCGTGAAGTGATTGTAGAACTGGAAAGAAAAAAGGAAGCCGGAAAAATTCAGTATCTGGCTGAAATATGGCTCAGCGAAAAAAAAGGCGATTGGCTGAATGTTAATAAAGCCATGGTTGAATCGGGTCATGGACAGTTTATAAAAGATAATTAATTAACCCTCACCTTATATTTCTTTGGAAAGAATAAAACAATGGATAAGACTATCAGGGATCAAATTATTGCATTATCTGAAAAATATACCGGCGCCTGCGCGCATTTTCTACGTGAATTAATTGCCATTCCTTCGCTGAGCAGTCAGGAAGAAAAAGTTGTTAAACGCATTGAAAGAGAAATGCAAACAAATGATTTTGATGAAATCACTATTGATCCCATGGGAAATATCCTGGGACGCATCGGATCGGGTCCGCGGATTATTGCTTTTGACGCCCATGTGGATACGGTGGATGTGGGGAATCCGGATTTATGGAACATTGATCCGTTTACCGGTAAAGAAGAAAACGGTATTATTTATGGCCGCGGCGCATCGGATATGAAAGGCGGTATGGCGGCTATTGCTTATGCGGGAAAGATCATGAAAGAAATCGGCATTCCCGATGATTTTACGGTTTATATGACGGGCAGCGTTCAGGAAGAAGACTGCGACGGACTCTGCTGGCAGTATATTTACAAAGAAGACGGTCTGCGTTCGGAACTGGTTGTGATTACCGAGCCGACAAATTTAAATATTTATCGCGGACACAGAGGGCGCATGGAAATTGAAGTGGAAACAAGCGGAATATCGTGTCATGGTTCGGCGCCGGAACGCGGGGAGAATGCTATCTATAAAATGGCGCCCATAATTACGGATATTCAAAAACTGAACGACCGGCTTAAAACGGATGAGTTTCTTGGAAAAGGCACCGTAACCATTTCTCAAATACGATCCACTTCGCCGTCTCTTTGCGCTGTCGCCGACAGGTCGGTTATTCATTTGGACCGCCGTTTAACTGCGGGTGAAACCGAAGAATCGGCGCTGGATGAAATACGCGAATTACCTTCATTTAAAGAACAAGGCGCCACATTAAGAGTTTTGGAATATCATACGCCCAGTTATAAAGGTCTGGTATATCCCACAAAAAAATACTATCCCGGCTGGAAAACGAAACCGGATCAGGCCGGGCTTATCGCCGGACAAAAAGCCTTCCGGGAATTGTTTGGTAAAGAACCGGTTGTTGATAAATGGGTATTTTCCACTAATGGCGTGGCCACGGCGGGAATGTTTGGAATCCCAACCATCGGCTTTGGACCGGCCAATGAGATTTACGCCCATAGTCCGCAGGATCAGTGCCCGGTGGATCATCTGACCAAAGCCATGCAGTTCTATTGCGGATTGATTTTTAATCTGCCGTGATGAAACAGGAAATTAAGGTTTTTAATCTTTCTGTTTTATTTGCCGGCAAATTATCCATGTTTCTCTTGTTTTTACGGCGACGATTTTCATAGGCTGGAATTGAATTTACTCTGATCATCCATTTCCTTTATCAAAAAAAAATCCTAAATTGCATCGCGATTGTTTCAGCAATCATTAAAATCATTTTTTAGGAGGCGTATGAATCTGAAAGGCCGGGATTTCATTTCAACCCAGGATTGGACAAAGGAAGAGCTGTTATCCGCTCTGGATAAAGCCGCTGATCTTAAAAAGAAATTCAAGCAGGGCATACCGCACCGGGAGTTGCCCGATAAAACTGTTTTTTTATTTTTTTTCGATAAATCCACCCGGACCCGTAATTCATTTGAAGCTGGCATCACGCAACTTGGCGGACACGGCCATTTTATCGAAGCGCATACGTCGCAAATTGCGCATGGCGAAAGTCCCAAGGATATGGGCATAATTCTTTCCGGTTACGGCCACGGTATTGCCATCCGCCATGATCTGGTTCCCGGGGAAGGTAACCGCTATATGCGGGAAGTGGCTAAATATGCCGAGATTCCCGTGTTGAATATGCAGTGCGATGTAGATCATCCGTTCCAGATGATGGCCGATCTGATGACCATCCGGGAGAAGTTCGGCCCGGATTTAAAAGGTAAAAAAATAGCGGTTTCCTGGGCTTATGCGCCCAGTTACGCTAAACCGATGTCCGTACCACAGGGATTAATTATGCTGATGACCCGTTTCGGTATGGATGTTACCCTGGCGCATCCTCCGGAATATTCATTAATGGAAGAAACTTTGGCGACGGCTAAATCAAATGCCAACGAAAGCGGCGGCCGGTTTAAAATTGTGGATTCAATGGAAGAAGCTTTTAAAGATGCGGATGTGGTTTATCCCAAAAGCTGGGGTATTCAGTCCATGTTCGACCGCCCGGAAGAAGCGCTGGAAATATCAAAAAAATATAAACATTGGATCTGCGATTCGGATAAAATGAAATTAGCGGGCCCGGATTCCATCTATATGCATTGTCTGCCCGCAGACCGGGGGTATGAAGTAACGGATGAGGTTATCGATGGGCCGCATTCCGTTGTTTATCAGGAAGCCGAAAACCGGTTGCATACCTGTAAAGCCATTATGGCGTTAACAATGTAAAAAGGCAATTTATATGAAAGCTGTCTTTCCTGTTTTCTTCTGTGATCATTTTTTTCGGCTGCCGGCCAGGTGGAAGGATTTAATTATTGATTGTTTATTTTTTTTTCATAATTTTAAACATATTCTGGTTTAATATTTGCCAATAACGGGAGGTGGCATGTTTAAAAGCATTGTACATTTATTATTTAATACCATTGATCAATATGGTAAAAAAGATGCCCTGCGTTATCGTGAAGGCGATAAAGTGGTTTCTATCAGCTACGAAGAATTAGGCGAAAGAGTAATAAATCTCACGCATGGCATGTCGGTTTTGGGTATAAAAGAAGGGGATAAAATCGCCATTCTTTCCAATAACCGTCCCGAATGGCCGATTACAGATTTTGCTTCTTTTGCCCTAAAAGCGTTGGTTATACCAATTTATCAGACTTTGCCACCGAATCAGATAGAATATATTTTAAATGACGCTCAGGTTCGGGCTGTCTTTGTGGAAAATGAATTACAGCTCAAGAAGATAGAAGAAATAAAGAAAAATATTTCCACCCTGGAATTCATTGTTATTTTTGATTCTCCCAAGACTAAAAAGAAAGGTGTCGAAACATTCAGTTCTCTTATTGTTAATGGCGAAAAACACCGCAAAGAGCATAAAGATTTCTTTAAAAAATCCATTGATAAAATAAAATCTGAAGAAATATGCACAATAGTTTATACTTCGGGAACGACGGGTAATCCGAAAGGTGTAATGCTGCATCATAAAGGATTTGTGCAAGATATTATCAACGCCGAAGCGGTCTTAAATATCTATCCGGATGATGTTTTTCTGTCATTTTTACCGCTTAGTCATCTTTATGAACGGCTTGCGGGGCATTGGACCCCGATTTATCGCGGAGCGACTATTTACTATGCCCGCAGTATAGATACGGTAATCGAAGATATTGCTGAGGCGCGTCCCACTATAATGGTCAGTGTACCGCGGCTGTATGAAAAAGTGGCGTCTGCCGTGCAGGATCAGGTTGAGCATGGCCCGGCTGTTAAGCGGAATCTGTTTTACTGGGCTATCGGCACCGGTCTGGAATATCACGAAAAAAGAATAGAAGGCACCGCAGGAAAGTGGCTGGAAAAAAGATACCAGTTCGCCGATAAAGTTGTGTTTTCAAAAATCAAGAAAAAATTAGGCGGTCGGTTTCGTTGTCCCATTGCCGGCGGGGCTCCGTTATCCGTGGATACATTAAAGTTTTTCGAAGCCATCGGGTTACGCATTGTGGAAGGTTATGGTATGACCGAAACGCACCTGATCATCACGCTTACGCCTCCCGGTAAAACGAAATACGGTTCATGCGGCAAACCAATCGGCGGACTGGAACTCAGGATCGCCGAGGATGGCGAGGTTTTAATTAAAGGCGATATCCTTATGGCCGGCTACTATAATCAACCCGAAATTACCGCTGAAACTATTGATAAGGACGGCTGGCTGCATACCGGCGATATCGGATACCTGGATGAGGATAATTATCTCTTTTTGACAGACAGGAAGAAAAACATCATTGTAACATCGGGCGGGAAAAATGTGGCGCCTGCGCCGATAGAGCATAAATTGAAAACCAGTAAATATATCGATGAGGTTTGTCTGGTCGGGAATCAGAGAAAATTTATCAGTGCGCTGATTATTCCGAATTATGAGTTGCTGAAAAAATGGGCAAAAGAAAATAATTTAAAGTTAGAGTCCAATGAAGAACTGGTAAAATCCAAAGAAGTATTGGATTTTATGATGAATGAAGTAAACAACATGCAGGAAGAATTTGCCCGTTACGAAGCGGTTAAAAAAATTACCCTTTTACCGGTTCCGTTTTCGATAGATGAAGGCGAAATAACGCCCAGTTTAAAAATCAAACGGAATGTGGTTGAGAAAAAATATAAAACCCTGATAGACCGTATGTATGTGGTATAATAATTGACAAACCGGAGATAGTTCTTGTTTGTGAAAAGCAGGCTTTATTTCACCTGCATGGTCTTGTTAGCGCTTACCGGAGTCCTGATAGCCGGTGATAAAATAAATGATAAAGCCAACAGTAATTTAAGGCTTGGAATACAGAATAATTTCATCATTGATCGGACCGATTTTAATTCCGGCTATACCGGGCCAGGTGTCAGCGCAGAATATTTTTTTAATAACAGGCTTTCAACGGCCGGCTTTATTAATCTGCTGAATATACGCACATCGTATTCCGGATACATCAAATTAAACGAGAACAAATTAAAAACAGCCGAAGCAGGCTTGTTGTTAAGAATCAGATTTTACAAAAGTGATTTTGTAGTTTTTCCCCAGGTTGGGATCGGTTTGTGGGGCAGGGAAGCAGGAAATTATACGATCGGATTTGGACTCGAACTGCCATCTGTAAAAAGCATTTATCCAAACATAATGTGCGATTATTTGATTCTTTTTGGGAATTCAGATAATAATCAGGCTGAAAAAAACTGGACCAGCTCTATGATCCGGATTGGAATTAATCTTGCGTATGCTATTTTATAAGTACCATTAAAAAACAAAGGAAGCGAAGGAAATTATCCTTTAGTTTTGATCTATTATTTCTCTGACGCGTGTAGCCAGCGAATGCATTGAGTAAGGTTTTTGCAGGAAGTTGATTTTATCCTTAAAGAAGTCCTCGCTTACCACATCAGTGTCTACATATCCGGAGGTGAACAGGGTTTTCAAGTGCGGATTTGATTCATTTAGTTTATTGGCTAAATCTTTGCCGTTCATCACCGGCATCACAATATCGGTAATCAATAAGGCGATGTAATTAAGGTCATGTTTTTTAAAGTATAAAAGCGCGGATCTGGCATCGGCGAAGGAAATTACCTGGTAACCAAGTTCCTTCAGTGCTGATGCGGCAAATCGTCGCACCGGTTCATCATCTTCCACAATAATGATCTGTTCAGCTCCGGCAGGAAAATGATCGGGTGGCAATTTTGTCTGATCGCTGATTATTTTTTCCGCATAAGCAGGCCAGTAAATAGTGAACTTTGCGCCTTTTCCCGGCTGGCTTTCCACTTCAATACTGCCTTTATTCTGACGGATTATACCATAAGTGGTGGCCAATCCAAGCCCGGTGCCTTTTCCAACGGCTTTGGTTGTAAAAAACGGATCAAATATTTTTTCAATTATGCTGGCATCAATTCCGACGCCATTATCCGTAACAATAATCGCCACATAGTTACCGGTTTCCAGATTAGGCCTAATGTTTGAATCTGTCATATAGATTTGTTTTGTAGTGATCTGTATGTGTTTTTCGGAAGGGGGAGGCTGGATTTCATTCAAAGCGTCGCGGGCATTGATAACCAGATTCATTAATATCTGTTCAATTTGGCCGGGATCGGCTTTTATTTGTGCAATATTCGGATCAAAATCGGTTTCTATTATAATATCCTCCGTCATCAGCCGGCGCAGCATTTTATCCATATTGATGATGAGCTGATTTAAATCCAGGACTTTGGGTTGGATAAATTGTTTGCGGCTGAAGGCTAAGAGCTGTCTGGTTAAATTTTCCGCCCGGATACCGCCTTCAAGTATCATATTCAAATCCTTAAAAATTGGCGTCTCAGGATCGGTTTTCATCAAAGCTAACTCAGCATGGCCGTTTATTACCGTTAGAAGATTATTAAAATCATGGGCAATACCTCCGGCCAGAGTGCCTATGGATTCGATTTTCTGAGACTGTAACAATTGCTCTTCCAGATGCTTTTGATCGGTAATATCCAGCTGTATACCCCAGATCCAGGTCAGCAGGTTGTTATTTACATTACCAAAAAAAGAATAACGATGATGATAATGATCATTATCAATATATTCTTCAATATCGGCTAATTTCATTTCAAAACCGTTATAGATAAACTGATTAAGCACATTCATCCAGGTTCTGCTTACCTTTTTTAACTTTTTCAATGGCGTTTTTAATATTTCTTCCCTGGACTTAAAACGATGCATTTTTGCCGCTACATCGTTGCATTCCGTTACAACAGCATTTTGATATATTTTTTTTGCAATCACTTGGGAAGGAAGATTAACGGAAACCGGCGGCGATAGTTTTATCTTCCAGATGCCGACCAG
Organism: Calditrichota bacterium; assembly: GCA_003854985.1. Taxonomy (GTDB): domain Bacteria; phylum Calditrichota; class Calditrichia; order Calditrichales; family Calditrichaceae; genus Zgenome-0002. Next base: position 117,022 of record RQOG01000006.1, read on the forward strand.
GTTGTTTTGTATAAAATTTTCGTATTCCAGGTTTAATTCGGACAAACCTCTTTCGATCAATTTGCGTTCTTCCACTTCTTTTTCCAGGGCTTCGTACATTCTGGCGCTTTTAATGGCAGCGCCGGCATAAGCGGCATAAGTCTCGGCCAGAGCAAGATCATTCAGTGTAAAGAGTTTTCCGTTTCTGCTGATCACCAGGGCGCCTAAGATTTCATCATCGATAATAAAAGGCGTAATAATATTCCGGTCATTGGTCTGAATAGGTTTCCCGGGGATATTTTGTCCGTAAACATTTTCATCCATTTCATTTATAATAATGCCCTGTTTTTTAATTATAGCCTGTCCGGTGTAAGTTTTTTCTATGTATAGGGAAGTAGATAAAATCTCCTGCCGGTAATCGGGGTCTATGGCAATAACGGGTTTTAACGTTTTTCCATCATCGGATAAAAAATAAATGGCCACGCTGGAGGATTCCAGAATGGACTGAGCGCCAACGGCAATTCTGTTTAGTACATCTTCCAGATCCAGCGTCTTCGTTAAATGCCTGGCGGTTTCCAGTATGTTTTCCTGTTGCTGTGATTTTTTCCGGAGTTCGTTTTCAGCCTTTTTCTTTTCCGTTATATCCTGGATGTGTGAGATGCTTAACAGGGGTTTTCCTTCTTTATCTTTCAATACGGTGCTGCTGATCAGTCCCCAGGATACATAACCCTTTTTATGCACAAAACGGGCTTCCAGCCATAAGAATGGTATTTTGCTGGAAAAAAGGTCAAAAACGCGTTTTCTTAAAATGACATAGTCTTCTTTATAAACAATATCTTTGATTTTCATTTTTAATAATTCATCACGGGCGTACCCGACCATATCGCAAAAATAAGGATTTACATCGATGAATCCTGCATCGGCGGAGTTAATTACCATTCCGAAGGCGGCATAATTAAAGGCCATTTTATATTTTTCTTCGCTGGCCCTAAGAGCCTGCTCAGCTATTTTACTTTGTGTGATATTATTTGCAAAAATAATTACACCGGTAATCATGTTGTTGGCAAATATGGGGAAAAGCCGGGATTCAACATAGACTTCCTTGTCTTTTATAATAAATTTATCCGTTTCCGAAAATGATTCTCCCGATAAAGCCCTTATACATCTTTTCCGTAATATTTCGGCCATTTCGGGCAGTTTTAATTTGAGTTCGTTATAAAGATTACTGCCTCTTTCTATGCGGATTCCATAATTATCTTTAAAAGCTTTTTCAAAATTTCCATTAAATTCCAATATATTCAAACGCCGGTCAACCATCGATACATTCTGATCTGTGTGTTCAATCAGAAGCCTAAGCTTCTGTTCGGAATCGGTCGATTCGTGTACTTCCTGACTCAGGAAAAAATACACGCTTTCTCCGTACCATTGGCCCAAAGTCAGATAGGTTTCCATATCCATCAAACGGCCGGTCTTTGTTATGAATGGGATGCGGAATGATTTGCTTTTTTTGGATTTAATAATTTTTTTTATATCATTATGAAATTCTTCAGGATATATTTTTAGCAAAGGTTGATGATCTAATTCGTTTTTTTTATAAGCGAGCCTGGTCAATGCCTTTTTATTGATCTCTAAAATAAACCCTTTCGGATCGGTGATAATAAGACAATCCTGAATGGAATTGAATAAAAAAGTTATATCATCAGATTGGTTTAAAAACGGATGATTGGCTTTAGTTTTCCTGACGGATTTGATAACGGTCTTTTTTTGAATTTCCCTGCTGACTTCAGACTTCCGTGTTTTTTTGATTTTTACGGTCATTTCCGACAGTCCGGAAGATTCTTGTTTACATAAACATAATAATTAAATTCCTTAATTAAAGCAATCTTTTTATTTTTTTTTAATCCAGTACATTCCTGACTTTTACGGAGAGCGTCTGGAGTGAGTATGGTTTTTGTAAATATTCAATATTTTCTCTGATCTGCCCGGACTGGGTCAGATTGTTGTAAGTGTATCCCGAACAGAACATAATTTTTGTTTTAGGAAAGAACAACTGAATGTTTTTTGCAAGCTCGTTGCCATTCATTTCCGGCATAACAAGGTCGGTAATGACCAGATCCATCGGTTCTTCCACCGAGTGTAAAAATTCAAGCGCTTTTTTCCCGGTTGACGCTTCGAATACGGTATAACCGAGCTCTCTCAGCGCTACAACGGATAACTGACGGACGTCATCATCGTCTTCGACCAAAAGTATGCGTTCATTGCCTTTAATATTCTTTCTTATTATTTGTATTTGTGTGTCTTCTTCAGGTTTACCGTAAGTTTCCGGCCAGAATATTTTGAACGTTGTCCCTTTTCCGATTTCACTGTCCACATAGATCAGGCCTTTATTCTGTTTCACAATGCCGTATACCATCGCCAAACCAAGACCTGTGCCGCTGTATTTCTCTTTTGTCGTAAAAAAAGGATCGAATATTTTTTGCCGGATTTCAAAGGGGATGCCTTTGCCATTATCGGTTACGCTAAAACAGACATAGCGGCCTGGTTTTGCCCCCGGATAGGAAACCGCGTCCTTTTCGGATAATTCTTTGATTTCACTGGCTATGGTAATTTCTTTGTCCGATGATATTTTTATATTATCCTGAATCGCATCCCTGGCATTGATGAGCAGATTAATAAAAATCTGTTCAATTTGATTAGGGTCGGCTTTAATGATGCCGGATTTTTTACTGAGTTTTTTTATAATCTGAATATCCTCTCCGATCAATCTTTGTATCATTCTGTCCAGACCGGTAATGATATCATTAATTCTGATTATTTTGGGTTTAAAAACCTGCTTGCGGCTGAAAGCCAGTAACTGCCGGGTCAGATTTTCCGCTCTTCTGCCGGCATGTATGATAGATACAATGTCATTGTAAAGAGGCTGATCCTTATTCAGTTTTCTCAATGCTAATTCCGCATGGCCGTTAATTACCGTTAACAAATTATTAAAATCGTGAGCTACGCCGCCGGCAAGCGTTCCGATAGATTCCATTTTCTGCGCCTGGTGCAGCTGCTGTTCCAGGGCTTTCTTTTCCGTAATATCCTCTTTTACAGAAAGAAAATGCGTTATTCTGCCGTTTTCATCCCTTATTGGCGAAATCATTGCCGACTCGCAATAGGTTTCTCCGCTTTTTTTCCGGTTGATGAATTCGCCGCGCCAATCTCTGCCTGCTGTGATTGTTTTCCATAACTGATCATAGGTTTCGGACGGCGTTTCATCGGATTTTAAAAGCCGCGGTGTTTTACCGATTATTTCATCTTTGGGGTATCCGGTTAACTCGGTAAATTTTTTATTAACATATTCAATTTTTCCGGTTGTATCCGTAATCATTATCGAAATGGAGCTCTGTTCAACGGATTGTGATAACTTCCGGATTTCTTCGTTGGCCTTTTTTTGTCTTACGGAAAAATCGATCTGATTGGCCACAAACTCCAGCAGTAATAAGTCAGACTCCGAATAGGCCGCCTCATCATTGTAACTCTGGACAACAATGAGTCCTATGACTTCTTTATCGACTTTTAAGGGAACGCCCAGCCAGCATTTACAGGGCGTGCCGATTTTGTCGATTTTACCTTCTTTTTCCAGTTGGCTTATTTTTGCTGAATTGAGCAGCAGCGATTTACCGGAATTAATAATAATGGAACTGATGGTTCCTTTGGCGCTGACTTTCTGATATTTATCGTATTCATCCTGCATGTAAGGGAAGGATATTGTATCGGTTAATTTATCATACAGTCCGATAAAGAAATTGGTGGTATTGATGATCCGGTGCAGTTCCATTTGTATAATCGATGAAAGTTCATATGTATTGCCTGTGCTTAAAGCCGTTTGAGATATTTTATGCACTACATCCTGAATAACCGCGTATTGATGCTGTTCGGTGATGTCGGTAATTATTCCGACAGCGCCTATTATTTTATGTGAATCATAAACGGCATTCAGGTTTATTTTGATCGGGATAACCTTATCGGAATCGGTGGTTTTTACCAGTCCTTCATAGAATCCTTCGCCGTCTTTAAGCGTTTCCCTGACCGCCTTGGCAATAAACGGATTAGGGATCTTTTTTGTAAGCTTGGCACCGATAATTTTTCCCTTGGACGAATGCAGAATTTTACAGAGCTTTTCATTGCAGTTAGTCAGTGTACCGTTTTCATCGATATGCAAAATACCAACAGGAGCATGATTAAAAATGGTGACGTATTTGTCTTCACTGCGCTGAAAGGCTTCTTCGGCGTTCTTTCTGGCTGATATATCATCATGCGTTGCTACGATATTGATAATTCTACCTTGTTCGTTTTTTAACGGGAAAAAACGCGATTGCAGCCATTTTATGTGAGAAGGCGATTCTATATTGGGTGGAACGAATATATAATCGGGCAGGTCTGTCTGCACACCGGCGGCGGCGTTTTTAAAGGCTTTTATATAGCCCAGCGCCTGAGCCTGCTTATCCTTTAAAATATTATATTGTCCCCGGTAAACATTGATATTTTCAATGCCCCATAGTTTACCCCATGCCGTATTTGTTTCTACCATCAGTCCGTCCGGTTTAAATATCTGCATCGCCAGAGGTGATTGATTAACAAGCATACGGAAGCGGGCAACGCTTTCGTTAAGCGACTGCAACGCTTTATGCTGATCCGTAATATCCAGCAGATTCGCTATGATATGAACATTACCCTGAATATCATGAAAAAAAGATGAGTTAATCTCTACAAATCGTTTTTCTCCGCTCTTATTAAAAATCTGAAACTGGTGTTTCGCCGGAATCTTTTCGCCATTTTGAAGCCGTTTAGACCGTTCTTCTAAAATTCTGGCATCTCTTTCATCAAGCAGATTTCTGAAATCTTGTCCGGATATTTCATTAGGGCTATGACCCGTTATTTTGCAGAATTGCTCGTTGAAATATTTTATGGTAAAAGCAGAATCCAGAATGATCAAAGCATCATGCGTATTCTGGGCCATTGTATGCAGATAGAATTTTCCGGAGTCTGTTCTGGCTTTTTCTTGCTGCCCTGCAGATTTCTTTGTTTCCGATCCTTGTTGCTTTGTGTTTACGGTTGCTCCTTCAGCCATAATAATTAAACAGCTCCATAATGATTTTTAACTAAAACTTATCTGGATTTATCAGAAAGCCGGTTCCTGAAAATGGCACTGCGGCATATATAGATATTTATGGTAATTCATAAGCTAATCGCAATTTTAACTTTTAAATGAAATATCGGCCAAATTGTTCTATTGCTTAACACTTTTTTTTAACGGTGTAAACCAGGTTGATGATTTTTTCTCCTCTTCTTTTAAAAAGTTTTGTCAGAAAATATGTATATCTATAATGAAATATCAGTGTTCTTATCTGTAAAGATAGTTCATGAAGAATTATCAGATTCTGTAAATCAAATAAAAGAATATAAATAGTACAGAAAAACAGCGCTTAAATTATTCTTGTTACATAATTGCTTTTTAACTAATTTTTACCCGCAAAGTCAAAACAGGGCAATATAAAGTTTGGATATGGAATGAAGAAGAAGTGGGGTTATATTTTCCGGCTAAGACTGGAAGAACTGATCGCATTGGTATTTTTAGTACCTTCGCTTTTAATTACTTTAAAGGCGAACTGGTTTTTTATCGAAATAGGTAAAGACATTCCCAGAAAATTTTATGGCGGAATAACACGCATTGCGGTTACCGTGGTTGTTATGACTGCCTTTTTTTATTTTGTGAAGAAAAAGCCGTTATGGAAATATCTGTATTGGTTAAGGGATGTGATGCCCTTCATATTTTGCGTGGCCATCTATACTAATCTGCATGATACGATCCATTTCGTAAATCCCCATGATATTCATGATAAACTTATCGCTATAGATCAGGCGTTGTTTGGCGTGCAGCCGGTAATCTGGGCGCAGCAGTTTTACCATCCCTGGCTTACCAAATATTTTAGTATCAGTTATATGAATTACTTTTACATTGTTGTGAGCGTAGTTGTCCTCCTTTTGATCCAGAAACGGGATGTCGAAATGAGGAAGGTATTATTGGGCACTATTTTGTGCTTTTATTTCGGATATTTTTTATATGTTGCTTTTCCGGCTGCCCCGCCGCGCATCACCCTGGAAGATCAGTTTATCCGTGATTTTGGAGGCGGATGGCTGGCCGCTGCCCAGGGCGGCATAGTCAGTATTTCTCCATCGTCTTCCAGAGCGGCTTTCCCGAGTCTGCATTGTGCGGTAACATTAATCAGCCTGATGTATGCTTTTGTGATGACCCGGAAACTTTTTTATGTCCTGCTTATTCCAGGGATAAGTCTTGTGCTGGCCACCGTCTATTTAAGACATCACTATGTCATTGATATCATCGCCGGTTTTGCTCTGGCTATTTTTACGTATTATGTTGCGCCTTATATTTCAGCCTGGTGGGCAAAATTAGCTGAAAAATACCGGACTTAAGGCTATACTTATTTAGTGATTAGGCCCAGTGGCTGAGGGGAAAATATATTCTTTATAAAACCATTGACTTCGTATTTATCCTGCAGGCATCCTAAAAAAGAAATTTATAATATATTTTCCCGATGATAAAATTGTATTAATTTTGCATAGGACCTTATATAAATATAAACCTTTGGATAAACGTATAGAGATAATATGAAAAATTTCTTAAATTTTCGTTTTTTTATTTTAAAAATAATTATTACAATAAGCGCTTTAATTTATGCAGAGAATACTATGGCGATTGAACAAATAAGTTTGAATGAAGACTGGCAATTTCGTCAAACCATTGCATAAAGATTGTTCATATTTAAATTATCAGGTGAGATGCCGGATTTCGCGCCGGGATTTCTTTAACCTTGTTGAAAAGTAGTCTATTAATAAAAGCTTTGACTTTTAATTTTGGGGTGGTAAAATGAAAATTCTTTTTATAGGTGGAACGGGAATCATAAGCTCAGCCTGTTCGCAAAGGTGCATCGAACGGGGCTATACGCTTTATCTGTTAAATCGCGGGCAGTCTTTCCGGCCATTGCCGGAAGGCGCCATTCATCTAAAAGCGGATATAAATGACGCCCAAGCCGTTCGTACGATACTTGAAAAATATGAATTTGATGTTATTGTAAATTGGATTGTATTTCATCCGGATCAGGCGGAAAGAGATATTTCATATTTCAGTGGAAAATGCCGGCAGTATGTTTTTATCAGTTCTGCTTCCGCTTATCAGACGCCGCCGCAACGATTACCGGTTACCGAATCAACGCCGTTAAACAATCCTTTCTGTGAATACTCCAGAAATAAAATTGCCTGCGAAGAGTTGCTGATTAAGGCTTATCGGGAATCGGGCTTTCCGGTTACCATTGTGCGTCCTTCACATACCTATGATAAAACGGCCGTTCCGCTTTTGGGAGGCTATATGGCGTTAGCCCGCATTCAGAAGGGAAAGCCTATTATTATTCACGGCGATGGCACATCGTTATGGGTAATGACGCACCACCGTGATTTTGCCAAAGGTTTTGTCGGATTATTAGGTAATCCGAACGTGATAGGCGAAGCGTTTCATATTACTTCCGATGAAGTATTATGCTGGAACCAGATTGCCGCGATGTTTGCCTCTGAATTACGAACGGAACTTAAAATTGCCCATGTCACTTCGGATATTTTAGCCTCATATAGTGAAGATTGGTACGGCTCCTTGTTGGGCGATAAAACCCATAGTATGATTTTCGATAACAGCAAGATAAAGTCGGTTGTTCCGGATTTTAAAGCTGAAATTCCTTTTCATCTGGGAGTAAAGGAAATAATTGAATGGTATAACGCCCATTCAGACAAACAGGTTACTGATCATAAAACAGATAAGCTGATGGATGAGATTATTAAAAAACACAGCTGATTTAGAAGCATATTTTGCCGGTTTATATAAAGCAAAAAATATAAATTTCAGAAGATTATTGAATTAAATAGTTGCAATAAGGTATATTTAAGGCCAATTAAAACAGAGCATACCTAAATATGATATACATAATAACTTTTAATTTAAACGTAAGGTGCAAAAATGAAAACTTTTAACAGGATTATGGTTATCATGATACTCACAGCGCTCATGCAAAATTGCCAGTTTAATCAACCGGCGGAAACTATTATACCGGCTAAACTATTTTCCGATCACATGGTTCTGCAGCAGGACATGCCTATACCTGTTTGGGGAACAGCCGATCCCAACGGGATTGTTACCGTCATATTCATGGATCAGAAAGCGGAAACCATTTCCGATAAAAAAGGAAAATGGATGGTTAAATTAAAACCGGTTAAAGCCGGCGGCCCTTTCCAAATGAATATTATTGGTAAGGACACGCTATTAATAGATGATATTCTTGTCGGCGAGGTCTGGCTGGGATCCGGTCAGTCGAATATGGAAATGCCTTTAGCCGGATGGGGCAGGGTCCTTAATTTTGAACAGGAAATACAGAACGCCGATTATCCGCAAATTCGTTTATTCCAGGTTCAGCGATCTATCGCTGTCCAACCGGTTACAGATATTCCGGCTGAGGGCTGGCAGGTCTGTTCACCGCAAACTATTGCTGAATTTTCTGCGACGGCCTATTTTTTCGGCAGAGAGCTTCATAAACAGCTTAATATTCCCATCGGATTGATACACAGCTCCTGGGGCGGCACCATTATTGAAGCCTGGATGAGTGAAGAATCTTTACAAGGATACCCGGAATTTTCCAAAACCATTCAAAAATTAAGACAGATTGACAGTCTTCTAAGAGTAAATAAACAAAACGAAGAACCGGCTAATTATGAAGAAATAATGGCTGTCTGGCAGAAAGAAATCATTGAGAAGGACAGAGGATTAAAAAATGGAAAAGCACAGTGGGCTTCTCCCGAACTGCAAGATGGAGACTGGCCGGAGATGGAACTGCCAACAACCTGGGAAAATGCCGGTCTTCCGGGACTGGATGGGATTGTCTGGTTCCGTAAAGAAATTAATATTCCGTCATCATGGGCGGGGAAAGAATTGACCTTATGCCTGAGCGCGGTTGACGATATTGATTCCACTTATTTTAACGGCGAGGTTATCGGCGGAACGTTTGACTGGGACGACCCGCGCGAATATAAGGTTCCGGCTTCGCTGGTTCAATCCGGCAGGAACGTAATAGCGGTGCGCGTACAGGATAACCAGGGCGGCGGCGGTATCTGGGGTAAAGCGGATTTGCTGAAAATTAAACTGGCTGCTAAAGAGCCTATTTCTCTGGTTGGAAAGTGGAAATATAACGTCGGCCTGGATTGGAATGAACTGGAATACCTGCCGGTCAATCCCAATAATCCCAATCTGCCTACGCTGCTCAGCAATGGCATGCTCGATCCTTTGATTCCCTATGCTATTCGCGGCGCTATCTGGTACCAGGGCGAATCCAATGACGGACGCGCTTATCAATACAGGTCGCTTTTTAAGGATATGATCCGGGATTGGCGCAAGCGCTGGGAACAAGGGGATTTTCCATTTATGTTTGTCCAACTGGCCAATTACATGCAGACCTCAAAAGAACCGGCCGAGCATACCTGGGCAGAACTTCGCGAAGCGCAGTTAATGGCGCTTACCGAGCCAAATACCGGCATGGCGGTGACCATTGATATCGGCGATGCATTGGATATTCATCCTAAAAATAAACAGGAAGTTGGCCGAAGGCTGGCCTTAAATGCCTTACATTCCGTTTACGGACTTGATCTTGTTCCCTGCGGTCCCATTTACAAGTCCATGAAAATAAATGGTGATAAGATTTATCTTAATTTCGATTATATTGCCGAAGGGCTTTTGGCAAAAGATAAAAATAAATTAGTCGGTTTTGCCATAGCCGGAGAAAACAGGCAGTTTTTATGGGCGCAGGCGGAAATTAAAGACAATCAGGTTGTTGTCTGGAATAATACTATTAAGAATCCTGTTGCCGTTCGTTATGGCTGGGATGCAAATCCCGTTTGTAATCTTTATAATTCCGCCGGATTGCCGGCGTCGCCTTTCCGTACGGACGACTGGCCGGGAATTACCTGGCCGCAGGATAAATAGTTTTACCGGCATAAATTAAGAATATGACCATGGAGATGGTATGGTTGAGTTTACCTTCTTAGATTGGTTTTGGGTTGTTCTGTTTATTTTAGCAATGATCTTATCCGGTATTTTATTTTATCGGTTAGGTAAACGTTCCGAGTCGGATTTTTTCCTGGCCGGCAGAGGGCTGCCATGGTGGCTGCCAGCTTCTTCGGTCTATGCAACTCACACGGCTACGGATACGCCTATGTGGATTACCGGAGTGATTTACCGCTATGGATTTGCCGGAATCTGGTATACCTTTTTTTCCGCCTGGTGCGCTATCAGCGCTTTTGTTTCCACGCGGATTTTCAGACGATCATTAGCTTATACTCAGGCGGAATGGAATACGCTTCGTTTCGGAGGTCTGGGCGCGGAAATGCTGCGCGGCTGGATTTCCGGTTGGCAGGTTTTTATGAATATGTTTATTCTGGGCTGGGTAGGCATGGCTATGGGTAAAATCTGTAATTACCTTTTTGGCTGGGATATCTGGATTGGATTAATCCTTTTTTCCGCCATCTGCGCGATTTATGTGCTTGCCGCCGGATATTGGGGCGTCATTATGGCCGATTTCCAGCAGGGGGTTATTGCCTTTGCTGTGATTATTATTGTATCGATCTGGGGCATTATTGCGGCCGGCGGACCGGCGGCTATTATCGATAAACTTCATGCAATGGGCGAAGGCTGGCGGATAAATCCCTTTCATTTCAGCGGCTGGCTGAGCGGTGATTTTCCTTTTGCCTGGTTTATAACCATGATGTTTATTGCCATTTTGGGTGGATTCGGCATGGGCACCAGCATTGACTGGTACCCGGAAGCCCAGCGCATACAAAGCGCTAAAACTGTCCGCGACGCCAGCTACAGCATCTGGTGGGGAACGGCTCTGGTGCTTATACGTAATTCGGTTTGGGCGGTGGCTATATTGGGATTTTTTGTACTTTTTCCTAACATTGAATCCGCCGCTGATTATGAATTAGGCTGGTTTCGCTTAGGATTTGATTTTCTGCCGGCTGGAATGGTGGGATTCTTTTTCGCCGCCATTATTGCGATTCATATTTCCACTATATCGACTCATTTAAATCTTGGCGCGATGTATTTTACCCGTGATTTATATCTGCATTATTTAAAACCGAAAGCATCGGAAAAGGAACTTATCTGGGTGGGAAGAATAGCGACTTTCATTTTACTTCTCGGATCATTTTTCTATGGTTTGATGATGGAAGAGATTACCTCCTGGCTGATATTCGCCTTATGGCTTATGGCCGCCGGGATTTGGCTGCCCAATATCCTGCAGGTTGTCTGGTGGCGTTTTAATGCCTGGGCTTACCTGGCTTCCTGGATCGCCAATTTGGGCTTCAGCTGGCTGGTAGTCTGGATTCTGCCGTCCTATAATATTATCCCTTCATTGCCGGATTATCAGCAATTCTGGCTGTTAATACTTTTAGGCGCTCTTGTTTATATCCCGGTAACGTTTATGACCAAACCGGAAAATATGGATCATTTGGTAAAATACTACGTGATGTCGCGGCCAATCGGCTGGTGGAAACCGGTGCGGCTGGAGGCTGAAAAACGCGGATTACTTAATGAGGTGAAAGGAGCGGCGCAATGAGTTTTATAAAACGTCAATGGACTGCCGCCGAAGCGGATGAATGGAAAAAAGAAGACTGGATCACAATTATTATTTCTCCTTTGGCCTATATATTTCTTACTATTGGCACCGGTCTTTCATTTCTTCTTTTGCCGATAGGATTTATTGCTTTGGCAGTTGGAATTATCCTGATTGTCTTGATGCATTGGATAATTGATCCCAAACTTAAAACGATTTCTTCTGATTATGAGAAAAAACAAAAAGCCTATCTGGAAGAATTGGAAAATAAAACGCGCTGGGAGGAAAATCATGGATAAAAACTTGGCAATGGTTATCGGGATGTCAATTGCTTACATGGCTTCCTTTCTCGGACTAATTCTGGCCTGGTATTCCTACCGAAAACATCATAAAAAGGATAAATAGTATGCTTACCTGGTTAATACAATTAACTCCCGAAAGAATAGGCCATCCGTCACTGGGCTGGATAATACCCGGATTCATTATGCTGGTTTCCATTGGCCTGACCATCCTGTTATATAAAAAGTTTTCATCAAAATAAGTATAATCAATGAATATTATAATCAGATTGAGTTATTATTATTTTATAATCAACCTTCATTAAAGGATAAAAACCAAGATAAAGCGCTTGATGATTTTTTTTATAATTTTTCAAAATCAAACATGCCATTTATAAGAACATGATGTCAGAAAACGCTCATATTCCAAAAGTCATTTTAAAAAAAGGCAGAGAAAAATCCGTGCTTATGCATCATCCCTGGATATTCAGCGGAGCCATCGAAAAAATCGAAGGCCGTATTTCAGCCGGAAACACAGCGGAAGTATATTCTTCAAACGGAGAAAAATTAGGCGCCGGCGCCTATTCGCCTCATTCTCAGATTCGTCTGCGACTATGGTCATTCCAACCGGAAGAGCTCATTAATGAAGCATTCATTAAAAAAAAGATAAACGCCGCCATAGAATACAGAAAAAAACTTGATCTGTTCAATCACAATGGCGCCTGCCGGCTGATATTCAGTGAATCGGACGGCTTACCCGGTTTGATTGTCGATAAATACGCCTCATTTCTGGTTTGCCAGTTTCTCTCCGTAGGGGTTGTTTACTGGAAAGAAACAATAATTGACGGTCTGATTGAATCTATCCGGCCTGTAGGAATTTATGAAAGATCCGACTCAGAGGTGATTCAGAAAGAAGGACTAAAACGACGGTCCGGTTTATTATGGGGTAAAGAACCGCCGCATCAAATAGAAATTTCAGAAAACGACATAAACTTCCTGGTCGATATCCGGAATGGTCATAAAACTGGTTTTTATTTGGATCAGCGAAATAACCGTCGGTCCATTCTTCCATATGTAAAAGATAAGGAGGTATTAAATTGTTTTTCATACAGCGGAGGATTTGGAATTTATGCTTTAGAAGGCGGCGCTAAATTTATAACTCAGGTGGATTCTTCGGCTGAACATCTCAAACTGGCATCTGATATTTGCCATCAGAACGGATTCGATGAATCGAAAATTCATTATGAGCAGGCGGATGTTTTTCAGCTGCTCCGGCAATACGAAGGCAGTGGTAGAAAATTTGACCTGATTATTCTTGATCCTCCGAAATTCATTACTTCATCGAAAAGCATAAATTCCGGCAGCCGCGGCTATAAAGATATTAACCGGTTAGCCATGAAGATTTTGGATGATAATGGCATATTATTCACCTTTTCCTGTTCAGGACTTTTACAAAGAGATCTATTCCAGAAAATTATAGCCGATGCGGCGGTGGAAGCCGGTAAAACAGTCAGAATCATTTCCGAATTGTCTCAAAGCCCTGATCATCCGATAGCTTTGAATTTTCCCGAATCCCGTTATCTAAAAGGATTAATCGGCGCCATAAGTAATCGTTAAATCTAAGAATTGCTTTCGGTGATTGATGTTTTTTAAATATCCCTTATACAAATATGTATCGAATATCACAATTGGGAAACAAAGAATATGGCAACTTTGATCAAGTTCTTTAAAACCAACTCAGGAGGCTAAAAATGTTACGTTTGATCAGTTCTTTTTTATTATTTCTTTTTTTGTGGGTGGAAGCCCAGGAAACAAGATTAGTATGGGCGGTATATGAAAGTCCGAATGGAAAAATTCAGACATCGAATTTAGACGGCAGCGATTTAAAAACCATAGCAGAAGGAAGAAATGCACCGTCCGGCGTGGCGGTTGATAACAGTGTAATTCCTCCTAAATTATATTATGCCGAGCGGGGCGCCAATAAAATAGTAAAAGTTAATTTCGATGGTTCCAATGAAGACAGCGTAATTACCAATTGTGTCGGAATATATGATATTGAGTTGGATCCGGTTCACCGAAAAATATACTGGGTTACAAGCACTTATAATACAGATTCGTTGTTCCGGGCGGATATGGATGGTTTAAATTCCGATATTGAAGTTTTGTACGGTTCCGGCTCAACAGGATATGATTATCTCGGGCTCGCGCTTGATACCGTGAATGAGTACGTTTTCTGGCTAAGAAGAAATAATGGATGCGCGGATAAAATTTACCGGATGAATTATGATAAATCAGATTTTAGAGTGGTTGTGGAACATCCTCAAAATGCTTTAATCGGTCCATGGGATATTGATGTTTATAACAATAAAATATATTGGGTGGACTGTGGATTGTCAGAAGATGCGATATTCAGCGCTGATCTGGACGGCTCAAATATCGATACCGTCGTTACTGAGGCCAATTGCCAGTTTTTTACAATCGAGCCATCTTCAGAGAAAATTTACTTTGCTCAAGACGGTAAAATCGAATGCGCGGGCTTAGACAACTCCGGTTATGTCAATGTGTTAACCGATCTGGCAACCTCCATCTATGGTATTGGCATTGCCTATAATGTTCCTGTTTCAGCGATTAGTTATCATTATCCGGTTGCGAAGAGTTTTATTTTGCATAATAATTATCCCAATCCGTTTAATCCTTCCACAACGATATCCTATACGTTAATTGAACCGGGATTTGTGTCATTAAAAATCTATGATATCGAGGGGAGTGAAGTAGCCGGTCTTGTCAATGAATACCAGGTGAAAAATACATATTCCCTTGAATTTAATGCCGATGGTTTGGCAAGCGGCGTATATTTTTACAAGCTGCAAGTGGATAATACGTTTTCCGAAACCAGAAAAATGATATTAATGCAATAAACACAGGCTGTATATTTATTAATGCGATCGGACGATTAATAAAAAGGGGCGCTTACACAACGCCCCTTTTTTATTTTTATTGAACCACTGTTCCTGTTGCCGTTTCAACTTTGACGATTTTCCCGTCCGGTTGAATCAGTTGAATAATATCAAAATTTTCGCTGTCTGATTGGGCAATTTTATGGCTGTCATTATCGGAAACAGCGTACCATGCTTTTTCTTCAGGATTATACACAAGACTGGCTTTAAGCTGGGTTTCCATATCAACAACATCGAAACGGTTTTGCGTGGCGGTTATCTGGTATGCCTTACCGTCAATTTCTACCAACTGCGTTTCTGTTTCGCCCGGTTCCATGGCCATAGGATTTTTCCCGGTCCAGAACTCAACCACATTTAAAATTACAAAATCAACAAAACCAACGATGATATAGACAGGTATAATCATCAGCACCCACATGACAACTGAGTTGACGAATTTGTCGCCCTGGCTTCCGTTCCATTTGTAAAGTCTTTTAGTTAGCTCAAATTTGCCATAACAACCTGTAAAGGTAAAGGCGCTGAAAAGAACGATCATCAGGATCGCCACACTTTTAAAAACGATGCTTCTTCTGGACATAATACCTCCTGTTTGAGTTATTTGTTGGTAAGCTATAAAAAGTCATTTAGGCGAACGTTTCTGTTTTTCTTAATATTGGAATTTAACGCTGCAATATAATCATAATATTTCAGAAGGGGCAAATAATTAAAAAAATCTTTTCATATTTATAAATAATAGTTGTATTCAGGGTTTTCATCGTCTATATTTTATACAGAAAACCAGCAAAAGGAGGGTGCGCCATGTTTTTGAGTAAAACCAATCACAGGGAACCGGAAATACCCACATCGTCTTTGGCTGATATAGTTTTTCTGCTGCTCATTTTCTTTTTGGTCACCACAAGTATTGACACGGAAAAAGCTTTAGGACTTATTTTACCGGGAATTGAAGATACGGAACGTCCTTTACCACAGGAAATGATATTTGAAATTTTGATTAATGACGACAATTTACTTGCTGTCGAAGGGGAGCCAAGAACAATCTATGAATTAGGCAGGGATTTAAAAGGTGAACTTGCCGATAATCCCGACTTAGTTGTCTCTTTAAAAACGGGCTCTCATACCGATTATCAAATATATGTCACAGTGCTTGATAAAATTAAGGAAATCTATGGTGATAAAAAACCATTAATATCGGTTGTGGCCCCCGATGTTAATTAACATCGGAACATAAAGTATTTTCTATAAAGGCCGTCATCGATTGACGGCCTTTTTTAATTTTATAATTTTGTCAGTCGATCTTTGCTTAGTTCAATATAAAATAATATCTTAATACTACCGATAGTTAAAACGTTTAAGATGAGTTATAACATTTTATTTGTTGGCGCGAATTTTGCCAAATATAATTTTAAAATTATTCGGATAGATTGAATGCTGCGAAGTCTTCGTACAAAAATCGGTTTAGGATATATTACGCTGGTATTAATAAACATTGCGGTTGCAGTGTTTGCTATTTACAGAATTGACCAGCTCAGCCAGCCGCTGGATAGTCTTTTAAAAGAAAAGTATCAGAATGTACAGACGGCGGAAAATATGCTTCTTGCTATATCAAAACTGGATTTATTGCAGTTTGCAATGATCGAAAAAGGGGTTGATTCAGAAAGCCTCACCGAATTTAACGCCTATAAAAATGAGTTTTTAAATCTGCATCAGAAAGCTATCCGCGGTATTGCATTACCGGATGAGCCGGTGATTCTGGATAGTGTGATTATATATTTTAATGCCTTTATTATTAATTCAAACTCCCTCCATCGTCTTATTCAGGAAATAAATGATGAAAATTCAAATAGAAAATTTCACCATGAAAAGATAGTGCCATACCTGGATAAAGTTAATAAATTGTGCGGCTGGTTAAGGGATATTAACGAAGAAGCATTGTTTCTGGCGGATACTAAAGCGCAGGTTATCAGCGGGCAGGCCAGACAAATAATCATTATCTTTTCTATTTTAGCGGTAGCCATCAGTATACTGGCCAGTATTGTTTTTACAAGAAAGATACTAAAGCCTGTTCTGGAGACCACGGAAACCGTGCGAAAAATCGGCAGGGGACAGTTTAATCAAAAAATCAAGATTGAAACGGATGATGAAATCGCTCTGCTTGGCATGGAGTTTAATAAAATGACCAGCCGGCTTCAGGCCTATGAAGATATGAATATAAAAGAAATTCTGCTGGAGAAGAAGAAAACGGAAACTTTGGTGGACAATATGCCTGCCGCAATTCTGGTAACCGATCAGGATAACCGTGTGTATCTGATAAATGATCTGGCCAGGGAGATTTTTGAGATTTCAGGCGATGACTGGCAAAACAAAAATATAGAAGATATCATAAAAAGCAGTATTTTAAAACAGTTTCCCGATCCATCTATTATAAATGAATCTGTAGCATTGTCCGAGAAGGATTTAATAAAAATAACCAGGCAGGGTTCGGATTATTATTATACCCTTCGCCAGATCGTTATCCATGATGAAGCGGGTCAAATTGCCGGGAAGGTTTCTCTTTTTCAGGATGTAACCAGTTTTAAAAAACTGGATCGCCTTAAATCTGAGTTTATGGCGGCGGTTTCGCATGAACTAAAGACGCCGTTGACTTCAATAAACCTGGCTATCGATATCATCCTGAAAGAAGTTAAAGGCAGGCTCAACAGTGAGCAGGCGGAGCTTTTACAGGGCGTTAAGAGCGATGTAAATCGCATGAAGCAATTCCTGCTGCAATTATTGGATTTAACCAGGCTGGAATCCGGCGCATACAGAATAATAAATGAAGGTATAAACGCACAGGAATTGGTTGAAGAAGCGATAGATGCCATGCAATTGAAAACAGAACAGAAACACATTATAATTCAGAAAAAAATCGGGAAGCTGCTGCCCGAATTTACCGGTGATTCTAAACAACTGTTACGGGCATTAATAAATCTGATTGATAATGCGGTTAAATACACAAATCCGGGCGGTATAATTAAAATAAGCGTCGTTAGAGAAAAGGATTATATCGCTTTTACTGTGAAAGACAAAGGCGAAGGCATTTCGATTGAAGATCAAAAAATAATCTTCGACAAATTCGTTCAGGTTAAAAACTTTGAATCTTCGGAAAGCGGCAGTATCGGACTTGGACTGGCAATTTGTAAAGAGATTATACATGCGCATAATGGTACAATCGGCGTTACCAGTAAACCGGGAAAAGGGAGCAGTTTTAAGTTTATAATTCCTTTACAACCAGATAATAAAGAGAAAGAACAATAATGGAATCAAATCCGCCTGCAGTATTAATTGTTGATGATGAACCGAATATTCTTAAGACAATGAAAATATGTCTTGAAGATGCCGGTTATACAACATTTGCCTTTCAAAATCCTATAGAAGCAATCGATGCGGTTCGTAGGCAGAAATTTGACCTGGCGTTTGTGGATTTAAAAATGGCGCCCATTGACGGCATGCAGGCGCTTCAGAGTATTAAAGAGATATCGCCGGGAACAACCGTAGTGATCATAACGGCGCACGGTTCCATTGAAAGTGCGGTAAAAGCGGTTAAATCGGGCGCCTATGATTATATCCAAAAACCTTTTGATTACATGCAATTACAATTGATAGCCGGCAGAGCACTGGATTATCATAATCTAAAGCAGGAAATTAAAAGACTGCAAAGCGGCGTTATCGGGCAAAAATTTATTACAAAAAACAGGCAGATGCGGGAAACAATCGACCTGGCAGTGAGAGCGGCTTCATCCGATATAAGCGTTTTAATCGAAGGAGAAAGCGGCACGGGTAAGGAATTGATCGCTGACATGATTTATGATAACAGCGCCCGCTGCAACGGTCCGTATCTTAAAATTAATTGCGCGGCCATTCCGGATAATCTGCTGGAGAGTGAACTTTTCGGACACGTTAAAGGTGCATTCACCGGTGCCACTAAAGACCGTAAAGGGAAATTTGAAGAAGCGGACGGCGGGACGATATTTTTAGATGAAATTGCAGAATTATCCCCGGCATTGCAGGCAAAACTACTCAGAGTCCTGCAAAATAACGAAATAACTCGCTTAGGCGAAAATAAGAGCCGTTTGATCAACGTCCGTATTATTGCGGCTACCAATAGAAATCTTGAGGCCGCCATTGCAGAAGGCACATTCCGCGATGATGTCTATTACCGGCTTAACGCGATGCGTATCAAATTACTTCCCTTACGGGAAAGACCGGAGGACCTGCTGCCATTGATTTCTTTTTTTATGAAAAAATATCATCCTGATCCTGCGGCGGAAATAACCTCGGATGCGCTGTATGTCTTAAGAAATTATCGCTGGCCGGGCAATGTCCGGGAATTGGAAAATTTCATCCGCCGGGCGGCTTTATTATCCGCAGAACAAAATATTGATGTAAAACATCTGCCTGAGGAATTACAGGCGCCAGCGCATTCGGCTGGCGATGTTCTTTCGCTCGAAGAAATGGAAAAAAGCCATATTGCCAGAGTGCTTAATCTGTCAAAAGACCTGCAGGAGGCCGCCCAGTTATTAGGCATTGATCCGGCGACCTTGTGGCGAAAGAGAAAAAGATACAATTTATAAATTTTCGTCCTGCATAATTCAATATCTACTCAATTCATTCAAAAACAAGAAGTTAAAAACAATATTATCCATGACTGATTTTCCTGTATTGCATAATGCAATTTTAGTAAATCATCAGTCTGCGCCATAACCTCTTTAAAAATATATGCATACGCCTGTTGGCACATTGTTTGACTTTTTCTAAAACAGCCATTAAAAAAAGTTAAACCAACCCAATGGGAGGTGTGTGATGAGTTTAAAAAAGAGAGGAAATTCGTGGAAGGAATCCTACCAGAAGACGCTCGAAGTCTCGTTTACTATCGCATTGATCCTGCTTATTACTATTTTCTTTTCCTTCCAGAAACATGAGAGCAAATTTGAAATTCCTGCGTTGGAAGGAATCACGGAAATTGAGGTGATCAACATTCCACGGACTGATCAAATTAAAAAACCGCCTAAACCTGAAACGCCGCATATTCCAATAGAAGCCGATGAAGATGAAATTACGGATGCTGAAACAATCGATTATGAACAAATAAATACGGAATACCTGGCTATAAATACACCCCCTCCGCCGGACCCGGAAGATGAAAAGCTCTATCAATTCTTTGAAGTCAGTGAAAAACCGGAGATCATTAAACAGGTTAAACCCGTTTACCCGGAAATGGCCCAGAAAGCGAATATTTCCGGAACGGTAACCGTGACGGTATTGATCGGCAAAACCGGTGATGTGGAAGACGTAAAAGTATATAAAGATGTGATGATGCTGACCGACGCCGCGGTTCAGGCGGCCTGGCAGTGTAAATTTAAACCGGCCAGACAGCATGATAAATATGTAAAAGTCTGGATGAACGTACCGTTTGTATTTACACTAAAATAGCTTTGCTTATTAATTTTCATCGATGATCAATCTATAAAGGGAAAAGATCATGAAAATAGTACGCGCAAAACAAAGTCCGGCTGAAAACCAGATAAGATAATAATCGAATGGTTTGAATATCGGTTTTATATAAGCGGGATTGATTATTCAATTCCGCTTTAATTTGTGCTTTATTGAATTCAATTCTTTATTCCTTTAATTTCTGTCTTAAATCGGAAGCGCTTAAAACCATATGTTGAATTTGAATGATGACTGACAATATCGATATCTCAATTATTATTCCAACCTTAAATGAAGAATCAACTTTAGGGGATTGCCTTAACGCTGTTTTCGCACAGGATGGCGCTCTTAAAACTCAGGTTATTATAGCCGATTTTAATTCGGCTGATAAAACCATTGAAATTTGCCAAGGATATCCGGTTAAAATTATTACAGGCGGACTGCCGGCCGTTGCCAGGAACAGCGGGGCTAAAAATGCCGCCGGAAAATATCTTTTATTTTTGGACGCCGATACAATAATTCCGGTGGATTTTTTATCTTCCGCCTTGCCCGCTTTTTCTCAATCCGGGGCCATTATCGCTTCTTTTTTTTTAAAACCCAAACCAGATACATTTTTAATGAAGGTCATTTTTAATTTGTATAACGAATATGGATGGCTGGCTTCAAGGCTTACTCTGCCGGTTTTTGTTACGGCGGGATGCTGCCTGCTGGTTAAGAAATCCGATCATGAAGCAGTCGACGGATTTGATGAAGATATGGCCGCCCTTGAGGAATATGAGTATATCAGGAAGCTCAAAAAAAAAGGCCGGTTTCGGGTGTTGCCGTTAAAGGTAATCACTTCAACCAGAAGATTCAGTAAAGGAAATGGTTTTAAAAAAACAATAATTCTTTTTAACTATTATTTTAAATGGCTTTTAGGTAAAAAAATACCGCAGGATAAATATGGTTACTGGGAAAAATAATATTCTTCTGACTTTCGATGATGGGCCTCATCCTATCTGGACGCCTAAAATTCTGGATTTATTGAAGGAGTATAACACAAAAGCCATATTTTTTGTGCTCGGTAAGCGTGTTTTATCAAATGCGCATTTGATCCGGCGCATGATCGATGAAGGACATTTTATCGGCAATCATTCCATGAATCACTGGTTATTGTTATTCAATACCAATAAGATTTTTCATGCTGAAATCGTTTCGGTGCATAAGATGATGCTGGAGCAGTTTGGTTATACAATCAGGTATTTCCGGCCGCCCTGGGGGATTATCCACAAAAAGCTTAAGATAAGATGCGAAACGGAACTGGATTACGAAATTTTGCTGTGGAATACCGACAGCCTGGATTATATCTGGCCTTTCGGACGGAGGCTTCCTGTAAAAAAGTATAATAATGAAAACATCATTCTGATGCATGACGGACACGCCTTTTCACCTGTTGCGAATAAGAAGCATACGTTGTTGATGCTGGAAAACCATTTAAAATCGCTTCATTCCTAAACATAATACAAGATTAAAAATATTTATGATTAAAATATTAGAACTAAATCAGGATAGATTTAACTTTTTAACTTAAAAATTCATAGCTATTACATCAAGATTGATCAGGTATTTTTTATAATTTAAAATGAACTGGATGTGCATAAAGTTTTCCTTCTTTCCATAATTTTGTGGGATTCTTTATTATCCCAATTTTAGCGTTTTCAGTTCCAGCATTACTCACCACGTATATTTTATATTTGTCACCTTCGTTTTCGTTATATAATTTTCTGGCAAATTCCCATTGTGTTCCTGTTATTTCAAATAATTGCGGATCACTATCAGTTTTGGATTTTACTTCTATATATTCAATTTCCCTTCCATCCGATACAACTGAAAAGTCATAGCCTTTACCAGCATCACCATTTTCATTAAGCCAGATGATTTCAATATTGTCTTGATTAATTTGTTTTTGCAAATGATTGTAAACAAATCTTTCGCCCCACTTGCCAATATCTTTTAATTGTTTTTTTGATTTTACATCTTTGGATTTATCTTTGTCATCCGCTTCAGGCTCGCCATAGTTTTCACCATTATTACTTTCGAATGGACGCTGACCACGAAGGTCAGGAGTAACTATTGTTTCAGGTTCTATTTCTTCAACGGTTGGTTCAACGCTTTCAGGGTCTACTTCTGAAATCCAACCGACATTTTCTGTTTCTGCTTTTGTTTCCTTTTCAGATTGCTCTTTTTTCCATTTCAAATATTCTTCATACTCATCTTTTGGAATGAACTTTCCGCCAGTCTTTTCTTCTATTTGCTTTATCTCATCAATTTGAAAACCGAGAGCGTTTATCAATACTTCCACGTTCTCATCATCTTTAGTATAAGAATCAGGAAGTTGCGGCAAACTAATTTGGCTCGGTAAAACGAAATTACCGTTAGTGTCAACAAGCCAGGGAGTATTTTTCAAAGTCTTCAAGAACTTTGACTCAAAATTTTCTTTATTCTCGTTATAATATTTCCACTTGTATTCGCCCTTAAAAAAATCTTGTTTAGAATACTTTGGATAACTCTTAAGACTTCTTAAGAGCAAATTACATAAAATACACGCTCTTTCTTCTGTCAAGTTTTCTAGAAAATTTTCAATCCCTTCGTAATTATAGTCATATGTATGAATTTCATGTGTGAGACCGTTATAATAACTTCTTTTCCGCAATTCACTTTTTTCTTCCCACGTTAAAGTAGGCTCAATCTTGATTCTTCTCGGTTTATCTTCACTGCCTAAGGATAATAGAAATTCAGACAATACACTACCTGCATTTCCCAATCTCTGGTTAAATTCATCAGAAACAAAAAAGACGTGATCAAAACCTTTAAAGTATTCTATTAAATCTTCAGCCTTTAGATATGTTTCATTAGGCTTGGAAAAATGTTTCTCACCAGAGACTGAATTGGTAGAATAGATGATATACAAGCCTTTTAGACTATTTATCATTTCCTTCTTTTTTTCTGAATCTTCCTTTCCAAAGGCGATTAACAGTTTTTCAAAATCTTCAAGATATTCTTCAATTTTTATTTCTGGATCAGGCTCTCTATATTTAGGAACGATAAATTCTCTTATTTCAGCGAAAATATCTGGTTTTGAAATTCCAAGTTCAGTTAAAAATTTTAGTGACAACTCATTTTTAGTAAGAAGGTCTTTGACGGTTTTATATTTAGATTTGGTTTCTGCTGGGAGATATACTTGAATTTTATTGCCTTCATCATCAGGTTCTATGTGGGAGTCATCAAATAACCTGATTATAGGCTTTTTTCGTAAGAATGGTCTATATCGATCTTTTTCCCATAAAGCCCTTTGATCCAATAAACTGCTGTAAAATTTAATTATCCAATCATCTGTTTTTTGTTCTATAAATTCTTTCTTTATACTTAAAGCAAAATCTTCAAAATCAATTTCTTTTATATCCAATTCGTTTATAAGATAATCTCTTAATTGCCTTGTTCTGTCATAAGTAATATCTGCGTCTAACCAATTTTTCTTATTAAACAAAACATTTATATCAGTTTCATTAAGCAATTCTGTGAGTTCTTTTCCACGTGCCAACAATGCATCTTGTGCAGTAGTGAATTTTTCTTTGGATGTAGGAAGCAATGCTTCTTCTGACAATAACTTTTCTTTTACCTTCTCAAATATCGATGAATAAATGATTTCATCAGTATGATTTTGATCGATTGGCAATACTTCCAAAAAGGAAACGTTCAGAAAATCTAATTTCTTGATAATCGGAATACTGTCGGCAACAAGATTTGCTGTTTCTTCAATTAAATACTGGTTTTGCTCATCATCTAATGGAATGTTCTCTCGATTTGGTGTAGTTTTATATGGAGCCTGAATTAAGAAATTTAAATAGGTTACTTTTTCAGTCGGGAAAAATACAATAAGTTTAGATTCCCTTTCATTTTCAATGATCTCTTTTCCCGCTTCGTCGGTTCCTATTCTATAGGCAATCTCAACATTTAAATTATGAGATTGTATTGTTATCGGCTTTTTAATTACAAGAAATTCTTCAAAATTTTCTTCTTGTTCGATCTTCGATATTATTGAGACTCTATGAACATTCTCTAAATTTTGAAATTCAGTTAACTCTTTATAATAGTGGCCGTTTTTACCTGGTGTTTGCCATTTAATTTCCTTTACATTTTTTAAGAAGAGTAGTGTTTTTAACCCGATACTTTCAAGTTTTTTGCCAACAATTTCAAATACTTCATCTTTTGTTCGTGATGGGTGGTTAAAAGGTAAAACGATTAAAGTTTCTGTGATACCATTATTATCAATTAGAGATGGGATTACAAAATCTTTTATTTCAAAATGGAAATCACCTGAATGAATAACAGGTGTTTGAGTAATTGCAAATACTGATTTGAAGCCTACACCAAATTTGCCAATCGAATTTATATCATCCCTTTTTGTAGAGATTCCTATCCCCGTAATTCCATCAACATCCTTAAAATCAAATTTTTTACCGTTGTGTTCTATTTCCAGACTGTCATTGAAAAGATTGAAGGAAATCTCGGTGGCGTTTGCGTCTTCTGCATTCTGCAATATTTCATATATGAAATGTGATGGATCGTTATAAATCCCTGCAAGAATGCTGTCAAAGTCAAAATTGTTTTCTTTAGAACTTTGAACCCATCGCTGCCTTTTTGTTATCAGTTTATTAAATTTCTCATTATCCATATTTAATACTTCCGATTAATTATTTTATCTTGAAATAAGTATTTATTCTGCTATTTGAAGATAGCGGCAATTTATTCAGTACATTTCTCAAAAAGCGGTATCTATTCCTATAAAACCAAATTCCCTGAAACTTTCTACAACCTTATTATCATTTCTTTTAAAAGCGACATGGTTATTTGTACAAATTTAGACTTCTCGCATTTCCATAGTTCCTTATCAACCTGTTCGAAATGCTCTATGCTGTCCATAAATATTTTGGCTTCTTTATTTGTCCAGGTTCCAGCCAGGTGATCGAGGTCATTATATTTTTTAAATATAGTTTCTTTATCAAGTCTTATTGATTTTTTGTTGTAAAGATTAGTAATTATAAATAAAACTCTAAGTTTATACAATTTTAATTTGACATGTTTATTTATGCCCTGTATATTTCTGCCAGTTTTCAGGAGAAATAAAAGTGATTATATTAAATCCGCGGCATCATCATCATATCAGAAAGCATTTCAGGCTGGCATTGTAAAGCGGATGTCGTTGGTTAAAAATAACTTAAAACAAACCCGGTTCAATGTGAGCCGGGTTTTTTTGTTTCTTTAAAAGGAGAAAAATTTGATTACGCTCGCAGTGCAAAAATCAGGGCGACTGAGTGAAAAGTCGGTTAATTTATTAAAAGAATGCGGCATTCAATTTGAAAACGGGGGCAAAGACAAACTGAAAGCGGTGGCTTCCAATTTCCCCATGCAGATGCTTTTTCTGCGCGATGATGATATACCGGAATGCGTTGCCGACCGTATTGCCGATATCGGCATTGTCGGGGAGAATATTATCGTCGAGAAACAAAGGGAAGTGCAGGTTATCGAAAAACTGGGCTTCGCCCGCTGCCGGATGAGCATTGCCGTTCCCAAAGCCATGGAGTACAAATCGGCGGGCGATCTTAAAGGGAGAAAAATTGCCACTTCTTATCCTAATATTCTTGCATCTTTTTTGAAAGAAAAAAAGGTGCAGGCCGAAATTCATGAGATTAACGGCTCGGTTGAAATAGCGCCCAGCATCGGGCTGGCGGATGCGGTTTTTGATATTGTCAGCACCGGCAGCACGCTGATGAGCAACGGATTAAAGGAAGTGGAAACGGTGATGACTTCCCAGGCGGTTTTAATCGCCGCGCCGGAGCAGGACGCGCAGAAACGAGCTTTGATTGACAAACTGGTCTTTCGAATGAAATCGGTCAGAAAAGCCGGACAATATAAATATATCCTGCTCAATACGCCGAATGAAAAGATCGATACCATAACAAATTTATTGCCCGGAATGAAGAGCCCCACGATTATGCCGCTGGCTATGAAAGGCTGGAGTTCCCTGCATTCAGTGATCCGCGAAGATGATTTTTGGGAAATCATTGAAAAATTAAAAGACAACGGGGCGGAAGGCATTTTGGTTATACCAATTGAAAAAATGATAGGGTAGAGGCGCTTGATGAAGGTTTATATTAATCCTCCGCAAAAAGAATGGGATGAAATTATCCGCCGTCCGGTTATCGACTGGAAAAATATACAGTCTGTTGTGGAGCCTATTTTACAAAAAGTTAAAGCGGAAGGCGACCGGGCAGTAATAGAATTGACGGAAAAATTTGATAAAATAAAGCTGACCGAACTTGCCGTTAAGGAAACGGAATTAAAGAAATCGGCAGCCCGCTTAGATGAGGCTTTAAAACAGGCCATTAGAACAGCGGTAAGGAATATTTCTCTTTTTCATAAAGAACAGCAAACGCCGCTTAAAAAAATCGAAACCATGCCCGGCGTAGTTTGCTGGCGCAAGCAAATACCTATCGAAAAGGTTGGTCTTTACGTTCCCGGCGGAACGGCGCCGCTGTTTTCCACATTGCTTATGTTAGGCATTCCGGCAAAAATAGCCGGTTGCCAAGAAATCATTTTATGCAGTCCACCGGATAAAAACGGTAATCTACACCCGGCTATTTTGTTTACCGCAGACTTGCTCGAAATAAAAAAGGTTTTTAAGGTCGGCGGCGCCCAGGCCATAGCCGCAATGGCTTATGGCACGGAAACCGTACCAAAAGTATATAAAATATTCGGCCCCGGAAATCAGTATGTTACCGCGGCTAAACAATTAGTCAGTATGGAAGGCGCAGCCATTGATTTACCGGCAGGTCCATCGGAAGTGGCGGTGCTTGCCGATGATCAGGCTGATCCTGCTTTTATAGCGGTTGATTTGCTTTCACAGGCTGAACACGGCCCGGACAGCCAGGTCATTCTGATTACAAATTCCGAAAAGGTAATTAAACAAACGCAGGATGAAATCGAAAAACAGCTTAAAGACCTGCCCAGAAAATCCTTTGTGGAGAAATCTCTGGCAGAAAGCAAAGCGGTTTGTTTTGATTCTTTGGATGATATGATGAAACTCGTAAATCTCTATGCGCCGGAACATTTAATTCTTAACATAGCCAATGCTAGCCAGCTCGCGGAAATGGTTGTAAATGCCGGATCGGTGTTTATCGGAGCTTTTACGCCCGAATCCGCCGGCGATTATGCATCGGGAACCAATCATACCCTGCCGACAAACGCTTATGCGCGTAATTACAGCGGCGTTTCGCTGGACAGTTTTATAAAGCAGGTTACTTTTCAGGAAATTACCAAAAAGGGCTTGCGGCAGATAGGGCCCGCTATCGAAGAAATGGCTGAAGCAGAAGGATTACAGGCGCACCGGAATGCAGTGCGTATTCGTTTGAAAAAGATAAAGGATCAAGAATAATATGACCATTGAAGAAACAGTAAAACTAGCCCGGCCAAATATCTTGACGCTTAAACCTTATGCCTGCGCCCGGGATGAATTTAAAGGCCAGGCAGATATCTTTTTGGATGCCAACGAAAACTCCATGGGTTCGGTTTTGTCTGAAGCGATGAATCGTTATCCCGATCCGTTACAGGTAAAATTGAAAGAAAAAATTGCCGAAGTTAAACAGGTCAATCCAAATCAGATTTTTCTCGGCAACGGCAGCGATGAAGCTATTGATCTGCTTTACCGGGTATTTTGCCAGCCTGGTCAGGATTCGGTTATCATTCAGCCGCCGACTTACGGCATGTATGGTGTGAGCGCGAATATCAATGATGTTAAAATTCTTGAAGCGCCGCTGACGCCTGATTTTCAGCCTGATGTGGAAAAAGTAATCTCTCTGACTGGAGCTTATACAAAAATGATTTTCTTTTGTTCACCCAATAATCCCAGCGCTAACATCATGGATGTGGAAAACGTAAAAATGATTTTAACGAAATTCCCCGGTATTGTTATTATTGACGAAGCCTATATTGATTTCAGCGAAAAAAAATCCTGGATCGAAGAATTAAACCGCTATCCGAATCTGGTTGTTATGCAGACCTTTTCCAAAGCCTGGGGAATGGCCGGCTTAAGATTAGGGATGTTATTTGCACATCCGCAGATTATCAGTTTGATGAATAAAACCAAACCGCCTTATAACGTGAATGAATGTACGCAAAAATTAGCGTTTGCCGCCCTGAGCAATAAGAATCATAAAGATGAAATGGTAAAAATGCTGCTTTCCGAAAGAGCGAACCTGATAAATGGATTATCCGCTTTAAAACCAGTTAAAAAAGTGTATCCCAGCGACGCTAATTTTTTGCTGGTCAAATTTAATGATGCCGGGAAAATGTATAAAGACCTGATGAACCGCAGTATTATTGTCCGCAATCGCAGTAGTATGCCGGGCTGTGATAATTGTCTGCGTATAACAGTCGGGAAACCGGATGAAAATAAAAGATTGATACAAACAATAAAAGAACTGGATACGAAATGAAACGTGCACTATTCATTGATCGCGACGGCACCATTATTATTGAGCCTGCCGATGAACAGATCGATTCCTTTGAAAAACTTGAATTTTATCCCGGCGCTATAACGGCGCTGGCGAAAATCGCTAAAGAAACCGATTTTGAACTGGTTATGGTCTCGAATCAGGATGGTTTAGGTACGGCTTCTTTTCCGGAACATACGTTCCGGCCGGTGCATAACTTTATAATAAAAACACTGGAAGGCGAAGGCATAAGATTTAAAAAATTACTTATAGATAATTCGTTTCCGCATGAAAATTCTCCTAAGCGCAAGCCGGGCACGGGTATGCTGAAAGGCTATATGAATGGTAATTATGATTTAGCAGGTTCATATGTTATCGGCGACCGTAAAACGGATGTACAATTAGCTAAGAACCTGGGATGCAAATCAATCAGGCTGACGACCGAAAAGGAGAAAGAAGCTGATCTTGTAACAACCGACTGGAATAAGATTTATGAATATTTAAAAAATCCTCCCCGGTGTGCTGAAGTTGCAAGGAAAACAAGGGAAACGGATATTCATCTCAAAATTAATCTTGACGGTTCGGGAAAATACAAGATAAAATCAGGCCTTGGTTTTTTCGATCACATGCTGGAGCTCTTTACAAAGCATTCGGGCTGCGATATTACCTTAAAAGTTAAGGGTGATTTGCATGTGGATGAACACCATTCGGTGGAAGACACAGCCTTGGCTTTGGGCGAAGCGTTTAAGAAAGCCATGGGCGATAAACGCGGCATGGAACGTTATGGCTTTGTTTTGCCGATGGATGAATGCCTGACCTTGGCCGCCCTTGATTTTTCGGGACGGCCCGACCTGATCTGGAACGTTAGTTTCAAACGCGAAAAAGTCGGCGATATGCCTACCGAGTTGTTTAAACATTTTTTTAAATCGTTTTGCGATGCAGCGGGTTTGAACCTGCATATCACGGCCCAGGGCGAAAATGAACATCATAAAATTGAAGCGGTTTTTAAAGCGGTGGCCAGATCAATTAAACAGGCTTTACGCCGCGATCCGCGAGATTTTTCCATACCCAGCAGTAAGGGAATTCTATGAATATCGTAATTATTAAATATAATGCCGGTAACATTCATTCGGTTAAAATAGCCCTGAACCGGCTGGGTATAGAACCGGTGGTCAGCGATGATCCTGATGTGATTCGTACGGCGGAAAAAGTGATTTTTCCCGGCGTCGGCGAAGCCAGTACGGCTATGGAATACCTTAGTAAAAATAACCTCACCGGCGTTATCCGCGGGCTGAAACAGCCGTTTCTGGGTATCTGTCTCGGCCTTCAGTTAATGTGCGCCTATTCCGAAGAAAATAATACAACCTGCCTGAATGTATTTGATGTACAGGTGCGGAAGTTTCCTCCGAAAGACAAAGTGCCACACATGGGCTGGAATAATATTACCGGTTTGTCCGGTCCCTTGTTTAATAAAATTCCCGACGGTTCTTTTGTTTATTTTGTGCATTCATTTTACGCGGAAACCGGCCCGGAAACCATTGCGACGGGTAATTATATCCTGCCGTTCAGCGCAGGGCTGAATAAAGATAATTTTTACGCCCTGCAGTTTCACCCGGAAAAAAGCGGTAAAACAGGCGAGCAGATTTTAAGGAATTTTTTAGCGTTATGATTACAATTATACCGGCTATTGATGTTATTGACGGGAAATGCGTACGACTGACGCGCGGCGACTATGCGACGAAAAAAATATACAGCGATGATCCGCTGGAAACGGCCAGGTTATTTGAAGATCATGGTATTAAAAGACTGCACATGGTCGATCTGGATGGGGCTCGGGAGAAGAAAGTTATCAATATAAATACCTTAAAAAAGGTGGCTGATGGAACAAATCTGGTCATCGATTTCGGCGGCGGGGTGCAGACAAGAAAAGATCTGGAGCTTGCGCTCGACTGCGGAGCGCAAATGATAACTGCCGGTAGTATTGCGGTTCGCGATTCGGCAACGGTGTTAAACTGGCTGAATGAATTTGGCGCGGAAACAATTATTTTAGGCGCAGATTATAAACGGAATAAAATCGCCGTTTCGGGTTGGCAGGAATCCGCCGATATATCTTTAACCGATTTTATAAAATTTTATTATGAAAAAGGCATACGCAAGATCATCTGTACGGATATTCAGCGCGACGGGATGCTGGCGGGGCCGGCGTTGCAAAAATATATTGATATTAAAACTTCTTTTCCTGAGATAGTTCTTATCGCCAGCGGCGGCGTAAGCGGAATTGACGATGTAAAAAAATTGAATGACGCCGGTATCGATGGTGTTATTATCGGTAAAGCAATTTATGAAAATAGAATTACTTTAAAGGAACTGGAACCCTATTTATGCTGACCAAAAGAATAATACCCTGCCTGGATATTGCGGGCGGGCAAACGGTTAAGGGCGTAAATTTTGTGAATATCCGTCAGGCCGGCGACCCGGTAGCCCTTGGCGCCGCATACGCCGAACAGGGCGCCGACGAACTATGCTTTTTAGATATTACGGCTACCATAGAGAATCGCTCAACCTTTGCTGAGTTAGTAAAACAAATTGCTCTGCATGTTAATATTCCCTTCACCGTAGGCGGCGGCATTGCCTGCGAAAAGGATGTTGAAGTTTTACTAAGCGCCGGGGCAGATAAGATTACCGTTAATTCTGCGGCGGTAAAGAATCCGGAATTAATTAACCGGCTGGCGCTTAATTTCGGCAGCCAGTGCGTGGTGCTGGCGATTGATACGAAATTTGAAGAAAATGAATGGACGGTTTATGTGCATGGCGGCCGGACACCGACCGGAATCAATACCATAAAATGGGCTGAAGAAGCCTGTCAAAGAGGCGCGGGCGAAATTCTGCTAACGTCCATGAATCATGACGGCACCAAAAATGGATTTGCTCTGGATATTACCAGCGCGCTTTCCGAAAAATTACCGATTCCCATTATTGCCTCCGGCGGGGCGGGAACCTGTGACCTTTTTGTGGATGTATTTACCAAAGGAAAGGCAGACGCTGCTCTGGCGGCCAGTATCTTTCATTTCGGTGAAATACCAATACCGAAATTAAAACAATATCTAAAAGAAAAGAAAGTAGCGGTGAGATTATGAAAATTGATTTTGAAAAAGGAGGCGGTTTGGTTCCGGCAATCGTTCAGGGTTACCGGACAAATAAAGTGCTGATGCTTGGATATATGAATGAACAGTCTCTTGAGGAGACAAAAAAGACCGGCAAGGTTACTTTTTACAGCAGATCAAGAAAAAAACTCTGGACAAAAGGTGAAACCAGCAATAACTATTTGTTTCTTAAGGAAATTATCATTGATTGCGACGGAGATACATTGCTGGTCAAGGCCGATCCGGCCGGACCGGTATGCCATACCGGAGCCGATACCTGCTTCAGTGAAGTTAACGCCAATACAGGGAATTTTCTTTACCAGTTAGAAAACATTATCAGGGACAGGCAAATTCATCCCAAAGAAAATTCATATACCAATATACTGTTTTCCAAAGGCGTCGAAAAAATTGCGCAGAAAGTCGGCGAAGAAGCCACAGAAGTGGTTATCGAAGGCGTTCGAAGTAACATTCCGCGTTTAAAAGAGGAAACTGCCGATCTGTTATATCACCTGTTAGCGCTTTTAAGATTTCATGATGTTGATTTGGATGAGGTGTTCGAAGTTTTGGAAAAGCGGCATGTCACTGAATAGTCCTTATTACGGGACTTAGTAAGCGCTATTGTCGTTGCCCCGCAAGGGACGGCTTGCGCCGCGACCAGTCAGCTGAATAAGAAACAATCTTTTGCGCTTGGCTTTGAATTTGCCGTATCGTTGTCTCCGTTTCGTAAGCGGCTTTTTATTGATGATTTTTATTTCTATATTTATATCATATTTGATTTCACAGGGAAGAGATGACGAAGTATATCATTGCTCATGATGTGGGCACCAGCGCCGATAAAGCCCTTTTGGTTGATGTGCAGGGAAGAATCATAGAATCAACCCGTCAGGAATATGCCATTTATCATCCTAAACCCGGATATGCCGAACAGGATGCAGATGAAATATTTGGTGCGGTCTGCGCCACTACTGTGGAAATTGTTAATCGAGCTGGCATTGAAGCCGGTCAGGTAGCCGGAATAACCTTTTCCTCGCAGGTGCAATCCCTGATTCCCATTGATAAAAACGGTCAGGCTTTAAGACGGACCATGAATTGGCTGGATACGCGCAGCGCCGCTATTTTGAGGGAAAAGCTGTGGAAACCGCCCCGGTTGATGGGGTATAATCCGATTAATTTACTAAGATTTATTAGAATTACCGGAGGCAGTCCGGGTCTGGCCGGAAAGGATCCTATTGCAAAAATAATCTGGCTGAAAGAATTTGAACCTGAGATTTTTAATAATACTTATAAATTTCTGGATTTAAAGGATTACCTGATATTTCGTTTAACGGGTAATTATGTTACCTCTATGGATGTGGCTTATGTCTGGTGGCTGATGGATACGCGTAAATTGGGCGGCTATCGATGGCATGAAGGATTATGCAGTTTAGCCGGAATAACTCCGGACTACCTGCCTGAATTGAAAACAAGCATGGATATTGCCGGAGAATTAACGGAACAAGCTGCAATCAGGTTGGAATTAGACAAAGGAATTCCGGTAATAATTGGTTCCACGGATCTGGCTTCAGCCGCGATAGGCTCGGGCGCCATTAAAAATGGACAGATACATATTCGAATAGGCACCAGCGGTGGAGCGGCCGGGCATTTCAGCAAACGAAAAATTGATCTTTTACATTATACGGGTTGTATCGGCAGTGTTTTTCCGGATAAGTATTATCTGGGTATCGGCGCACAGGAAACGGCCGGTCTCTGTCTGGAATGGCTGAAAAACCACGTTCTTTATCATGAAGAGCAATTGCGTGAAGAAGCGCATGTAGTAGATATTTACAAATTATTGGATAATCTGGCGGAAAAAGCGCCGCCCGGATCGGAAGGGCTGATGTTTACACCTTGGATGTACGGGGAGCGCTGTCCGATTAACGACGACAGCGTAAGGGCCGGATTTCATAACATCGGTTTAAATCACAATCGCGAACATCTGATCCGGGCCGTGCTGGAGGGGGTTGCTTTCAATATTCGCTGGGCGTTGGAAACCCTGGAAAATCTATATCAGCCGGTGGAGCGGGTGCACGCCATAGGCGGCGGAACAAAAAGTGACATCTGGTGCCGGATTTTAGCCGATGTAACCGGTCACGAAATACTGCAGACTGAAAATCCCCAGGAAGCCAGCGCCCGGGGCATGGCCTTATTGGCCTGGATGGCTTTAGGTTATCTTGATAACGAAGATGACATCATCGACAGAATTAAAATCCAGCGGCATTTTACGCCCAATCCCGAAAACCGATCTGTTTATGACAAGATGTTTGCGGAATTTAAAAATATCTACAAGCAAAATAAAAGCTGGTATAAGAGGATGAACAGGGGATAGAGCACTCAGAGATATTTTCATCTTAAAGATAGGTAAAAAAGGTTTGACAATCGTGTATCAACTAAGTCAGATAAAAATCAGTATTGAGGTTCTTGATAGCCAATTACTATCGGATGAAGAAAACGCGCCGACCCATTTAAAATTGGGGCTTGATTATGCATGACGTTAGTTATTAAACTCATCCATGCGAGAATATACCAAACAGGAATTTGAGAAGACAATCCGCGCATGGAATATTCCTGATGTGGATATTAATGCCGGAGATATCCACCTTACTGAAGGAATCCTGAGGCTTATTCACTTCAGTCCGTTAATTAAGCATAATAATATCAGTATTATATTTATCGCAGGCTGGGTCACGCAAATCGATACCTGGCGGGAAGTCCTTACGGCGCTGAGTCCGGAATATCCGGTTTACTATCTCGAAACAAGAGAAAAAGTATCATCCCGGATGTCGAAGAATGCCGGGTATGGCGCGCAGGATATTGCCGGCGATATAGCGGAATTGGTTGGAAAACTCAATCTTAAACCGGAATCTTTTGTTTTAGCG
This sequence comes from Calditrichota bacterium, assembly GCA_003854985.1. Lineage (GTDB taxonomy): Bacteria > Calditrichota > Calditrichia > Calditrichales > Calditrichaceae > Zgenome-0002. The sequence goes on from RQOG01000006.1 coordinate 152,002, forward strand.
GGCAGTTCGCTCGGCACCACGGCTATCGCGGAAGCCTGCCGTATATTGCCTGTAAAGCCGCTGTCGCTGATTCTTATTAATACCAATGCCGAATTCAGGGTTCCGGGTATATGGAAATTAATTGTCACATTTTTCTACCCTCCCTTGTATTTCATGATCCTGCCGGTTGTAAAATGGTATTTACGTACTTTCCGCCTGAATATAAAAGCCGATCCGGAGCAGTATATAAAATACAGCCGGGCGCTGGAAACAGCCGATCCATGGAAACTGAGAAAAGCGGTATTAGCTTTGGCGAAATATTCCATTTGGAAAGCGTTAAGATATGTAAATTGTCCCGTATTGTTTATAAGCGCTTCCGAAGATAAGCTCCATGAGCCGCAGCAAATAAAGCGAATGACAGAATTATTATCGGAAGTCAATGTAATCGATTTAAAAACGAATAAGGCGGCCCACGGGCAAGCGTTGATCGTGGAGATTAAAAGTTTTTTGGGCTCATTTACTAAAAATAAAAGCGGCCATACTCATTCATCCGAAGCATGACCGCACATTTTTAAAATGTCCCGAACGGTTTGGCAGACGTATCATCTTTGGAACTTAAAATCACATTCTGCGGTAAATTTCGGCCAGTTTATCTTTGCTGATCTTATGTTCCCAATCCTTGCCTAAAGCGTGGTTCCACATGTGCGATAAAGCCCAGGAAGTTTCAATCATTCTGTTAATATCGGAATCGCTTAAACGAGCGGTAACTTTTTCAGGAACAGTTACTTTTTGGACTTTGAGCATTTCTTTGAATCCGCTTACGCCCTCCGGATAAAATTCTTGTAATTGATTAAACGCGATGCAGTTGGCGATGCCATGATGCAATCCCATCACATAGGAAAGGCCGTAAGAAAATGCATGGCAAACGCCGACTTCCGAATAAGAGAGACTCATTCCTCCCAGATAAGAAGCAACCATCAGCTTGGCGTCCGCTTTCGTGCGGGATATCTTTTTATCTAAAAATACTTCATGGCATAACTTTAAAGACTGATTGGCTAAGGCGTTGCTGAAAGGATTGGATGTGATGCCCTGCAGCGCTTCCACATTGTGAATATAACAATCCATACCGGTATAAAAGCGTTGATCAACCGGCGCTTCGGTGATTAATTCCGGATCGAGTATAACCTGATTAAAAGGCGTGCCGTCATATTTTATGCCTAATTTTTTCTCCGGGCCGGTCAGCACAGCCGTCATGGAAACCTCCGCGCCTGTGCCGCTCAAGGTGGGAACGCCCACATGATAAACCGGGGGATTATAAGCCAGATTTAATCCCTGGTATTGTGACGAGCTTCCGGGATGATTAAGCATCACCGATACGGCTTTGGCATAATCCATTACGCTTCCGCCGCCAATACCGATAACGCCATCCGGTTCTTTACCGGTAATGGCCATAATTTCTTCTTTTAACTTATCGACCTTTTCGGTTTTGGGCTCCAGGTCGACATTTACCCAGATCAGTTTATCTTCCTGCTGTAATGGAATTCTTTCGCATAAAGGTTTGTTTTTAAAGATGTCGTCAACCAAAAACACCATGAAGGACTGGTTTCGTTTGCTTTTTAGAATATCATCCAATTGATTAAAGCTTCCACTACCGAAGACCAGTTTATCGTTATTTTTTATATTTTTTATCATTTCTCTTTATCCTATCCGAGAACGGCTTTTAGTGCGTTTTTTACGTTTTTGATATAGGTCTCCATTTCATTCTGCGGCCAGTTTACTTTAATGGGTAAGGTTACCAGCCTTTGCATTACATGATCCGATTCCGGAAGCTGCATGGTCCTGTAATCCTGTGGCCTTTCGAAAAATTCAATAGCTAATTTTCCCGGCGCTCTTAATTCTTTTATATGCTGCCAGTTTTTTATGTAATGGAAATTATTATCATACCAGTAAGAAGCGCCCGCCACTTCGCGTTTATTGAATTCCTGATAAACCTTGCGGGCAGTGACTTCGTCAGGCAGAAAAAACGCTAAAAAGGTAGCTGAATCGCCTTCAGGATCGGGTAAATCACGCATTTTTACCTGCGGAAAAGCGGCTACGGCTTCTTTTAACATAGCTTTATGCTTTCTTTGTTCAGCTAAAATAAATTCGATTTTACGAAACTGAGCCAGACCCACCGCGGCGTTAAGCTCGCTGATTCGATAATTAAATCCAATAATAGGATGAGGTTCCGCTCCGCGGTTATCACCCTGGTGATTGTGACCGTGATCTGCGCCCTGATGCAGGTTTTCATATACTTCTTTATCGTCGGTGATGACTGCGCCGCCTTCGCCGGCCGTAATGATTTTAAAAAAGTCAAAACTGAACGATCCCGTAATTCCGAAAGTTCCTAACGATTTGCCTTTATAGGTTCCACCTAAGGCCTGAGCCGTATCTTCAATCAGCATGATATTATTTTCCCGGCATATTTTTGTAATTTCATCAAGATGAGCCATAGAGCCTAACATATGAACGAGAGCGACAGCGGTGGTTTTAGGGGTAATTGCTTTTCTGAGTCCTTCGGGCGAAATGCAGAGCGTCTCATCCATTTCGGCGAAAACAGGTATGGCGCCAAGGTTTATAACCGCTTCGATGGTGGCGATAAATGTAAACGGTGGCACAATAACATGATCGCCGGCGCCAACGCCCGCTGATGATAAAGCCAATTGAATTGCGGTGCTGCCGCTGGAACACATATGACAATATTTGGAATTGGTGAATTCCCTTAATTCCTGTTCGAATTGCCGGGCTTTCCAGTGTCCCATCCGTTCTTTGGGATGGTTATATCTGAACAGGATGCCCGTTTCGAGTACATCCAGAACTTCTTTTTTTTCTTCCTGACCAAATAATTCTATACCTGCCATTATTTACTCCTCATTTTTAATTTTTTCAGCCATTAACTTGCGCACCATTTCCAATTCTTCCGGTGTATCAACCGGAATTTCATCATAGAGTGTTTCAACAGTGCCTATCGTGTATCCGGCTTCCAGAAAACTCAGTTGTTCAAGCTTCTCTGCCTGTTCCAGTTTACCGGTCTTCAATTTTCCGCCGGCAATATCTTCCAATACATGCCGCTGATATCCGTAAATTCCATAATGTCCCCAAAACTGATGTATCTGAGGCCAATCTTCTGTTTTATAATCCCTGACAAAAGGAATAGGGCTGCGGGAAAAATAAAGAGCGTTGCCATTTTCCGAACGCACAACCTTTACCGTTCCGGGATCCGATAACTGCTGTGCGGTTTTAATCGGCCAGACAGGGGTGACAATGTCTGCTATTCCTTCCATCAGTCTAAGAATAACATCGTCTAGGAGATCCGGTTGAATCAGCGGCATATCGCCCTGGACATTAACGATATATTCCGCATCAAGCTGGTCAACGACTGAGGCAATCCTTGCGGTTCCTGAAGGTAGTGCCGGATCAGTCATAAAACAGGCGCCGCCCCAGCTTTCAACTTCTTTAAATACTTTAGCGTTGTCTGTTACTACAAAGATTTTTTCAGTGTTTTTGGATTTCCGGACCGCTTCGTATACATGTCTTATCAGCGGTTTTCCGGATATATCCGCCAAAATTTTTCCCGGCAAACGCTGAGAATGATAGCGGGCCGGAATAGCTGTTATAATCAACATTAAAAAATGACTCCAATGCTCATTGATTAAAAAAGGAAATTAACGAAAAATACATTGTCTTTACAAGTTAGATATAATTTAAATTTTATATTTTTTTAATATATAATGTTAAGCTATCCAGAGTGATATTTTTCTAAAAATTAAAGCTTAATTCCTTGAATTTAATCGTGTTTTTATAAAAAATCTTAGTCTCTATCCATAAAAAAACCCGCTTTTTCGGGCGGGTTAACGTGGAGCTGAGGGGGATCGAACCCCTGACCTCTTGAATGCCATTCAAGCGCTCTCCCAAACTGAGCTACAGCCCCGAAAACTTCGGCAAATTTAAGGCAATAAGAATAAACAGTCAAGATTTTATGGAATTATGTGTATATAATTTTAGTTGCCTAAAGTTGCTTTGGAGATAGTATGAGGTTAAATTTAATGCTTTTTATTTTGAAAGAAGAAATGAAATTTGATTTAATACATAAGGATAAAAACTCTGAAGCCAGGGCAGGATTACTTGAAACCGATCATGGAATGGTTGAAACTCCCATATTTATGCCGGTTGGAACCCAGGCGACGGTCAAGACAATGGCTCCCCGGAATTTAGACGAAACAGGCGTGCAGATCATTCTTGGAAATACATATCATTTATACCTCCGACCTGGCGAAGAATTGATTGGAAGATTCGGCGGGATTCATAATTTTATGGGCTGGAATAAACCTGTTTTGACGGACAGCGGCGGGTATCAGGTGTTTAGTTTAAAGGAACTTCGTAAACTCGATTCGGAAGGGGTAACCTTTCAATCCCATTTGGATGGATCATCGCATCGTTTTACCCCGGAAAAGGTGTTGGATATACAAAGACATTTAGGCAGCGATATTATGATGGTGCTTGATGAATGCGCACCTTATCCGTCAACACATGAGTATGCAGAAGAATCGAATGCTTTAACGCTTAAATGGGCGAGAGAAGCCCGTGTTTTATATGAAAAAAAAGAAAGACTGTATGGGTATGATCAATGGTTGTTTGGCATTGTTCAGGGCAGTATTTATGAAGACCTGAGAGAGGGCAGTGCCAGAGAATTAATGGATATGGACTTTCCGGGATATGCAATCGGCGGACTTGCCGTTGGAGAATCAAAATCAGAAATGTATCGAATCACTTCCTTATGTACCGATATTTTACCAGCGCATAAGCCCAGGTATTTGATGGGCGTTGGTATGCCGGAAGATATTCTGGAAGGGATTGCCCGAGGTGTGGATATGTTCGACTGTGTTCTTCCCACACGCAATGCCCGCAATGGCACCGTGTTTACATGGAACGGAAGATTAGTGATAAAAGCCGGCCGTTTTAAGGAAGACACTTTGCCAATTGATGAACAATGCACCTGTTATACCTGCCGCAATTTCAGCCGGGCTTATCTGAGGCATCTTTTTAACGCCAATGAAATTTTGGGTTTACATCTGGCAACCCTGCATAATATCCATTTTTATATGGACCTTGTAAAAAAAAGCAGGGAAAAGATTTTAAATAATGAGTTTTCGGTCTGGTCTAAAACTGTTTTACCGACTGTAGCTAACTTAATAGAAAATAACAACTAATACGTTAAGGAGAAATGGATGTTTGAATTTATTCTTTTAATGGCCCAAACCGGCGAACAGGGTCAGGGCAGCAATGGCTTAATGATGTTTTTGCCTTTTTTATTGATCATTGTCATTATGTATTTATTAATGATCCGTCCGCAGGCCAAAAAGCAAAAGGAACTGCAACGGATGCGTGAAAACCTTAAAAAAGGTGATAATGTAATTACATCCGGGGGAATTCATGGAAAAGTAATGGGATTTGGCGATGAGGATAAATCGGTTATTGTCAAAATCGATGAAAATGTCAAAATAAAAATTGACCGTAATTTCATTACCGTTGTGCAACCGGTTGGCGGGCAAAAAAGTTAACATGAAAATTGTTTTTATGGGGACGCCGGAATTTGCAGTGGCGTCCCTTAAAAAAATATTGCAATCCGGACAGCAGATTGCGGCGGTAGTAACCATTCCGGACAAACCCAAAGGTCGTGGTCAGACTCTACAACCATCTGCTGTGAAAATTGAAGCTTTAAAGCATAACATTCCTGTTTTGCAACCGGCAAATCTTCAGGATAATGATTTTATCGCCAGGCTTAAATTGTTGGATGCGCAATTATTTGTCGTCGTGGCTTTCCGGATTTTGCCCAAAGATGTGTTTACAATTCCTCCTATGGGCACAGTAAATGTGCATGCTTCCTTATTACCTAAATACCGTGGCGCCGCTCCGATAAACTGGGCTATCATCAATGGCGAAAGTGAAACAGGCGTTACCACCATGCTGATTGATGAAAAGGTGGATACCGGGGGAATTTTGCTCCAAAGATCTGTTTCCATAACCCCGGAAATGAATGCTGGTCAGTTACATGATTTACTGGCCGTTGAAGGAGCGGAACTTCTTTTAGAAACGCTCCATAAACTTCAAAATAATGCTGTTTTCCCTGAATCCCAATCCGATGCATCTGCCACAAAGGCTCCGAAGATAACTAAAGAAATCTGTCATTTGAATTTTAATAAAAACGCTTTGCAGATTCATAATTTTATCAGAGGACTTAGCCCGTATCCGGCGTCTTTCTGTATAATTGATAATAAAATCCTGAAAATATTTAAGGCGAACTATATACAGGATTTAAACTTGCCATCTCAACCAGGGACAATCAGTCATATAAATGAAGACTACTTTCAGGTTGCCTGTGCGTCCGGCGCTATCAATGTATTTGAAGTTCAACTCGAGGGTAAGCGCCGCATGAGCGTCTCAGACTTTCTGAATGGCTATCCTTTAAAAACCGGCATAATGCTCAGTTAAACTTTCCAATTACCTTTGTTCTCAGGAACTCAGTTACTGTTTTATACGTTCTACCATTGAAGCTCTCAATAAAAAAATACCAGAAAGGGGGAGCCATGGTTAGCGTTAACGTAAATAATTATGGATCATTGGATAAAGCCCTGAAAGCTTTTAAGACTAGGGTGCGTAAGGCTCACATCATCGAATTAAGTAATCAGAAAACTCATTTTATCTCCAGGAGCGAACTGAAGAGGAGAAGAAAGAAAAGGAAGATAAGAACAAACCAATATGAGTTATAATGATTGCAAGCACGGATTAAAACGCGGATAGAATTTTTATTCATTACTCTATCCGCGTTTAAGTTTTCAGCCATATGGTCGAAATAGAAGCTTAATAAACTTTCGGATATTGAATTTAATCAGGATTTAAGATTATATGGCGACAATTTTAATTGTAGATGATTTACCGGATAATATTCTTCTTGTAAAGAACTTTTTCATTAATGAACCATACCGGTTTGTTGATGCTGGCAATGGAATTGAAGCGCTGAAACTAATTAATGAGGAAAAACCGGATTTAATATTGCTTGATATAGTCATGCCGGGAATGGATGGATTTCAGCTTTGTGAAAAAATAAAATCAAATCCTGAAACATGTCTGATCCCGGTTATAATGCTTACCGGATTAGATGATAGCGAAAGTAAGCTGAAAGGTATCGAGCTTGGAGCCGATGATTTTGTTACCAAACCCTTTAATGCCATAGAACTGAGAGCACGCGTCGCTTCGCTGCTTCGGATGAAAGAATATACGGATCAGCTTGAATATGCGGAAAAAATTATATTCAGTCTGGCGCTGGTTGTAGAAGCCAAAGATCCTTATACCCAGGGCCATTGTCAGAGACTCGCAGATTATGGATCGCGTCTTGGAAAAAAAATTGGCCTCGAAGAAAAAGAAATCCGCACAATCAGAAGAGGCGGTATTTTACATGATATAGGGAAGCTTGCCATTCATGATGATATTTTGCTTAAACCCGGCCCTCTTTCAAAAGAAGAATACGAGATTATTAAATCACATCCTATAGAAGGGGAAAAAATCTGTAAGCCGTTAAAAACGCTTGCGGATGTTCTTCCTATTATCAGGCATCATCAGGAACGAAGTGACGGACTCGGATATCCCGATGGTCTTAAAAATGATGAGATTCCCCTAGCAGCTAAAATTATTGCTATCGTTGACTGTTACGATGCGTTGACAACAGACAGGCCTTATCGAAGAGCTGTATCAAGGGAGGAAGCCATAGCGATCATTGAGGAAGAAAAAAACAGAGGGAAATGGGATGAAAAACTTTTTTCCGAATTTTGTAAAGTAGTCTACGAAAACCCCAAAAGTTTTGATATTCATAATTCAATAAGCAATATAAAGGTTTTTAATTAAGATTAAATTATCTTTTGCGCCAGATAATTCTGCTATTTATATTACAGTACGCATTTTAAGCGATTATATGTATTTTATCAAAAAAAGAGGATTTAAATGAATAGTGTCTTTAAATTAATCGAGATTGTCGGTACATCTTCAGACAGCTACGAAGAGGCAATCAATAATGCCATCAATAAAGCATCTCAGAGCCTTAAGGCCATAAGCTGGTTTGAGGTGGTGGAGCAGCGAGGAGCCGTTAAGGATGGTAAAGTAGTGGAATATCAGGTGATAATTAAAGTGGGTTTTAAATTAGTTGACTAAATTAACTTAAATTTTATATTCAAATAAAAAGAACAGGAGTAATCATGGCTTTAAAAATAACTGAAGATTGCATTGCATGTGATGCATGTTTGCCGAAATGTCCGAATAACGCGATTAGTGAAGGAAATCCATATATCATTGATCCTGATTTGTGCACAGAGTGTGAAGGATTTTTTCCAACGCCACAATGCGCTGAAGTCTGTCCCGTGGATGCATGTTTGAAAGCCTGATAGATAATATTTATTTTATACGTTTTTTATTTTTGTCAAGGGTAAGCCGGTAAGCTTGCCCTTTTTTCATTATAATTGGCTTAAGTCTCTTGCAGTGGTCTTGTAATTATTGTATTTTAGCAATCAATTAAGTAACTCAAAAATAATGATTTATAGGTGAACAAATGATAGATTTTATTATTTCAAATTTTCTATATCTTTTTATAATAGTCTTATTCAGCGTTGCGATAGGGATCATCGGATATCATTTAATTCTGGTCAATAAAAAATCCACTGCCAAACAGATTGTTGACAAAATCCGACGAGATATAGAAAAAGATAAAAAGGATGAATTGTATAAATTTAAGGTCGAGATGCAGACAAAGCGATCTAAATTTGAACAAGAATTAAGGCAACGCGAGGAAAAATATCAAAGAACTGAAAATCAGGTGCTTGAAAAAGAGAAGGAACTGCGTCGTAAAGAGAACCAGATTAAAATCCTTGAAAACCGTTTTGATGCAAAAGAAAAGAAGATAAATGAACTTGAAGAGATGCTTTATGAACGGCATCGAAAAGTAGACGGTTTGATAGAAGAACAAAACAAGCAACTCGAAACTCTTTCTTCCCTTTCCATTGAAGATGCAAAGAAACAGCTATTAAAGAATCTTGAAGGACAGGCAAAGTTAGAGGCTGTTCATCTTGCCAATGAAATCAAAGAAGAAGCGAAAGAAAAAGCACAGAGAGAAGCAAAGGAAATTATTGCTCTGGCTATTGAAAATCTGGCCTATGAGTTTACCATGGAATCGACATTATCTACAGTCGAATTACCCAATGAAAGATTTAAGGGAATGATTATCGGAAGAGAAGGCAGGAATATCCGGGCCTTTGAGGAAGCCACAGGTGTAAAAGTTATCGTTGATGATACCCCGGAATTGGTTGTCCTGTCGGGATACGATCCTGTTGCGCGGGAAGTGGCCCGAATCGCCATGCAGAATTTGATAAAGAATAAATCGATTAATGTTAATAATATCCAACAGGTAGTGGATAAAGCGTCTGCTGAGGTTCAGCGATCCATTATCAAAGCTGCGGATGATACACTCAGAGAATTAAAAATAACCGATGTTCACCCTAAAATGCGCGAAAATCTTGGTCGATTAAAATATCGGTACAGTTATGGGCAGAATATGTTGCAGCATTCAAAGGAAGTCGCTTTTCTCACCGGAGCCATGGCGGCAGAACTGGGATTTAATGTTAAACTTGCACGCAGAGCAGGACTTTTTCATGATATAGGTAAAGCAATCAGCAATAATTCCGAGGGCAGTCATGTAACGCTGGGTGTGGAATTAGCTGAAAAATGTAATGAACATAAAGTTGTTATAAACGCAATTCTCGCACATCATGAAGAAGCAGAACCGATACACCCGATTTCGGTTTTGGTTACCGCCGCCGATAAAATCAGCGGAGGCAGACCGGGAGCGCGCCGTGATACTCTGGAAGCCTACACAAAGCGCATAACGAAATTAGAAGAAATTGCAAATTCATTCGAAGGTGTGCAGAAAACCTATGCAATTTCAGCCGGAAGAGAAATCCGCGTCATTGTGGAACCGGAGCAGATTGCCGATGATAAAGCTACGGTTCTATCGGGAGATATCGCTGCTAAAATTCGCGAGTCTATGGAATTTCCCGGACAAATTAAAGTATGTGTAATCCGCCAGACTATTGCTTCTAAATTTACGGATGATTACGAGCCGGCTGTGAGCCTTGAAGAAAAATAATATTCTTTATTTTGCATAAGGCCGGCTTATCGCCGGTCTTTTTTTAAAAAAAATATTGTAATCAGGAAATGTTTCAATCCTTCCGGTAGTTTAAGAAAAATAAAATAATGAGGAGTTATTTTATGATTACCTTAAGCCGGCGGGCAACTGAAAAGATTAAAGAAATTATTGAGTCAGAGGGTAAAACTGACTGGGGCCTGAGAATTGCAGTTAAAGGCGGTGGATGTTCGGGCTTCACCTATAGAATGGAATTCGACAGGAATAAGACCGAAATTGATCAGATTTTAGATTGTGAAGGCATAAAAATATACATTGATTCGAAGAGTATGATATATCTCAGCGGCACGGAAATAGATTTTACTGAAGGACTTGATGGATCAGGATTTGTTTTTACCAATCCGAATGTAAAACGGTCTTGCGGTTGCGGCAATTCATTTGATGTATAAATTAGATAGGAATTCTATAATTGAATAATCGTTTTCAATGCCATTATTAATGGATTTCTGTTGTTTTTTTATTATCTTTATTAAAAAAATGTGGGAGCAAATGATTAATGAATTCAACGATGAAAATAAGATATATAGGAGATCCGATTTTAAGAAAAAAGGCTGAACCGATAACTGAATTTGACCAAAAACTAAAGCATACCGTAGAACAGATGGTAACTACTATGCACCTGGAAGACGGCATTGGTTTAGCTGCGCCGCAAGTGGGACTCTCAAAGCGGCTTCTGGTTGTGGATATATCCCCGATCGTAAAAAATGAAAAGCCCCAGGCATGTATTAATCCGGAAATTCTTGATTCCGAAGGTGAGTGCGTTGAAGAGGAAGGCTGTCTTTCTATTCCGGATGTTATGGAAATGGTAGTACGACCGGAATCGGTTACTGTCGCTTATCAAAATGTTGAAGGTGAGAAAAAAGTTGAAAAACTATCAGGATGGAAAGCCCGGGTAGTGCAACATGAAATTGATCATTTGAACGGTATCCTTTTTATAGACAGGATCAGTCCGCTTAAAAGACAAATGCATATCAATAAAGGCCGGATTCCGGCAACTTATTAGATATAATTCAGGTGTAATTGTTTAATCAAACGTTTTGATAGAATTATAAGTACTATATTTTGTAAATACCTGGAATTTTCCGGATTGAATTATTATGTTTTTTTTTAAAAAAAAATATTTTTTTCTATTTAGATTTTAGTCTCTGACAATTTTGACATTACCTCTTAATTTCTTTAACTTTACAAGTTTCAAATAATAAGAATTTTGGAACCTGTTTACGCTATTTTCGTTGCAGGTTAAAAAGGAATTGTTTTAAAGTTATCTATGAAAAAAGTAGTTTTAATAGTATCGGTAATTATCACTCTGTTCGGTGTTATCGTAACGACATTTCCGTTGTTAATGAAAGCTACGGGTCTCGACAAATCATTCAAAGCGTATATACTGCCTAAATTAATGGATGCCGAAAACGGTAAATTGGATTATCATGATTTTAATATCGGGCTTGGTAAAATATATTTTTCCAATGTAAACGTTGCTTCAGATGATAGTACATTCCGGCTAAAAATAAAATCACTTGATATGAAAATAAACCTGTTTAAATTTATGCTGCATCCTGATGAACCGCATAGAACAATCTCGGAAATCAGCCTGATGGAACCTGTTTTAATTCTTCGTAAAACGAGTACACCTGATACAATTTTATCCAATAAACCCTATGAGCAGACAGACAAGCTTAATATTACGGCTTTTCTTCAGGTTTTAAATAAGATCCAGACAATTTCCGAAATTAAATTACGTAGTGGAAAGATATTTTTTGAAGATAGTGAGAACGAATTACATTATATCGGCCATAATCTTAATGGCTCTATGCAAACCGATGATCTGCCGAATATCCTCATTACTGCAGACGGAAATATGTTTAACAGTGTTAAAAAGAATATTTCTTCCTTATCCAGGATTAATCTTAATAATAAAAATATCTATACCGAAATAAGTATGAATCATCATTATCAGTATGATTCTTCTTATTCTTTTTTTCCGGAAATTCTAAAGTCTATGGAAGCTGAGATTTCGGGAAATTTAATAATCAGAAATTATGGTTTGTCTTTTGACAGTCTGTTTGCGGAAGGTTTGATTCAATGTAGAAATGCCACTTCAATAATCGATAGTATTATGGTGGATAACGTCGACTTTGATATTCATCTTTCAGGTTACCGGGCAGAATTAAAAGATGGTCATGGTCTGATTTCAAATCATCCTTTTAAATTTTCCGGCGGGATTGAAAATTTTGTTAATCCAAAAATTACGGCAAATTTTTTAACTGAAAAATTTCCATTGAAGTCTTTGCGACAATATACCGGATTTCCGGATCAATCATGCGATAAAGTTAATATCGAAGCAGATTTTATAATGGAAAACGCCTTTCCGGTTCTGAATATGAATGTTTTCAGCGATAGTTTAGCGATTTTTTCTTCTGCTATCGTATCCGGTTTTAATTCTCATATAGTCTGGAAGCCCGGAATTGTTGAAATGAATGATTTCAAAGCCAGTATTAACAATACAGATTTTAACGGTAATGGAAAATATTTTACAAACAAAAAATTTCTTTCATTTAATTTGACGGGAACTAATCAATTTGGAAAACATGTGATATTTGATAAAATATCGGAACATATTCAAAGTTTTAATATCAGATATAAGCATGATTTTAATTCTCATATTTTATCGGCGAAATGGTTTTATACCATCAATGATCGTGAAAAATCCGTTGTTGATATTAATGGATCTATAAAGGGCGGGCAGGAAAATTTTTATGTTTCGGTTGATTCTTCCAATCTGAATGGTTTTAATGCCGAATTCAGTATCCGCAATGTATTCACTGAACCATTTATTGAACGTTCAAAAATATCAAACCTGCCGTTTGCCTGTCTGATTAGTGATCAGAATCTCAGGTTACCTTTTGAAAAATATTCTACATCAATGGAATTATCAGGTGATTTAGCCGATTTAATAGGGAAAATTTATCTTACGGAAAAAACCGATCCAGAGTCCAGGTATCAGTTAAATGCCCATATTAAAAATCTGTTTTCATCCGAGAAAAAGATACTTGGAAGCTTACAACTGAAAAATTTTCTGGCATACTATGATTTTCAGGTTTTTGCGGATTCGCTTGGCGGTATAATTGCCTCTCCGGATGGAATAGATGGTAAAATTTCATTGGATTTAAAGGATGAAGAAAAACTAAAAGGCATTTTACATTTTCGTAATTTTAACGTAATTGAAAATTTTCTGGATGATGGTGGCAATATTGATAATATGCAGTTACAGGGTATTATAAACGGTGAAATCTCTTTTGCAGGCTCTTTGCGTTCGCCTGAAATAATTGCGGATCTCAGTGGTGATAAATTTGTTTTTAATTCGATCGGATACTATCAGGCTCATGTTTTGGCCAAATTCGATACCAAGGTCCTTGAACTTGATACGGTTGAAATCAGTTTAAATAATCATCCGATTATTGCCGGTAATTTAAAATGGATCTTAGAAAATGATTTTTTAAGCGGTAAACTCGAAGGCGATCAAATCAGAATTGCAGATGTTCTTTCCGCTTTTAAACCGGATGATGTCTTCCTGACCGGTACGGCTAATTATCAGATAAATGTAAAGGGAAGTAAGGAACATCCCTGGATTGAAACCGATTTGCAGATTATAGACGGTTCTTTATGGAATACAGATTTTGATCATCTCGATGCTTCCCTGGTATATGATATAGGTGATATCTCTAATATTTTTAAAATCAGTGAGCATCAGATTTCGGTCAATAACTTGTTGTTGGGTAAAACAGGTGAGTTTCATATTTCCGGTGAAGGGACACTACCATTATCCACAAAAAATCCACTGGATATTAAAGTAAACTTTGATGGTGATTTATTCAGGTTTTTACCCAGAATCGAAAAGTTTTTTGAAAATGGAGCTTCTCTGGCCAGCGCTCATTTACATATAGGCGGCGATTATAATGAAATCCGTTTTCTTTCCTGCGATATCGATATTGAGCGCGGAGAATTATGGCTAAGAGATGTTGCGCCTTATATAGAAAACATACACGGTAAAATAATGCTCGAAGAAGGAACCAATGAAGTCAATTTTAAAAATTTTACCGCAAATATGGATAAACAGTATTTAAAAATCAATACAGTCCGAAATATTAAATTGAAAAATGGCAAATCCTTAAAGCACTGGTACTTTAAGGGACTTGATCTCGATTTTGGCATATTGACTATGGAAACAAGCGCTGAAGGTGTATCGCTGCATATACCAGGCCTGATGGAAGATGATGAAACGGGTAGTCTTTACTTAAGCGGCAGAGACGGCGAGGATTATTTTTATTTTGCAGGTCCTGCTGATCATCCTTTGGCTTATGGCAATTTAACCTTATATGACACCCGTTTAACCTATCCGTTTTTAGTGAGTGATAAACCAAGGACTAAACCTTCTCCAGCCGTAGTATTTCTTCAAAAAGTGAATTGGAATGTATTTCTTACATCGGGTGAAGATGTTGTTTATCAACGTAAAATACCCGCTTATATCGATAATGTGAATACCGAATTGTATGTGGATGAGACAAGTAAAGGATTGTACTTTACCGGTATTATCGATGAAAGCAGTTTCGGGGTCGCCGGTCAGTTATTTTCAACGAGGGGCAGACTTGAGTATCTGGATCAGAATTTTAAAGTGGATCGTTTCACGGTGGAATTTTTAAAAACTGATGATCTGCCTGTTATTTCGGGAAAAGCATGGACATCAATCCGCGATAGTATCGGTGCGACGCCCAAAACGATATATTTGCAACTGTATGCCGTTGATGCTGAAACGGGAATGGAAAAACAACAAGGCGGCTGGGACGAATTTAAATTTAAACTTATTTCCGCAGATCCCCAGATCGGAGAAACCCAGGAACAGGTTCTTGCCTATATGGGATTTTCTGTGGATAATATTAAAGAAAAAGCAACGAGTGTGGGCGGAGCCGTTACAGAAAAATATTTGATACGGCCATTATTGCGGCCTGTGGAAAAGGCCATTGAGCAGAATCTCGGTGTGGATATGGTGCGAATCAATTCCAAAATTGCCCGCAATCTTTTCTACAACGGTTTGGGTTTATCTCCTGACAAATCGCAGTCAAATCCTGCGATAAATCCTTTTACATCCACGTCGCCGTATTTATTACTGATGCAAAGTTCTGAAGTTACGGTCGGTAAATACTTAGCCCAAAATTTATTTTTAACCTACACGGGTCAATTAGTATCATTGCAAAATGCAGCCGAGGTGGATTATGGCTTTAATCATTCGTTTGGTTTGGAATACCGTTTATTAAGGAACGTTTTGCTTGAATTTGAGTATGACCGTGAATTAAGCGGCATATACAGGTTTACAGATCAAAGGCAATATCTGGAAGATTTTAAAATTAGACTGAGACATTCATTTACGTTTTAAGCTGGAGGAACAGGGTGCGGAATATTTGCAGTTTACTACTTTTTATCTTTTTAAGCATGTCGATACTGACGGCGCAGGTACAGAAAATTCGTATTAACACCATTACCATTGAAGGTAATGAGACTTCCGATGCCGGTATGATTCGTCTGAATACCGGTTTAACCGCTGGCAGCGAAATAACAGGTGAGGATATTCAAAAAGCGGTTAAAAATCTTTGGGCCCTGAACATATTTTCTGACGTTCAGGTTTACGTCACCAATCAGTCCTATCAGGGTTTGGATCTTCTTATCAAAGTGAAAGAATATCCCAGGCTTAATGATATGGTGATTAAAGGTTATGACGAATTATCTCAAAAAGAAGTTGAGGAGGAACTGGATACATACAGGGGAATGCGGGTTACGCCCTTTAAAATATCCAGGATGAAGAAAAAGTTGCTAAAAAAATATCGTGATGAAGGTTTTTTACTTGCGGATGTTGCGTTTGATACCGTAAGCGCCGGGAAAAACAGGGTTAACCTGGAGGTTAACATCCAGGAAGGCGTCGAGGTTCAGGTTGAAAAAATCACCTTTCATGGCAATGAAAACTTTGATGATGATGATCTGAAAGGGGCGATGGATGAAGTTAAAGAAGACCGGTGGTGGAGAAGCGCTGATTTTAATCCTAAAAAATTTGAAGAAGATAAGCAGAAAATAGTCCAGTTTTATAAAGAAAATGGTTATCGTGATGCAGAAGTAATCCGGGATTCGATATCTTATAGCGAAGATCATTCCGATTTATATATTGATATCTGGGTAGCCGAAGGTAATAAATATTACTTTGGTGATATTTCTTTTGAGGGCAACGTCATCTTTACGGCCGAAGAACTCCAGGCAAATCTCGATATCGAAAAAGGAGATTTATACGATCAGAAAAAATATGATGAAGGCGTGCGTGACAGGCTGCAGAAAATGTATTATAATCAGGGTTATTTATTTGCCCAAATCCAGCCGCGGGAAGTTCCACGATCTCAGGATACGCTTGATATCAGTTTTTCAATCCGGGAAGGTAATGTTGTCCGCATCAAAGAGATCATTATAAATGGAAATGATAAAACCAATGAAAAAGTTATCCGGCGTGAGTTTAAAATTCATCCCGGAGATATTTTTAATTCGGCGAAACTCGAGAGGTCGATCAGAGACGTCACTATTCTGAATTATTTTGCTTACGCCAATCCCGATGTAAGGATTATTGAAAATGATATGCAGAATGTAAACCTGATTCTCGATGTGGAAGAAAAATCGACCGATATGGCCAATATGTCGGCCGGTTATAGCCAGAGGGACGGACTGATCGGCAGCGTGGGACTGACGTTTAATAATTTTTCGTTAACCCATCCGTTTTCCGGCGGAGATGGACAACGGTTAGTATGTGATTGGCAGTTCGGAAGTTATTACCGGTCGATTTCATTGAGCTTCACGGAACCCTGGTTACTCGATACGCCCACATTGGGTGGGTTTTCGATTTTCAGCACGCGGCAGGGAGGAAGCAGCAATTATTATTATCCCTGGAAACGTTTGGATACCGGCGGAACACTTCGAATAGGGCGAAGATTTTATTGGCCAGATAATTATTTTCGCGGCGACTGGATTTTTCGCTATGCGCAAACTACCATTGAAGATATTGATGATCAGGAATTGTATTATTACGGTCGGGAAGGAAAGACTGTCCAGGTCAGTTTAACACAGATCATCTCCAGGGACAGTCGTAATAATGCCGAATTCCCCACATGGGGTAGCACCGTTACCCTGAGCACAGAACTTTCCGGCGGCCTCTTTGGCGGAGATCAGCACTTTTTTAAGACAATTTTCGGCGCCGATTTTTATATGCCCCTGCCTTTCGGTTTGGTATTATACAGCAATAATAAATACGGATATGTGGAATCCATACGAAAGAATTCATATATCCTCTATGGTGAATATTTTTACATCGGTGGAAGCGGCCTGGGATTTGCAGAAGGTTTACGTGGCTATGATGACGGGCAGGTAGGCCCGCTGACATCAAGCGGAAGTCCGATCGGCGGTAAAACAATGGTCAAGAATGGTTTGGAGCTCAGATTCCCAATCGCTCCCAATCCGACGATTTTCGGATTGTTATTTGCTGAAGGCGGAAATGCCTGGATTGATGTTGGTCAGACCAATCCATTTGATTTAAGAAGATCAGCCGGCGCCGGTATCCGGTTATTCATGCCGATGATCGGTATCATTGGTATCGATTTCGGTTATGGATTTGACTATTATGACGCCTTAGGCAACAGGAGCGGCGACTGGAAAATTCATTTTCAATTTGGAAGATTTTAATTATTTTGATAAATTTAATTTTTCTTAAATTAAACTTTAAGATAATCAATTAAAGTATTTATCCTTAAGGAGGTTGAAGTGAAAAAATCGGTAATGTTTAGTATGGTCATAGTATTTCTTTTTTCAATTCCTTTGTTTGCTCAAAAATTCGCATTTGTTCAGTCACAAAGAATTTTAGCTGAGTACCAGGAATTTGTTGATGTACAGAATAAAATCAACGAGATCAAAAACAGTTATGAAGCGGAATATCAGAAGATGGTGGAAGAATATAACAAAATGCTGGATGAAATTGATTCGCAGAGCCTGTTGCTGAGCCCGGAAAAAAAGCAGGAGAAATTGAACGAAGCGCAGCAAAAAGCAGTCGCCATCGAACAGTTTAAATATCAAAAACTCGGTCCTGAAGGGGAATTATATAAAAAGAACCTGGAATTTTCCCAGCCGATCATCAAAAAAATAAATGATCTGATCGCGAAAATAGGTGAAGAAGAGGGCTACGATTTTATTTTTGACGCCTCTTCCGGTGCACTTGTACATGCGTTGCCTAAATATGATCTTACTGAGAAAATCATTGAGAGCCTGAATAAAGGATCTGCTTCAACCACTACATCTGCACCCACCGGCGGCAGAAAATAACCAGGCTGTAAATGAAATTATCCGAAATTTCCCGCTTTCTGAACGGGGAAATGCAGAGCGCTGAGGATATTGAAATCTCGGGGCCTGCAAAAATCGAATCCGCTCAGAAGGGACAGATTACATTTTTGGCAAATCCCAAATATCACGCTTATGTTGAGCAGACAAAAGCCAGCGCCGTCATCATCGACGACCGGGTGCAAACGGTTCCCATTCCCAGTATTAAGGTTAAAGACGCCTATGTAAGTTTTGTAAAACTATTAAAACTGTTCTCTCCGGCAGAAAAAAAATATGTCACCGGTATTTCTGACCAGGCTTACATTGATAAATCTGCATTAATCGCGTCAACCGCCAATATTGGTCCTTTTGTTTACATAGGTCCCGGAGTAAAGGTCGGTGAAAATACAACCTTATATCCGGGTGTTGTATTGCTAAAAAATGTGATTATAGGTTCGGATTGTATTTTATATCCTAATGTATCCATACGGGAGGAATGCGTTGTCGGTAATCGCGTTATTCTCCATAATGGATGTGTAATCGGCAGTGATGGATTTGGCTTTGCACCAACGGCAACAGGTTATGAGAAAATACCGCAACTCGGAAAAGTGATTATTGAGGACGATGTGGAAATCGGAGCAAATACAACCATTGACAGGGCGACTTTAGGCGAGACGATCATTAAAAAAGGCACCAAATTAGATAATCTGATTCAAATTGCCCATAATGTAGTTATTGGCGAACATACGGTTATAGCGGCACAAAGCGGTATTGCGGGCAGTACGGAAGTGGGGAATAATGTAACCATTGCCGCTCAGGTAGGTATTGTGGGGCATATTAAAATAGGAAGCCATGCAATTGTAGCCGCCCAATCGGGAGTTTCCAAGGCCGTTCAGGAAAAAACGATTGTTTTTGGTTCTCCGGCATTGCCTATTTCGCAGCAGAAAAGAATAGAAGCTAGTTTAAGACATCTTCCTGAATTCCATAAACGTATAAAAGAACTTGAAAAAGAAATTGAAGAATAGAAAAAAAGGTAGCGCTTTACGGAGTATGAATGGAAAAAAAACAAAGAACGATTAAAAATAAAGTTACGTATGAAGGAAGAGGACTTCATACAGGTAATCTTGCCAAAATCACTTTTAAACCTGCGCCTGTAAACTTCGGTCGCAGGTTTTTTAGAACCGACGTGAAAAATTCCCCGCAAATTCCGGCTATTGTTGATTATGTTGTACAGGATCAAAGTATCGAAAGTCTTCGCGGCACCACCCTGAAAAAAGATGATGTTGTTGTTCATACTGTTGAACATGTGCTGTCTGCCCTTGTCGGATTGGAAATTGATAATATTCTGATCGAATTAAGCTCCAATGAACCTCCCATAGGAGATGGCTCGGCGATGCCATTTGTAAATCTGCTGCTTGAAGCTGGCATCGAAGAACAAAATGAACAAAAAGAGTATGTCGTTATAGAGGAAACCATTAATTATTCCGATGAAAAACGCGGGATTCAGATTGTTGCTTTGCCAACCGATGACTATCGTTTAACCGTGATGATTGATTATAAAAATCCGGCATTGGGTAGTCAGCATAGCGGTTTATTCTCAATGGAAAAAGAATTTATTTCCGAATTTGCACCGGCCAGAACTTTCTGTTTTCTGCACGAAGTAGAAATGCTTGCAGAACAGAATCTTATTAAAGGCGGGGATCTTGATTCCGCCGTTGTGATTGTCGACCGGGAACTCAGCGTTGCGGATATTGAGCGGTTAAAAAAGATGTTTGGCATTGATAAAGATGTACAACTTGGCGCCAACGGCATTTTAAACAATAAAGAATTGCGATATAAGAATGAGCCCTGCCGGCATAAGCTTTTGGATTTAATGGGCGATCTGGCTTTAGCCGGTGTAAATATTAAAGCGCAAATATTAGCCGCCCGTCCGGGACATCAGAGTAATATAGAATTTGCCCGGATGATACGAAATTATTACAAGAAGAAACAGCTTACCCGTAAATATCAGGATATAAGCAAAAAGGGTGTAGTCTTTGATATCGATGCCATTAAAAAAATATTACCGCACCGCTATCCGTTTTTGCTCATTGATTCAATCATAGAATTTGAACCGGAAAAGAGAGCTGTCGGTATTAAGAATGTAACAACAAATGAACCTTTTTTTCAGGGGCATTTTCCTGAAAAGCCCGTTATGCCCGGAGTACTTATCGTTGAGGCAATGGCACAGGTGGGAGGTGTCTTGCTGTTGAACGAGCAGGAGGATATGGAAAAGAAATTGGTGTATTTTATGGGCATTGATAATGTGAAATTCAGAAAACTCGTACAGCCTGGTGATCAGCTTGTTATGGAACTTGAAATGCTTAAAAACCGCAGAACCACTTTTAAAATGTCAGGGAAAGCATTTGTAAAAGGCGAGCTTGTCTGCGAGGCTGAGATGATGGCCGCTATTGTGGATCGATAGGAGTGCATGAATGTCTTTAATTGATCCTCTTGCCCAGGTGCATTCCGGCGCTGTTATAGGAAAAGATGTTAGAGTTGATGCTTATGCTATAATTGAAGATGGCGTTAATATTGGTGATGAAACGCATGTCAGATCCCATGCTGTTGTGGCCAGAGGAACAACTATTGGTAAAAAATGCAAAATTTATTCAGGAGCAATAATCGGTACAGAACCGCAGGACCTGAAATTTGCCAACGAGGAAACCTTTGTTACTATCGGCGATGAGACAACAATCAGGGAATATGCCACGGTTAACAGAGCTACCACGCAAAGTTATTATACAAAGATCGGTAATAATTGTCTGATTATGGCCTATGTTCATGTGGCTCATGATTGTCATATTGGTAATAATGTTATAATTGCCAATTCTGTGAACATGGCTGGCCATGTAACTATTGAAGATAATGTTGGAATAGGTGGTATGACTCCTATTCACCAGTTTGTCCGGATCGGCGCCTATTCATTTATCGGTGGTGGTTTGAGAGTGCCAAAAGATGTGCCCCCTTTTATCCTTGCGATGGGGGAGCCATTAAAATTTGGAGGCCTGAATTTGGTGGGACTCCGCAGGAAAGGTTTTACACGCGAACAACTCAGCGATTTAAAAAAAGCATACAAAATGCTTTATAGAGAAAATCTAACCGTCGAAGAAGCCATTGTAAAAATCAATAATGAGTTCCGAAACAATGATGTTATAAATCAGTTGTTAAATTTTCTTCGCGGGAGTGAACGTGGTGTTATCCGAGGTTAATTCAACACGGATTCCCTTTACAAAGCTGAGAGTAATTCCATTTAATAAATATAAAGGCGCCTTTAACATGGCGCTTGATTTTTATCTGGCTGAAAAAAATTATAAAACAAAAATACCAATTCTTCGTTTTTATGGGTGGAATCCGGCGTGTATTTCGCTCGGTTACCATCAAAGCAGCGAAATGATTCGGGGCAGTTTAATTGATGACAAAACAATTCAATGTGTCAGAAGACCGACGGGAGGCAGCGCAATATTGCATTCGCAGGAATTAACCTATAGCTTAATAATGCCGTCGGAAATAACAGGGCATAAAATACTATATGAAATTTCTCATCAATTGATGGCAAAGGCATTTGTTAATTTAGGCATCGATGTTGAATTACACCGGAGAAATGAGAAAGATAATTATCTGAAAAAAGGCGCAGAAACATTTGCCTGTTTTAATCGTCCTGCATACACAGAAATTAAATATCAGGGGAAAAAACTGGTAGGCAGCGCGCAGAAAATATTATCCGGAAGTATCTTACAACATGGATCGATTCTGTTTGACCGCGACCAGGATAGGATTATAGATTACCTGGAAGTCGATGATAATGAGAAAAAAAGTTATCTTAATGAATTAAGGCAAAAATCCGTTGCCTTAGAAGAAATTAGCGATAAGATGATCAATGAATCGGAACTTGGTGAATTGATTATTAAAGAATTTTCGGAAGCAGGTGTAAATAGAATTTATTATCAAAATCCATTGCCGGAAGAAATAGAAGGTGCAATGAAATTAGTTGATCAATTCAGAGTAGGGTTTAATTAATTCAAATTTATAATATGGTCTTAAAGAGAATAATTATTTTTTTAATAATAATATTGGGAGTTAATCAAAGCTTATCCCAGAACCTCGAGGACAGGCTTGTTGACATTATACAATCCTCCGTAAACCAGGGTGATTATATAAAAAACTATGTACAACCTTTGGCGTTATCTCTGGGCATTGTTACCGGAAGCGGTTTGTATCATCATGGTGCGGTTTTGGAATTTCCGCATTTCAGACTTGGCGTAGGATATACAGTTGTTCATTTGCCTGAGAAGGCCAGATTTTTTTTCGATCCTGCAACCGGGCAGAAAACACCCACAATTTTTGGAGATAAATCAGGTACGATCCCGGGATTTGATAAATGTCATTTGCCCATATGGATAATTCAGGGAAACATTGGTCTGCTTAACAACCTGGAATTGAATCTGCGGTATTCGTATCTGGATGATTCCATGATGGGGAAGGTAAGTATTTTAGGCGGCGGGATGAAATACGGACTTAGTGAATTATTTATTCCGAAATCACTTCCTTTAAATTTGAGTGTGCAGGCCGCTTATCATTATTTACTGGCCAAAGAGTATCTTGCATCCGGATCATTCAATATGAATTTGAATTCGGTATATAAAATAAGGATTATACCTTTATCATTAACAGCTGCCATTGCCTTAAACAATTCCACGCTGATCGTTCGTACAGATGAATTAAAAAATATCAACGATCATGGCATAGGAGAAATATCTGTAACGGGTGAAAATGGCGTAAGATATCATTTTGGAATGAATATTGATATCTGGAAAGTAACCCTGTCTTCGGACTTTAGTTTTGGTACTTATCAGGCTTTGTTTATTGGTTTGACAGCAGGCTTTTAATTTTTACATTATCCAGAAACATTCTGTTGATTTTATGCGTTTAGAACTAAAAAAATAGGAAAAATAAAATGCTTACAATTTTAGCGATTATTTTTGTTTTCAGTGTTTTAGTGATCGTCCATGAATTGGGTCATTTCTTAGCGGCTAAATGGATGGGAGTCCGTGTGGAAAAGTTCTCAATCGGATTTCCTCCCAAATTAATATCAAAAAAAATAGGAGAAACCGAATTTACTTTTTCTGCAATTCCTCTTGGCGGCTATGTAAAGATGTCCGGTTTTATTGATGAAAGTATGGATACAACAGTAACCGGCGCCCCTTATGAATTTAATTCCAAACCGGTGTGGAAAAGAATTATCATTATTTCCGGGGGCGTGATTATGAATCTGATATTAGCCATATTGATATTAACCATTTTAAACTTCTCTCAGGGTGAAAAGATATTGCCAACTACTACCATTGGTTCTGTGGGCGAAACCGGAATTGCTAAAGAAATTGGCTTTCAACGCGGAGATATCATTTTAGCGATTAATAACCATGAAATTAATAGCTGGAATGAAATAGGCAGACAGTTTCTGGAAAATCTGAATAAAGATATTGTCTTTGATATTAACCGCGGCGGTTCTAACCTTGAGTTGATTTATAAAAAAGAATGGTTTAAAAGAGAAAAGGGCGAACTTATTGATATCAATCCCCTCATCCCGGCCAAAGTGGGTGACGTCAGCAGCAGCATGCCGGCTGAAAAAATAGGACTGCAAAAGGGAGACGAAATAGTACTTTTAGCGGGTGAAGAGATTGACGATTGGGAAGAAATGACAACGGTTATCCGCAGCCATCCGGAGCAGGAGATTGATATTGCATGGGAAAGAAACAATGAACTATTTAAAGCGGTTATAACGCCTAAATCTTTTGAACAAAAAGATGAAAATGGAAATATTGTAAATATTGGACTGATCGGCATTACCCATTATTATAAGCATAATAAAATAGGATTTTTCCGTTCAATCCAAAATGGCATTACAGGAACGTATGATCTTATTGTGCTAAATATGAAGGGCATGTGGTGGGTGCTTACCGGTACAAAATCCGCAAAAGAGGTATTGGGAGGTCCCATTACGATTGCCAGAATGGCCGGTGACGCAGCGGAAGCAGGATGGTCATATTTATGGACTTTTATCGCCGGACTCAGCGCCATATTGGCATTTTTTAACATCCTTCCCGTACCTGCGCTTGACGGCGGCCATCTGATGGTGCTTATTATCGAAGGAATAACCAGGAAACCGCTTTCTGCAAAAGTACGAATTAAAATTCAACAGATTGGTTTGGCCGTAATTCTTTCTCTGATCGTCTTAGTTTTATATATCGATATAAATAGACTTTAAACAGTCGCATATTTTTACTATTTTTAAATCACCGTTTATACAAATGTAAGGCGGTGATTTTTTTTTGTCAGGGTTGTGGAATGGATAGGTTTATTCAAAAATTTGAGAATCTTATCCGGCAAAGTCTGTTTTTTAAGTATAATGCCGGAATGAAATCTCCTCATCAATATCTATATGAATATGAACTTCTTCATTTTCCCGTTGAATTAGATTTTCGATCAAATTCCATTATCATTCAATCCAAAAACAATAGGGAAGTGAATAAACATGTATATCAAATTCCTAAGACCAGATTAAAATACCATTACCTGGAATCCGGAGGTTTCTCAATAAAAAGTATCCGGTTTTTAAATCATTTTTTATTTGTCTTTATTAACAATGGCAATGAAGATATCAATATTCATTTTAAAGATAAAAATAATTTACAGGATTTTACATTCCTTCCGGAAAAAAATCCCTGTACACTCAAAGATGAAAACCTATATTGTATCGGCTATAATCTGGATGTATCCGATTCTGATGCCACGATTAAATTTATTGATCAGGCCATTATTGAAGAAAGAAAAATTCATCCGCTAAATCAGTTTAATTGCTCTGATATGGAAACAATGGTTTCTATAGACAAAGCCTGGATTAATATTCCTTATATTCAAAGGAAAAGGGTTATCCGGGATGATAACCCTTTAAATTGTTTACAGGATAATTTTTTGTGGCTCCAGGAGCTATATATTTATTTTGGATGGACCAAAGAGTTATCGGAATTTTATAAATCAAATGACAGCATCATACCTGAAACGGCTAAACAACGTTATAAATCGATCGTTGAGGGTGAATCCGGGAATTATGAGTTTTCACTGTCCGAATCTTTTTTGAATCAGTATTTTAATATTTCATTATCAAATAGAGAAAAATGGGCTGATATAATTCAGGAAAAATGGGAGAAAATCCAGTTTCCGATACGCCGCCAGGTCATAAAAAAAGATATAAAAATAAATTCTGATGAATGGATCGCCTTTTTGCTGATAACCGCATTCGGGGATTACTGGTGGACACAAAAATTATTTTCTCTGGTAGAATCTAATATAAACAATGCATATTGCCTTGATTTATTCAGGCTGCTTTTTCTTTTAAAATCTTCAGGCAATATTTCTTATCAGTCCGGCAGAATATCGGTGCAAGATAGCTTTATTTCACCGGAGCGGATTTCGGTTATAAATACAGATCATCAAATTGTTTTTAAAAAATCAAAATTAAATAAACAGCATAATTATTCGCTTAATCTTCAGGGTAATAATATTCTGAATATTGATCAGAGATCGGGATTTGAATTTGACCGGCTAAATAATGAAATAAAAATCGTGCCTCTAATACCGGTTATATTTAACGTTACCGATATTGTCAACGTATTATTAGAATTAGACAATTATAAAATTCAGGTTCCTTTATTCTGGGATAAATTTGCCCTATCCTTTAATAACCGGAGATTTCGTTTCCTGAGAAAAAAACGAAAATTCCAAATTACAGTAAGGTATAAACAGGAAAATGATTTAATCAAATTAAACGGTCTTAGTCTGCCAGGAACAGATGATCATTTGACAAGGACGCATTTTGATATCACTAAAAAGCCAGGACAGATATTCTCAATGTTTTACAACTTAGAAGGCGTCAGAATTCATTCCATTTCGAAACTTGGTTTAAAAGTTTTAGGCGAGTTTTGCGCAATTGATGAATATGGTCTGCAGCATAAGACGATTAACTTTAAAAGTAGTGCAGGTCCCGGGTCTATTCTGATAACACGTGGTCATAATCAGATTGACGAGATAACTATCCCATCATATGATAACCTATACGGTTTGTCCTCCAGAAACTGTCGCCCGGAAACGGTACGGTTCATTCAGGCTGATGATTTTACGAATCGGATCTTTTACGCCATATCGTCTGTTTTAATGATAAAACTGATTATTTATATTAATATGAAAAATGCAAGCCTTTATGATTCATTAAAAGCGATATGTCTTAGAAATTTAGGTTTCCTGCCGGTTATTCAGGATCATAATCATATTGAGTATTTACCGGGTGTTATCGGATTAATTATTGATATCGAACCGCCCTGGAAGATCATCAATGATTATGAATTATTTTCCGTTGTTCGGCATCCTAAACATCCGAATCCGAAATATATCTATATTAGTGAGAATAATATAGATAAAATGTTTTCCGATGATTTTTTTAAAGTCTATCTAAGTAAAATTTGATTTGATTTCCGGCCTATATTTGTCTAAATTCCTAAACTTTAAACTTGATATAGTTGGGCCCATAGCTCAGTTGGTTAGAGCAGCCGACTCATAATCGGCTGGTCCGGGGTTCGAGTCCCTGTGGGCCCACTTAAAATTTGAACAGGCAGGCAATGTCGCAGTATTTCGGACAAATAAAAAAAATTATATAAATGAAAAGTGCATTTTAGTAGAAAGATGCACTTTTTTTGTTTTTAACCGAGGAGGTTGATACTGTGCAAAAAACTCTTTACGGCTTAATAGAATTACAGGAAGTCGATAATCGTTTAGATGAACTGATGGAGGAAAGAGGCGATCTTCCATTGATAGTTGATGATTTAAAAGAAAAACTTGATGAGAAAAGCGCTGATCTTCAAAAATATAAGGAGGAATTGAAAGAGTTAAAGATTAAAGAAAAGGAATTAGGATTACAGATTGAAGAATCAAAGGCAAAACTCGAAAAGTATGAGGAACAGCTATATCAGGTAAAGACCAATAAGGAATATGACGCCATTACCAATGAAACCGAGTCCGCGAAAGAACAGTTAAATAGAGGCGAAGAAGAATTAAGCGCTTCTCTTGAAGAGATGGAATCGATCAATCAGAAGACTACTACCATCGAATCAGAGTTAGAAAATATCAAAGAAGAACTGGAACAAAACACTTTAGAATTACAAACCAAAATGGCGGCGACTTCTGAAGAAGAAAATCTTCTAAGACAGGAGCGGGAAATAATTGTACAGAAAATGGATGCGGACATAATAAAAACATATGAAATGGTCAGAAAAGCCCGCAATGGTCAGGGAATCGCCAAAGTTAACGGAAATGTATGTGGGGGGTGTTTCTCCTATATACCGCCGCAAAAAATAGTTGAAGTTAAAAAGATGAAAAAGATATACACCTGTGAGTTTTGCGGAAGAATTTTGGTTATTGATGAATCAAAATAAATGGAATGACCTGAAACAAATAGGTGACCGCGCTGTCATTTAGGGGCAGTGAGGAAAGTCCGAACATCTAAAAGCAACCCTTCTGAGAAATCAGAAACTGTGCCTGGTCACAGATGGAAAGTGTCACAGAAAATATACCGCCCGCTTTTGAGCGGGTAAGGGTGAAAAGGTGCGGTAAGAGCGCACCGCTTCGTTCCTGAGGGAGCGCCGTTAAAGGCGTATTTGCGAAGGCTTGAAAAACCCGGGTTGATGCAAGACCAAATAAAGAAGGATTTCAATTGCGAAAACGTATGGCTTTATACGTGTTCGTAAAAGAACACACTTCAGGGTAGGTCGCTGAAGTTATCCGGCAACGGATAATTAAGATAAATGGTCGCCGGCTCTTTCGGGAGTACAGAATTCGGCTTACTTTTGTTTCAGGTCTTTTATTATATCCGGAGTAGTATGAAATATCAATGGATAAAACCGGCTGCAGTTAATCCTTCTATTATTAAAAATCTTACGGAAGAGACCGGTCTGCATCCTATTGTCATGTCTATCCTTTATAATCGTTTTTACAGAAGCGCAAAGGAAATAGAAACATTTCTCCGCGCAGATTTGGATCAGCTTCATGATCCTTTTCTTTTTAAGGAAATGCAAAAGGCCGTTGAACGAATCATAATCGCTTTACGGGAAGGTGAAAATATCCTGATTTATGGTGATTACGATGTGGACGGGGTAACAGGCGTATCCGTCTTGTATGACGGTTTGTTTAAAATGGGCGGGAAAGTATCCTTTTTTATTCCTGACCGGTTTGAAGAAGGTTATGGCGTTTCCGCGGAAGGCATTAAAAAGGCCAGAAATCGCGGCACCAGTCTGATGATTACAGTAGACTGCGGCATTACCGCAGTCGATGAGGTGGCTTTCGCTTCTCAGTCCGGAATAGATACTATTATCTGCGATCATCATGAACCTGGCGAAAGTTTACCTGCCGCGGTTGCGGTTATCGATGCTAAAATAAAAGAGTGTCCCTATCCGTTTAAAGAGCTTGCCGGCTGCGGTGTTGCCTTTAAACTGCTGCAGGCTATTGCCGAATATCTCGGCACCGATCCAAGTTTTGCAAATCAATATCTGGACTTAGTGGCCATAGGAACATCTGCCGATATTGTTACCCTGACCGGTGAAAACAGGGTATTAGTCAAACATGGTTTATCGATGATCAACGAGAATCCGAGACCGGGTCTTTTTGCCTTAATGGAAAATTGCGGAATGATCGGGAAAGAGCTAACGGTTAATAAAATTGTGTTTGTCCTGGCACCGCGATTAAACGCAGTAGGAAGAATTTCAAACGCCAAAAAAGCAGTTCATCTGCTAACGACAACCAGTTTGCAGCAGGGTAAGAATATTTCCAAAATCCTGGAAAAAGAAAATGAAACACGTAAAAATATTGATGAAGTTACCTTTATGGAAGCGCAGCAGCTTCTGGATGAGACCATCGATCTGGACAAAAAAAGGGTATTGGTCATAGCCCGTGAGAACTGGCATACCGGCGTTATAGGAATCGTTGCTTCCCGGTTATTGGAAAAAATGAATCGTCCCACCGTACTCATTTCAATTCAGGATGGAGTGGGAAAAGGATCGGCCCGTTCTTTACCAACTTTTGATATTTATGAGGCATTTCGTAAATTAGATCACTTATTAATAAATTACGGTGGTCATCAGTATGCCGCGGGGCTGACTATTTCGGCGGAAAATATACCGGTGCTGGATGACGCGCTCAATCAGATTGCAGAGGATGATCTGGTAATTGAGGAAATGGTGCCGAAATTATCCATTGATGCCGAGGTCAGATTTAAGGATCTCGATGCGAATTTTTTTAACGACCTCAAAGCGATGGCCCCTCACGGACCAGGCAATATGAGGCCAGTGTTTGTTACAAGTGAATTGTGCGTTTTTGGCAACGCATCAATTGTGGGACATAATCATTTGAAACTTAAATTTAAACAGGACGACGTGGTTATTGATGCTATCGGATATAATCTTGGCGATTATCTGAATCAATTGAAGAATGCCAGAAATATACTGGATTGCGCTTATGTCCTGGAAGAAACAAGGTGGAGCGGCCAGACTACCATTCAAATGAGAATCAGAGATTTAATGATAGGATAAGCAATGGAAGATTTTGAGAAAAGTATACCATTTTTTGAGCAGTTAAAAAAAATAAGAATAAGTAAAAAGCTGGATCTCAAAAATATATCGGAGAAAAGCCGTATACAGGTAAAATATCTTCAGGCTATTGAAGAAGGACAATTTGAGGTTATTCCCGAAGTGTATGATAAGCTGTTTTTTCAGACTTATCTGGGCTTTCTGGAATTGGATAAAGAAACGGAAGTAAATTATTATAATGAATTTAGAAGATTTCGAAAAATATCAGAGCCAAAACATACGACAACTATCCGGAAAATCAGAAGTCAGGCCAGTGATCCGGAGATTATAGAAAGATTTAAAAAACTATACATTGGTTTGCCTATTCTGCTTATCGTTCTAATTGTCATTATACTGGCATTAAATTCGACTAAAGTGTCAACAAATGATGAAGAACCGGTAGAAGAACTCTCTGTCAGACAGGTAGCGCAGGAGCTTGAACAAAAACAATTAGCCGACAGTACTGCTCCGGAGAATACTGCAAACGCCGAAAAATCTGGAATATCTCCTGAAAAACAAGTTTCAGTCGGCATCAGGGCTATTGAAGATACCTGGTTAAGACTGGTTAAAGATAAAAAAGATACTCTGGAATATTTATTAAGAACAGGAAATAATTTAACCCAGACAGCCGATTCCACAATGGAATTTTTAATCGGTAAAGCCTATGGGATCCGGATGACTATCAATTCGAAAAATATTGGTGTTCTTGGGGAGCGCGGCGATGTCGTTTCTTATATGAAAGTTACCAGCGCCGGCATTGTTTCAAAAAGACTAAAACGAATCGGGGGGAATACTGTATCAAATGTATCGGATTCTGTTAATTAGTTTATTATTGCTTTTACACTGTGCTAAGGAGTCGTCTCAGAAGAATTATGAGAAGATTCATAACGGAGATCGGGTTATACTCAGCGGAGAGATTTCGGTAGAAAATCTGTATGATGAATTTCCGGATTGGGAAAAAAATGCTTTAGCCTACTATCCGGATACGGCGGTTATTTCCCGGTTACAAAACATTACCTATGATTTTTCCGCAGAAGTATTTTTAGGCACCTGGTGCAGTGACAGCGAAAGAGAAGTTCCGCGATTTTTAAAAATATGGCAGGAAGCAAATCTGAATGAAAAAGGCGAACTCTTTCTTTATACTTTAGGCAGAGACAAAGAATCAAAGAATGGATTATCGGAACTAAAAAGTATAAAATTTGTACCTACATTTATTTTCTATAAAAATGATAAAGAAATAGGCAGAATCGTTGAGGAACCTGCTGAAATTTTAGAAAAAGACATAAGTAACATATTGTTAAAAAATGAATAATATAGCTCCGGAGGGATAAAAAAATATGGCGGATTCAATTAATGAAAAAAAGAAGTCTGATAATAATAAAAATGAGCAGGAAGAACCGGAATTTAATCCCAAAGTAGAAAAAATATATAAAACGACATTAAGAGTTATGAGCCTGATTATTGGAATCGCGATTGGCGCCATATTGATATTTCCATTATTTGAAATACGCATTTTGGATATAATAACCCAGCATTTATTCAGAGCGGGTCTGCTGTCGCTCATTTTAGTTATTTTTATAGAAATATTTGCGAATAAGGTTAAAACATTGCTTAGTAAAACCATTAAGGTTTGATGTATGCAAAAGATTTTAGTAATTGACGATGACCTTGATATTCGCGGTACTATAAAATCCCTCCTGGAAGCGAATGAATATCATGTTGACACCAGTACTTCGGCTAAAGAAGCGGATAAAAAAATAAGAACCACGGCTTATTCAACCATTTTGTTGGATATATTTTTACCGGATATAAACGGGCTGGATTATATTGATGAACTTCGCAGCAAAGGCATTAAAGTACCCGTTATAATAATTACCGGAGATTCGAATATCAGTACTGCACGGCAGGCCATAAGACAGGGTGTTTTCGATTACATGGTTAAGCCTTTTAAAAGTAATCAGCTTTTGCAGGTTGTACAGAATGCTGTGATGCATAATCACCTGATTGAGGAAAGAGAGTCACTGGAGAGACAGAAGCAGTTATACCAGGCGGAGCTGGAGCATACGGTTGCCAGGAAGGTCAAAGAATTAAGGGAGTCTGAACAAAAATACCAGGATCTCGTGGAGCAATCTCTTGTTGGCGTTTATATTCTCCAAAAAGAGAAATTTAAATATGTCAACCACAAATTCTGCGAAATACTGGGCCTGAATCCGGAAGATATTATCGAAAAAAAAGGGTTAAGTGATTTTGCCACGGCCGAATTTAATAAGATCGTAAAGCATAATCTTGAACTCAGGTCAAAAGGAAATATACCGTTAAACAGTTTTCAATTTAGGGCGGTTACCAATGATAATAAAATTTTATTGCTTGAAACATGGGTTGGCCCGGTGCTTTATAAAGGTTCAAACGCGATGGAAGGCATCATTATTGATATAACCGAACAATATTATGCCAAAGTGCGGGAGAACAAACTGGAACTCGAACTATTAAATGAAAACAAACTGGCCGCGATAGGTCAATTGGCAGCTGGAATAGCGCATAATTTAAATACCCCGCTCTCTATCATCCAGGGTAATGCGGAACTTCTGCAGTTTAAATATTCGGACGCCATAGAAATTGAGAAAATACTGAAACAGACTGAGAATATGTCTCATCTTATCAATACCATATTGGTTAAAAATCAGCGGGAGCAACAAAATGAAATAGTTGATATTGATATTAATGAGCTGTTAACGCAGGAACTGGAGTTCCTTAAAGCCCATATGTTTTTTAAGCATAAAATTGAGAAGACTTATCATTTTGACGATTCATTGCCCCGGGTGGAAGGTATTTACAGCGATTTTTCTCAGAGTATCTCAAGTATTATTCAAAATGCCATAGATGCCATGTACGATACGGAGAAAAAGGAATTATCCGTAAGCACCACAAAAGAAAATGGGATGATCGTTATTTCTATTTCAGATACAGGGGTAGGAATTCCGGAAAAAAATCGTCAAAGAATATTCGAACCTTTTTTCAGCACGAACCATCGGGATATTCAGACAATAAATAAACAAACGCCTTCGGATCATCCCAAAGGAACAGGGCTGGGATTAAGTGTCGCTCTGAATCTGCTTTCTCCCTATGGTGCCAGAATTGAATTTACATCGGAAGTAAATAAAGGCACTACTTTCTTCATCAAAATACCTATCCGTAAATAATATTCTTATTAACTTTTTTACAAAGAAAAGTTGTAAAAATTAATTGTTTTTATTAAATTTAAATCCCAAAAAAACAATCATTTTGAGATAATTATTTTGGCCGGAAAAAAGAACCAGAATTTGCTGCAAATCATTCAGAATTTTCAAACTAAAAAGATCATGGTTATCGGCGATTTAATGGTGGATGAATACCTGTGGGGTAAAGTAACCCGGTTGTCTCCGGAAGCTCCCGTACCAATTGTTGATCTTGAATCTGAATCGTTAAGATTCGGCGGCGCTTCTAATGTAGCGCTTAATTTAAAATCACTGGGCTGCGAACCTGTAATAATCGGTATGATCGGCAATGACAGGATGGGCGATTCATTTCGGGGGCTACTTAATGAGCATAAAATTCAGGATACTGGTTTGCTTGTTTCCACAGACAGACCGACTACTGTTAAAACAAGAGTTATCGGCGATAATCAGCATTTAGCCAGAATAGATCGTGAAGTCACATCCTATATAACCGGAAAAGATATTGAGAAAGCCAAGGAAACAATACAAAAACAGATAAACGGCTGCGAAGCGGTTATCCTGCAGGATTATAATAAAGGATTTTTACCGGCCGAATTGATCAGGTATTCCATTCAAATTGCGACCGAAAAAGGGCTAATCATTACGGTTGATCCTAAGTTTATAAATTTCAAAGAATATAAAAACTGTACGTTGTTTAAACCGAATATTAAGGAAGCTTCCCAGGCCCTGGCGCGCGTAATCAAATCCGGGGAAGAAATAAAAAAAGCAGGTTCAGACTTGCTGGAACTACTTAACACACAAAGTGTATTATTAACTCTTGGCGCTCAAGGCATGGCTCTTTTTGAAAAAAACAAAGACATGATTCATATTCCAACCCGAACCAGAAAAGTGGCCGATGTATCCGGCGCCGGAGATACCGTTATCAGCACCATTACAGCCGCTCTGTCCGGAGGCGCGGATTATGCAGAAGCCGCATACCTGGCCAACAGGGCGGCAGGTATTGTTTGTGAAGAGGTTGGAATAGTTCCGATTGAAAAAGAAATTTTGATGGATAACCTAAAACAGGGCAGTGAATGAAGGAAATCGTTTCAATCGATCAGATCACCCATGTAATTGAGACTTTAAAAAAATCCGGTTATAAGAAAATCGTTTTTACAAACGGCTGCTTTGATATACTTCATCGCGGTCATGTGGAATACCTTGAAAAAGCCCGTGAATTGGGCGATTTACTGGTTCTCGGATTGAATTCAGATACATCTGTAAAAAAGCTGAAAGGCCACCCAAGACCTTATGTCGGGCAGGAAGACAGGGCGTTTATTTTATCCCGCTTAGAGGCTGTGGATATCGTTTGCATCTTCGATGAAGATACCCCTTATGAATTAATAAAAAGAGTGAAACCGGATGTCCTTGTTAAAGGTGGCGACTATAATGCCGATGACATTGTTGGAAATGATATTGTTATTAATCGTGGAGGCCAGGTAATTTCTCTGCCTTTTGTAGAAGGTAAATCAACGAGTTCTCTGATTGAGGAGATAAAAAACCAAATTTGATAGGAGAGATATGCGCAAAGCATTGATTATATATAGTATTATTTGGTTGTCCTTTAGCTGTCAGCCATCCGTTGTAAAAGAAGTCTCTGTAGCAGAGCCGAAGCCGTTACATGATTTTCCTGAAAATTTATGGATATCTAAAAAGTTCGAAACGAAAATCGATACCATATTTAAATATCATGATACGGCGAAAGAAAAACTGGCTTGGCAGGATACATTGGGCGCAGAGATTTATTTTTCCTTAGCATTCGACCTGGTATCCGGTTTGAATGATGAAGACCGCACCACTTTACAGTATTGGGCTTATTTTGATTCTGTTTTTAAATTTATGACGGATGAATATGAGAAAATATACTTTCAGGAAAACTTAGCGCCTGAGGCAGAAGAGATAAGGGAAGAAATCGCCGATTTTGAGGATTTTTATTTCTCGGATTCACTTTTATACAGCGATGAAACGCTCGTTGATTCAAGTAGCGGGTTTCCAATTACATTAAATAAAAAAGTCCGGCTGGCTATCCAATATTTTCAGACTCGCGGAAGGGCTATATTCACACGCTGGCTGGAGCGCAGCGGTAAATACGAAGATATTACTAAAGCCATATTTAAAGAAATCGGTTTACCTGAAGAGCTTGTTTATGTAGCCATGATAGAGAGCGGATTTAATCCTAATGCGCGTTCCTATGCGCGGGCGGTAGGCATGTGGCAGTTTATTTCCGCTACCGGGCGGTATTATGATTTGCGCAATAATTGGTGGTTCGATGAACGAAGAGACGTAATAAAGGCCAGTTATGCGGCTGCCAGACATTTAAAAGATTTGTATGAAAGATTTGGTGACTGGTATCTGGCTTTGTCGGGATATAATTGCAATCCCAAAAAAGTTGAATACAATATGCGGTGTTACAATACCCGTGATTTCTGGCAGTTAAAAAGGCTGCCCAGACAAACCCGCAACTATGTGCCGACGTTTTTAGCCGCTACAATTATAGCTAAAAATCCGCGCCAGTTCGGATTTTATGTAGAGAAAGAAAAACCCGTTAAATTTGATTCCGTTGTCATGTCCGAATCGGTTGACCTGAATGTAATCGCCAGACTCACCGATACAACTTATTCCTGTATAAGAGATTTAAATCCTTCTGTTTTAAGATGGGTAACGCCTCCCGGAATATCTGATTTTAATCTCTATCTTCCGGCCGGAACCAAAGAGAAATTCGAGCTTGAATATGCCGAAATTCCCGAATCTGATAAGAGATCATGGGTGCGACATCATATAAGATCCGGAGAGACGTTGTCTACAATAGCAGCAAAATACCGAACAGATATAAATGTGATCAAATCAGTTAACAAGTTAAGAGGAGTAAGAATTACAGCCGGGGATTATTTGTTGATTCCCGTTCCTCAGAATCACGCCCATTATTATTCATATAAAGAGCCGTATCATACCAAAACCACAAGTAAAAAAGCCGTCAGCATAACGCAGGTTCAGAATGTTCCGGGGAGTAAAAAAGTTATATATATTGTTAAGAAAGGCGATACACTAGGCCAGATTGCCGAAGATTTTAATACCCGGGCCAGTAGAATAAGATCCTGG
The DNA here is from genome assembly GCA_003854985.1 of Calditrichota bacterium. Lineage (GTDB taxonomy): Bacteria > Calditrichota > Calditrichia > Calditrichales > Calditrichaceae > Zgenome-0002. The sequence goes on from RQOG01000006.1 coordinate 188,724, forward strand.
AACGGCTTAAGATACGGCGAACATATTTATCCGAATCAAAAGCTGAATATCTGGGTGGCAGAAAATCTAAAGGAAATGAAAGCCGAAGCAAGCAGAGAAATCTCTATTTCACAGGGTACCGGAAATAAATATTATACGGTTAAAAAAGGCGATACTTTATGGGATATATCGCGTAAACATAATATAAGCGTGAATGATCTTAAATATATCAATAACAAACATAATTCTTCTATCCGTCCCGGTGACCGGTTAAAAGTATCCAAACATTAAAACTGGAAAAATCAAAATTGTTTGTTTAAATTAACCGCTTTCCAAAACAGTGGAGGAAATGGGTATATCTGTAATATGTAAAAAGTGCGGCGCTGAAAATGACGATAATGCAAGGTATTGTTCTCAATGCGGTAGCAAACTTCCTGTCAGGGGTAAACAACGGATAAATGCTAAAAACAGCGTTAAGACCAAATTCGTAATAAATTCTCAGCTGATAGTCGTTATTGCTTTTATTATCGCCCTTATCATCGTACTTCTCATTTTGCAGGATAATAGAAATATTTTAGAGAGTAGGCTGATTGGCGCTGGAGCTCAGACAGATCACGAACATCAGGCGAGTATTTCTCCCGGCGCTATGGAGGAAATACAGAGGTTAAAAAACAAATTATCAGAAAATGAACATGATGTGGAAACATTGATTTCTTTAGGAAATAGTTATTTTGACCTGGGAAGGTATGATGAAGCGGTCGGTTATTATAATCATGCGCTTGAGCACGATATCCAGAACGCAAATGTGCTTATTGATATGGGCGTAGCCTATTATAATCTGGGACAGTCGGATCAGGCGGTTTTATTGATGGAAAAGGCGCTTGAAATAGAACCGGGTCATCAGCAGGGATTATATAATCTCGGTATTGTAAATTATAACGATAAAAAAAATGAGAAAGCTGTTTTTTACTGGAATAAATTGATTGAATTGTATCCGGATTCCAGAGAAACGCAAAATGCCAGAAATCTTATTAAACAAATCAGAAATGAACAGTAAGCTTAACCAATTAATTTAGTGGAGATACTTTATGCCAAGCGGTAAAAAAAGAAAACGAGCGAAAATGTCGACGCATAAACGTAAAAAACGTTTGAGAAAAAACCGTCATAAAAAGAAAAATCGTTAAATCAATAAGGTTCATTTTCCAGATGAACCTTTTTTGTTTAAAATGCCATGTTACAAGCGAAAATATATTCTGTAGCAGAAGTAACCCGTACCATAAAATTACTTCTGGAAGAAAATATTCCCACGTTGTGGATTGAAGGTGAGATATCCAATTTCAAAGCTCACTATTCAGGGCATCTTTATTTTACACTAAAAGATGAAAATGCCCAGATCTCAGCCGTAATGTGGCAATCACGCGCCAACCAGCTTCCCTTTAAAATTGAAGACGGATTAAAAATACAGGCGCTTGGTAATATCCGTGTGTTCGAGAAATCCGGGCGTTATCAGATAGATATTATAAAAATTCTGCCGGCCGGTTTAGGTCAGCTTCAGATGGAATTTGAAAATCTAAAAAAGCGCCTGGCTGAAGCCGGCTTATTTGATGAACAACATAAAAAACCTTTACCGTCTTATCCTGAAAAAATTGGTTTGATTACTTCGCCAACAGGGGCCGCTGTCCGGGATATGATTAATGTATTGCAGAGAAGAGCACCGCATATAAATATAATTATCAGGCCAACCCAGGTACAGGGCAAAGAGGCCTATCTGGATATTGTGCGGGCGATTGAGGAATTTAATGAGTTTCAGGATGTGGATTTGCTGATTATCGGGCGCGGCGGCGGGTCAATAGAAGACCTTTGGGCTTTTAATGAAGAAGCGGTGGCGAAAGCGATTTTTAATTCAAAAATACCTGTTATCTCAGCAGTTGGGCACGAAATAGATTTTACTATCGCGGATTTTGTAGCGGATCTCAGGGCTCCCACGCCCTCAGCGGCCGCCGAGCTTGCCGTTCCGGATTATAATGAAATAAAAACTGAGATCATAAATATCAGGGAGCGAATAACATTTCTTATATCCGATAAAATAACACGATACAGAGAAAAATTAAATCATATCCGCAGAAGTTATGGCATACGGCGTCCGGAAGATATGATGCGCCAGTATGCGCAGCATCTGGATAATATAGTTAACCGGTTTAACCAGTCATCTGTCTATTATGTGGACCAATTGAAAAGCAAAATTGATAATCTCTCCGTAAGATTGCAGAGCATTAACCCGGAGAATGTTCTCCGAAGGGGATACAGTATTACTTATTTCAACGGCAATATTATAAAAAGCGCAAAGAGGCTTAAACCAGATCAGCAAATTGAGACAAGACTTGCTGAAGGAAAAATATCGAGTATCATTGATAAAATAGAAGGAGAGTAGCTTTGACTAAAAAAACCGATAGTTTCGAGAGCGCTCTTAACAAACTTGAAGAATTGGTACTGCAACTTGAAAGCGGCGAGATCGGGCTCGATGACAGTCTGAAAAAATTTGAAGAAGGTCAGGAATTGATTAAATTTTGCCTGGAAAAACTGAATAAAGCCGAGAACCGGATAAAAAAGTTACAAAAAGATAATAACGGCAATCTGCAAACTGGTTTATTTGAGCAGGAAAACGAGTGATAAGCTGATATGGCTGTACCAGTTAAAATTGGGATTATTTTAAATCCGCGAAAAACTCAGGTAAAAGAACCGCTTAAAGTATTGGATAATTGGTTAAGCGGACATCATCCGGAAGCTACGTTTTCATTATGTTGTTATGAATCTCCTTATATTGAAGATAAATATGAAAAAATACCGAAAGCGGATGAAAACTCTGTTCTAAATAAAAGCGATCTTATTGTTACGCTTGGCGGTGACGGAACAATTCTTCGTGTTGCGCATCAGATTGGAAAAGCTGAAACGCCTATTCTCGGTGTGAATCTGGGCGGACTGGGTTTTCTGACGGAAACATCGCCCGAAACGTTTTTAGATCATCTTAAAGCATTTTTAGATAATAAATATATTATAGATTCCAGGTCTGTGCTGCAATGCGAAGTGGATAATCCTGCAGAAAGTTTTTATGCCCTCAACGATTTGGTTATTGATAAAGCGGGATTTTCAAGAGTTATTGAAATTGTAACCAGCGTGGATGGCAGATTGCTAAACTCCTATGTTGCCGACGGCCTGATTTTATCCACTCCGACCGGCTCTACCGGTTATTCTTTGTCTGCCGGGGGCCCAATCGTAATACCGGATACCAATGTTTTTATCGTCAATCCTATTTGTCCGCATTCGCTCACGAACAGACCGGTGGTTGTTCCCGAATCAAGTGTGATAACCATTAATGCCTTCACCGAACATACTGAAGTTAATCTTTACAGAGACGGCGAAAAGATCCGCAGCTTTCCGAGCGGAACAAAATTTACCGTCAACAAAGCGGATTTTTCTATAAAACTGGTTAAAATGGAAAAGTATAATTTCTTGGACACCATCCGCAATAAACTGCACTGGGGAGAGGACTTCCGTAATAAAGAACGCTGGACTTATAATATCAAGTGATATTTTCCTTTAGGAAAACCAGGTTTGTCCGTTTACCACCAGCCAGATAATTAACCAGTTTCCCCTGCGCGCCGCGTTAATAGTCCTGCATGAACGATGACGATCCGGAACTTTTATTTATTAAATTCTGCCAGTCCGCATTTTGCAGTTCTTTCCGATAAGTTGAATGAATAAGCTGGTATTCCCCAAAGCCCGTTAAATCGGCAAAAACAAAATACGCTCCGCCTTCCAACTGATGATACTGCCAGATAACATAGGGTAATGTGCCCATTTCATTAGGATAACGTTCATATTCATCGGGCTCGCCGTAAACCAGATATACCCTGCCCCGGTCTGTTTTCCATCCCTTTTTACCCATGTAACTGAATTTCTCATCGGCATATTGACTGCGGGCAACATATTTTATGCGATAAACGCCGGCTTCCAGACCGGATGTTTTATCGCGATCTCTCCAGAATGTCGTTAAAAATTTACGGATTGCCTGGGCATTTTCCAGATTTTTATAAATATCTTCTTCCTGCCGGGTGGCAATATATTTTGCCCTGGCAAATTCATCTTTTAACTCTTCCTCGGACATTTCCAGATAATAGGATGCAATTTCAGGCATTTGATCGGGAGTTATGCCGGCCTGTACCGATTCCGGTTTATAAACATAAAACTTCTTTCTGGATTGCAGAATGGTTTCGTCTTTTATATTTTTAGCATAGATATTCAGAAAATAATTCGATTTAGGAAAAGCCATAATATTTAATCCGCCTATTTCCGCCATTGTCGTCGATTTAATTTCTTTTCGTTTTAACGGCGCGGCTTTAATGGTGTCTCCCGCTTCACTCGTGATGGAATACATAAATTCATAATAATTTATCTCATCTTTAGAGAAGGGCAGATTATTCAGCTCCACATAATAATACAGCATCGGGTGCAGTATATCGTAAGTGCCGGCCGGGTTCGGAATAATCCTGATATTGTTTTTCATGTAGATGGACTGGTCATTTTCTTTGGTGATCGAGGAGGATAATTCTATATCGGAAAAATAAGCCGCTTTTTGCGGTTGAATTGTAATTACATCCATGACATATTCACCGCTCAGAGAAGAGTTCTGATCTGTAATTTTCAGATTTGCGGTATATTTTCCGTAGGGCATTTCGGTTTTAAATACATCAATAAACTGGTTATATCCGGCAACAGCAGAGGTATCTAAAGTTGAGCTTTGATAGCTGTGCGCATAGGAATTGAATAGTTTTCCGTCTTTATAGATTTCCAGAATGGTTTTAAAAGATGTCTGAAAATTCAGGCTGTCGATTTTTTTATACCTCAGGTTACCCTGGTATACCGAAAGATAAAATTCCACGAATGATGTGGAATCAGTGCTATAGTAAGATGTATAATCTCCGGTTATCGGTAAAAATTGAAACTGAGCCATTAAAAATAAAGGAACAGCCACCAGGATAAGTATTTTTTTCATTGCATACCCCTAATTGAATTTTACGGAAACAATTTTGGAAACCCCTTCTTCTTCCATGGTTACCCCATATAATGTTTTAGAAGCTTCCATGGTGCGTTTATTATGTGTTACTACAATAAACTGGGTATTGTTCGAAAACATCTGAAGCGCATCCGTAAACCGTTTTATATTGATATCGTCAAGCGGCGCATCAACTTCATCTAATATACAAAACGGGCTTGGTTTAACAAGATAGATGGCAAATAATAGTGATATTGCCGTAAGGGTTTTTTCACCCCCGGAAAGAAGGTTAAGCGTCTGAAGTTTTTTGCCTTTTGTCCGCACTACGATGTCAATATCTCCTTCCAGCGGATCTTCGGATTCTTCCAGTTTTAATGTGCCTTCGCCCGCTTCAAAAAAAGAGTGAAAAACATTTTCGAAATGAGATTTAATCTGATTATAGGTTTCTAAAAACTGTTTTCTTGCCGTTTTATTTATTTTATCGATTGTTTCCATTAACGATCGCTCTGCTTCAAGCAGATCGTCGCGCTGTTTGGTTAAAAATTTCAGGCGCTCATCTTCTTTTTCGTATTCATTTACGGCCAGAGGATTCACCGGTCCCAGATTTTTTATTCTCTGTTTTAATAATTCGATTCTTTCTTCTGTTTCATCGACGTTTAAATCCTCAAAGGGAATGCTTAGTTCCACATCTTCCGAATATTCTTTAATAATATATTCCCTGATGTTTTCTGCTTTGATCCGGTTTTCATTGATTTCCAGTTCTATAATCCGGCTTCTTTCCAGTGTTGAATCATGCTGTTTTCTGTATCTTTTTGTCTGGTTTTCGATGTTAAGAATTTTATCTTTTAATTCCTGGTAATTAACTTCCAGGCCTTCATGCTCTTTTTCAAATTGATTTCGTTCTTCCCAGATTTGCATTTGCTGCTGCCGGCGCGCTTCCGATTCATTTTGGATCTGAATCAGAGACTGCTCGATATTAGCAATGGAAGCCTTTCGTTCGCTAATACTATTTTCCAGTTCGGTTAAATTTTGCCTGGAACGTATGATATCATTTTCACGATTTTTAACCTGGTTATCCAGATTCGTAACCTTCAGGCGCACGGATTGAACGTCTTCCAGCAAGGTCTGCAGCAAATCGTTTTTCTGCTCAAATTCATTGGTGCGTAAGATGGTTTCGCGCTCCAGCTCATTGGCTTCTTTCTGAAAATTATTTACTTCTATTTCCAGAGACTGAATTTTCTTTTTTGTCTCAAAAAGATTCTGGCGCATCTGATCGAGTTTATCGGAATCATTTTGTTGTTCAGCGCTGGTTTTAGCCGATTCATATGTTAACTGGTTTAGTTTTTTATCGATTTCAACCTGAAGCTTACGTTCTTCGTTTAATGCAGTCTGAACATTTTCCTGATCATGTATGGTCTGGTTTATTTTTAATTTTTGCCGGCCAATCTCCGCGATCGTATTATCAAGCAGTTTTTGCAGACGGTCAACTTCGGACGAATATTTTTTTAACTGTTCTTTTCTGCCGATGAGCAGGGCGCCTTTTATTTCCATATCGCCCCCGGATATGGAACCGTCGGCATTTAGTATTTCACCGTCGCCTGTAATAAAACGCAGGTAGGGATATTCAGCTGCCAGCGCCATGGATTCATCCATGTTTTTAGTCAGACAGATATCGCCTAATAAAATGTCTATCAGATGCTGGTAGGATTTTTCGCATTTAACAAGTGAAGAAAGAAACTTAAGTTTACCCGGCAATCCGGCTCTTTCGGGAATTGATATTTTTCTCGTCGCGTCGAGCGGAATCAGGGTTATTCTTCCTTTCTTCTCACGTTTTACGATGGAAATTAAATCTCTGGCCACCGCACCGGTTTCAACGACAACATAATTAAGCGCATTACCCAGGATAATTTCCAGCAAGGGCGCGATTTCCGGATCCGTTTCAATTAAGTCTGCCAGCGGTCCGATAACGCCCTTGATATGTGCTTTCTGAGACATGGCAAATTGAGTGCTCTTTGTATGTCCTTCGAAATTGGAAACAACCTGCTGAAAAAAGCTCTTTCTCGATTTAGCCTGTTCGAATTCAGAGATTATTTTACTTTTTTTCTGCTCGAGCGTTTCCAGTTCATCACGCTGTTTGGCAAGATCCTTTGTAAATGAATCAATTTTGGCTGTCAGGTTTTCAATACTTTTACCTTTTGTCTCAAGTTCTTTATTCAATGAGGCAAGGTGTGCGTTGTATTCGGAAGTGGATTTATCCCTTATTTTTACCGCTTCTTCAATTTCGATGATTCTTTCGGAATTGTATTTTAATTGAATCTGAGCTTCATTTAGTTTTTCTTTTTTTTCGGCTAAAACAGACAGCTTCTCTCTCAACTGCTGATTTAACTGGTCTATTTCAGATTTTTCTTTCTGTAATTTATTCAGTTCCTGGTTTTTTTCATCTTCTATCGTCTTGAATTTTTGGTCCTGATTCAGTTTTTGTTCTGTTAAGGTTTCGAGTTCTTCTTCCAGTGAAATTAAGTTTTCCTGTAATAGTTTTATTTTTGATGAGAAATCTTCAATTTCATTTAGATACCGTGTTTTATTCTTTTTCATCTCTTCCGATTTCGTCTGCGCTACGGCTTCAAGTTTATTGATCTCGGATATCTGGGTATCCTGTTTATGAAGATTCTCATTTACAGTAACCAATTGTTTTTCCGTATTGATTAGCTCTCTTTTATAATCTTCCAGAAGCGCTTCGTCAATGGTAATCTGGTGGTGGCTTTCTTCTTTGATTTTGCTGATTTCTTCCAATTGCAGTTGCAGGGGCCGGATATTATCAATCAGTTTGTGATACTTAAATTTGGATAAATCGATTTCAGCTTTTTTTAATTCTTCCACAAATTCTAAATAGCGGCGGGCTTTGCCGACCTGGCGGGAAAGTGAACGCACATTTTTATCAATTTCCGAAATAATATCGTTTAAACGGGTTAAGTCGTTTCTTGTGCTTTCCAGTTTTCGTAAAGCGGATTTTCTTCTGATTTTGTATTTCCCGACACCGGCCGCTTCCTCAAATAACTGACGCCGTTCCTGTTTGTTTTCGCTGAGAATCGATTCCACCATTTTCAGTTCAATAATAGAATAAGAATTGGAAGCCAGTCCCGTATCCAAAAAGATATCCTGAATATCCTTTAAACGTACCGGTGTTTTATTGAGCAGGTACTGACTTTCGCCGGATCGGAATAAGCGGCGGGCGATTACGATTTCATTAAATTCGGTCTTCAATATATTTTTATTGTTTTGAATCGTTAGAGAGACCTCAGCCATACCAACCGGTTTTCGCGTTTTGGCGCCGTTGAAAATAACATTTTCCATTTTATCGCTTCTCAGCGACGTAACTCTTTGTTCGCCTAAGACCCAGCGTATGGCGTCAACAATATTTGATTTGCCGGAACCATTAGGCCCGATTATACACGAAAGCCCGTCGTTAAATTCTAATTTTGTTTTCGTAGCAAACGATTTAAAACCGATGATATCAAGTTTGGAAAGATACATACAACTCCAGAAGAATAATTAAAAATGTAAACCAGCCTTTAACATCAATTTCAGATATTCATACCAGAAAAATTCCGGATGAAAAACAGCCCAGAAGATAAGCAAGGGAACCAGGTAAGACAATAGTATTATAATTAAAACCCGCATCGGTCTTGCAAAAAATAACACACGAATGCCATTAATCATTCTTATGTGCGTCCAGATCAGGAAAAAGCATAAAACGATTAAAAGTATATTTTCGAAATGCTGATTATATATAACCTGAAAACTCATCATGCTGACGGGCAGAAGTATAAAGAAAGGAATACCGGACCATAAACCGATGGCCAGGGCCTGGCGGTACCTGATTTTTTCCCGCGTAAACAAACTGATCAGTTTTAATATAATACTGATAAACAACGGATAAAGGAGAAAGATAACCGTAAAAACTAAGGTCAGCATTACCGCAGAATGACTTATGGATAAAAAGTCATCGAAGATATCCATCGGAATTAAAAATATGGACATAATCTCATGCAGCTTAAAGGAATTCCTGTAAAAATAAAAAAACGAAGCGCAGCCGGCACCTAAAATCAGGGCGGAAAAAGAGCCGGATATTATTGAATTAAACAGGGGAATAATTCTTCTTTCGCGCATATCGACAAAAAAACCATAAGGATGAATAAGCGATCTTTTCAGGTTTTCCTGTAATCTTTTGTTTTTCCGATAAATGGCCAGAAAAAGTATCAAAGCCAGAAAAAGAAGAATACTGAAGAAATTGGTTTTTTTGATTTCCGGTAAGGGAAAAGCGATATCGTTTTCATTTCTTTCCCAGATGTTATCTGTTTCTCCAAAAATGTAGACCGCATCGGACTCGATATTAAAAAGACCGTCGCTAATTTTGTGCAGACCGTCTTCGGTTATCTCTGAAATATGGGTTGGGTATTCAGAATACCAATCGATCGCGCTTTCGATAAAGCCGCCATGAAATCCGAAATCTTCTTTCACGGATTTTATTTCTTTAGCATAAAACAATTTTTTATCCAGATTGGAAAGATTCGACTCCAATATACTATAATCATTAATAAAACCGATTTTGCCGAAATAATGGAAGGGCGTATCTAATTCCAGATTTTCAAATGAGGCGTTCCGTACAGGAAGATAGGCATCAAAAATATAGAAATCCGCCGCGTCCTTTAAAAAAGGCTCCGGTGTGAATAAAGGTGAAAGATAACAGGGATTTTTTAAATGCGTACTATTTAAGGTTTTCAGGATAAGCATAAATTTCTGGCTTGCCGGATTATCCAGTGGAATTTCCTGACCGATTCCAAGGCTGGTAAAACTGACGTGTTTGGAGTAAAAATACTGGAGATTCCGAATACTGATCTTGGCGTGTTCCATTAAAAAATCATTTGAAAAAAGTGTAGCCGGATAACGCCAGATGGGCAGTTCAGCAAAGATCAAAAGGCCAAGCGAATCCGCAATATGAAAAATCAACGGATCGGGCGTATGGTGGAGAAATCTTATGGCATTAAATCCGCGCTGCTGAATATTTTTAAGTAATAATTGTATGGTGTTATAATAATTTCCATTGGCAAAAACCAGTGGATTCCTGTGAAAATTAAGTCCTCTGATTTTTAAGGGATTTCCATTCAATTGAATACCGGTGAATGAAGAAACGAGATGCCTGGCTTTAATGGCCTTTCTCTCAATCCGCATAATCCGCAAATCGACTTTTACCTGAATAGTGACAATTAAATCTCCTGTATTTTCAGGCGACCACAGGTGCTCTGCGGTTAATTCGAAATCGACATTTCTTTTAACCGTTTCCGAAACAGCTACCGAACTGCTTTTTTTGCCGATAATCCCGCCTTGTTGATCAAGCAGCGTTTCTTCCAGAACAATGCGCCGGGCGTTTTTGGGGATAATTTTTTCAACATCCACCGCATAGGCTAGAGAAAGAACAGGCGTCTGGCTTTTAAAATCGATTTCCGACTGTTCAAGCCGGATAACCGGCGTTTTTTTCACCCCAAGAAAAAGTGGTTTTAAAATGCCATAAAAATTCTTTTCTCTTAAAAGATTTACTATATGCGGATAACCCTCTTTAGGAAGGGCCGCTTCTTTTATCTGCACGGTTAGTATATTTTCCGAATCTTTTTGAATCAATGAGGGTGGAATGGTGATTTCAAAGGCAATATCATCATTTGACTGAAAATGGAAAAACTTATCATTCAGATAAAAACCGGCGGAGCCAAGAATGCCGTTGCTGACAAGTTTTAAATTCTGAATATCAAGATTGTCCGCTTTAAATTTTGTTCTTAAATGAATTTGTTTTTTCGAATCGGTAAAAAAAGGCAGACGAATTGAACGCCATTTTTCATCGTCAAAGCGGTATTCCCAATCGCTAAGGAGAATAATATTATCATATTGGTCTTTGTACAATAACTCCGGTTCGTATCCCCATTCAAATTGATACATTGTCGGGCTAACCGAATTTGCCGATAAATAATTAACCAGCAGGAAACAGAAAAATAAGTATTTCGATAAGCGCTTAATTAGTTTCATTAAAATCATTTATAACTTTGAAATTATGTCACGAACAGCCTGTTCAAAACCTATGGCCAGAGCTTTTGTGAAAACCGGTTTTCCTACAATTATATCTTCGACGTATTCAATCGAAGCGATGTCTTTGATATTATCAAAACCTATGCCGCCGGAAATATTAACGCATAATCCAAGTTTATTAGCCGCCAAAGCCAGTCCGGCCAAATTTTGCAAGGCATCCAATTCTTCATCCCTGTCCATGGCATTGGTGAGCCTGTTGGCTGAAAATTCGATATACTCGAATTCGAGCTTACCCGCCGCTTTAATCTGGCCGATTTCCGGTTCAATCAGAACGGACGATGCGATATTGTTGGTTCTCAGTTCAGCAATAATATTTATCAGTTGCGATTCATACATTTCCACATTAATTGGTTTTGGCTCAATGGTCGATATATCCCCGGGATTAACGATAGTGATCAGATCGGGTTTAATCCGGATCAGTTTCCTGATATTTTCTTCTGTCAGGTTGGAGCGCACATTAAGATCGCTTCTGACGATTTCCTTTAACAGCGTTATATCACGTTCGTTTGTCGTTTTAAGGTCGTCCCTGAGATAGCAGACGATACCTTGCGCTCCGCCCAGTTCTGCCAGTACAACCGATTGAACCGGATCCGGTTCATCGCTGTCAAGCAGATTTCTAATAAAGGCGATCAAATCAATATCCAAAGCAATCCGATGCATGTTACCTCCGCAGCCTTAAAAAGTTCAGTGATTATTTCCAGACAAAATTTATCACCAAAATTAATTAATTTTAATTATTAAATAAAATTGATTATCAATGACAAAGTATAAATAATTTTAGTATTAAATACCAGATTAAAATGTAGCCAAATCCAACCATTTGCTAATCAGCCATGTACCGGTGGAATCTTTCGGATTAATATTTTTCTTAATCAATTCAAAATAGGCTTCACCATTGATTGAAGCGTTCTGCGTTCCGCCGTCCATGGTCAACTGATAAATTTTATAGACGCTGTATTCGGTATTATCCGGTGTAAAGTTTTCATCTTTGGATCGTATCCAAATCAGATTGATTGTATGAAAAGCATTAAACATCCTGGATGTGGCCCGGATGTCAATGTCCCTGCCCCAGGTAAACTCCGACACCGGCGTGGTCGCATAATTTTTTGCGATGAACAAAAAGCTGCTGTCCAGAAGATCGCTGTATACAACGGTATCTTTAAAATTGTAAGCGTAAGCGAAATTTGTAAAAACTTCATCCGGCGTTTTCTGATTGGTTATAATTGTGCTGCCTTCGCCATCGGTCTCTGCCGGGCCAAACGGATTGCATCCTGTTAAAGTCAGGATTAAATATAAAACGAAAATTAAGAATTTGTTTTTAAGTACCATAAAAATTTTAACTAATCTCTGTGAATAAATATTTTCAGGTAAGACCATGATTCATCGGCCTTACTATCCTGGGCGTTGTCCTGCCAGTAATAAATCGACCAGTAATTGGGCGGCTGAGGATCCATGTACAATTTAAAGAAACAGCTGCCATAATAAGTGCTGACAGTATCGCCGTAATTAACCTGAATGGTATAATTCAGAATATTGGAAATTACCGAATCCACCGGCGACGGCTGACTGATTCCCGTGAAAACCGGTGTGGTGTTAAAGCTGGTGTAAATCTTCGGGTATCCCTGTTTATCCGTGGCAATAAGCTTATTAAAATATTCCTGTTCTTCCGTGAATGTCCATGTACTTCCATATTGGCTTATAAGTAAAGGATCGGGATTAAACCGGAATGGTTTATCGTCCGATTGGGAAAAAAGCTCCGCGTATTTGCCTGAATTTTTATCCTGATGAGTTTTAAGAAAGTTTTCGAGAACCGTTTCGGGTTTATCATTGGCTTCATAGTATAAGCCGGATGTTTCCGGTTGTTCCGGATTTCTGGTGGAAAACGGGTTTGTGCAGGTAAATAAAAAAAGCGCTGTAAAAAATAAAAAAAATAATCTGATATATTTCATAAGTCTTTATGTTTGATAATTGCACAAAAATAATGAGCCGCCGCTTAATTTGCAAACCGATCTGGTTAATTTAAAGTTGTTTAAATATCAGCTAAAAATTAAATTTCAGTAATTTGTTTCTCCTGAAATCAGCGGAGGTTTTATGGATATAAAATCGAAAATCGATCAGTTAAAAAAGCAGATTAATCAATACGATTATGAGTATTATGTCCTCGCTCAGCCAACAATAAGCGACTATGAATATGACCTTTTAATGAAGGAACTTGAGCAGATTGAAAGTGAAAACAAGGACTTAATCACCGCGGATTCACCGACTCAGAGAGTTTCGGGAGAAACCATTCCGGAATTTAAAACCGTCCGGCACCGCTACCCGATGCTTTCCTTATCGAACACATATAATGAAGAGGAATTTAGTGAGTTTTACCAGCGTGTCCGCCAGGGATTAGGTCCCGATATTGATTTCCAATATGTCTGCGAATTAAAAATAGACGGTGTGGCGGTGAGCCTGCTTTATGAGAACGGGCTTTTCGTCAGAGGCGCAACCAGGGGCGACGGGGAGCAGGGTGATGATATTACGGCAAATATCAAAACCATACGATCCATCCCGATGCGTATGGCCGAAAATATGGATTATCCCGGGACATTTGAGGTTCGTGGAGAAGTTTATTTTCCGGTCCAGCAGTTTAATAAAATAAATGAAGAACGAAAAAGGGATGAAGAAAACCTGTTTGCCAATCCCCGTAATGCCGCGGCCGGAACCCTTAAAATGCAGAGACCTGCAGAGGTGGCCAAAAGAAAACTTCAGATATTTTGTTATTCTCTGCAAAGTGAAGAGGACCGGTTTTTTAACAAAATGCATTCGGAAAACTTAGAATCGCTGAGGGAATTGGGATTCCCGGTAAATGCCAATTATGTTGTTTGTGAAAATATAAGTCAGGTGCATCAATATGTACAGAAATGGGAAAATGACAGAAAATCCCTGCCATACGAAATTGACGGGGTTGTTGTTAAAGTAAATAACGTTGAGCAGCAGAAGAAGCTGGGAAGTACGGCAAAAAGTCCGAGATGGGCTATTGCTTTTAAATTTAAAGCCATTCAGGCGGAAACCCGGATACATAAGATTACCTGGCAGGTGGGCAGAACCGGCATCGTAACGCCGGTTGCGGAATTGAAACCGGTATTTTTAGCCGGAACCACCGTATCCAGAGCGACGCTTCATAATCCGGGAGAGATTGAACGCAAGGATATCAGAACGGGTGATTTTGTCTTCATCGAGAAAGGCGGCGATATAATTCCTAAAGTAGTGCGCGTTAATCTGGAACGGCGCAGCAGGGATATAAAAAAGACGGCTATTCCCGACAAATGTCCTTCATGCGGGCAGCCGCTGAGCCGCATAGAAGATGAAGCCGCTTTGCGCTGCATGAATATTCAATGTCCTGATCAGGTGAAACGAAGAATAGAACATTTTGCCTCACGCGATGCAATGGATATAGAAGGATTGGGCGCTGCCGTGGTAGAACAATTGATTGAGGCAAAACTCATAAGGGATCCGGCGGATATCTATGAATTAAAAGCAGAACCAGTTGCCGCGCTTGAACGCATGGGCGAAAAAAGCGCCGTAAATCTTATTAGCGCCATCGACAGGAGCAAAGGGCAGACATTTTACCGGTTTATTTTTGCGCTGGGCATTCCTTTTATCGGTGTAACGGCGGCAAGAATCCTGAGCAGAAATTTCAGGTCGATCGAAGAGCTTTTAAAAGCGGATTTTGACCGGTTATCAAATTTAAACGGGATTGGCGGAAAAAGTGCGGAATCCATTATTGCCTATTTTAATAATGAAAATAACCGGCGGATGATTAACCGCTTGCAAGCCTGCGGAATAAATATGAAGGGGGAAGAACCTGCCGGCAGTGATTCTCAGGCCGCCGGTAAGACTTTTGTTCTTACCGGTACGCTGGAAGGTTTAACGCGCAGTGAAGCGACAGAAATGATTGTTGCTGCGGGAGGCCATGTGGCCGGTTCAATATCTGGTAATACGGATTATCTGGTTGCCGGCGAAAAAGCAGGTTCCAAGATTAAAAAGGCCCGCGACTTAAATATTAAAGTAATCGATAAAAAAGAACTATTCCATATACTGGGAAAACGGGAAAATTAATTGACTTTAAATTTTACCCGGACTAAATTTAAAACTTTTATTTTATAATATTTACAAGAAAAATATCAGGAGGATAAACGAATCGCATGAAATCGAAAACTACAACGAAAATTATTATCATACTGGCGGTTCTTGCTTTGGCTTTATATCTGTTATATCCGACTTATGAATATAATTTATTATCGGATGCCGAGAAGGATCGCAGGGAGTTGGAGAACCAGAAAGAATTCATGGATCTGAAAGGCAAATCATTAAACCTGGGTCTGGATTTACAGGGCGGTATGCATGTTGTGCTGGAAGTTGATATAAAAGAATTGCTGGATAAGCTGGCAAAGAATAAGGACGAAGCCTTTACCAAAGCCCTGGAAGAGACAGAAAACCAGGTCAGCGTTTCCGATGAGGATTTTGTAACCGTATTTAATGAAAAACTCAATCAAAGAAACGTTAAAATTACCCGCTATTTTTCCAGCGCCGAAAACAGAACGGAAGACCAGGTAATCGGTTTTTTACGCGAGCAGACCGAAGAAGCCGTGGATCGTTCCAAGGAAATTTTAAGCAACCGCGTTGATGAATTCGGCGTTACCGAACCAATTATACAAAAACAGGGCGACCGCAGAATCATTATCGAACTTGCCGGGGTAAAAAATCCTACCAGAGTCCGGCAGTTGATCGGTCGTACGGCGCTTCTTGAGTTTAAACTGCTTAAGGAAAATACGATTACCGGACCTGTTGCAGAGAAAATTAATGAGTTTATTCTTTCCAAAATATCGCCTCAGGATACCGTAAAATCAGAAACAGCAGAAAAGGATACTACAAAAACAAGCCTGGAAGACATGTTCGGCATAGACGAAACGGATTCAACAAAAGAAACGGCGGTAACACAAGAGGATACCACAATCAATTTATTTGAGGAAAATCTGTTTTTCCTGGATCCGCGCGATAAACAATCTTTATTGGTTCCCATGGAAAAGGAACAGAAGTTTAAAGAAATAATAAAAATGCCGGAAGTTGAAAAAATTATTTATGATGTGGCCGGCAGCGGCGAATTTATCTGGTCGGCTAAACCGGTGATAAATGATCAGTATTACGTCGTGTATTTTGTAAATAAAAATGTTGAGCTGAGCGGGTCCACCATCACGGACGCCTATCCGCAGTCCGGCAGTGCCAATGATCCATCATCCATAGGTAAATTTGAAGTTTCACTAACTATGAACGATGAAGGGGCGCGTATTTTTTCCAGGGTAAGCGGAGCGAACATTGGCAAACGTCTGGCAATTATTCTGGATAATAAAGTGTTTCTGGCGCCGACACTCCAGGTAAAAATAACCAATGGCCGGGCCAGAATTACCGGTTTGGAATCTATGGAAGAGGCCAAAGATATAGCCATCGTACTAAAAGCCGGTGCACTGCCCGCTCCGGTGAAGATCATGGAAGAAAGAACGGTCGGACCATCTCTTGGTAAAGATTCCATAAACGCCGGCAGTTATTCGGCGATTTTGGGCTTATGTCTGGTAGTCCTGTTTATGATATTTTATTATAAATTATCCGGTATTATTGCGGATTTGGCTTTGGTGCTGAACATTATTTTTATTATGGCGGTTATGGCCTATTTTCATGCTACACTTACCATGCCTGGTATTGCCGGTATCATTTTAACGATCGGTATGGCCGTGGATGCCAATGTGTTAATTTTCGAGCGCATCCGGGAAGAACAGAGAAAAGGCAAAACCATTCGGGCCAGCCTGGATATTGGATACGGTAAGGCTTTTATTACGATTTTAGACGCCAACGTAACAACCTTTATCGCCGGTCTGGTATTATATACATACGGTTCCGGCCCTATTCAGGGATTTGCGTTAACTCTGATGATCGGTATTGTGGCCAGTATGTTTACGGCAATCTTTGTTTCCAGGGTAATTTTTGATTTTACTCTGGAGAAAAAATGGATGAAGAAACTGAGCATCTGATCGAAACGGAAGCGAGAGGAGAAATATAAAAAATGCAGATATTCACAGATACAAACTTTCAATTTATAAAGGTAAGAAAGACCGGTTATATGATAAGCGGCGCCTTGATCGTGTTATCAATCATTTCACTGATACTGCACGGAGGCCCGAAATACAATATCGATTTTACCGGAGGCACGCTGGTGCATTTAAAATTTGAACAACCGGTAAAAATTGAGGAATTGCGTAAGGCCCTGAGCACTCACGGCTATGGCGAAGCGGAAATAAAGCATTTTGGCAGCGAAGATGAAGTAGCCATTCGTGCAGGCCTTCAACGGACAGCAGAAGAACTGTCAACAAAAATGGAAGAAGTCATTCGCGAAGCCATACCTGATAATAAATTTGAAGTGCAGCGTGTGGAAAAAGTGGGACCTAAAATCGGCCAGGAACTGGTTTTTGATACCTTAAAAGCAATCGGCTGGGCCATGCTGCTGATTCTGCTATATATCATGTGGCGGTTTGAATTTAAATTTTCGGTCGGTGCGGTGGCGGCTCTTGCGCATGATATCATTATCACGCTTGGCGTTTTTTCCATTTTCGATATAGAAATTTCTTCACCGATTATTGCGGCCATATTGACGATTGTGGGATATTCTTTAAATGACACCATTGTTGTTTATGACCGCATCCGGGAAAATTTAAAGACTACCAAAAGAAACCTTGATCAGCTTGCCGAAACGGTAAACTTTAGTATCAATGAGACGTTAAGCCGCACCATTATTACTTCTGGAACTACTCTACTGGTGGTTATAGTGCTCTACTTTTTCGGCGGTGAAGTGCTGCGTTCTTTTGCCCTGGCTTTAATCGTAGGTATAGTGATTGGTACATATTCTTCCATATTTGTGGCCAGCCCGATTGTAGTGGACTGGAATACAAAGAAAGCATAAATAAAAAAAGGATAGAATTATGGATGTTCGGGTTACAGAAGAAAAAGGCATAGTCATCATCAGTCTGGCCGGTAAAATAATGGGCGGACCGGAAGCCGGGCAAATTAATGACAGCATTAATTCCCTGATTGAAAAAGGAAAGACAAAGATCATTATCGACCTTGAAAAGGTTGATTTAATGAACAGTTCCGGATTAGGCATTTTGATCGGGGCTGTGACCACATTAAAAAATAACAATGGAAAACTATGTCTTATCAATACTTCTGACCGGATCAGGAATCTTTTAAGGATTACCAAGCTTGAACGGGTATTTGAAATTAAACCCGATCTGGAAGCCGCCTTAAGTATCATGCAATAAAAAGGATGCAATTATAAGTATCGGGTGGCTGGTCTTTCGATTGACAAACCACCCTTTTTATTGTAGAATATTTCACTGAAATACAGTATTTATTATTCACTATGAAAACAAAAAAACAAAATTATCTTTACAGTCTTTTAAATATTTTCCTGATTTTTTTTTTAATTAATCATACAAAAGCGGCTGATCATCAAAAATCTTTTCAGCCGGACATTCAGATTGTATTTATATCCAATTTAAACGGTGTAATTGAAAATTGTAACTGCGGTCATCCTCCGCTGGGCGGTTTAAATTATATTTCAACCATAATTGATTCCTTACGGCAACAGAATAAGGAACTGGTTTTTATCGATGGGGGGGACTTCTCGAATCCATATCCTTTTGCAGAGATAAATGAGGCCGTTCTTGAGATTTATAAAATTTTACAGCCGGATATAATCGCTTTGGGTGAACAGGAATTCATCGAAGGCAAAGAATACTTTAATAAAATCATTTCCGCTTTTGGCAAAAAGATACTTGCGACCAATCTGACGGTTACGCGCGCAACTCTGAACGAAACCCTTAAACTCAAGTCTTTAAATGTACTTTCTTACATGGATGAGAGCACCTTAAGAGAAGTAAATGAGGACATGGGATGGCGTTTTAATAATACGGTGTTTGAAAAATTATATTCCGGATTAAAGGATTCTGAAATTAATATTCTTGTCTATCACGGTACGTTAAAAAAACTGGAATTATTTCTAAAGAAATATGTTAAATTCAATTTGGTATTATTATCTCATGATTATAAAGAAGGCCTTATCTCTTTCAATTCGCCGGTCATTGTGGGCGGCGGCGCCGACGGCGAACATTTGATGGATATAAAAATAAATAAGAATAATAAATCTGCGGACATTATGGTAGATATGATCCCTGTTTCAAAAAACCGCAAATCTGATCCCAGAGTGGAAAAAATTATAGCCTTATATCATGACCAGGTGAAAACTAAATAGGAGAAAGCGCCATAGAAAGCAGTGTTATTGTAAAAGAAGCTATTTCAAAATTAATGAACGGCAAAAACCTGAGCCGGGACGAAAGCCGGATTGTCATGAACGAGATCATGGAGGGCAGGGCAACGGACGCCCAGATATCCGCTTATCTGGTAGCCTTAAGGATGAAAGGCGAGACGACGGATGAAATTGCCGGGTCCGCCGAAGCTTTGAAAAAAAACACGTCCCAGATAACCCTGAATCAGGAAAAGATTGTGGATATAAGCGGGACAGGCGGAGATAATTTAAATACATTCAATATTTCAACTTCTGCGGCCATAACGGCGGCCGGCGCCGGGATTAAAGTAGCTAAACATGGAAAGCGTTCGATAACCACCAAATGCGGTAGCGCCGATATCCTTAAATTGCTGGGCGTTAAAATCGATCTTGGCGAGACGGCAATAAATAAATGTCTTGCGGAAATTGGCCTTGCTTTTATTTTTGCGCCTAAGTTTCAGTCAACCTGGCCTTACGTGGTTGGCCCCCGTCGGGAAATAGGTTCCCGCACTATCTTAAATTTACTTAGCACCATGATTCAGCCGGTACGAATTAAAAGACAGGTTATCGGCGTATATGACCAGACGCTGATGGCCAAAGTTATCGATGCCCTGCGGGAATTAGGGGCGGAACATGTTATGGCCGTGCATGGCGAAGACGGGTTGGATGAAATAACCATCAGCGGAAAAACAAAGGTATTGGAACTTATTGAAAACGATATATATGAATATGAAATTAAACCGGAAGACTTTGGACTTTCCACCGCGCCTCTGTCGGCGATTCAGACGGAAAGCTGTGAAGAAAACGAGAAAATAATAGAAAATGTGCTTAATAACATTCCGGGTCCCGCTCTGAATATTGTGCTTTTGAATGCAGCCGCATTGATAAAGGTAGGCGGTATGGTGGAATCCATAAGCGAAGGAATTGAAAAAGCAAAAAAATCAATTGAAACGGGAGCGGCGCGGGAAATATTAAACAAGTTAATTAAAATGACCAATTCGTTTTAAAGCCGGATTTTAAGCATAAACGTATAAGGGGCCTCGATTGGATGAGAGGGAGAAAAAAATAATCGCCTACCGGCAAAAAATTGATGACATCGATGCAAAAATTGTTAAATTGCTGAACAGTCGCGCTAAATATGCTGATTCCATAGGACGGATTAAACGCAGCATGAATCTCCCGGTATATGTTCCGAGCAGAGAGGAAGATGTTATTGCCAATGTGCAGGCGCAGAATCCGGGGCCTTTAAGTGATGAGGCTGTCCGCCGGCTTTATGAACGTATCATTGATGAATCACGGCGTCTCGAAAAAGAAAATTATGAGACGGGTAAAAGAGAAAAGCAAAAAAAATAATTTATGTCCGGTATTCAAAAAAGTATCTTAGTGGTAATTTTTTTATTGCCATTTTTAATCTGCGATATTATCAATTATTTTTCGATGCCGGAAACGGAAACCATGCAAACACGGGAAACCATTCTGATTCCCAGAGGAGCCACTTTGCAGCAGATTGCCGATACATTGGCAGCTTATCAACTGATACGATATAGAAATGTTTTCATCTCCTGGACAATCGCTCTGCGATATGAGAATAAGCTTCAGGCCGGACTTTTTACCGTGCCGCATGGTTTGAATTATGTACAGCTCATCTATTATCTTTCCAAACCGGTTCCGGAAGAGCTGAAAGTAACGCTGATCGAAGGCTGGGATATCAATGAATTTGCTTATAAGTTGGAACGAAAACTCGATATTAATGCGGCCCGGTTTATTGAATTGTGCCGGGATACCGCTTTTATTCGCGAATTAGGACTGGAAACGAATTCATTAATCGGCTATCTTCTGCCCGAGACATATTCTTTTTACTGGGGTATGAAAGAAAAAGAGTTGATAAAATTTCTGGTTGGCAGAACGCTAAAAATATTTGATGATGACAGCGTAAAAAGGCAACTGGCGCAAATGAAAATGACTATTCATCAAACGCTGACATTGGCTTCCATAGTGGAAGGGGAGGCTATTCTGGATGAGGAAAGGCCTGTCATTGCTTCGGTTTATTATAATCGTCTGGCGATAGGAATGAGATTGCAGGCGGATCCTACGATTCAGTTTATCATAGATGGTCCTCCGCGCAGATTGTTAACCAGAGATCTGGCTGTTGATTCTCCATATAATACCTATTTATATTCCGGATTGCCGCCTGGTCCGATTAATAATCCGGGCAAAGAATCCATATTAGCGTCAATATATCCGGCTCAGACAAAATATCTGTATTTTGTGGCGGATGGAAATGGCGGACATATATTCAGCAGAACCAATGCGGAACATGCCCGGGCCAAAGCCGAATTCGATAAAATCCGAAGAAAGGTACGACTGCAGAAAAAACTGGAGAGCCAAAACTGATGAAATCGATTCTTGAAAATCTGAATGAAGTGCAACGGGAAGCTGTTCAGCAAACTGAAGGGCCTGTATTGATTTTGGCCGGCGCAGGCAGCGGGAAAACAAGAACGCTCAGCTACCGCGTCGCTTATTTGATGGATAGTAATAAAGTTGATCCTGCCCATATTTTAGCGGTTACTTTTACCAATAAAGCGGCGCGTGAAATGCGAAACAGAATTGAAGCTTTGGTCGGGAACAGATTGTCCGCTTTATGGATTGGTACGTTTCATAGCATCTGCGCCAGAATTTTACGGATTGAATCCGAACATTTGGGTTATTCTAAAAACTTTACGATTTATGATGTTGACGAACAGGTGAGGGCGCTCAAAAAGATCATTGGCTTACTCAGCATTCCCCAGCAGCTCTATTCTCCGAAAATGATCCAGAATCGTCTTTCCAGGATAAAAAATCAGTTTCTTTATCCCGAGGATCGGGAACAGGGCAAACCCGCCGATGAACTGGATATATATATGCCCGATATTTACAGACGCTATCAGAACTATATCATAGAAAACAATGCGCTGGATTTTGACGATCTGCTTATGAAGCCTATCGAATTATTTGAGCGTTTTCCTGAAATCCGAAAAAAGTATGCCAATAAATTTAAATATGTTCTGGTCGATGAGTATCAGGACACCAATCATGCCCAGTATCTGTTCATCAAAAAGCTTGTATCCGGGCATCATAATATTTGTGTAGTGGGGGATGAGGATCAGTCTATCTACGGCTGGCGGGGAGCGGATATAAACAATATTCTTAATTTCAGCCGCGATTTTCCCGATGCCAAAATATTCAAAATGGAAGAAAATTATCGTTCGAATGGTAAAATACTTGCTGCAGCCAATGCGGTAGTGGAAAATAATAAAGCCCGTATCGGCAAAAAACTATGGACGAATAAGCCTGCAGGCGATAAAGTCAGCCTGTTCTGCGCCGTCGATGACAGGGAAGAAACAAAACATATCGTGGATATTATTCACGATCAGATGTTCACCCACAAACGCAGTTTTAAAGATATGGCCGTCCTTTACCGCACAAATGCCCAAAGCAGAATTTTTGAAGATGCTTTACGGAAAAATGCCATTAATTATACGATTGTCGGCGGCGTAAAATTTTTCGAACGAAAGGAAATAAAAGATCTGCTGGCCTATCTGAAACTGATTGTTAATCCCCATGACAGCGTTTCTCTCAAACGGATTGTAAATTTTCCTTTGCGGGGTATCGGAGAAATTACCGTTAACAAAATCGAGAAATTTGCTGAAATAGAAAATATTATCCTTTTCGAAGCTATGGGCCGGGTTGATGAAATTGCCGCGATTTCTCCGGCAATGGGCGCCCGTGTTGTGGAGTTTTATAAGCTCATTAAAAGCTTTATCGGTTTAAGTTCCGAAATGTCGCCCGTGGAATTAGTTTCCACTCTGGCATCGGAAACCGGCATTTTAAATCATTATAAAACCGAATATGATCAATATGAAAGTGAAAGCCGGGTAAGCAATATCAGGGAACTTTTCAGAAGCGTGGAAGAGTTTACAGAGGAAAAAAATAAAGACGGTAAACCGGCCACGATTTCGGATTATCTGGAAGAAGTGAGCCTGCTGACCGATGTGGATACCTGGAATTCCAATAATAACGCCGTAACGTTAATGACCCTGCACTCGGCAAAAGGGCTGGAATTTCCGGTGGTATGCATTACTGGAATGGAAATGGGCGTTCTGCCGCTGCAGAGGAATACGGCGGATATGGAAGAACTTGAAGAGGAGAGAAGACTTTTGTATGTGGGAATGACACGAGCCCAGGAAAAGCTGTACCTCAGTTATGCAAAGACCCGTAAGAAATTTAACAATGTGGTCGACTCTGTGGCGTCATTATTTATCGATGAAATACCGGTTGATTTGATTGAATCCGGAACCGAAGCATTAAGCCAGCGGGAGACAATTAAAAAGAATCGTTCATCGGCCCGCAGAAAAAAAATTCAGTCCTACTTTCAGGCAGGGCAATCCTCTCAGGAAGCAGATTCCGAGTTTAAGATCGGACAACCGGTTTATCATGCCACGTTTGGAAAAGGTAAAATCAAATGCCTTGAGGGATCGGGCGACAAAATGAAAATTACCGTATTTTTCACGGATGAAAATATTGAGAAGAAATTAATTAAAAAATATGCTAATCTAACGCCAATTGAATCGTGAATACAGGTAAATAATCATGAAAAAAATTAGTAAAACTATTTTAATTATTTTGTTTTTTGTATTCAATTACAGCCATTTAAATGCACAGTACACAACGGAAAGCGATGATTTTTCCTATCCGTTAAAATTATATGATCAGAAGTTTTATGATCTGGCAGCGCAGCAATTTGTAAATTTTTATAACAAATATCCCCATAGCGCTAAAGTCGCCGATGCAAAATATTATGCGGGTATGTCCTTTATGAACATCGGCAATTTTCAGCAGGCGCGCATAGAATTTCAATCCTTGGCGTTAGAACATCCTCAAAGTCTGCGCGCAGCGGAAGGCTGGTTTCGGGCAGGGCAGTGCTACGAAAATCTTAAAAATTACTCGGAAGCGGCTAAAGCCTACCAGAGTATCCGGTTATTATATCCCGAACACAATCTGGCGGCAGAAGGGTTATATCGCTCAGGTGTTATGCATATTAATAATTTATACTATTCCTCAGCATTGATTGATTTGGGTATGCTTCTGGAACGCTATGTAACGAGCGATTTTTATTTTCCCGCGCTTACCAAGGCAGGTTTGGCTCATTTAAATCTTCATGAGCTGCAGCAGGCAAAAATCAAACTGGATAAAGTTTTAAGCGGTAATGCCAAAGAAATCACCAAACTTGAAGCCAAATTGATCTTAGCCAGGGTTTATGAGCAACAGGGTTATTTGAATGATGCTAAATCCATGCTGGAGCAAATCATTCAACAGGATGCGAAATCGGAATTTGCTCTACAGGCGGATTTAATACTAAGCAGATTATACATCCAGGAAAAGAACTACGACAAAGCCAGACAATGCCTGTCGAGAGGTCTGGATCATGTGACGGATGCGGCTATGCGGGAAGATTTCAGCGCTCTTTTGGGCGATGTCTATTATCTGGGCGGGCAATATGGGTTGGCTTATGAGCAGTATCTAAAGGTTAAACCGGAAAAATCCGACAGCCTTTGGATTATCATGCAGCTTAAAGCCGCGCTTTCCCTTAAAAAGCAAAACCTGTCGACGAAGGCCATTGATGAGCTGAAGAAGATTATTGAATCTGTCCAAAAAGAAGACGAAGCGATTATCCATGATCTGAGACTTCTATATTTGAACTGGCTTGAAGAATCGGGAAAAAGCGAAGAAGCGTTGACCTTTCTTTATGAAATGGCCAATAAATCGGATGATATTGAAGAGAAAGCGAAATTAACATTAAGAATAGTTAAAATACTAAATCAGACAGGCAATTACAGGGATATTATCAGAGAATTACAGCCTTTTTTATCCGTGCAGGAAAAAATTCCTCAAAAGGATGATATTGTATTTTATCTTGCCGATGCGTTCGATAAAGCAGGCGATCATCAGGAAAGTCTTCATTTATTTGAACGGTTAACAACACAGTACAGCGCATCGGCTTACTATCAGGAAGCGCTTAAAAAAATCCAGTATCTGAATGATTATAATATTATCAATAAGGATTCGATAGCGTTCAGACAGGCGGAATTAACCGGAATGTCTTTGCTGACTAATGATCGCAATAAACTGCTGTTTGAATTAGGTAAAATGTATTATTCCGATCTCAAAGCTTATGAAAAAGCGGAGGATCATTTTAAACAGGCTTTGCAGGGAGGCGCATCCAATACGGGGGATCTATATTTATATCTTGGCAAAACATATCTGAAACTCGCCGGACGAAATGCCAAAAATTCAGACCGGTTTGATGAAAACATGCTTAAAAATGCCAGCGAGAATTTTAAGCTTGCGGTAGAAAACAGCGGTACCTGTAGTTCTCCGGATGAAGCCAGCTGGGCGATGATCGAAACCACGATGATGATGGATACCGTAAAAAGCAGCCAGCTTAAGAAATACATTGATCATCTGCTCGAAAAATTTCCGAAGAGCAGGTTCAGGGAAAAATGGCTTGAAACCATCGCGTATTCGGCTGCTTTTGATAACATCCTGCAAAATGAAGCGGTTAATTATTATAATATTCTTATTGATGATTTTGAATATTCTGCCCATCATCCCGTGCATCTTTTTGAACTGGCCAAATTAATAGAAGGAAAAGAGCCCGAAAAGGCGCTTGAAATTTACAGAAAAATCGCTGTGGATTATCCTGCTTCACCGCAGGCGGCGCCGGCTTTGGAAGAAGTCGCCAGGCATTATGAAAATAATCTTAAATATCAGGAAGCCAACCTGCTTTATACCCGCTTATTGAATAATTACTTTTATTCCGACATTGCTCAGGAAGCAAAGAAAAAAATCGGTGAAATCTATGTTTATGCGGGTGAATATGATAAAGCCGTTGAATTACTGGAAGACCAGGTGAATTCACCTTTTATTTCGGATTATCTGTTAACCAGAGAATTTATGCCCGAAGCGCTGTTCGACAATATCTATTTTCTGGCAAAAGCCTATGGTGGAAAAAATGAGGCGCCGTTGGCCATTAAATATTATAAAATGTATCTGAATGTAGCTGTTCCAGGGCTTTACAGGGATCATGTATATTTTGATCTTGGCGAATTGTTTTTTAACAGTAATCAGTATAATATTGCAGTGGATTATTTCAATTCCATCTCCAGAGACAACGAAACACTGTTCACCCAATCCAGGCTATATATGGCAGAAATATATTTTATAAACGAAGATTATAAAAAGGCTGCGGATGTCTATAATTCTCTTAAACAGGTGGTAACCGATCCGCAGAAACAGCCGGATATATATGGTAAACAAATCATTGCCCTGCTGCGCGCCGGAGAGGAAAAATCGGCTGGCAGCCAGATCAAAGAGTTTAAGAAAAAATTCAGCAATCAGAATGATTACGAAGCGCAATTTGTACTGGAATACGGTAAATATTACCGGGCTAATAAAAAATATGATCAGGCGATTAAGTTTTTTAATGAAGTTAAAAAGAAATACAAATCTTCCAGTTACGCCGATGACGCGGATTATTTTCTTGCCCTGACTTACCTTACCTTAAACAGAAATGAGGAAGCATATAAAATATTAAGCGGTTTTAATGCCAATTATCCAAAAAGCGATCGCCTTCCCGCCGCCTATAACAGCCTTGGAGGCTTGTATTTCCGCGGTGAAAAATATGATGATGCCATAAACATGTTTAAAAACGGTCTGCTGATCTGCAAAGAACGGGAATTAGAACAAAATCTATTATCCAACCTGATAAAAGCCTATAGTTTTACCGGATTCTGGGACGCCGCGCTGGCAACGGCAAAACAATATGTAGAAAAATTTCCGGAAGCCGCCGATAAAATTGATAAAAAAATTGTTATCGGCCGGGCTTATACAAGCCTTAATCAATTTCAAAATGCTGTCGATTACCTGAAACAAGTCAAATTGGAAGCGGACAGCGAGACGGAACCGGAAATCCAGTTTTATATCGGCGACGCCCTGCTGAAAGCCGGGCAATATGAAAATGCTATTGCGGAATTTGTCAAAATACCATTACTTTCCAAGAAAACAAAATTGCAATGGGAAGCGAGCGCATTATATTACTCCGGTCAGGCCTATGAAAAATTAGGGCGGATCGGCGATGCGATCCGGATGTATCAGGAAATTGTTCAGCGTCCGGGTATTGACAGCGCATTAAAAGCAGAAGCGCAAAAAAGAATTTCACAAATCAAAGGATAAAAAAAAGAGGTAACGATGATTAAGACATGCACTTTTTTTAGCCTGATTGTTTTTCTTAGTCTGTTTCTGGCCTGTTCGGGTTCTAAGACTTCCACAGCCGATGAACCCACGTTGAGTTTTGCCGACACGGAGTTACAGGCCAAAGTTGAAGAACTGAAAGAAAAAATTGATGATAATCCCGGTAACCTGTTATACCGCAGGCAGTTTGCAGAGCTTTATTATCAGAATGGCGAGAGCCTGGAAGCCCTGCGCGTACTGGAACGGGCCACAATTGTCGATCCGGGCGACGCCGAAACCAAATATATGTATGCGGAAGTGGCTGAATCTCTTGGAGATTTGCCCAAAGCCTATCAGGCTTATAAGGATGTTTTACAGGGCGCAGACGGCGACCAGTATCTCAGCCGGGTATCTTCGAAATTTTCGGATGCTTTTGTTGTGGAAAAAGTGATCGGCACTTCGGCTAATGAGGCTTTTGGCAGTTTTTCTGCCGACGGCAATAAGATTGTATATCAGTCGGATCAAAGCGGCAACTGGGATATATTCGAATACGATCTGGTTTCGCAGACAACCAACCAGATTACATTCAATCCATCACACGAAGAAAATCCACACTATTCGCCAGATGGAAAATCGGTTGTTTATGCGTCTACTTTCGAAGACCGCAGGGATGTGGATTATGATCAGAAACTGCGTGACATTTTTTTGTATGACATGATCAATAAAAAGGAATGGAATTTAACGACAAACGGCTCCAATGACTGGCGTCCCAGATACTCACCGGATGGTATGTTCATCGCTTTTGCATCGGAAAGAGATGATCTGCGCGATGTGCCTTTTTATGAATTATACAGCAATATATACTTCATGGAGAACGATGGCCGCTTCCAGATGGCCTTAACAAAAGACGAGTCCAATAACGGAAGTCCCTGTATTGCGCCGGGAACTACGGAATTCAACGGCTATGTCTATTTTGATTCGGATCGCACCAGGGACTATGAAATATATAGAATCAACATCAGAGGTGAGGAATTAATGCAGATCACCTTTAATCCCTCATCCAATGACGTTTCGCCGTCCATTTCTCCCCTCGGTGACAAATTGGTATTTTTCTCCGACAGGGACGGCAATTATGAAATATATATGATGAACACCGATGGCTCGGCCCAGCAAAGACTGACATCAAATCCGGCTGATGATTGTAATCCGGGTTTTTCTCCGGATGGCAATAAAGTGATTTTCCACGCAAACCGCACCGGAAATTATGATATCTATGTGTTGGATTTGACGAAACAAACCGGCACGTTACAGCTTACTGAAGTCATCGCCAAAATCGATGAAGCGATGCAGGGAACGCAACAATAACACTATTTTAATAATCATGCCCGGTTCAACAGACCGGGCTTTTTTTTTGATAATTTTTTTTATATCTTCTGCCTTAAATTATATTACGAATGTATACTATTTTGGTGTAGTATGAATTTAGAACAATTACTGGATTATTTGGAATCCGACGACGGATTCAGGCGGCAGATAACCAAATGGATGGTATTTGAAGAACAACCCGCGAATTATGCCGATTTTCCTCAGGAGATAGACAGCAGACTTAAAGACTATCTTCAAACCAGGGGAATTGAGCGGCTCTATACGCATCAGTTGGAAGCCTATAAGAAAATTTGCAGCGGTGAAAATGTGGTCATTGTTACGCCAACGGCTTCGGGGAAAACGCTGAGTTATAATCTCCCGGTATTTCAGACTATTTTGGAAAAGAAAGAAAGCCGGGCGCTGTACCTGTTTCCGACAAAAGCCCTTTCACAGGATCAGGTCAATGAAGCGCAGGATATTATTGACCATCTTAAAACGGATATAAAAGCCTATACTTTTGACGGCGATACGCCGGCCGATGTGCGCAGAACCATACGCGCGGCGGGCCATATCGTTGTTACCAATCCGGATATGCTGCATCAGGGTATTCTACCGCATCATACGTTGTGGATAAAACTTTTTGAAAATATAAAATTTATTATTCTGGATGAGGTTCATACGTATCGCGGCGTATTCGGCAGTCATCTGGCCAACGTAATCCGCCGTTTGAAAAGGATATGCGCTTTTTATGGTTCCAAACCGCAGTTTATCTGTTGCAGTGCCACCATCGCCAATCCGGATGA
Source organism: Calditrichota bacterium (assembly GCA_003854985.1). Classification (GTDB taxonomy): domain Bacteria; phylum Calditrichota; class Calditrichia; order Calditrichales; family Calditrichaceae; genus Zgenome-0002. The sequence continues at coordinate 218,710 of RQOG01000006.1, forward strand.
ACTGGCTGAAAAACTGATTGAAGAAAAAGTTGTGTTGATTGATCAGAACGGCGCGCCAAGAGGTAAAAAGCATTTTCTGTTTTATAATCCTCCCGTGGTTAATTATGAATTGGGCATAAGACGTTCCGTGGTTTCCGAGGTGCGGCAGATTATGAGAAAAATAATGCCCACCGGCGCCCAGACCATTATTTTTGCCCGCAGCCGGCTGCGCGTGGAAATTCTGCTTACCTACCTGCTGGAGCTGGCCCGGGAATTAAAAATCCCAAAAGAAAGAATACGGGGTTATCGCGGCGGTTATCTGCCTAAAGAAAGGCGTCAGATTGAACAGGGCATAAAAAACGGTCAGATTCAGGTTGTCGTCAGTACCAATGCCCTGGAATTAGGCATAGATATCGGCCAATTAGATGTAGCGATTATGGCCGGTTATCCGGGTTCGGTAGCCAGCGCCTGGCAACAGTCGGGCAGAGCGGGCAGACGCCGAAGCGCTTCTCTGACCATTATGGTGGCCAGCAGTTCTCCGCTGGATCAGTATATTATCGAGCATCCCGAATATTTTTTTCATAAAAATCCGGAAAGCGCCCAGATCGACCGCGAAAATCTTTCAATCCTTATGAGCCATCTAAAATGCGGCGCTTTCGAGCTGCCCTTTGTTAAAGATGAAGTTTTCTCGCCGGACATAACCGGGCATCTGCTTGATTTTCTGGTGGATGAAAATGTACTCCGCAGAACGGAAGATAAATATTTCTGGATGAGAGACGTTTATCCCGCGGACGAAATAAGCCTGAGAAATGCCTCACCTGAAAATGTGGTCATCATCGATAACAGCGATCAGAAAAAAGTAATTGGCGAAATCGACTTATTTGCAGCGCCCGAAATGGTGCATAAAGACGCCATTTATATACACGACAGCGTCAAATATCATGTGGACGAATTGGATTGGGGTGAAAAAAGAGCCTATGTCCATAGGGTTAATGTGGATCATTTTACCGACGCCATCACCAAAACGGATTTAAAAGTGCTGGATATTCTGGAAGAATCCGATGAGGAGAATCAGGTTATTGCCAAATATTTTGGAGAAGTAGCCGTAACCCGGGTAACGACGGGCTATAAAAAGGTGAAATTCCATACCCATGAAAATATCGGTATGGGTAAAGTCTATCTTCCGGAAATGGAAATGCAGACGTCCGCGGTCTGGTGGGAATTTGAGGACAGCGCTTTCGGAGATGATTTTTTTGAAGAATCTGTTATAGGAGAGGGACTGCGCGGTATCGCTTACGCCCTGCACAATCTGGTTCCTCTGCACATTATGTGCGATGTATCCGATATATCGGTTGTGCCGATGGTGCGGGCGCCCTTTAGCCGCAAACCCACCATCTATGTTTATGATAAATTTCAGGGCGGTATAGGATTGAGTAAAAAGCTTTATGCGATCGATAAAACCGTTTTTAAAGCGGTTAAAATCCACATAAGCGCATGCCCCTGTAAACAGGGATGCCCGGCATGCACGGGACCGGCGCTGGAAGGCGGCCAGTCCGGTAAGGAAAGCGCCATTAAAATATTACAATTATTGCCGCTCGATGATTAGGCGGATCAAGTATGGACATCAGCGATAAACTTTCGTTTTATAAATCATCTTCCGGTAACGAAACGCATCAGCCGTCAGCGGTGTCCTCAAGCCTCAAAACGCTGGCAGATCACTTTAACGGGAAAATAGTCTATCCGCACGCGCCTTATTTAAAAATTGTCCGGGAAGAATCTTTAGGCGATTCTTTGCAGGATGCGGTGACGCTAAAACTGCTCAGCCGCAACGAAATTAATGAACCGCTGGCGTTAGATGGAATTTTATTCTTTGATCTTGAAACCACCGGCCTGGCGGGAGGGGCCGGAACTTATGCGTTTTTACTCGGTTTTGGCAGGATTGCCGGCAACAGGATTATTGTTGAACAATATTTTTTACCCGACTATGGCCGGGAATACCATTTGTTTGAGCAGCTTAATTTGCAGTTTAACGAATTCAGCTGCCTTGTTTCCTATAACGGGAAGAGTTATGATTATCCGCTTTTGCGCAGCCGGTTTCTGCTTAACCGGCAAAAATTTAAGCTGGAAGATATTTTTCATGTGGATCTCCTGCACATAGCCCGGCGTTTGTGGAAAGACAGTTTACCTTCCTGCGATCTGAAAAGTATTGAAACTGAAATTTTAGGCGTTAACAGGGAGGGCGATATTCCCGGCGCCTATATTCCTCAGGCTTATTTTAATTTTATTCGTACGGGCATTGTCCATGAAGTTATCCGGATAGTGAATCATAATTATACGGATATAACCTCACTGGCACGCATGCTTTTATACTTTTCCCAAATTGAAAATAACCCCCTTACGGCGGTTCATCACGGCATACAGGCGCGGCTGGCAAAATTAGCATACGAAGCGGAAGATTACACATTGCTGCAGAAACTTGCCGGGAATATCGGGCCGGATTCACCCGCCATACCTGAGGTAAAAAAGATGCTCAGCCTGTTCTGCAAAAGAAGCAGAAACTGGCCGGAAGCCTTATCGCTTTGGAATGAACTTGTAAATTCAGCATCACACCGGTTTTTTGCCCTTGAAGAATTAGCCAAATATTATGAGCATATCGAAGCTGATTATAAAGAAGCCATAAAATATACCAGCCGGGCGCTGTCCATAATACGCGCTCTGGAGGAAATTCAATACGATGCGAATACTTTTTTCTATAAAGAATCTTTTCAATACCGCTATCAGAGACTCGTTCAAAAATCAGCTTGATTGTCTTTTTTGCCAAAGGTATATTATTCCGCAATAGTGTATTTTCTGCCGGCGATTGATTTTTGCAATGGAGGGTAAATGAAATATAAGAATCTGGCTGATATGTTTTTTCAGAAGCGTATGCAAATGCCTGAATTAACGGGGTATATGTTTAAAAAAGGTAATCAATGGATCAAAGTTAATTATAAAGACGCTGTTGACCGGGCTGAACGAATTGCCGCAGGATTAATACAACTCGGATTAAAGAAAGGTGATAAAGTCTCCATTATTTCCGCAAACCGTATCGAGTGGGCTTTGACAGATTATGCCGTGCAATCTCTGGGCGCCATTCTCGTGCCTATTTATCCGTCATTACTGGCAAACCAGGTTAGTTATATCCTCAATGATTCGGAGTCAGTTGTCGTCATCGTTTCCGACCTGATCCAATACCAGAAAGTTGAGTCGGTCAGGACGTCGCTGACATTTACGAAGCATTTCTTCTATATGGATTCCGAAGGTATCGGATCGTCTGATTTATGGACCGGTCTGGATAAACTGGAACAAAAAGGTCAGGAATTACTGGATCAAAACCCGCAAATCGTTTCGTCGGGAATCGATAAAGTCGGGTTAGAAGACTGGGCAACTATAATTTATACTTCCGGTACAACGGGCGAGCCAAAGGGCGCCATATTAACAAACAATAATTTTCTGAGTAATATCGAAGCCGCGCTGGAAGTATTTGATATTTCATCGGATGATAATTTTCTTTCTTTCTTACCGTTAAGTCATATTTTTGAAAGAATGGCCGGTCATTATCTCAGCTGCTATACCGGTTGTTGTGTGGCCTATGCGGAAAGCGTTGATACTGTTGCGGAGAATCTTAAAGAGATATCCCCGACCTTAATGATTTCCGTGCCGCGTTTATATGAAAAGATTTATGGTAAAATAACAGAAACCGTTGAATCCGGTTCGCCGGTTAAAAGGAAAATTTTTTATTGGGCAGTAAATACCGGTAAAAAATATATCAATAAGATAATGAATAAACAGCCGGTTCCGGCTTTACTGAAAAAGAAATACGCGTTAGCGCATAAACTGGTTTTTCATAAACTGCATCAGGCGCTTGGCGGACGAAACCGTTTTATGATCAGCGGCGGCGCCCCGCTTTCCCCGGATATTGCTGAATTTTTCGGGGCAATCGGAGTAAAGATTATGGAAGGTTACGGTTTAACGGAAACATCGCCTGTAATCACTGCAAATGTGCTTGATAATTTCAGATTCGGAACGGTGGGTCAGCCGATACCGGGCGTTGAAGTGAAAATAGCCGATGACGGCGAAATCTTAACACGCGGCCCGCATGTTATGGTCGGTTACTATAAAAAGGAAGCGGAAACCGGGGAAGTAATTGATTCCGAAGGCTGGTTTTATACCGGCGACATTGGCGTTTTTGAAGACGGTATGTTAAAAATTACCGATCGCAAGAAAAACCTTATCGTAACATCCGGCGGTAAAAATATCGCGCCTCAGCCCATTGAAAACATGCTGGTTACCAGCCATTATATCGAACAGGCCGTGATGATAGGGGATAAACGTAAATATTGTACGGCTATCATCGTAGCCGCCGCCGATGCCCTGAAAAGATGGGCGAAGGAAAACTCTCTTGAAACCGATGATTATAACCGGCTTATTACTTTACCCCAGGTGAAAGAATTGATGATGTCGGAAATCAGACGGCTGACCGTAAACCTGGCTTCTTATGAAACTATAAAAGATTTTGTTATTTCACCGACGGCTTTTTCCATTGAAACGGGTGAACTGACCCCGTCTCTGAAAGTTAAACGGCGCGTTGTTGAAGAAAAGTTTTCCGCTCAGATTGCTGCGATGTATGAAAGGTAAGTTATTTTATTAGGTAAACATTAAAAGGCCTTTTTAACCGGGGAACCGTATGGGAGTTATCCAGGAACATCCGCCCGTAAAGTACTTTGCTGCCATTGCATTTAAAGATCATAACGATCTTGATGAAGTTCTTAAGGGAACTGAAACGTTATTTTCCGGCATAGAACAAAAATCAGAGATATATCTGTATGATGACTACACGGATTATTATGCCGGCGAAATGGGCGAAGGGCTTCATAAACTATTTGTTGTTTATACGAATCATGAAAAGCCGGAATGGCTTGCGGATAAAAAGGTACTAACCAATATGCTCGAAACCCGGTTTATGAACGATAATAATAACCGTAAAGTCAATATCGATCCCGGTTATATCTCTTTATCCGGTCTGATCCTGGCGACAACTAAAAATTTTAGTCACCGCATTTATCTGGGTAAGGGAATATACGGCGATCTGCATCTCATGTTCAGCCGGAAATCATTTCAGGTGATGCCCTGGACTTATCCGGATTATAAAGCGCATATCGATTTTTTTAATAAAATACGAAATCAATATTACGGTGAACTGTATAAAAAATAGCGGTTGAAACGTAAACGGTTTGATTGTTACCGGAGGTTTCATATATTATAACGGTATTTTTATCATCAATCTGAAAAAACGGAGCATATATGCCGGAGTTATTGCTGGTAATATTAACCGGTTACCTGTTTGGATCTATTCCGACGGCGATCATCGCCGGTAAATTATTGAAGGGTATTGATATCCGCGAGTATGGCAGCGGCAATGCCGGAGCGACCAATGTATTCCGCGTTTTGGGATGGCGGGCCGGCGTCGGCGTATTGCTTATCGATATGCTGAAGGGATTCATTCCGGTCTTCTGGTTAACGCTTCTTATTTACCAGGGTGAATGGCTGGTTTATTATCAGATCGCTTCGGCAGCGGCGGCCATAGCCGGTCATATATGGACGGTTTTTGCCGGATTCCGGGGCGGAAAAGGCGTCGGCACGTCGGCGGGCGTTTTTTTAGCATTGGCGCCAATGCCCCTTGGCATTGCCCTGGCCTGTTTTATAATCATTGTGGCCCTGACCAAATACGTTTCTCTGGGTTCTATTTTAAGCGCGCTTATTTTTCTATTGGTGATGCTTGCGCAACGATTTATCTTTGAACAATATGTCCCTGACGTGTTGATTATCATGGCGTTGCTGATTGTTATTCTGATCTGGTATGCCCACCGTGAAAATATTAAACGGTTATTGAAAGGAAATGAGAATAAATTAAGTTTTAAAAAGAAAACGGGAAATACCCAATGAAAACAGCCATTATCGGAACGGGCAGCTGGGGCACCGCCTTATCTCTGGTGCTTAACCAGAACGGTCATCGGGTTACCTGCTGGACAATCGAAGAAGACGTACTCCGTGATATCAAAGAAAAAAAAGAAAATATCAAATATCTGCCCGGCGTTAAAGTACCGGAATCGGTTATAATTACCGGCTCCCTGGAAGAATCCCTGCTTAATGCGGAAATGATTGTTCTCTCTGTGCCCTCGCAGGTTACCGGTCAGGTGGTTCCGAAAATAAAAGAGTTTTTAAAAGCGGATCAGGACCCGGTCTGGGTGAGCGTGGCCAAGGGCATCGAAAATAAAACCTACAGGAGGATTTCACGGGTTATCGAAGAAACGGGGCAAATTCCGGCCGGCAGAATAGGTGTGCTTTCCGGTCCCAGTCATGCCGAAGAAGTAGGGCGAAAAATTCCCACCGCTATAGTGTCCGCTTCATCCGAATTGCAGACCGCCAGGCTGATTCAATCCATATTTAAAAATACGTTTTTCCGTGTTTATGCCAGCGACGATATTACGGGCGTTGAACTGGGCGGCGCTCTTAAAAATATCATCGCCCTGGCCGCCGGTATCTGCGACGGGGCCGGTTTCGGCGATAATACCAAAGCGGCGCTTATGACGCGCGGCCTGGCGGAAATTAAACGTTTGGGCGTTAAACTTGGCGCTAATGAAGAAACTTTTGCCGGACTGAGCGGAATGGGAGATCTGATTGTAACCTGTATGAGCCGGCATTCGCGTAACCGTTATGTGGGCGAACAGATTGGCAAGGGAAAAACGCTGGATGAAGTGCTGGCCGGTATGGTTATGGTGGCGGAAGGCGTTAAAACAACGGTTTCCGCCTATGAGCTTTCCATAAAACACGAAGTCGAAATGCCGATCACAGAGCAGATCTATCTGACCATGTTCGAAAATAAACCCGCCTACGAAGCCATGATCGACCTGATGTCGCGTTCATCAAAAATTGAAAACTGGGATAAATAAAGAGGAGGTATACTATGATAAAATCAATACTTTGCGCCGTGGACGGCTCTCCGTATTCAGAATCCGTTCTGCGTAATGCTATTTATCTGGCCAAACAATTTGATGCGATTATTCGCGCGCTGACCGTTGTAGATATAAGATTATTTGACTGGACCGTAGCTACCGGGGCGGATAGTTTTGTGCCGGTTATGCCGTCGGCAGATTTCCAGGCCGAATCTCAGCGCATACAGGAAGATAAAGCGAAAAAAGTTATAGATAAAGCCGGCGATATGTTAAAAAAAGAGGGCATGAATTTTGAACTTAAGAGTGCGGCAGGCATTCCCGTTGACGAAATCTGCGATAAGGCCCGCCAGAATGATCTGGTTGTTATGGGCATTCGCGGCGAATATGAACGGTGGAGCGATAAATTATTGGGCGTTACGCTGGAATCTGTTTCGCGGCAAATCAGCAAACCACTGATGCTGGTTGACCGGAATTTTGTTGAATTCAATCATATTATCTGCGGTTATGACGGCAGTAATTCAGCCAATAAAGCGCTTCAACTTTCGGCATTCCTGTCAAAATCAATCAATCTGACGCTGGATGTGATTATGGTTTCGGATTCCGAAGAAGAACGGAGCGCTGTCCTACGCGAAGCGGAAAAATATCTTCAACCTTATCAAATAAGTTTTAACCTCTGTCACGACAGCGGCGATGTGGCGGACGTGCTGGTTGAAGCGCAAAATCAATCTAAAAACAAACCGTTAATCATTATCGGCAGTTACGGCCACTCGCGTTTACGGGAAGCTATTTTAGGGAGCACAACCATTCAGGTAATGCGCACAGCGAAAAAACCGATTATCCTGGCAAAATAAAACAGGAGAATCATGAGCGAAAAGATTATCACGCTTTCCCGGCATATTATTGAGGAACAGCGCAAGCATCCGGAAGCGACCGGTAAATTCACCGACCTGATGAACGATATCGCCTTTGCGGCCAAATTAATATCCTATCACACCAATAAAGCCGGCCTGCTTGGCGTGCTGGGCGAAACCTTTAATGTGAACATCCAGGGGGAAGTTGTTAAAAAATTGGACGTGTTCGCCAATGAAACCATGATTAAAGCGCTGGATCATAACGGCCACACCTGTGTGATGGTCTCCGAGGAATCGGAAGACGTTATTCCTATCCCGGAGAATTATCCTTTGGGCCGATATGCCGTATTGTTCGATCCGCTGGACGGCTCGTCCAATATTGACGCCAATGTGAGCGTGGGAACGATTTTTTACATTTACCTGCGTGTTACTCCGGAAGGCCGGCCGGGCAGGGCGGAAGACTGCCTTCAGCCGGGTATAAAACAGGTGTGCGCCGGCTATATCGTATACGGCTCCAGCACTATGCTGGTATATACCACAGGCAACGGCGTGCATGGTTTTACCCTTGATCCCAGTTACGGGGAGTTTGTTCTTTCCCATCCCGATATCAAAACCCCTAAAAAGGGTAAAATTTACAGCGTTAACGAAAGTAATTTCGATTACTGGGAGCAGGGTATTAAAAACTACATTCACTATGTCAAGCAGGTGGATGAGAAAACAGACCGGCCGATGAATTCCCGTTACATCGGTTCCATGGTCAGCGATTTTCACCGCAACCTGTTATATGGCGGCGTGTTTTTATACCCGGCCAGCAGCCGTTCGCCGGAAGGGAAATTGCGCCTTACCTATGAAGCTAATCCCATGGCTTTTATCATCGAACAGGCCGGCGGCAGGGCCAGCGACGGCTATAGGCGGATTATGGAAATACTACCGGAGCATATTCACCAGCGCACGCCCCTTTTTATCGGTTCGGAAAAGGACGTGGCAATGATTGAGGATTTCATCAGCGGCAGACTATCCTGAAAAGAATAGCGCTTGTTTACATGTAATTTTTGACCATTCAATTAAGCGTTAAAATTAAGCCTGTTCGCCGAAAGAGTCATTTTTTTATATTATAGATCACAATCACCAGGAATGATTTGTTTAACTTTCCAATAATTATACGGATCAATAGAAAAATTCTATCGTATAAAGAATCGTTCCTTTAAGAAAAGTTTTTCAGTTTGATTTAAAAGCGGAGCAGCGCATGAATATGAATTTGATGGATCGCAGTAACTACTTTAAAGGTTTGTTACTGCTTAGTAAAAAGGATAATAAGATAACCCCGGAAGAAAAGGAATCGCTTTTACATTTGGGAAGACTTTTGGAATTCAGCGAAGAATTTTGTACGGAGACGATTGACGAGTTGCTGCATAATAATCATATCAAGGAAACTCCGGTTGAATTTTCCAATGAAGAATGCGCCAAACTGTTTTTGAAGGACGGTTTGAAAATATCGTTTGTGGATCATGTGATCGATAAAAAAGAATTTGACTGGCTGCAGCAGGTGGCGGACATAAACGGTATCGATGACGAGTGGCTGACCAGCCAATTGGCGCATCATATAGATATTGAAAACCATCATAAAAAACTTTCGTTCGAGATCGAAAAACATTACAAGCCGGCGTCGGTGAAGGTATTATAGCTGGGGAACTGATAGTACCATTTATTTTAGAATATTTTTAAAAACCAATTTTTAATTTACGTCCTGAGTTTTATAATCTTAGGAAAAATATTGATAAATATTATTAAGTAAGTTTACGATTTTTAGTATTATTTTATGTCTGTCATTAATTGAACAAAAATAAATTAAAAGGATATGATAAAATAAATGTTTAAAAAAAAGTAGATATTTAGTTTATTAAAACTAAAACTAATAGTAAGTTTTAGAAATATCTAAAAAATATATAAACATATTAGACAGAAAAGTCTTTGTAGCTTTAAAATCAGCAATATTTGAGAAATTATCAATTGTTTATTTATTAATATTTTTTAATTAAATTTAATTTTATGATTTCTCTATGATTTCGAAATGGGATATAAAAATTGAGATATAATTTAAGTGATAATCAAATAATACTAATTAAACAGCTTGTGGAAGAAATAAGAAATACTATTGATAAGACAGTAACATTCTATGAGTTGGAAAATGGAAAAACTGTACTTTCGAATTCAAATTTTAAAAATAAAAACATATCATGTTCTATAGGAGATCTTTTAATATTAGCCGATAACGATATTATCAGAATTATTGATAACAAAGGTACTTCCGGTAGATTTATATTCACTAATAAAGCTATAGATTACCATAAGGATAATAAAGGATATTATACCAATATGATTAATTTTACAGATGATATATTAAATAAAATATATGGAGTCTTGAGAACTAAAATAATAAAGCTATCTGTACAAGATATTAGAAGTCTTATTGGACAAGCCGGATTTAATCTATCAAAAATTCCTTCTAAATCTGAACTTAGAACAGGTTTTGGAAGTAGAGCTGAAGTTATGCCAGTAATAGATAAAATATTCGGGCAAATGGAATTAAGATCAAAAGAAATAGCTCTTAAAATAATAGCAAAAAATATTATTAAAACTGATGAAGATAAAGATGATATAAATTCAAAGTTAATTCAACATGATATATCTTTTAAAGATCAAAGATTTATTAGAGTTAATAGTAATTACTTTAATATTATAGAGAAAGAAAGTAAGGTTAATGAAATGGAAAAAGTTATGGATTCTTCCATAGTATTTGTAGTTCATGGAAGAAACAAAGCAGCAAGAGATGCGTTGTTTGAATTTCTAAGATCGTTGGATCTAAAACCACAAGAATGGACAGAGTGGATAAAGGATACTGGTAATCCATCTCCCTATATCGGTGAAATCCTAAATGTTGCATTTAGTAAGGCACAAGCAATAATTATACTTATGACTGGAGATGATCTAGCACGACTCGGAACAAGATATACAGATAATAACGATAAAGAAGAATTGAAACCACAAGCAAGACCAAATGTACTTTTTGAAGCAGGAATGGCTCTTGGCAAAAATCCAAAAAGAACAATAATCGTTCAACTTGGAAAAATTAGGCCCTTTAGTGATATTGATGGGATACACGTCGTTCATTTGGACGATACTATAAGGAAAAGACAAGAATTAATTAGCAAATTAAAATTAGCAGATTGTCCTATAGATATAACACATAAAACAGATTGGCATACATCTGGGAAATTTAATGATGCAATTTTAGATCCAGATATAGATAATAATGATATTAAAATTAAAAATCTTAAGGAGAACTCTAAAAAAAAAGATTTAAATGACATTCAAATTAAAATTCTTAAAAATTTGTCAAAATATGAAAATGATGAATTAAAAAATATAGATGTTATGAAATATTTAACTGATGTATTAAAAATTTCTATAACAGAATTAAAATACAATTTAGAAATATTATTAGAATATGAATTCATATCTTTTTTTTCAACAATTTATGGTTATACAAATTGTAATCTTCAAACAAAAGGTAGAGAATATTTAATTAAAAATAATTTAGTATAAAATTCTTCTGGCATTTTATTATTTCATTCCTTATACTTATTCAAAGTTACTTATAAAACCTAATAACCAATAACCAGTATTACAAAACTCAACAACTGTTTTTATAGCTGCCCCGGTAGCGTCTCTGTTTAATCAATAGGAAAAAAAATACCGCCGGACGGAACCGGCAAAACCCGCGAAGTGCGTACGGGTTATGTTGGATTCATTTATGGCATTAATGTTTTTACTTTTAACGCTATAAATGAGAATTAACTTCTATATTTTGAAAGGAGGTGGTTGTATATGATAGTATGATAGTATTTGTTGAGATAATAAATTAAAACTAATAACATGGAGAAAAAAATGAAAAATAGAATTTTAAACCTCTGGAAAATTTTGACATTTTTTTTAGTCATTATATTTTTTATATCATATTGTGATCAATCTACTGAACCGGGACAGAAAGAAACAGAAATAAAAGACAAAGTCCAGTTAAATCACATGATACCAATGACTGAAGAAAATATTGAACTTATTTGTGAAGATTTTAAGGATTTGCCCGAACAAATGCAGGTTCAAATGATATTATCGATAAAAAACTTTATAAAGGATATAAAATCTAAAAATCCAAGAATTCAGAAAGCGTTATCAGAGGCTGAAACAATTTCAAATTCAATGAAAATAAATTCCGGTGAGCCAGGTTTTAGAGCAATACAATCAGGTAATCAATTTTATTGTGAAGCTATCATCTATGCTAATCCCTTTGAATACAGAAAATGGTATCTGTATTGCTACACAACGCAACAGTTTTTTTACCTGGGCTATACTACCGGATGGTATGGTACAGAAGTATCTTTTACAATTACTTCTCCTCCTCCTGAAGGATACAAATATGCTGTATGGGTTGATGAATATGATAGTGAATTAGGCTACACCGGAGTTCCCGCAATTACACCTTATATTATATTTGACGAACCCAATGCACCTTCACTTTCAACACCCCCTAACGGGGCTACAGGGATAGGGAGCAATGTTACTTGTACATGGAATGCGGCAACCGGAACTGGAGAAGTAACATATGTATTGGATTACAATTTACAGGTTGATAACAATAGTAATTTTTCCAGTCCTCATACAAATCCTTCAGGTTTAACTTCCAGAACATATAATGTTACAGGTTTATTATTGGGTTATACAAATTATTACTGGAGAGTAAGAGCTCATAATTTATATGGATATGGACCTTATTCATCTTCCCGCACATTTACAACAACTGTTTTTGCGGCCCCGCAGCAAGTTTTACCTGCCAATAACTCAACAACATCAGGTTCCAATGTGACCTTACAATGGAATGCAGTTACAGGTAGCAATATATTGTATGAATTGGAAGTCTATAAAGGAACGACGCTTATACCTACTCTTGATGATTTGCCTAATACATATTATACATTGAATAATCTGGACAATAATACAACTTATAAATGGAAAGTAAGAGGCTATAATGGTTCTTGCACAGGCAGTTGGTCCACAAATTGGTATTTTACTACACCGGCAACTTCTCTGAATCCACCAGCAATTAATGGCACAACATATAATAATCATCCAAAAATCACCTGGAATTCAATTAGCGGTGCAACAGGATATAAAATATATAGAAGGGATCCTGGAAATACAACTTATTATCTTGCATATACAACATCAGCAACAAGTAAAGTAGATAATATGGTAGATTTGAGCTTTGTACCGGGTGGTACTAAGGGATATCTTTATTATAAAGTGAAAGCTTATAATGCGTCAGGCGCTTCGGAATTTTCAAATTCAGTTAGTTATTTTGTATATCAGGATATGATAAGGTAAATATTAAAAAATTTAAAGCTTTACGTATCTATCATATTAATATATATGATATATTCAGTATTGTATTAATCTTATAGTATTATGTTTTTCATCGGGCTTATTTTTATAAGCCCGATGTCTATAATTAGTGGCATTTTTTTATTTATTACTTCAAAGGATCTAATGATAATTAAACGATCTTTTAATCAAAAAAACTGTTTTACAATATAATAGTCATAGTTGTAATATTAACAGATTTAGCGTTGGTTCTGTTTTGTTAATATGAAAAATTAATACGGCGCAAAACTGCCCAGCGGCTTGTACATCTACCGCCTGCGCGCCGGAGCGTTTACGGATACCAAAAAGATGGTATTGCTGAAGTAGTCCACGGATTTCACGGATGGTCGCGAAGTTATTCTTTTTAAGGATGAAATTGTTCTGTCAGACTTCGACAAATCCGGACCGGTATTAAATATTCCCTGCCCCCCCTGTTTATCAGGGGGGATACAGGGGGTAACTTTAATCCTCCCGCCTTATAAAAACACATCATTGTTTTTAAGCATTGAATTCTCATGTAACAAAAAAGCGAAAAAGTATTATTTTTGTTTTTATTCTCATAGGTTTAATGTATATTAAACGCGTTAAAACCATTTTCCGGATGGCTTATATGAAAAACAACCTTAGTATGCCTCAGATACAAACCGGGATTTATAAACCGTTTAATTTCAAAGTAATCTCAAAGAGGATGTTTTTAAAGTCAATAGCGCTTTATACAAATAATTTTACTTTAAAAATGGAAGGAACCAGACAATGAAAAAAAACTATTTTACCATGGTATTATTTTCATTTATTTTCACCTTACCTCTGCCGGCTCAGGTTTATGAAAATGATCCTTTGGAGGACGGCTATATTATCCGTAACGGCGGGGCAAATGAGATTATTACAACGGATAATTTTGGCGTATCCGTCCTGAAATATTATAAAGAGATGGAACTGGCTCCCTGGGACACCGTTGTTTCCGTGCTGTATTATGGTGCAGACTGGGCGGATGGTATTTATGATATGACCACGGCCGATGTGGATGGGGATTCCCTGGATGAAATCATTAAGGTCTGGATAAACAACGATCAGGTGGAAATCGCTGTTTTAAAACCCGATCCGGCCTTGTTGAGCATTGACAGTCTGGCCGACTGGCAGAAAATTGTGCGCCTGCATAAAAGCGACCCGGCGCCATATAGTCTCGACTGGTTTTTGCCGGAAGCGGTATTGGTGGAAGCGGGAAATTTCGACGCGGATGAACAAATGGAGTTTGTCGTCTCCTATTGGGCCCAGGTCGGGGGAGATGTTAAGCATGTCAATCTAACCGTATATGATGCGGATGATACCCTGGCGGTTACCGAAAAAGGCAGTATAGCGGATCTTCCTTTAGAAATACCCCCGGTAATCGAATTATGCGAAGACCGGATGCACCTGTTCGATATCGAATGCGGGGACTTTAACGGCGACGGCATCGATGAAATTATGCTGGGCGCCAGGCAACAGGCCGATCCCGACGGGTGGCAATTTATTACGCGTGTTTATTCCTATGATAGTGTAAGCGGGGATTTAACGGCCAAAGTGGATAAATCTATTTATATCCAGGACAACTCAATCTATGACGTGGCCAATCTGAATCTGGCTGCTGGTTATTTAACCGCGGCTGATAAAGAACAAATAGTAGCCGGTTTTTATCAATATAATCCGGAAGCCCGCGGCAGTCATCCGGATACCGCGTTTGTCACCCTCATCGCTCTCGAAGTCAACGATATGTTAACCGACATTACAACCGGGCCGGCGGTTGAGCAACACAGGGGTACCATCGATATCGATATCGATTGCATGTACGACCGCTTGAGCACCCTGACAACAGAAGACGTGAACCATGACGGCATTGATGAAATTGTATCGGCTTTTACAGTTTCAGAATATTCTTACCCGGCCTTTAAAACGTTAAAAATCTATCAAATGTCTGCCGGACTTAATTTATCCGAATGGGCGGATCTTAGCGATATGGTGGAGAATTATCATGCCGATGTGGCCATAGGCGACATCCGGCGCGAAACCTCAGAAGAAAAATATAGCGAGGTGATAGTGAAGGGCTATGATAAGGCGTACATGTATCAGTTAAAGTATACAGGCGGGGGCGCTTTTGAAGAATATGTATTTATAGATGATTTTTCCGATGGATTACTCGGTTACGGCAAATCGGAACCTCTCCGCCTGGCACAATGCGACGGCGATATTCGTCTGGGTTCTCCCAACCGCTTCTCTGCCACGGAAATATTGCAGCCTCTGGTTATTTTGAATGCGCCGCCTATCCATTTTGACGTTTTTAATGATCAAATCTATGATGTTAGTAAAAGTTATAATGAAAATGAACCGCAATTTATATCTTCCTATTATAAAGAATCGAGTGAACTGACCGAACTGCAGACAGAGGTTAACCGCGACTGGGCCCTTTCGGCCAGCGTATCCGCCGGAGTTAGCTTCTGGGGCGTCTCCGTCAGTTCTCATTTTTCCCAAACCTGGGGCGAGAAATTTTCCAAGGTAGATGCCACAACCACGAAAGTAACGGTCAGCATAAATGTAGACGCGATTGAGGACGACCGGATATACGCCATCGTCATGGATTACGATATCTGGGAATATCCCATCTACTTGAATGATAACCTTAAAGGGCATGCCCTGGTTGTGGAACCCCGTCCGGCAGAGCATCGCTGGTTTCCCAGCAAAAGCTGGAGCGGGCATGATTATATTCCCGAACATGAGGTAAGCAATATTCTTTCTTACCGGGAATATCCGATGTTGTCCAACAATCCCATGCTGGATGAGAAAATTAAAGGGGATTATACCAATAGTTTTGTTCTGGATGAAAACTCCAGTTATAACTGGGAACTGCAGTTTGATGATTTCTCATCATCCTCAGCTTCTACAACCAAAGAATACAGCAGGGACTGGGGCGCATCTGTCAGCGGATGGGGATGCGGGTTCAGTATAGACGGGCATTATAGTTCGGAAGATATTAATACACAAAGAACTGAAGTAGCCACCGGATTAAATTTAGGCGTTCATCTGGATGGCATTGATATGGGAATTGGCGAAGTCGGTTATATTGTTACGCCTTATGCCTACTGGGCTAAAAATGGCGCTCTGGTTATAGACTATGCAGTAAAACCGGAACTATCCAAGCCCGGCGGCACACCGACCTGGTGGCAGGTATACTACGAAGATTATGCGGATCCGGCGTTTATTCTGCCCTGGCGTTACGATCCGGAAAAGGGATTTACACTGGAGGATGATGCCAAACGCCAGCAAACAAAGGATTTACAATTCTTTCCAGAAAATCCGCTGGAAGGCGATGATGTAACTATTAAAGCGCGTATACATAATTTCAGCCTGATAGCGACGCCGGGTCCGATAGGCGTGCGTTTTTATCTGGGAAATCCCGATGAGGACGGTGTTCTTCTGGAGAATACCGGAGGGGAAAATGAAGTATTTACGGCTCAGGCTATAGAAGCCCGCGGTACAGAAGTCGTAGAATTTACCTGGACGGTAAGCGGGGAGGTAGGTGAATTTCCCAGGATTTATGCGATCATTGATGCCGACAGTAATCTGACTGAGATTCATGAAAACAATAATAAATCATGGGCCATATTAAATAAAACTTCCGGGACCGCTATCCGCGATCAGGGAGATGATATGCTCCCTGAAGCATTCAATCTGGCCCAAAATTTTCCTAATCCGTTTAACAATACCACCACAATTAGGTATCAATTGCCCGACGCCGGTATGGTAAGCCTGCAGGTATTCAATCTTTTGGGTCAGAAAGTCGCAGACCTTGTATCGGAAAAACAGATAGCCGGAAGTCATCAGATTTCTGTTGACATATCGGATTTATCCAGCGGAATATATATCTACCGCCTGCGCGCCGGAGCGTTTACGGATACGAAAAAGATGGTGCTGCTGAAGTAGTCCACGGATTTCACGGATGGTCACGAAGTTATTCTTTTTACGGATGAAATTATTCTGTCAGACTTCGGCAAACCCGGACCGGTATTAAATATTCCCTGCCCCCCTGTTTAGCAGGGGGGATACAGGGGGTAACTTTAAATCCCCTTGCTTATACGGAAGGGGATTTTTGTTATTGGTATGAATATCAAATTGTGTATCGTTTTATCATTTATAAATTGCATAAAATTGCAACTTCCCCTTATATTTTGCATAAGTATAACATATTTATAATTATGCCGGATCATATATATGACGAACACCTTGCAGGCGTTGCATCTGCTGGTTGCTTTCCAGTTTTTTGTTTTTTCAGTATTTCTTTTAAGCGGGAAAGAAGGCAGAAATACACGGCATATCCTGCTGGCTGTATTTTTCCTTAGTCTGTCCATTAATATCTTCAGCCTGTTTTGCGGATATAACGAGTATATTTTTAACCATGTGACGTTTCTCCTGTTAACCGGCGCTCCGTTTGCTTTTTTATTCGCGCCGGTTCTTTATCTGTATGTACAGTCATTAATCGGCGAACAATTCCGGTTAAAAAAGGAACAATTATTACATACCATTCCGTTTCTGGCTTTTGGTTTATACCTGGCCCTAGTTTTTTACTTTCTTCCGCCGGAAGAAAAAATAAACTATTTAAAACTGCATGGCACGCGATTGGTTAATACATTTACGCCGCTTCTTAATATACAAATCCTTATTTATGCAATTTTAGGCGTATATGCTGTAAAATCTTACCGAAAGAGAATAAAGGAATATTATTCTTCAATTGAAAAAATCAATTACTCCTGGCTAAGGTTCATTCTCTGGGGATTCATCTGCCTTTGGATAGTCGATATCTCGCGTTTTATACTCCATCAGTGGCCGCCTCTTTCATCACAGATCATTGAAATGGTGTTTTTTATTTTGTTTTCATTTTTCTCCTCACTCATCCTGTTTAAAGCGCTAACCCAGCCGCAAATATTCATGCCGCAACGGGAAGTTCAGGCAAAGAAAAAGAACCTTTCGGATTCGGTTTCTCAGCAGTATCAGGAACAGCTATTTACTTATATGGAAAAATATAAACCGTATCTTGATCCGGATTTAACCCTGTTTGATCTTTCCGAAAAAACCACAATACCCGTACGCTCGCTGTCGGAAATTATCAATTCAGCCTTTAATCAGAATTTTTACGATTACGTCAATTCCTATCGGATTAAGGAATCGCAGCGTTTACTGGCGGAATCTGCCGAAGAGAAAAAGACAGTACTGGAAATACTATATGAAGTCGGCTTTAATACAAAATCTTCTTTTAATCAGGCTTTTAAAAAACATACGGGCAGAACGCCAACCCAGTATAAAAAACAGCAGTTTAGTTCCAATTAAAGATTTTATTTTCCAATTCCTAATAAAAATTCCATTTAAAACGTTCGAATAATTGCGGGCTGAAATCAGACGGTCGAGATTCTCCGTATTTTTTGCTTATTTGCTGCCGTGAATTTAAACAATTTAAGGAGAGTAAATTATGTATCACAGTGTAGGTTCATTGATGTGTTTTATTTATTTATCAATTGTTCTGGTTTTGTTCAAACCGGTTAGCGGCGGCATTCCGGATAATCCGGAAAGCCTTTCTGAAATTCCAAGCAATGTCATTGTATGGAGCTTTGAAACCGATGGTCCGATTATGGGATCGGCGCTTGTGGATAATGGGATTGTCTATATCGGAAGCAGAGATAGTTATTTATACGCTATTGATGCAGCAACCGGCAGCGAAATCTGGCATTATAAGTCCGGAAATCAAATCTTCACAACGCCGGTCAAACTCGATACGATTATATGTTTTGAGAGCGGTAATATTCTTTATGGAGTCAATCTTCAGGGGGAATTATCCTGGTCATTTCAACTGTACGACGGTCCTGTCCAGAATATGCATGATGAGTGGGATTATTACCATTCATCGCCATTAGTTGTTGAGGATACAGTTTATATCGGTACAGAAAAGGGCCATGTTTTTGGCGTAAACGGGCGCAATGGTTCCGAAGTTTTTCATTGTCAGACGCCAGGCGCCGGATATACCATCGAAACCACGCCTGCTGTATTTAACAATAAAATATATTTCGGCGACTGGGACGGCGTCTTTTATGCTTATAATTTATCCAGTGAAACGCTTGTCTGGCAATATGATACAAAAAATGACGGGACATATTCCGGTTGGGTAAATGCTATTGTAACCGATCCGGTTATTCATGATGGTTCGGTCTTTTTTGGAGGAAGAAATTGCAAATTCTATTGTCTTGATACGGAAACGGGTGAAAAACATTGGATGTATAAGGATCCTAATGATATGTGGATTATAGGCGGACCCACCCTGGCGGATAGTATTTTGTATGTTGGCAGCTCTTATCAGCAGGTTGCCCATGCTTTTAATGCAAATTCCGGCGAGCTTTTGTGGAAAAAAAGTGTAGTACATCGGGCTAATGGAAAAGCGATGGCCGATGGTGATTTGGTATATATAGGGACGCAAAGCACATCAGACATAAACATTGGTACATTATGTGCTCTGAATAAAAGTGATGGAAATCTGAAAACAAATCTTAATCTTGGCACACAAATTTATTCTACGCCGGTTCTTGCAGATGGTATTATATACCTGGGCGGTTATAATGGCCGGGTTTATGCTATTCATAAGGACAATTATGATAGTATTGTTTACCCTAAAACCTATAATACAATACCATCGCCGCTTAATTTAGGGACGTTCGGGTCAAAAGGTTTATATGATTCAACATTTTATTTTTATAATGAGGGACAGGCAGCGGACTCGGTTGCTATATCCGATAAATTCAGGCAAAAAGAAATTACGGTAACCATAGATCCTGCAAATTTCTGTATTGCTGCCCAGGATTCGAAAGAAGTGAGAATTTTAATTCAGTTCGATTCACTTAAAACAGGCAGTTATCGGGGCACGCTCTATATAAATTCATCATATGCACTTATTCCGGGAACGCATCAGAAATCAATCACTTTTAAAGTGGACGCCACTTCAATAAAGAACCGTGAGAATAATCAGCCGCGTAAATATAATCTTGAACAGAACTATCCCAATCCGTTTAACAATTGTACAATGATCAATTATCAAATACCGACAAGCGGCGAAGTTGAATTGTCTGTTTATAATTTATTGGGTCAAAAGCTAAAATCACTGGTTTCCGCATGGCAGCCTGCCGGAAATCATCAGGTGCGGTTTGATATGTCCGGTTTTGCCAGTGGCATATATATATATCAGATTCATTCAGGATCGTTTCCGGCTACGAAAAAGATGGCGCTGTTGAAGTAAGTTTACCCCCCCCTTCATTCCCCCTTAATAACCATAGGGGGGAAGATAGGGGTTAGAACTTTTAATCTCCTTCCATAAAAGAAGGCGTATTTTTTATACTCAGTGGTCTCTGTGGCAAAAAGGTAAAACATTTCCCGCCTTGATAAATAAATATCCTCTCTTTAAATTAAAAACTCAAAGTTCGATAATAAAAGGAAAAAGCGATGGCTCAAACTGTAACTATTTCTGAAATCTCCAAATACAACGGTCAGGAAGTCACCATTCAGGGCTGGCTTTATAACATGCGCTCCAGTGGTAAACTACGCTTTTTATTGGTGCGGGACGGCTCGGCCACTATCCAGTGCGTGGTTTTTAAAAATGACGTTTCGGAAGAGATTTTTACCAATGTGGATAAACTAACCCAGGAAAGCTCCCTGCGGGTTACCGGCAAAGTGGCCGAGGATAAACGCTCGCCGCTGGGTTACGAATTGCAGGTGCGCGATGTTGATATTGTACAGATTGCCGAAGAATACCCGATTTCGCTTAAGGAACACGGGGTTGATTTTTTAATGGATCACCGTCACCTGTGGCTGCGCTCCAGGTTGCAGCACGCCGTAATGTTGGTTCGGCATGAAGTGATCCGGGCGGCCAGGGAATTTTTTGATAATCGGGGTTTTGTGCTAGTCGATTCGCCCATCTTTACGCCCAATGCGGCGGAAGGCACTACGACTTTATTTGGCACTGATTATTTCGGTTCCAAAGCATATCTGACCCAGAGCGGCCAGTTATACGCCGAAGCCAGCGCCATGGCTTTTGGAAAAGTATATTGCTTCGGTCCCACTTTTCGCGCCGAAAAATCCAAAACCCGCCGCCATTTAACGGAATTCTGGATGATCGAACCGGAAGCGGCGTATTATGATTTAAATGACGATATGAAGTTAGCTGAAGATTTTGTTTCACACCTGGTGCAGTCGGTGGTTAAAAACCGGCGCAGAGAATTGGAAACGCTGGAAAGGGACATCAGCAAACTGGAACATATAAAGCCGCCTTTCCCGCGCATCCATTACAACGAAGCCGCCGAGATGGTTAAAAAAGAAAATCCGGAATTTAAGGTCGGCGATGATTTTGGCGGGGCCGATGAAACCATCGTATCAGAAAAATTTGATAAACCGGTGATCATTCATCATTACCCGGCGGCTATCAAGGCTTTTTATATGAAGCGCGATCCGCAGGAACCTCAGTCCGCTTTGGCTATGGATATTATAGCCCCGGAGGGTTACGGCGAGATTATCGGCGGTTCCCAGCGCGAAGATGATTATGATACGCTTCTGCAAAGAATAAAAGAACATAATCTGCCGGAAGCCGATTTTAAGTGGTATCTGGATTTAAGAAAATACGGTTCGGTTCCTCATTCCGGTTTCGGCCTGGGCATCGAACGCACGGTCGGCTGGATATGCGGCACAAAACATGTGCGGGAGACAATTCCGTATCCGCGGTTAATGCAAAGGATTTATCCTTAATATGAAAAAACTCATCGGCGTGATCGGCTCCGGGCAATGTGATTTGGATGTTCAAAACCTGGCCTACCAGGTGGGACTGGAAATAGGCAAAAAAAATTACGGATTAGTTTGCGGCGGACTGGGCGGCGTGATGGAATATGCGGCCAAGGGCTGTCATGAATCCGGCGGATTGACCGTCGGTATTTTACCGCAGGAAGACGCTGAATATGCGAATCCTTATATTGATTTAGCCATTCCGACTGGAATGGGTGTCGCCAGAAATCTGATCATCGTTCGAAGCGCCCTGGGATTAATTGCTGTAACAGGCAGATACGGAACCTTATCCGAAATCGCTTATGCCCTGCAATTGGGTAAACCGGTCGTCGGACTGAATACCTGGGATATATCCGAAGATATCGTTAAGGCGGATAATCCCCGGGATGCGGTGGATAAAATTACTAAATTGATTTCATCATGAAAGAAGCCTGCAAAATAATCGTTAAAGGCCGGGTTCAGGGAGTCGGTTACCGTTGGTTCGCACGGGAAAAAGCGCAGCAGCTCGGATTGACGGGTTATGTTCGCAATCTGCCGGACGGCAATGTGGAAGTATTTGCCGAAGGGGAGCAGGAAAAACTTTTTACATTAATTAACATTTTGAAAGAAGGACCATCCTGGTCAATGGTCACCGATCTGGATATTGAAAATATGGAATATAAAGGAATTCATAGAGATTTTAATATCGCCATGTAAGGAAAATAAAAATGCAGCTTGAAGAAATTAGATCAGCCATCCGCGATGTACCCGATTTTCCGCAGAAGGGCATCCTGTTTAAAGATATTACGACCATTCTGAACCAGCCCGAGTATTTTAAAAATGTCATCAATTTACTATACGACAAGGTATGCGATAATAACGTGGATTATGTGGCCGGAATAGAGTCCCGCGGTTTTATTTTCGGCAGCGTTCTGGCCGATCGTCTGAACTGCGGTTTTGTGCCGATCCGTAAACCGGGAAAACTGCCGGCCGCAGTGCATCAGGTTGAGTATCAACTGGAATATGGCGCCGATAAGCTCGAAATCCACCGGGACGCTTTTCCCGAAGGTAAAAACGTAGTAATAATCGATGATCTGCTTGCCACCGGAGGCACGGCGGCCGCGGCTGCGGAATTAGTAGAAAAAGCGGGCGGCAAAGTGATAAAATTATTGTTTATCATTGAACTGGCGTTTCTTAAAGGCCGGCAAAAAATAAGTAAATATGATTTCCATTCTTTAATTGAATTTTGATAAAGCCGTTAATTCATGATCAGCCTTGCCTTTTGTGGCAATCATTTCTAAATTTGCCCTTAAGTTTAATGCCCCTGTAGCTCAGCAGGATAGAGCAGAGGCTTCCTAAGCCTTGTGTCGGGAGTTCGAATCTCTCCAGGGGTACTTTTTTTACCATACATTTTAAATGATGGTTAAGTCTGATAATTAATATGACATTATCATACAAAGAAATAGGTCCGAGCGGAACTGTTCAGATTCATCAGGTAACCACAAAAAAAGATTTAAAGCATTTTATAAACCTGCCATACCAATTAAGGAAGAATGATCCGTATTGGATACCTCCCCTTAAAGCTGAGCAGAAAAAAATATTTGATATCCGGCGTAATTCGCTGTTTAAACACATAAAACATCAATTTTTTATGCTTAAAAATAACGGACAATTTACCGGTCGCATCGCCGCATACATTAATCCGGAAGTCAATCAATATTTAAATGAAAAGCTTGGCTTTATTGGGTATTATGAATGTATTGATGATGAAAATTCTGCAAACCTATTATTAAAAACGGCCGAAAAATGGCTTTCCGAACAGGGGGTGGAAAAAATTCGCGGGCAGTGGAATTTTGAATCCCAGGATATCGGGCTGGTAATCGAAGGTTATCAGGTTCCACCTGTGATCTTATCTTCTCAGAATCCGCCGTTTTACAATGATCATTTTCAACAATTCGGCTTTGGTAAAATCAAGGAGCTGTTTGTTTATGGATGCGATGTGGCATCCGGTTATACCTTTCCTTATCGGTTTATAAATTATACCGAT
Organism: Calditrichota bacterium; assembly: GCA_003854985.1. Classification (GTDB taxonomy): domain Bacteria; phylum Calditrichota; class Calditrichia; order Calditrichales; family Calditrichaceae; genus Zgenome-0002. The sequence goes on from RQOG01000006.1 coordinate 242,877, forward strand.
CTGATCGCCCGGCGCTATAAGATTACAATCCGCTCCATTAATATGGACAAGCTGGCTGAAGAAACCCGGCTGATTGTCCGGCTTACGAACGAGGCTCTGGCTGACAACTGGGGCTTTTATCCAGTCCATGAAAGCGAAGCGGACGAAATCGCCCGTGATCTTAAACAGATTATCAATCCCGATATTGTTCTTTTTGCAGAAGCGGATGGACAGCCAATCGGTTATTTACTGGCTCTTCCGGATATCAATAGTATTCTGCAAAATCTTAATGGGCGTTTATTTCCTGTCGGGATATTTAAACTGATAAGCGGAATAAAAAAAATTAACCGTTTTAGGGTGTGGTCTCTGGCCATATTAAAACCCTATCAGCAAAAAGGTGTTTCCGCGCTGCTTTTCAGGAAACTTAATGAAACGCTTGGGCATAAAATGCCTTATGTGGAAGCTAACTGGGTTTTGGAAGATAATGCATCGATGAATAACGCCATGAAGCATTTGAAATTTGTATTGATAAAGAAATACAGAATATATGAAAAGAGATTGAAATAAAGCAGAAGAAAAACAAGTTTAGCTTTTGATGACGAAATGAAATCATTATAAGGCGCATTGATGAAAATCATACTGAACTGTTAAAATTTTACTTTAATTTGTGAGCTGAATAATGATATGATGGTTTAGTTGTTAAGAAAAACATGCATTGACTTATAAAAGTTTGTAATTTTGAAGCCGATAATTTAGAAGGAAGATAAAAAGATAATAAAACTATTAATATCAATCTTTAATGGAGGTAAAAATGAAACAGTTGTTTGTAATCCTTGTTGTATTTTCTATGATCAGCATAATGATGAGCTGTGGCGGACCATCCCGGACTGTATCGCGTATTCAGGCCGATCAAGCTACCGATATCAGTGGTAAATGGAACGATACCGATTCACGTTTGACCGCCGAAGCGATGATTAAGGATGTGTTGTCGCGTCCCTGGCTGATGGATTTCGAAGCTGCTAATGGCAAAAAACCTACAGTTATCGTTGGAACCATTAGAAACAAAAGCAGTGAACACATTGCGGTTGAAGCCTTTGTTAAAGATATGGAACGCGAATTGATAAACTCCGGTCAGGTTGAATTTGTCGCTTCTAGGATTGAAAGAGAAGAGGTTCGCGACGAAAGAATGGACCAACAAACTAACGCTTCTATTGAAACGGCCAAGGAACTGGGAAATGAAACCGGCGCGGATTTTATGTTAAAAGGTACAATCAATTCTTTTGTGGATTCTTTTGAAGGGCAGAAAGCCGTTTCTTACCAGGTCGATCTGGAACTGATTAATCTCGAAACCAACAGCAAAGTATGGCTTGGCAACAAGAAGATTAAAAAAATGGTTGAGCAAAAAGGCGCCAAGTGGTAATTAAGTATTTAAAGTTAAATCCGGTGAATATTGTTTTCACCGGTTTTGAATCTTTACTGGATATAAGAAAACTGATAAATCAGGTATAAATAAGTAAATAATTTAAAAATCCGGGCGATGATTAAAAAAAGTTAAAATGAATTTTAGGAGAATGATAAATAAAATGAAAATATCCCGGCAAAAACTGATTTATTCGGTATTATTTACTTTTTTCATACTATATCTTTTTAATGGATGCGCGGCTACCAGAACCGCAGTTAAATTTTATGACCCCATTACAACCGATCTAAGTTTCGGCAGATATGAGGATGCCAGCAAAAAAATAGATCTTGCTAAGACGCAAAATCAATATGTCGAAAAAGACCGGGTTCTTTATTATCTCGATAAGGGAATCGTACTTTATTATGCCGGACAGCATCAGCAGAGCAATGAATATTTCGACAAAGCCGAACTGGCTATGGAAGAACTTTTTACAAAAAGTATCTCCAAGGCCGCCGCTTCATTTATTCTTAACGATAATGTTATGGATTATTTTGGCGAAATCTATGAAAATATTTATATCAATGTTTTTAAAGCGCTCAATTATATCAACATGGATCAATTCAACGAAGCCTATGTGGAAATAAAGCGGGTCAACGACAAACTGCGCGAGTTGGATACGAAATACGGCGATATGGCCCGGGAAATGAACAGCGCCGAAGACGCGCATGATAATATTAAATATATATCGCCAAATTTTTATAATAATGCTCTGGCCAACTATCTAAGCTATCTTGTTTTCAGGGCGGACAGGGAATATGATAACAGCCGGATTTCTTTTGAAAAAATGCAGGAAGCTTTTCAAACACAACCGAAGGTTTATGACTACCAGATTCCTGCAAGTTTACAATCAGCAACATTAGCCGACGGATCGGATCGTTTTGATCAGAATAGTAATATTTTAAGCATTCTGGCCTTTACCGGACAGGCGCCCTTTAAACGCGCCGTGGGTGGTCAGATCACTACTTATGACGATGCCATCGGTATACACGGTCTTGAAATGCCGATAGCTCTGCCAAATATTTATTTCCCGGGCGTTAAATCCGGATATCACTTTAAATTTGCTTTTCCCGCTCTTACCGTAAACCCATCAAAAATTGCCTTTGTAGAGGTTTATGTGGACGGCCAGAAAATAGGCGAATTGGAAGTTCTGGAAAAAATGGATCAGATTGCCAAATATACCTTTGATTCCCGGATGACCATGGTTGCCGTGAAGACTATTTTGAGAACGGTTTCAAAAGGATTACTTGCCGCAGAAGGTAAAAAGAAGTTAAAAGAAAAAACCGGCGCCAATGCTTTTTGGGGTACTGTACTCAATGCGGCGGCTGATATTGCGGTAGACGCTACCGAAAATCCCGATCTGAGAGGCTGGCGAACCATGCCGCAAACCTGTTATGCAGGCGAATTTCCGATAACTCCCGGCCGGCATAATGTCGAGATAAGATTTCTGCAAAGAGACCGGATTGTGGTAGACAAAAAAGTGTATCCTGAATTTGAGGTAAAAAATAATATCAATTTAGTAGACGCTTATTCATTTAATTAAAAAATCAGGATTAAATTATGAAATTAATAAAAGCATATGTTTTAATTTCCCTAATTTCTCTTGTTTTAATTCAGTGTTCATCTGCGGAAAAAACGAGAAATATTGCGGCCGATGATAAAAATCCTTCATGGATCGATACCCCCCATGATATGTATCCGCAGGAACAGTATTTTACAGGCGTAGGAACCGGTGATTCAAGGGATGCCGCCGAAAATAACGCGATCGGTTCTATTGCAAAAATATTTCAGTCACAGGTACGCGTAAGCCAGTCGCTGCAGGAGGCTTTCCTGGAAACTGAAAATTCTTTTAAAAGCGAATCCCAAATGAATCGGAATACCAGAATTGGCAGTAATCTGGAGCTTAAAAATGTAAAAGTACAGCAATCTCATTTTTCATCAAAAGATGGTTTGTATTACGTTCTGGCTACGCTGGACAGACTGGAAACGGCCGGGCTGTACAAAGATGATATAAGTAAAAACAATGCTTCTATAAGCGAAACATATCTCGATGCTCAAAACGCGCCGGATAAGAATAAGAAATATGTTCTTTTATCCAGAGCAAAAGCCAAATACGATCAAAACCAGGGTTTAAAAGAAATCTATAAAATCCTGATGCCCACAAAGGCTGAAATACCGGAAGCGGTTACGGGAGACGAGATCAACAAAGAACTTAATGAAGCAACAGAACAGATTTCTGCCGGTTTACAACCGGATGCTAATTGTCCCCCCGCCGTATCCGATTATATAAAGGAATTAATCGGGAAGATCGGCTTTCCGATGAAAGAGGGCCGGACAGATTTTATATTCAAATATAATCTGACTCTGAATCCGGCAGAGATGAACCGGAGCGACATGACGGGATTTAACTGGAAACTGACGGTGGAAATTATCGATAATATTTCGGGTTCTTCCATGAATGCTTTTAATGTGGATAAACGTACGCTTGGTATTTCGGAAGAACAGGCCAAATTAAAGATCATGAAATCGGTTCAAGAAGAAATTACAGGAAGTTTGTATAAAAAGTTTATTGAGTATATGGCGCAGAAATAATAAATAATATTTATTAAAAAAGTGGAAATTTGATTTAAATCAATGTATAATATGGGTGAAAAATTAATAATTGTCGTTTAGAAATGACCTAAATCATTAACTAATTATAAGGAGAGTAAGAATGAAGAAGTACATTATCGCTTTATTATCGATGGTTATCGCTGCATTTTTTATCACATCCTGCGGTGGTGGCAAAAAGGCTGTGGCAGATCCTGCAGATGCCGATTTTGTTGAAGTAGCCGATCCTTTTGAAGATTTAACAACCATGGCTAACCAGATTATCGAAGGCGGCGGTGTGGCCGCAGTGGGCGAAGGCATTTCCGAACGCAGCGATATAGCGAAGGAAAAGGCAGTAACTAATGCCCAGGGTAAATTAGCAGAGATTTTTGATCTGAAAGTCCAGAAAATGAAAAAATCTTTTATGGAAGAAATCGGCAGCGCGGATGATTCGGAAATCAATGAAGCCTTTACATCGGTTACGAAAACTTTAACCAGCAAGGTATTAAAAGGCGCGATCGTACAAAAATCGAAAATGACAAAAAATCCAAAGACCAATCAATATAAAACCGGTGTTGTCGTTGCCATTACGCCTAAAACGGTTAACATGTCTGTTATGGATGAATTGGAAGCTTCGAAACCCAAACTGTATGAAAGATTCAGAGCTTCTCAGGCTTATGAAGAACTTAAAAATGAAATGGACGATTACGAAAAACAACAGAGCGGCGGAATGTAATTTTGTTAAGGGGGTGGTTTAGCCATCCCCTCTTTTTTTAATATTTAATTTTAGTGAAAATATATGGATAGGATGTCTTGCAAAATAAAGAATGGATTTTTCTGGTTATTGGCAGTTTTAGGAGCCTTGGAAGCCTCCAATACTTATCCCACATGGTTTCTGTATCCTAAAAATTATGATAGTATCTATGTGGGTTATACTTATAATGGTTCTCCGGAATATATAGACGCAGAGAATACCTTTTGCGTTTATCAGGAATGTATTGTATCCGGAACTCTGGAAATTTATGGAACGGAAAAAGAACAGGGTTTATTGAGAAATAGTAATTATTATTATTTTTTTTCTCCGGATTCCCTGGAAGCTGTGCGCGATAAGTTATATCAAGCAGATCGGTTTAACATCAGCATATTAACGGATGATTATGTTTCTGCCTTTGTGCTGGATACGGCTTATCAGTTTCAGGCTGAATATATCGATTCCAGGAACTTACAGGCTCCGGAATGGCTGAATAAAGATTTTTTTGAAGATGACAAATACTATTATGGAATCGGAATGTACACTTCAACCGGCGGAGAGTCGGATGCATGGAAAACAGCAGAGGAAAGATCTATATTCAAAATTATTACCAATATCGCTGTTCAGTTTCATAAGCTTAAAATGTTTAAACAGGATGAGGCCGGGGCTGAAATAATGGATGAAATATCTATTATAAAAGTTAAATATCTTCTTAAAAATATTAAGATTCTTGAACGGTATCCGGACAGAGAAAATGCCCTGTTTTATGTTTTAACGCGAATTGCGAAAAGCGATGTAATATCGCCAATGATGCGCTAACTCATATACATGAAAGGAACATCCAATGAAATCAACCATCATTTTTTTGATGTGTTCCGTCCTATATTTATCCGCCTATGATTTTAAAATTACGGTTCAATGGAATGAAATGGCTATGGATGGTGAAGCGGAAGCGCTCCTTCAGTACTATCATGACGGCAAGGTAGAATTGATCAGAGGAAATAGTAATAAACCTTCTTCAGACGGGAATGTTACGACGAACCGCACACTTACCGGGAATTCACAGGAATTTGTGATTCAAAATGCCAAAGGACGTTTGTTCAATATTTATATCGCCAATATTTTAATGGATGAAGATTTTGCCACGGAAGATGATTTTTTAATGCTTTCCCGTTCCGAAGCGATGGCCTTAATAGAGGATAATCTTAATAAAAAAACATACCAGGTAAAATTGCCCACGAATGCCCCGGGATTGATTTTCCGTGCCGGCGCAGTAGTTGACGGTTTTTTCTATAATTTTCTGGAAATGTTCGCGCAACAAAGGATTTATAATGTCACCATGATTAACGCGGCAACCGGAAGATTGCTTGAAGATGTGAATGTGATAATCAAGGAGCGAAGAACGGGTGAAACCTCGGCTATGGGCGTTACCAGCGCCAATGGATATTTTGCAGAAAAACTGGATTATGGCAAATATACGGCTGTCTTCGCCAAGGAAGGATTTATTACCGCTGAGCATAATTTCGAAATGGATATAACGGAACTGCCGGTAAGCATGAATTTTGCAATGACCCCGGAAATAAAAAATTATCGTATTGTACTGACCTGGGGACCATATCCGACCGATTTGGATGCCCATCTTGCCGGTCCTATGCCGGAAGGCGGACGGTTTCATATCTGGTGGGATCAAAAAACCCTCATTGGCGGAATTAATTTTCTGGACATCGACGATAAAGATAAATACGGACCGGAAACCATCACGATATATAAACCGGCTGCAGGTGTTTATGAATATGCCGTTCATAATTATACGGCTAGAAACCGTGCAAATACCCTTGATCTTTCCCTGAGCGGAGCAAGAGTGGATGTTTATGCGGACAACAGACTCCAGGCAACTTTTATCGCCCCGCAAAATCAACGCGGCAATGTATGGAAGGTTTTCAGAATTGAGCCGAATAATCAGATTGTTCCCGTTAACGAAATGTTTGATGATCACCGAAGCTCAAAAATCTTACAATAGGTATTAATGTCAGCGGGAGAAATCATGAAAAACATCAGGTTGTTTCCGGATAGTGTCATACTGATCGTTCTGTGTTTGTTTGCTATTAATTATAGTGTCGCCCAGGAATCTTTTAAGGACTGGCTGAAAAAAGATCAGCAGGCCCTTCAAAGCTATCTGGAAAAAGAAGACAAAGCTTTTATGGAGTTTCTGAAAAAAGACTGGAAAGCCTTTCAGTCGATGGACGGTGAAAAAAGTGATAACAAACCAAAGCCAAAAGATATACCGATCGCCAAGCCGGAACCTGTGAAAGAAGTTACCGATCGGCCCGTAGCCCCTGTTAAAATAAAACCAATACCATTGGCGCCGAAACCTAAACCGAAACCCCTTGTTCAGGAAATTACTCCTAAAGCGAATATTAAGTTTACCTTTTTTGGGGTTCCTGTAGCTTTTTTGCTGGATAAAAAGCCCGGGATAAATATCAGCGGGCAGATTAATAATCAGGTTATAAGCGATAGCTGGGCTGTTTTAGCCTCTTCAGACGCCGTAAAGCTTATCGCCGGACTGAAAAATTATAAGCATAATTTGCTGTTAAATGACTGGGGATATATCCGCCTTGTTCACGGACTGAGCTCTGAAATTTATAAAAACAAAAAAAACGAACAAACCTTATGTGCGTGGTTTCTGCTTTTAAAATCCGGTTACGATGTCCGCATTGCTTATAAAAGAGATCAGATTTTTCTGCTGATTTCCAATGAAAATACCATTTATAATAATCAGTTTGTTACCATTAGCGGTCACAAATACTATTTTGTATCGTTTGAAGGACCGCTAGATTTAAGCGGCCAGGTTTATACCTATGAAGGTAATTATGAAGGCAGCGATAAAATGTTTACGATGCGGATGGCCGCAGTTCCGAATCTTACCAATAAAATTGATCAAAGAAAATTAGCCTTTGACTATAATGGAAACTCGTATTCTCTGATCATCAAATATAACAATGATATTGTGGAATATTATAAGAATTATCCTCAGACCGATATCGGCTTATATTTTAGTTCGCCTGTATCAATCGCTGCGCAAACGACCTTATTAAGCGAATTAAAACCGCATGTTGAAGGTAAATCAGAGCTGGAAGCGGTTAATCTACTGCTAAGATTTGTGCAGACTTCTTTTGATTATAAGACGGATGACGTGCAGTTCGGAAAAGAAAAATATCTTCTGCCGGAAGAAACGCTTTTTTATCCGGCTTCCGATTGTGAAGACAGATCAATTTTATTTTCTTATCTTATAAAAAACTTATTAGGAATGGACATTGTAGGATTAGATTATCCCGGGCATATTGCAACGGCTGTTAAATTTAAAAGCGATATTATCGGGGAAGGAGTAACTTATAATGGACAAAGGTATATTATATGTGATCCGACATACATTAATGCCAATGCAGGTATGTGTATGCCTGAGTTTCAGGGGATTAATCCACAGATAATTAAATTTTAACGACCAACTAAAAAGGAGGATATATAATGGTCCTCAGAATGATTATTATTTTTATTATTCTGCCGCTTGTTTTTTCTTATGCCGGGGACGAGAAGGGCAAACAAATTGGTAAAATTTCATTCAGTCTGGGCAGTAATTTTGTTCAGTCTGCCGGTGGTGTGGACTGGGAAAAAGCAAAATTTAAAACGCCTGTTTATGACAAGGATAAAATAAAAACGGCGAAAAAAACCAAATGCGAAGTTACTTTTGATACAAAAAAAGTAATGCGTATTGGTGAGAATTCGATCGTCGAGATTCGCCAGAATAATGAAGGCGAAGATGAAGTGGATATGAAAAGCGGATTGGCATGGCTTAGTATTTTTATGCCCAAGGGGCAAACAAAGCTCAATATGAAAACGCCTTCATCAGTCTGTGCTATACGCGGTACGGTTTACCGATTGGAATGCGATGAAAATCATACGACTTACCGCTGCTATAAAGGAAGTATTGCCGTAACGCCATTTGAAAAGGATGGCACCACCCTATCCGATTCGTCATTTAATATTAATGCAGGCGAAGAGCTGGTTCTCGTAATGAATTTTGAAGAATACAAGAAACAGCAGGAAAAACTGATCAAAGATTTCATGCAAAAAGAAATGGATGATTTTGAAAAGTTTAAGGAAAACGATCAGAAGCAGTACGATGATATGGTGAAAAAGGATATGGATGATTTTCAGAAAATGAATGATATTAATTATAAACAGCAGAAATTTGATCCCGTAAAAGACATGGAAGATGACTGGGTAAAATGGAATATGGAACGTGATCGTATGATTAGCGGGGAATAATTAATGCGAATCTATTCACTTTTATTGCTGGTTCCTTTTTTATATATAACGTTCAGCTGTGATGATAACAGCGAGCAGAAAAAAGAACCGGTTGAGGATAGTTTAAAAACAAACGTAAAAATCGATTCTTCAAGTACCTTATCGGTTGAGCTCGAGGGCGCGCCCGAATGGTATAATCAGATAACTGCTGAAGAAGATTTATTGATTGCAAGGGGTTACGGCCGATCGGTAAGAGCAGATATTGCAGAAGAGAAAGCGCTAATGGACGCCCAGCGAAAAATGGCTCTGATGCTGACCGATTCATTAAATAACCAGGCGTTAAATCAACAAATCGCTCCGTTTAAAATCAGGCAGAAGGAAAGGATTCAGCGCGATGAACAGTGGCATGTTTATGTATTGCTGGAGAAAGAAACCGAATAATATAAATCTCAAATATGTATAGTGTCAGCGCCGTTGTCCGAAATGGATAGCGGCGTTTTTTTTGAAGCCAGCTGATGCGCCGTGCGGGTTGTTTCTGGAAGCCTGTATTTTATGATGCATTTGAGCACAATCTCAATGGATGATTGCAGGGAAATTTTATGACCTATTGATATGTAAAGCGGCTTAACATTATCCCTTGTACATAATACGGCGCCGATTTCTTCATGATCGGAATTTCTTAATGATGTCCATTCACCCTTTTTACACGGCGTGTAATCAAAAGACCCGAATAAACGTGATTTTGCCACTCCGATGGTAGGTTTATCAAGAATGAGTCCCAGATGAGAGGCCAGTCCGAACTTCCGGGGATGGGCGATGCCCTGACCATCGCATAAAATAATATCCGGTTCGGTTTTTAATTCTTTTAATGCTTCGATAATAGCGGGTATTTCCCTGAATGATAGTAATCCCGGCACATAGGGAAAAGCGACCAGAGAATCGGTGACAACATATTCCAGTAGTTTTAATTCCGGAAAATTCAGTAAGGTAACCGCCGCTCTGGCTGTCTCCTTGTTTTTCGGAAAGCCGATATCAATACCTGCCACATATTGTATTTTGCCGAAGCGATTCTCTGTAATTACTTTTGCGGCTAATTCTTTTTGTATTTCAATGGCACGCGAAGCGGAGACTTTCCAATCATGTAATTGTTTTATTTCCATGATCAGGTTTTTATTTCTTCCAGAAGGTAAATGAGAACAGGACAAGCACCGTATATAATTCAAGCCGGCCTATCAGCATGAGCGCAGATAAAAACCATTTTCCTAAAAGAGGGATATGGGCATAATTTTCAGTCGGTCCGACCGATCCTAAACCCGGACCAATATTATTCAACGTGGCTGCAACGCTTCCAAAAGAACTTTCAAAATCCAGTCCTAAAATACTCATAACAATAATGCTGACTACAAAGACAGAGATATAAAGCAGGAAAAACCCGCTGATGTGCCTTCGAATTTCATCCGGCACAATTGTTCCGCCAATACGGACGGTAAACACCGCCTGAGGATGTATTAGTTTTTTCATTTCCTGCCGGCTAAACTGAAAAAGCACCATAGACCGCACGATTTTCATACCGCCGGCTGTCGAGCCTGCACAACCACCGATGAACATTAGTATGAATAAAATAAGGCGTGATGAATAAGCCCAGGCTTCATAATCTGATGTGCCGTAACCTGTGGTAGTCAGAATTGAGACTACCTGAAAAATGGTATCGGTAAGAGATGTGAACACATTATTACCGGAGTTTTTCCAGACGTCGAAGCCTATGATTAACGAAGCGATTAAGATAATGGTGATAAAAAAACGCGCTTCAGAATCACGCCAATAAAAGATCGGTTTTCCTTTGAGCGCTCTGTAATGCAGGGCAAAATTGGTTCCCGCAATAATCATAAAAATAATAATAATCCAGTCGATCCAGGGATTTTGATAATGGGCAATACTCAAGTTTTTTGTTGAAAAGCCTCCGGTAGCCATAGTGCCGAAGGTATGGCATGCGGCGTCAAACCAGTTCATGCCGGCTATCTTAAGTAAAATCATTTCCACAATACTGATGATAACATATACGCCCCAGAGCAGTTCGGCCGTATGCCTGATTCTCGGTGTCAGCCGGTCCGGCACAGGGCCGGGGACTTCCGCCTTGAATAACTGCATACCGCCTACGCCCAGCAAAGGCAGGATAGCCAGCGATAATAAGATAATTCCCATACCGCCTAACCAGTGCGTAAAGGAGCGCCAGAATAATAATCCATGCGGCAGTTTTTCAATGTCTGTAAGTATTGATGCGCCGGTCGTGGTAAATCCGGACATGGTTTCGAAGAAAGCATCGGTATAGGATGGGATATAACCTGAAATATAAAAGGGCAGGGCGCCTATCAGCGCAAAAAATATCCAGCCCAGCGTCACAATTAAAAACCCGTCTTTGATCTTTAATTCTTATTTACTTCTCGTGGGAAAATACCCGGCTAGTCCTAACAAAAACGATAAGCCCATTGTATGCGATAATGAAATAAAATCGCCTTCGTCATAAAAAAAAGCGATTACCGTCGGAACTAATAAAGCCAGCGCCAGGAATAATAACAAGGCGCTGATGATATTAAAAATAAGCCGGAACTGAATCATCCTATTATCTCGTAAAAAGTTTTTCCAATTCGCGGATAGCGGTTGGCAGCGCGAATAAAACGACTTTATCACCGGCTTCTATCCGGGTGTTCCCCATTGGTATGATCACTTCGTTATCGCGCATAACAGCTCCGAGTATTGCATTTTTGGTGAATTTAAGCTCGGCCAGAGTTTTCTGGGTAATTTTGGATCCCGGTTCTGCGATCATTTCGATGGCTTCGGCTGTAATACCGGGAATCGAAGCGATACTGACAACGGAGCCTCTTCTGATAAATTTAAGAATACCATTTACGGTAAGCAGTTGTTTGGAAAGATAGGCGTCAATACCGATGGTGGGAATGATGGGCGCATAATCGCTTTTATTGATAAGGGCGATAATTTTTGGCACCCTTAAATGACGCGCTAACAGGCAGGAAATGATATTCGTTTCATCATCGCCGGTCACTGAAATAAAGGCATCCATTTCTATTATGCCTTCAAGGGCAAGCAGATTAATATCTCTGCCGTCGCCACGAATAACCAGGGATCTTCTTAATTGCTCTGCAAGATCAATAGATTTATCCTGGTTTGATTCAATGATTTTAACATTATAATCTTCTTCCAGTTCTTTAGCGATTAACATGCCGGTTTGTCCGCCGCCAAGGATCATCACGCTTTCGATATTTACATTTTCTTTTCCCGTGGCTTTTATTACGTCAGGAACATTCTTTTTTGGTAAGACCACATAAATTCTGTCATTTTTTAATAAGACATCTTCGCCGCGTGGAATTTTTGTAATATCTTTTCTCTGGATGGCAACTAAACGGAAAGGAAAGTTCTGAAACTCCTGCGCCAGGTCTTTTAACGGTTTATTTAAAATAGGAAGTCCTTTGTCCAACTGGATGCCGATCAGATTGATTTCGCCTTTGGCAAACTCAATAATGTCGGTAGCAGCGCTTTGTTTCAACAAACGAACCGCATTCTGCGCGACCACCGATTCCGGATGAATCAACAGGTCAATTTCTAATTTTTCGGCATTTAGCGGCGCGTCTTCATTCAGGTATTCTCTGTTTTTCACCCGGGCAATGGTTTTAGCCACGCCGTATTTTTTAGCCATTAAAGCGGCAATAATATTAACCTCATCCGAGTTCGTAACGGCGACCAGCATATCGGCTTTTTTAATACCGGCATTTTCCAGGACATGATAGCTCGTACCGCTGGCTTCAAAAACCTGCGCGTCCAAATTTTCAGCCGCCTTTACATATCTGGTATGTTCCGATTCAATTAAGGAAATATCGTGCTGTTCGTAAGAAAGCATTTTAGCCAGATTATACCCGACATCTCCAGCGCCAATAATAATGATATGCAATTTACTATCCCATATTAATATGTATTAATTAATCGTTTTAAATGCTTCAATGGCCATCTTTATATCATCATCTGTAATATGCAGATGAGTTACCGCACGCAGCCGTGTCGGAGCAAACGCATTTAATTTAACGCCTTCCATATCAAGCGCTTCAGCGATCTGAGGGGCCGTCAGGTGATTAAGACTGGTATCAATGACTACGATATTCGTTTGAACGGCTTCGAGATCAATGATAAAACCCGGTAATGCATTTATTCCCTCCGCCAGAACACGCGCTCGGTGGTGATCGTCCAGCAGGCGTTCTATATTATTTTGAATAGCATAAAGAGCCGCTGCGGCTAAAAAACCCGCCTGTCTCATACCGCCTCCGTATACTTTTCTGTAATAATGGGCTTTTTTTATGAATTCACGGTCACCGGAGATAATCGAACCTGCCGGAGCGCCTAAGCCTTTCGAAAAACACATGGCCACCGAGTCGAAATAGGAGGCATATTCTTTGATGGATATTTTTGTTGCCACCGACGCATTCCATAACCTTGCACCATCAAGATGCAGTTTTAATCCGTATTCATCGGCCAGATTACGCAACTCCTTGATGGCTTCGAGAGGATAGATCGTTCCACCCCAACGGTTGTGCGTATTTTCGACGGCAATCAGTCTGGATTTTGGAAAATGAGCGTTATCAGGCCGGATGGCTTCTATAATTTTATCTGGTTCCAGTATTCCATAATCACTCTGTAAAGGATGAAGCTGAACGCCGGATAATAAACCGGGAGCGCCGCATTCGTAATTAAAAATGTGAGAACGGTATTCGCAGATTACTTCATCGCCGGGTTGCGTGTGTGCATTTATGGCCACCTGATTTGCCTGTGTGCCGCTGGTAACAAACAAAGAAGCTTCTTTACCCGTCAGTTTACAAATTTTATCCTGAAGCTCATTTACTGTGGGATCTTCCCCTAAAACATCATCGCCTACCCTGGCTTCATAAATGGCTTTTCTCATTTCTTCAGAGGGCAGTGTAACCGTGTCGCTTCGTAAATCGATTATTGTCATAACTCAATTCCTTTTGGCATAATGTGCAAAACTTAATCAGGGAAAAATAACGATGCAAATCATTCATGGACATACTTCCTAATAATTATATAAAAGGCCTTTAATCATGAGTTTTTTATTGAACGAAAAATTACAATAAGTTAAATTCAAAAATAATTGATATTTAATTCTCATTCCGGAGACTGCATGAATATTCCTTTGTTTGTTTTAGGCGATTTTGCCTGGGATGTGATTATTTCACCTGATCATAAATTGCATTCAGGCAGCGATGTTATCGGGAAAGTCCAGTTATTACCGGGAGGAAGCGCGGCCAATACCGCAGTTTGGGCCAGCCGTTGCGGTCTAAAAACAGCGTTTTGTGGGAAAGTAGGCGCAGATCCTTTGGGAAAACTTGCCGAAGAAAACCTCATTAACGAAGGTGTACAGGCCTTGCTAAAAACAAGCGCGGATTATCCGACAGAAGTGGTAGCCGTTTGGGTTGACCAGCAGGGCAAAAAAAGTACGGTTTCGGGTAAGGGCGCCGATTTTTATCTGGAAGCCGAAGAATTGCCGTATGAAATCCTTAAAACATCAGAGCACATACATATTTCCGCATGGTCGCTGTTTACCGATCCGCCAAAATCTGCTTCACTAAAAGCCGCTGATGTAGTGCATACAAACGGGGGTAAAGTATCGCTTGACCCGGCTTCATACCAGATGATTAAAGAAGTTGGCGTGGATAAATGCATCGAAATCTTTAAAGAAATGAAACCGGATATATTTTTTCCTAATTACGATGAAGGTGTAGTTCTGACGTCGCAGGTTGTGCCGGAAAAGATTATTGAAAGACTGGTAAAAATATTTGATGGCGCTCTGTTATGTCTGAAACTTGATGACCGCGGCGCATTAATCTGCGATAATAACAGTATGTTCCATATTGCACCTGTCCCGGGTAAATTATCAGATGATACAGGCGCAGGCGATTCATTTGCCGGGGCATTTTTGTCTCATTATCTCAGGAGCAAAGATATCATGCTCGCCGGCGAATTAGCCGTTTGCGTGTCTTCCTGGACTGTAGAACGATATGGAGCCAGGCCTGTTCCGGACCAGTTGCTTATAGACAGAATAAATCAAAAAAAATTTCAGATCATTTAAACATTATTTTTATTCGGATAATTTAAATGAAAAACCATACAATCATCGGCATGGCCGGGCATATTGATCATGGAAAAACGGCAATTATCCGCGCCTTAACCGGCATTGAAACAGACCGGCTTAAAGAAGAACAGGAACGCAAAATAACCATTGATATCGGTTTTGCCTATTGGAAAAAAAATGTCACGATTATCGATGTGCCCGGACATGAAAAATTTATCCGTAATATGGTCGCGGGCGTTAATGCGGTCGATCTTTTTCTTCTGGTCATCGCAGCCGATGACGGTATTATGCCTCAGACATTGGAGCATCTTGATATATTGAAATTCTTTAATATTAAGGACGGTGTAATTGCGCTTAATAAAACAGACCTTGTTGATCATGAATGGCTGAGCATGGTTAAAGTGGAAATAAGTGAATTGATCGAGGCGTATGGCTTAAACAATATTCCCATTATTCCTGTTTCCGCTGTAAAGTCTGAAGGCATAGAACAACTGAACAAGGCTATTGCGGACAAGATATCGGCTTTGTCTTATAAACCGGTTCAGCAGCCGTTCAGGTTGAATGTGGACAGAAGTTTTTCCGCACACGGGTTCGGGACCGTTGTAACAGGCGCCGTCTTATCTGATAAAATAATTGTTGAACAACGGGTGACCATTCTTCCCGATAATAAAACCGTCAAGGTGCGCGGTATCGAAGTGCATCAGACTCAAACCAATGAAGCTGTGCAGGGGCAAAGAGCGGCAATAAATCTGGCAGGCATTAATGCGGAGGAAATCTGCCGGGGTAAAGTGCTGACGGCTCCTGGTTCTCTGGAAAGCTGCCGGGAACTGTTAGCAGTTATCCGGACTTCCAAATATCTGAAATTATCGCCGAAAAAATTCGGACAGGTTCGCATTCATCTGGGCACATCAGAACTTACAGGGAATATCAACTGGTTTGAAGAAGATAAGCGATGGCAGGCAGACCAGGAATATCATGTGCATATAAAACTATCGGAGCAGGGCGTCGCGGTTCCCGGTGATCCTGTTCTGATCAGAAATATATCTCCTGTTCATACTCTGGCCGGAGGGAAAATACTGTTAACAAATCCGCCTGGGATAAAGAATAAGGATAATTTAAAAGCATGGTTTTCCAAATTATCCTCCGATGTTGTCGCTGATAAGATTTTATGCCTGATGGAAATGCGGGGTTTAAAAACAGCTTCTTTGAGCGATCTGCAAAAGAACTTCTTTTTGGACGAAGATCTTTTATCGAATGAGATTGATAATCTTGTTGAAAGAAAATTAGTGATCATGAACCCTGTTAATAATGAACAGGTTTTGTTCCTTGGAAAAAATCTGGAACAGGCGATGGCGTTAATACGCGATAAAATTCTTAGCAAAAAAGAAGCCGGGGGGGAAGGATATTCACTGAATGAGTTAAAACAATCATTCGTTCCAAAATTTATGGATGAGCATTATCTGACTCTGGCTTTGAAAGATTGTGTTGGCAAAGGTATATTATTCGAAAAGGATCAGAATTATTATTTAGATGATCCTGCAAAAAATGAAAAGGAAATCAATAACTTAAATAAAATTGCCAATAAGTATTTGGATTGCAGGTTCACAGCGCCGGCTTTGGAAGAATTAGCGGCTGAGCTTGCAATGAATCCTGCGGATATTAAACGGATTACCGGAAAGCTGGCCCAGGATGGCAAATTGATTTCTATTGGGGGTAAATACTATTTACATCATCAGGTTTTTACCGAACTGATTCAATTCCTGCGGGATTACTTTGTGCAGTATAAAGAAATTGATATCAGCCGGTTGAAGGAATACACGGGATCGACCCGTAAATATCTTATTCCGCTTTTGGAGTATTTGGACAGGCAAAGGTATACCGACAGAACCGGAGATCTTCGGAAAAAAGGTATATCGCTGGAAAGCTGAGGTTATGAATCCCGATATTTTACAATTTGTCCGGTTTCTATAGTTAGGAATTGATTTAAAAGCAAAGGCAGACATTTTTATCATGATTGTTAGTTATCTGTTTGATGATTTTGATTTATTTAATTTGGCGTACTTTAATAATCTTGCAGATAATTTTTGTTTTTGCTAAAATTATCCCATAAATATGGGATTTTAAATCGAAATGTATTCCTATATTTTATCGTGTACTTAATATTAATCGAAAGGAAACTTTTATGTACAAACAATTAATGTCAGTCGTATTGACCTTTGTATTCTGTCTTCCGGCATTAGCCCAGAAAGATATTTTTATGAAACAAAAATATCATACCGATCCGATTAAGGTTATGGGGCAAACCCAGCCGGCTGAGGATGAAATAAAATCAATATGGATTTCAAAAGACAAAATGCGTTCCGATGAAACGGATAAATCCATAATTATGCGCACCGATTTACAAAAAATGTATATGATCGATCATACCAAAAAGCAATACCAGGAAATGCCTATGAATTTGGGCGAAATGATGGATCAGGCCATGGAAGAAGCAGAGGAAGAAGAAGGTGAGGAGATACCCGCCGATAATCCTTTTATGAAAATGGCCCAGGCAATGATGGGACAAATGAAAGTAAGCGTTACGCCCACGGATGAAACCAGGAAAATAAACAATTGGAACTGTAAAAAATATATTTTCAAATTATCGATGGGCATGGGAACCACTGAATCGGTTATCTGGGCTACGGAAGAATTGAAAATTGATCCTGAAATCTATAGCCAGTTTATGGCTTCGATGTTTAATACTAACCAGCAGAGCAATGATAAAGCCGTGCAGCAAATGGCTGAAGAATTCAAGAAAATAAAGGGCGTAATGGTTTTACAGGAATCGAGTACGCAGATGATGGGCGCTGATGTGAAAAGTACGGTTGAAATGATTGAATTTAAAGAAGGAAAGGCGCCTGCAGGTTCTTTCGACATTCCGGCCGGTTATGAAAAAGTATCATTCATGGAGAGTGAAGAATAATATTCCAAAGAATTAATATAATTTAAGCCTTAAAGGTTGTGATATTTTATTGGTATCACAACCTTTTTTATTTAAATGCACTCCTTTGTATTTATTATTTGGCTATATTTTTAGCCGGCTTTAGTCAGAATGCTTTATAAATTGTTCGATTAAAGAATCTTATACGACGAATCGGGATGAGCCGTCTGCCTTGATTTGTGACTATTGCAACATAAATTTTAACAGTTTAAATTATATTTGATTTACTAAATACATATCTTGACAGGAATTGGCTATGGAATTAAAAATAATCGATATCGAAAAACCTGAAGAAATGAATTTTATTTTAGGACATTCTCATTTTATTAAAACAGTGGAGGATTTGCATGAGGCGATTGTCAACGTTAATCCTTCCATAGAATTTGGGCTGGCGTTTTGTGAAGCGTCCCAGGATGCGTTGGTCAGGTATAGCGGCAATAATGAGGAACTTATTATAATAGCTCAGAAAAACGCAATGAATCTGGGCGCAGGACATAGTTTTATTATCTTTCTCGGTAATGCATTTCCGATTAACATTTTAAACACAATAAAAAATGTACCGGAAGTTACAAGGGTTTTCTGCGCCACATCAAATCCCACACAGGTAATCATTGCGGAAACAGAGCAGGGAAGAGCCATTTTGGGGGTCGTCGACGGTATTAGAACAAAGGGAATTGAAACCGTTGATGATATTGAAAAAAGGAGAAAATTCCTGCGTGCCATTGGTTACAAATTTTAACAGAAACATGGAGTGTTGATGGAAAGTTTACAGGATTTGTATGATGCATATATTCAGACAATGCCTTCGAGTGGTAAAATAAAATCAGCCACAACATTATTAATCCATATTTGCAAAGCCATGAATGTGAGCTCTGCGGAAGAAATTTTAACACAGGATTTCGCTGAAATCCCGCATGCTCTGAATAGTTTCTATAAAGCATCATCCGATAAAGGCGTCCAGGATAAAAGCATGCTGGCCGAGATGATAGGCCGGTATGGACCAAAGGATGGCTGGGAAAAACCGTATGATATTTTATTGAGTGATTCGGATGAAAATTTAAGACAATTTACACTCTATTCGATTGAATCAATCGCTGAAACTAATCCGGATTTACTGATCAAATATATCGAACGGTATATGCAGGCCGATGATCCTTTGTTTATTAACATTGCAGCCCATCTTGCCGGTAAAATTATGTGCGGTAAACATAGACAAAAAATGCAAGAAGTCGTTGAAAAATGGCTTAAGGAAGGAAAGTTAAGTTTTCTGGAAGAAATAATTAATACGCTTAAAATGACGATTCAGCGCAAAGAAAAATTAAATCAGCATGAAGCATGTCAATCTGCCTATGAATGGTTGAAAAATCAGGTAGTTCATGCTTCATAAAATTAATGAGTTGACTCTGGAAAATTTTAAAATAAAACTAAAATTATTGTTTTTTTACTTCATTTTAATCATAATCTGGGATTGCGCTTCGGTTAAATTGGTAGATCAGCCTGAGTTCTCCGAAAATGCCTATGAATTATACGCCCAGGCTTTAAATTATTATGAAGCCCGTGATTATGATAAGGCATTAAAATACGTAGATTCAGCCATACATAATAATGCCAATATTGCTAAATTTCATCAGTTAAAAGCCTGGATTCACAGGGATCGTGTGGAATATTACGATGCCCTGGACGCCTATACCGCCGTGCTAAGCTTACAATCTTTCAATCCTGATGTTTTAAAAGAAATGGCCGGGATATATAGTCTGCAGGGTAAGAACCTGGAAGCGGTTCAGCTTTTACGTAAGTCTTACGGTCAGTCTCCGAATCGTCTGGACCTGTTGCTTGATATAGCCGAAAACTATTTAGTCGCCCGAAAATATGAATTGGCCCTTAATAATGTTCAGCTATACAGCTCGCTGAAAAAAAATAATCTTGATCCCAGGTATGATAAAATTCTGGCGGTATATCACTATCATCAATTTAATTATGGACAGGCGGTTTCTTATTTTAATAAATGTATTAACAGGCTTTCTTTAAATAGGGAAGAAATTATTCTGCTTTTAAAATCGTATAACCATTTAAATGATCTTGATGCATTATACGGATTATTAATTGGTCCTGAGCAGAATAAATTAACCAGCGGTGATCTGAGCATGTTCAGAGGAATTTATTATTATAAATTGAATAAATATCAGGATGCGGAAGGGCAGTTTAATCTGGCTTTTAAACAGGATGTGCCGGATCCTCTCATTTATTATTATTATGGGAAAACCCTTATCGAACTTGGTGAGAACGAAAAAGCTATCCGGATGTTAAAAAAGTTTCGGGAAGAGGCTGAACAGCCGGAACTGGAACCGAGGATGAAATCGGATTTAATACTGCAGGACCTGAAATAACTTTATGTTAATGCAGGATAAGCAGATGTTTCGAGAAATCGACAAACAGTTTCTTAAATATTCCGAAGAAGATATTGGATTCGAGAAGCGATGGTTTAGAGACGCTGAGAGAGAATGTGATATCTTTGTCTGGCAGGATAATAAACAAATTATCCGTTTCCAGTTCTGGTATAATGATTTTCTGCTGGAGTGGGACAGAACAAAAGGAATTAAGACCGGTAAAATCGATGCCAGCACCGGTTCCTTCCATAGTTATCAAACGCCTATTTTCCGATATCATGATAATTTTGATAAAGAGATCTATAACAGTGTGCAACAACTTTTATCAGGAGAATTAAAGCAGGAACTGCCCAATTCCATTTTTAATTCTCTGATGCTGGAAATTGAAGGTAAAATTTAAACATCGTATTTTATTTTATACAGAATTGTAAAATGTACAGCAAATAATACTTGCAGATTATCAGCCCGGAGCAACAATGCCTGAACTGCCTGAAGTGGAAATCGTAGTGAGGGAGTTAAGACTGACCTTAATTGGGAAGACTTTTTCCGGGTTAAATGTTTATTGGCAAAGAAGTTTTCGAGCTCAGACCGAAGATACGCTTATCAACAGAAAGATCAGCCGTATAACCCGTAAAGGCAAATATATTATACTCAATTTGGACCGAGGCTGTTTAATTATTCATCTGCGGATGACGGGGCAATTATTTTCCGGTGAAAGCGAAAATTATAATGGTCACAAACATCTGCGAATTAAAATATCTTTTAAAGATCATTCGCCTCTTTACTTCATTGATCAGCGTAAATTTGGAAGGATTTACCATGTTGATGATTCCGGCGAAATACTAAAAAATGTGGGTGTTGATGCTGTAGCTGACGAATTGAGTGGCAAAGGTTTTATTGCACTGTTAAATAGAAGTAAAATGGCCGTTAAGGCTTTTCTTCTTTGCCAGAAATATGTTTCGGGTATGGGAAATATATATACCGATGAATGCCTTTTCCGATGCGGGATACACCCGCTTTCCCGCTGTGAAAACATACCGGATTTAAAGAAAGCAGAACTATATCTCACGATACAGGAAATTTTAAAATCTGCCATTTTAAATATGGGTACGACCATATCCGATTACAGAGATACATACGGGAATCAGGGGCAGAATCAAAAGTTTTTAAAGATTTATGACTGTGACGGTTTGCCCTGTTCTGTTTGCGGATCTATAATAAAAAAAGAAAAAATTGCCGGGCGCGGCACTCATATCTGCCCGGTGTGCCAAAAAATCTATTAGAGGTTATAAATTGCCTTCACCAATAATAACTTTTTTAAGTGATTTCGGTACAAAAGACGGCTATCCCGGATGCGTTAAGGGTGTTATTAAAAGTCTGGCGCCGGAAGCAGAGGTCATCGATATCACCCATGATATTACGGCCTTTGATATTAAGTCAGCCGCCTATACCATATTGAATTATGTGAATTGTTTTCCTAAAGGCACAATTCATTTAGCTGTGGTGGATCCGACTGTTGGAAGCGAACGAAAAGCTATATTAATAGAAACTGAAGGAGTCGTATTTATCGGCCCGGATAATGGCCTGTTTAGTTATGTTTACAAGCCTTCCAAAAGCAGGGTTTATCGGATTCACCGGTTATTGTATGCTGAAAAAAATATTGATCCGACTTTTCATGCCAGGGATATATTTGGGCCTGCAGTGGCTTTAACCGCAAACGGGCAGCATGACAAAGTCCGGGGGGAAATACTCAAAAATATAAGTCTGTTGGAACAACCTGTAAAATCTGAAAATCAAAATACTTTTAAACTCAATTGTCTTACCATTGATCATTTTGGGAATATTATAAGCAATTTAAATAAAAATGAATTGAGCCTGTTAGGAATAAAAAAAATCAACCAAATCAAAGTAAGGGATAAAGTATTTCATACAATCAATAACTTTTACAGCGAGAAGAAAAAAGGGGAATGGCTGGTGTTATGGAACAGCCTGGGCTTTTTAGAGATAGCCGTATCGGAAGGATCAGCGGCAGAGTTATTAAAATTTGATGCAAATCGTGATAACATTTATATTGATGTGAATTTGAGCTAAGCCTATGATCAGAAGAATAATTTTATTTTTACGAAGAAATTTCAGACCCCTGCTGGTATCGTTTCTGTTAGCATTGATGCTTTGGGCGGTGGTTACTACAAATCGTGTTTACAAGATGCAAATTGAAGTTCCTCTTCATATCAGTAATGTAGCCGAGGGCTACGTGTTAGTAAATCCTCCTCCGGAAACATTAATCATAGAGGTAAGCGGCAGGGGCACCTCTCTGATAATTTTAAATTTTTTTGAGGTGGCTCTCAATTTAAATCTGCCTGATCTGAATACAGATAAAGAAATAGAATTAATGGATTATTCTAATCGCATTAGTATTCCTCATGACCTGAACATACAGGTAATCGAAATACTGGAACCAAAAACCGTCATACTAAAGGTAGATAAACAGGCGCAATTAAAAATACCCGTAGAACTCAGGGCCAGCGTTAAATCTATACCCGGTTATGTTTATCTGGGCGCTGAATTATCGCAGGATTCCGTCCTGGTTTCCGGACCTGAATCCATAGTAACAACGTTTCTTCAAATGAGCACTTCTTCATTTGCACGGGCTAATGTGCAATATCCTTTCTCCGAGACTCTGGAAATACAAAATCCAAAACCCGGTATAATCGATATTACTCCTAAGACAATAATGGTTAACTTTCTTGTTGAGCAACTGGTAGAACGCAATCTGTATAATGTGCCGATACAGATCGTAGGCCTGCCGGATAATTTAACGGCATCGGCCATACCCCCTTATGTTTCCATCCGCATAAAAGGAGGCGAAAGTCTGGTCTCAAAATTAGGCAGAGATCAGATAACGGTTTTATTCAATTATGCCCGCCAGTTTCGTGAAGATGTCGAACGATATCCCATGGAAATAAGAACCCCGGAAAATATCCAGGTTTTAGAAACAAGTCCGCAAAAATTTCGACTCCAGTTAAAAAAGAAAGACTGATATCGGTGAAAGTTCTTGGCATTGAAACTTCCTGTGACGAAACATCTGCAGCGGTAATAGATGATGATCGTGTGTTATCAAGCATTATTTCATCGCAGGAAATCCATTCCCGGTTTGGAGGCGTTGTGCCGGAACTTGCCTCAAGAGCTCATGTACGTCTGATTACGCCTATTGTGAGAAAAGCGCTGCAATCTTCCGGAATTGATTATAAAAAATTAGATGGAATAGCGGTAACCTGTGGTCCGGGTCTGGTGGGCGCGCTATTGGTTGGCGTGAATTTTGTGAAAGGGTTATCCAGGGCTTTAAACATACCTTTTATCGGGGTCAATCATCTTGAAGGTCATATTTATGGAAATCTGCTAAGTCAAAAGAACTATCAGTTTCCGATTCTTTTTCTTATCGTTTCCGGCGGACATACCATGCTGATTTTAATGAAAGATCATCTTAATTATCAGGTGTTGGGACAAACAAGAGATGATGCGGTCGGCGAAGCTTTCGATAAAGGAGCTAAAATGCTCGGTTTGGGCTATCCCGGAGGACCGGAAATTGACCGAAGAGCAAAAAACGGAGATCCTGACTTTTACAAATTTCCCAGAGCCTGGCTGAAAGGGCAGAACTTCGATTTTAGTTATAGCGGATTAAAAACCGCCCTGCTGGTTTATCTGGAACAAAATCCGCCCTCTGCTATTTCAAAACATATTGATGATATCTGCGCCTCTTATCAGGCGGCTGCTGTGGAGGTTTTGATTAAAAAAACAATGAACGCTGCAAAACATTTCGGTATAAAATATGTGGGCGTAGCCGGAGGGGTCGCCGCTAATTCTCTTTTACGTGAACAATTGACCGAAGAATGCGGGAAACAAGGGATAATTATGCTTTTACCCGAACCCATTTATTGTACGGATAATGCGGCGATGATTGCCAGGGCAGGATTGGAATACCTGAATTCCGGTATTACATCCGGCCAGAATTTAAACGCTTATCCGAATCTAAAAATCAAATCTGCGAAAAAAAGCTGATGGACCTGGAATTACCGCAACTTGTTCGTTTTAATATTTCATTTTTTACATTTATTTTAACCGCCGGCGTTTCGATCGGTATCTGTTATTGGTTATACAGGTATACCAATCCAATGTTATCCGAGAAGAAACGTTTATTTTTGGGTATTATCCGGTTTATTCCGGTTTTCCTCACCATCCTTATGCTGTTTAAGCCGGGCATCAGTTATCTGGTTAAAAAACCTTATACGCCCAAAACCTTAATTTATATTGATAATTCTCAATCCATGAACTATAAAAGCCCTGTTGAAAACAGAAAAGAAATTCTTAATAACACTATTGAAAAACTTAAAACAGCGCTTAAACCGTCTGATGAAATCAGTTGGTTTTTCTTTAATTCAGCCGTTTATTCTTACGAAACCGATACACTGGAAATTTCAAAAAGAGCGACAGACTTTAATGTTGTTTTCGATCAAATTAGAAAAGAAAACCCGGGGCGGGTTATTTTAATAAGCGATGGTAATCATACGTTGGGCCCGTATCCGTTGTCGGGCATTAACTTTCTGGACGCAGAATTTTATTCCATAGGTATAGGAAAGGAATTTCTCGATAAGGATATAAAAATCAGTAATGTTGAATATCCCGCAATCGGTTATCAGGGTGAAGAATATTCTATCAGGATTATGATTGAGTACACCGGACTGGAAAAGGATTCGTCTGTTACGATGAATTTATTTTCTTCAAACCGCTTAATCGAAAGAAAAAAAATAAATCTTTTCGCAGGTAATTCCGGTACAAGCGTTGAATTTAAAATAAAGCCGGATAAAGCCGGTCTGCACAGGTATAGAGCTCAAGTCAGTCCTGTTAACCTGGAAACAAATCTGCAGAATAATCATTATGTTTTTGTGCAGGAAGTGTTGAAGAAAAAAGTGAATTTATCCCTCTTTTCCCCTGATCCAAACTATGAATCGAAATTTCTGAGCCTGGTACTGAATGAAAATCCCGATTACCAGCTTTCGGCTTTTATTCAAAAAACAAATAGCAGGTTTTACAATACTGTGAATTTATCGATGGTAGACAGCAGCGATATTTTAGTTTTTGTTGATTTTCCGATTACAGGAACGCAAGCCGGTATTGTGGAGCATATCCGGGAAAAACATCAAAAACAGAATTTTTCACTTTTTATCCTGAACACCGGCCGGATTGATATCCAACTGCTGAGAAAAATTGAACCTGATCTTATATTTGATTACAAGGCCGGAGGTTATGCTGATCAGCAAAGCGCTTCTTATCTGCTTCATGATCAGCATGCTTATAGTTATCTTGCCGAGTTCTACGAAAAGGAATTGAATACAATTTTCTGGAAGCAAATACCACCGCTGTCATTTAAAAAGAGAATTAAAACTGATGAAAACGCTGATCTTATTATTTCGTCTGAAATACGCGGTCAAAATCAACCTGTATTTTTTATTTCGGAGAAATCAGGCCGGATGGCGGTATTAAACGGTGAAGGTTTTTGGAAATGGCATTTTCTGATGCAGGGCGATGCTGTTTTTTCCGATGGTTTTTCAAGGTTTATATCGAATATAGTGCGTTGGCTCAGTGATAAACATAAAATAAAACCATTCCAGATTTATACTGAAAAAAATATCGTATATGATGGCGAACAAATTGAAATTACAGGAAAGCTTTTTGACGCTACTTATAAGCCTGTTATCAACGGGACAGTAAGTTTTACGGTTAATTATGGGGATGAAACTTATCAAATCGAATCTTCTCCCGATAGCGCAGGAAATTACAGATCATGGTTTAATCCGCCGGCTGAAGGAACCTATATAATCAGCGGTGAAGGTTATAAAAATGATATTTTGATTGGCCGCGATAAGATTAAAATAGAAGTAATACCGTATAATCCGGAATTGTCCAAAGTAACATTAAATAAAAAATTTTTAACGGATGCCAGCAATCTGGGAAATGGCAAATATTTTAACTATTATGAAATGGATTCACTTTTTTCAATATTGGAAAAGGGATCAACGCAAATTATAGAGGAAAAAAAGCTTGAATTGTGGTATATTCCATTTGTTCTGATAATTATTATCGCCTTTATCAGCCTGGAATGGTATCTAAGAAAACGTTATAGTCTGGTTTAGCAGGAGCTTTATTGGAACTGATTGACTTAACTCATAAATTAACAGATCAGACGCCTTTTTACCCGGGATCACCCCGGCCTGAAATATCCGCCATTGCGTCGATTGATGCCGACGGATTCCGGGAAAAATTACTTAAAATTACATCCCACACC
>RQOG01000158.1 GCA_003854985.1 Calditrichota bacterium
ATCCCGGGCGACGGGCGTACATGTTGTGGCGGCATCCAATAAGGATCAGTTTGCTTCTGAAGTTAAAGAATTGGGTCACGGCGTATTTACCTATACCTTGCTGGAAGGTCTAAAAGGCAAAGCGGTATCCGGCGGAGAAGCCATAACCGTACGTAAATTGATGAGTTATGTTGAGGAAGAATTGCCGGAACTGACAAAGAAATACCGGCAGGAAGCCCAGTTCCCGGTGGTCGATTCCAAAGGCATGGATTTCCCGCTGGTAATCAATAAATAAACCAAAGTGATTTTATAATTTAAAAAAGACGGAGCAAGAATGTGTAAAAATCATATAAAACCATTTTTTCTGAAACCGATCCTGTTTGTACTAATCTTAACCTTTTCGTCCTGCGGTTTAATGGAAAAAGATAACGGGAAAACCGAAGATATATCCCCGACTGAAATATTTATTCAGGGTGTTGGGCTTAATGTCCAGCGCGTTGCTTTCAATTCGGATGGCTCCCGGTTAATTACCAGCGGAAACAAGGGAACAACAATCTGGGATATGCAGGCGAAGAAAGAACTGATAAATTTATATAATAATGACGCTCATTCCAGCGCAGTTTCCAAAAGCGGCAGATATCTCATTACGTTTAATCCGGCTGATCATGGCCTGATTAAGATTTGTGATTTAACAACCTTTAAAATACACTCCCTGCGAATATTTGATAAGGAAGAAAGTGGATACGGAAGATATATATCCGGAATTACTATATCTGACGATGAAAAATACTTTGCCCTGTATTCGAATAAAATAATGGTATTTGATCTGGAGAGTCTGTCACAGATTAATCATATTGAATTAAAAAGCAGACATTATCTTTTTGATTATAGAAAACAGGGACTAAGCTTTTTGCCTGGGACCAATGATCTCCTATCGATATCATATGATATTTCTTTTTCCGAACCGGATGTGGTTACAGAGGAAGGGGATCTTAACCTGAATCAGATAGACCACTATTCTGTTAACATCTGGGATATTAAAAGTAAGGAACCGAAAATTGAAATTGATTTAAATTGTAATTTCATATTGTCCTATGCGCTTTCGCCTGATAATAAGAAACTGGCTCTTCTTTTGATAAACAAGGAATTGCGTATCATAGATATAATCAACCGGACGGTAAACAACCACAGGATAGAAGTTGAAAGGGATATCGATGCCATTAGTTACACAAATGACGGAAGTATTTTATTTGCCAATCGCAAAGGAATCATTGGAAGATATTATTCTGATAGTAAAAAACATATCATTATCAATACCGATATAAGAAGCCGATTCCGCGCTTATTCCTGCAGTGATCTGGCTATAGCAAATGATGGGGAAAATATTGTTTTTTGCAGCGGTTATAGCACATTATTACTCTATAATGTCGCTGACAATGAGACTACGTTACTCACGGATGAGGCAAAAAATCTTTTCGGCGCATACTATGATTCGGGCACCTTAGTCAATATCCTGACTTCGGATAAAATATTTCATCAGAACGGACCCAGCTTTAATGCCAGTGAAGTAAAAATAAAGCAGCTGCTTAGTTATGTCTGCGCCGACCAGCTAATGATAGAAAATATTTTCTCAGGAGAAAAACAAATATTCGATCTGAACCTGGCGCGTACATTATTTAGCGGAGTTATCGAAGAGAATGAAGAATATTATGCCATTACCCGGGACGGGAAATATGGATTTAAATCGCTTCAGCAGGGCGAAAACGATAATATTTTAGCTGTCTATGACATGGAAAACACATATTCAAATCCTGTTTTATTAGAGAAGTCAGGCGGTTACGGAATAAACATAAAAGTATTTAATAGTAACCGAAAGGCAATTATAGCCGGCTTTGCAACGGATCTATTGACAATATGGGATCTGCAAACCGGTGAAATAATAGACACATTAGATATACAATCAGGAAATGCCAGGGCCTTTGATTTTATTGATGATTCTAAATGTCTTGTAGGCGTGAGAGGTATTGTTCGGCTTTACGATATGAATAGCCGTAACATAATTAAAAGCTATATTCCTAAAGGCTATGATGGAAGATATAAGGATATTACAAAGATTTCATTTTCACCGGATAAGAAATATTTTGCTACAGGCGATACGGACGGTTTGGTTACAATATGGAGTTTTGACAATGAAAATGAACTTGTTTCATTTAAAACGCATAAGGATTGGATTACATTTCTTACTTTTAGTCCGGATGGAAAGAATATTATATCTGGGAGTTACTCTGGAAAATCCCTTGTCATAAGCGAAGTTACTACCGGAAAAGATATTGCCCGGTTTGTTGCTTTCGCGGATGGCGAATGGATTGTCATTACCCCGAAGGGTTATTTTAACGCCTCTCCCAACGGGGCAAAATACCTGAATGTGCGTGTCGGGAACCAGGTATACAGCATCGATAATTTTCATGAAAAATATTTTAATCCCGCTTATGTGGCTTCCGTTCTGCAGGGTAAAAGAATC
>RQOG01000159.1 GCA_003854985.1 Calditrichota bacterium
TTGCATAATCAAAGTCGGTTTTCTTCTCTCTCCAGCCATCGAAAGATTCATCGATTACCATTATCCCCAATCTATCGCAGGCATTTAAAAACGCTTCCGACGGAGGATTATGTGACGTCCGTACGGCATTAAATCCGGCTGCTTTTAACAACTCAACCCGGCGTTCTTCGGCGCGGTCAAAAGCGGCCGCCCCTAAACAACCATTGTCATGATGCACACAACCGCCGTTAATTTCCACTGTTTTCCCGTTAAGCTGAAAACCATCTTCAACAGTGAATTTTAGAGATCGGATGCCAAAGCTTGTCTTGCATTCATCGATTACATTAATCCCCTTTAATATCTGTACCCGGGCTTGATAAAGCTGCGGCGTTTCCGGAGACCATAACAAAGGATTTGAAACGGTAATAAATTGTACTACTTCCTTTTTGCTATTAGCTAAAAGTACCACATTTATTTGATTGGATCCCACATTACTCGCATTTACATCCAAAAGCTGAGTATTAAGAATAAAACTTTGCGGCAATTCAGTTTCATTCTGTACTATTATTTTTATTTGAACGGTGGCTTTTTCAGAAGACACCTCCGGAGTTGTGATCCCAATACCCCAATTGTCAATATGCACAGGATCGGTTACCATCAACCATACATGGCGATAAATACCGGAACCGCTGTACCAGCGACAATTAATTTGCCGGGAATTATCCGCACGCACAGATAGTACATTTTTCCCGGTGAAATCCAGGTAAGGTGTCAGATCGTAACTAAAGCTTGTATAGCCATAAGGATGTACTCCAAGGGTTTTGCCATTTATAAAGACCTCGGAATTCATATAAACGCCGTCAAAATTGATTGAAACACGTTTACCTTTCCAGACATTAGGAACATCGAAATTTTTTCTGTACCATCCGACGCCTGCAGAAAAATATCCGCCTGCGCCGCCCATGGGATTTTCCGGATTTATTTTTCCTTCAATACTCCAGTCATGCGGTAAATCGAGATCTCGCCAGTCCGTATCATTAAAATCATTGGCGCTGGCTGTCGGCGCATCGCCCAGATAAAACTTCCAATTGTAATCGAAAAGCTGCTTACGTTGCGTATTTTCCTGTGCTTTGATACTAATACCATAGCAAAGCAAAAATACAATGACTATCGATAACGGATTTAGATTTTTTAACATATTGTTATCATTTCCTAAATTAGATGAAGTTGAATATTAAAAGTCTTCAGTGGATTTTTATTGAGTTTTCTGCAAACATTAAATGCCTTTTCGTTTTTTCCCCATAGCGAACCAGGCCATGTTGTCACCAGTTTTGCAGTATCTAAACGAAATGATCACATCCCATTTAATTGACTGGTTTTCGGATTATTATTAATAAATTCTATTTCTTTCGATAAAACTCCTGAAGAATAAAAAACGCTTTTTTCTTGATACCTTTTTCAGAAATTAATCCTTTCCGATTCCAGCCATCCTGCACATCGGGTAATTGTCTGAGAGGTGACATAAAATCGACCAGAATCCATGGGGTCATACCTGCCAGGCCATCAATACGATCAAACATGGCAAGATTTTCTTTATACAAATAAGCCTGATAATCTTCGCTCCAGCGTGTAAGACTATCCGCATAAAATCCCTGCAAGGCTCCGCCTCCGAATTCACTAACTATAACAGGCTTATCCATACTCGCCTTGTAAGTTTTTTTTCTACATTCAGCCGGTAAACCTCCGTACCAGCCCAGGTATTCATTAAAGCTGATAATATCCAGGTATCCCATGATGGGATCGCTAAGCGTATAATCATTGTCGGGATGTCCATCTTCGGCCTGATCCTTTTTGCAGGCGGCGCTGAGCAGCCGGGTATTATCCAGCGTCCTGATATGTTCAGCCAAAGAAATTAAAAATTGGTTTCGGGCAGGTGTAGGAGCCGTTTCATTAGTGATGGACCAAATTATCGAACTGGCTCTGTTAAAATCCCGATTAATCAGCGCAGAATACTGGTCTATAGCTTTTTGATATACGTTTGGATTATCCCAGTCGATGCCCCAATATAATGGCAATTCTTCCCATAGCATAATCCCCATTTCATCCGCTAACCTAACAATATTTTCCTGGTGAGGATAATGGGCAAGACGAACAAAATTGCAACCTAATTCTTTAGCCCAGCCAAGTACCAGCCTGGCGTCATCCACAGAATTTGCCCTGTCGCGGCGAACTGGATTCTCATCATGCAGCGAAATACCTCTCAGGAAAATCGGCTTACCATTGAGTAGAATTTGCTTGCCTTTTGTTTCAATAGCCCTGAATCCAATCCGGTCCTGAATTTTCTCGTTTTCTGTCTCAATGGAAATTGTGTAAAGTATAGGATTTTCGGGTGACCAAAGTCCAAGATGCTTTACATCGATTGTAAAATTGCCTGTCCAAGAAGCATCAATGGTAATTTCTTTTCTTACTTTTAGTTCAGGAATAATTAACCATACTTTTTGCTGACCTGTTTTTCCGTTAAGCGTCAGTCTTCCTTTTATGGTTTTTATTTTGTTATTCAGGGTTGACTTATCAAGCGAAAGAAAATAATTGCTGATAAAGCTGGCAGGTGTTTCTATCAACTTAACATCACGGATTAATCCACCATGGTTAAACCAATCCGTAACTTTAGCAGGAATCTGATCATTCGAGCGTGTATTGCTTACTCCAACTATCAAACAGTTCTCTTTTTCTTTAATCAGGTTGGTTACTTCAAAACAAAAGGGTGTAAAACCGCCTTCATGTTTCCCAAGTATTTTGCCGTTAAAAGTCACAGTGCTTAAATAATTAGCGGCGCCGAAATATACAAAGTAGCGCTTATCTTCAGAGATATCTTTTTTATCAAAGGTTTTACGATACCATATTGTGCCTTCATAATAATAGAGCTCCGGTTTCTGAGTATTCCATGATCCCGGTACCCAAAGCGTTCGCGCCTGGTCGAAACTGTATTCAACCCGGTCAGTCTTATCCTTGGGTTTTATATTCATATAGAGGGGCATAAAACCTGTTTGCCCGGTCTCATACAGATCAATTATATACTTCCACTTACCATTTAAACTGGTAAGATTTCTGTTTTGTGAATTGGCAATAAATACATTCTGCCCTCTTACTGAATAAAATATCGTAATCAGCAATAAATAAAAAATCACTATTCGCTTATTTAGATTTAACATAATATCTCAGTTCTATTAATACGACATCTATCTTTGGGAGTCACCCCGTAATAACCTGACCATATAGACGGCGCCGGCTGTAGTTCCGGGAAGCGATTGAAATTTTACCCGGATATGGCTTTTCCCTTTTATCAATGAATCAGGAATCGCATAAACAATATCCTTAAACAACGATTGATTCCACCTGCCGGTATTATCTTCAGTCATCAGTTTTTCATTATCAATGTAAATGTCAAATTTTCGATTGCCCCATTCCGCGCCCCAATAACTTACCAATAAACTTAAATTCGTTTCCGAATTTGTTGACAGGTCATAACTAAAATAACCGCCGTTTCGCGCCTCTCGCCAGAACTCATTTAAATTATTGCCTGTAGCTGATTGTTCTGTTTGCATGGCATGGTCGGTTTCCGGTTGCTGCTCACCTGTGGCTACATAATCGATGGTGCGTTTTTCCAGGGCAAGTTTTTCCTTTTCAATATTTGCCAGTGAATCCAGGTAATTTTTATATCCATCATTTGTTAATGCCAGCCAATATATCATATACCTGGCATCGTGTATTTGATTAAAAGGTTCCAGCGTCAAATTTAAAGGATTTATCATTTTTACATTCAATTTGAAGTTTAAGGGGGTATCCTTTACCGGCTCTAATTTATTACCAATATTCTGAAGATCATCTTCTATCAGGATGGGCGCTTCATTCACAGGAAGATATTCTCCGGCGGCATATTGTCCCCAGCGGCCGTCATCGGCAATAAGACCTCTCAAATCTTCCGTACCGGTTTTTGCGCCAAGTAAAATAGGTCCGTGCATAAAGGCGATATATTCCGGGACATTAGGTATGTGTTCAACAGTATTGTGCATAGGAAGCATAATTTGAACCACATCGCCTTTTTTCCATTTCCTCTCAATGGATACATAAGACGACGGCAAGGCAGAGTAAGAAATTTCCTTTCCATTTACGGTAATTGTTAAAGCATCTTTATTCACCCATCCCGGATAGCGAACTTTCAAGGTAAAATCGGCAGAGCCGCCTGCTACTGTAAGTTTGGTCTGTTCCACATAAGGAAAATTTGTTTCCTGTTTAATTTTTATGCCTTTATCCTTCCAGTTAAGTTCGGATGCAACAAAAAGATTCAGATACAA
>RQOG01000160.1 GCA_003854985.1 Calditrichota bacterium
AAAATAACAGCTAATGCAGATAATTTGTAGAGTTTTCTCATGGTATAATCTTCTTTTTTTAGGTTTTTAGAATGGTTACGTGATTATTCAAAATTTGTTTTAATTGAAAATAAAAAAAAAGCAGAAAAAACTGTACCTAATTTATCTATTGGAATAAATATTAACATCACGGTAGGCTCGCAGCATTTTACCAATCTTTTCAAAAATATAACCGCGATTTCTCAGATTTTTTACCAGTTCCGGTAATATTTGGTAAGGCATCGGACCGTCTCTTTCACTGGCCAGATGCATTAAAATAATCCTGCCGTTTAAACCATGTTTTTCTTCCAGGTCTAAAAAATGGCTCAGCATATCCGCATTATTTCTGTAAAGCGTTGAGCTTTCATCCTTAACCCAGTCCCAGCTATCGCATTTTGCCGACCAGCCGACGTGCAAATAACCTAATTCCGCCGCCCAACTCAGAATATCATTATTCAATTCGCCATACGGCGCTCTCCATAAAGGCGACATTTTCTTACCGGTTATCAGAAAAAAAATACTATCCGTTTTCAGAAGCTGTTTGTGTATTAAAGCTCTGTTAACATAAGACAGACTGTTATGTAATCCGTCTTTTTCAAAAGAGGTCAGATGCGGATGGCTGTATGAATGATTGCCAACCTCATGACCTGCAAGAACGATTCTTTTAGCGAGATCAGGATAGTATTTTATAAAATGGCCGGTCAGAAAAATCGTCGATTTTATATTTAACGAATCAAGCATGTTTAATAATTTCTCTGTTCCACGATCCGAAGAACCGCCGTCGAAGGTCAGCGCAACCACCTTATCGCGCATATAAAACTGTCGCAGTGATTTATTCAGGATATCTTTCCGAAGTGATTTTAAGACGACCGTAAATGAATCCATTAAGGTCCCATGTCCGGTTTTATCCATCCGCCAGACGGAAAAATGATTTCTGCCTGCCCCAAGCGTGTAATCAAACCTTGTGGTTTCATTATTTGAACCCGCAACGGCATTTATAAAAGCATCGTCTTTCCAGATTCCGTATACCGCTTCTTTCTCAGGAGAAATCCGGATACCCAGTTGATAAGTGAGATTATAGCGAACGCTGTCAATCATGATATTTAAATCTTCAGGCATTATCTCCGCAGGCGTTTCATTTCCTGCTCTTATTTGATTTGTTTTATTATCATAAGCCGTATCAATTTGGGATGATAAAATAAAATAAGTGATAACCTGTAATAGGAAAACAAAAATTATCAAAAAAATGAATTCAGGTTTCTTTATAACAGGCATAAAGGTTTCTTTTATGCGCCAAAGGAGGTAACACCTGATACTGCAAAATAAATGATGCGTCCAGATATGCTGGCATTCCGGGCAAATGGGCTGATGACAGTAATAACAGCGCTTGGCGGTTTTTCTGCCGGTATGATTCTTACAGTCTTCCTTTTTAGCAGCCATAACAGTAATTCAATTAAATTCAGCGGTTTTTATATTGGAGTTCGTAAAACTTTGTGTATTCTTCCTGTTTTTCTTTTATATGCCGCCACCATTTTTCATTATTAATATACCAGTCAATGGTTTTTTTAAGTCCTTTTTCCAAATCGTATGCCGGCTTCCATCCTAAAGATTTTACTTTTGTAGTATTAATGGAATACCTGCGGTCATGGCCGGGACGATCTTTTACCGGTTGAATTAGAGATTTAGGCTTGCCAAGATAGTCCAATATGAAATCTGTAATAAAAACATTTTCTCTTTCATTTCCGCCGCCGATATTGTAGAACTGACCAAGCTGGCCTTTATGCAAAACCACATCGATTCCCGAACAATTATCTTCCACATAAATCCAGTCACGCACATTTTTTCCATCGCCATAAAGAGGCAGTGGCTGATCATCAATGGCGTTGGTGACGAATAAAGGAATCAGTTTTTCCGGATATTGATACGGGCCATAATTATTGGAACTGCGGGTAATTAACGCCGGAACGCCGTAGGTAACGAAATACGAACGCACCAGTAAATCGCCTCCGGCTTTACTCGACGAATAAGGACTATTGGGTTCCAGCAAATCACTTTCACGAAAAGAACCACTCTCGATGCTTCCGTATACCTCATCTGTTGAAATGTGAAGAAATCGTTCTATGTTGAATTCTTTAGCCGCTTCCAGCAATACAAAGGTTCCCTTTATGTCTGTGTCAATAAAACTGCCCGCTTCCTGTATGGAGCGGTCTACATGCGTCTCTGCGGCAAAATTGACTACCGTATCCACCTGGCGCATGATTTCGCGGACTATTTTGGCATCGCGGATATCGCCTTTTACAAATCGATAGCGGCTGTCGCCCTCCAGGTCTTTAAGATTTTCTCTGTTCCCGGCATAGGTCAATGCATCTAAAACGATAATATTATACCGATCATATTTATTAAGCATATAACGGACAAAATTAGACCCGATAAATCCGGCGCCGCCCGTAACCAAAATCGATTTCATTAATTATCCCTTATTTTAAGTTTCGTGTTTACTTAGCCATGATGTCAGAATTTAACTTTAAGCGCCATTAAAGACAAACCTGATTTTATCCGAATTGATTTGTAAATGATCTTCAATTTCCTATTTTTAAACGTTTAATTTAATATCTTCATTGAAACATACGTTTCTTTTTTTTAGTTTGATGATGTATGTCGGTGTTTTAGAATATCGAACAGGATGCATATAAAACCATTTTTTATCGGCTATATAATCTGCCTGATTT
This sequence comes from Calditrichota bacterium, assembly GCA_003854985.1. Lineage (GTDB taxonomy): Bacteria > Calditrichota > Calditrichia > Calditrichales > Calditrichaceae > Zgenome-0002. The sequence continues at coordinate 2,748 of RQOG01000160.1, forward strand.
TATGCTGCGGCATTTCTTCTTCCGCCTACGCTTATTTTTTCGGAAGAAATAAAGTACAGTATACTGATTTCGACTGGCAGGTAATGGAAACAGAACATTTTGATATTTACTTCTATCCGGAAATGAAAGATATCGCAGAAAAAGGCGCCCTGTTTGCCGAAGAAGCCTATGTGCATCATGAAACTAAATTTAATTATTCAATTAACCGCCGGATTCCGTTGATTTTCTATAGCTCTCATCTGCATTTTGAACAAACCAATGTAACGCCGGGATTTATCCCTGAAGGCGTGGGTGGATTTTTTGAGTTTATCAAAGGCCGGGTTGTAATCCCGGGCAATGGAGATCTTAAACAATTCCGCAGAGTAATTCGCCATGAACTGGTTCATGTCTTTATGCATGGTAAAATAAACAATATTTATTCCCGGCATAATCAATTGGACGGTGTTTATCCACCTTTATGGTACGTGGAGGGAATTGCGGAATTTTGGTCTGGTGAATGGGACGCCAAAGGCGAAATGGTGCTCAAAGATGCTGTCTTAAATAATTATGTGGTGGGTTTGGAGGACATGTATTCGATCCTTGGAACGTTCACAATGTATAAAGTCGGCCAGGATATTATGCATTACATCACCGAAAATTATGGAGAAGATAAAATTCTGGCGCTTTTGGAAAAATTATGGAAACATAAAAAATTCGAAGATGTTTTCAGGGAAGTTATAGGTTACAATTATAAGGAATTCGATAAGCATTATCTGCATGATCTTAAAAAACGTTATTATCCTCTCATGGCCGATCAGGAATACAGCGACTTAACCAGCGAAACCATTGTCCGGGACGGTTATAATTTTAAGCCGGCTTTTTATCAGGAAAACGATAAAGACTATCTCGTCTTTCTCGGAAACAGAACCGGTTACTCAAGCATTTTTATAAAGCCGGCAAAGGCGTTAAAACCCGACGATCGGGATGAAACGGAAACACTTATCAAAGGAGAAGCTTCTTCCGATTACGAATCGTTTCATCTGATGGATTCAAAAATAGATGTGAACACCAACGGGTTGATAGCCTTTAGTTCCAAGAGCGGAGAAACGGACGCCCTGTATATTTATAATATTCCTGAGCGGAAAGTGACTGAAAAAAAATACTTTGATCACATCGTTGGAATATCTTCTCCCGCCTGGTCTCCTGACGGAAAAAAAATCGTGTTCAGCGGCTTAAGCATAGCCGGTTATAACGATTTGTATATTTACGACAGTGAAGCCGAAACATTAATCCGGCTTACTGACGACTTTTATAATGACCTTGATCCGGTATTTTCCCCCGACGGAGAAGCCATTGCTTTTTCATCCGACCGCACCTCTTCGGGCGAAAAAGGATTTACCAATCTGTTTCTCCTTGACCTGAACAGTCGTAACATTCTTTACCTGACCCATGGAAATCATAATGATATTGCACCGGCTTTCTCTCCGGAGGGCGATTTTCTGGCTTATACCTCCGACCGAACCGGCACTTATAATATCTATGTAATCCGGGAGCCGGTTAAAACGGTTATGGAAAACAAACCGGTAACCGTCAGGCAAATGACCAACTATATCGGCACAACGTTTGATCCGGAATGGGGCGCTGACGGATCGATATATT
>RQOG01000161.1 GCA_003854985.1 Calditrichota bacterium
CCCGTCCAGTATGTAAGTCGTATCCGCTGAAAACGTTACATGCGATCCGACCGGTATATCCGAATCTGTTATGGTGCGGGTGGGTTTTGCCTGCCCCAATAGAAAAATCGGGATGGCCAGCAACAGTACAATTGTTCGTTTAAAAAACATATTAATCCTCCTTAAAATTGTAAGTTCAATTAGTTAATTAACTTCCCAAAAATTATTTTATATTTCTTAGAGTAAGGTTTAAATCGGGTTAATTAATTGTACATAATTTGTTAAAATTATATTAGGACAAATGAAAAACCCGCTTATCAGGCGGGTTTCTATTATAACTTGTAGGTGATCTTTACGGATGTTGAAATACCCCTGCTCACCTTCGCATATATATATTCTTTATCCACGAAATCATTTTTCATCTGATAACTGAAAACCTGGTTCGGATTAAGCAAATTTTTTGCGGTAAAGGACAACACTAATTTGTCGCCCAGACCCTGGGAAAACTTAAAATCCATGCTTGTGAAACCACGTTCATAAATATCCGGCGTGGCATGTCGTCCGGTCATAAACAGGCGGTCTCCGAATTTATTCAAATAGATACCCGCTGTGGTCAGGCTTTTATAATTATCATAAGTGAAATTGATATTATAGATATAGGGCGACTGGCCGGCAAAGGGTCGCTTTTTATCCGGATTTGAATCGCCATTAGCAATTTTTTCCGCCAGGTCTTCTTCCGGAATATCAACTTCGGAATGAACTAAAGTAATATTGGTTCCAATATGAAAATTATCTGCAACGGAAGATAAAAAACCCAGTCCTTTGCGAAATTCAAATTCTGCGCCGTAAACCCGCGCTTCATTGACATTTTTTATACTTCTTAGAGTATTGTCATCGCTAAAGGTCGGGTCAATAAAAGGCTCAAGAGGATTTTCAAATTGTTTAAAAAAAGCGCTCACAGCCATAATTTCGCCCGGATTTAAAAACCATTCCCAGCGAAAATCATAATTTTTTATAAGCGTTCTTTTCAGATTCGGGTTGCCCCTATAGATAAAATCGCCCTGAAATTCAAAACTTTGATACGGCGCGAACTCGCGGAAAGTAGGTCTGGCAATCGTATTCGTATATACTGCTCTCAGATTCATATTTCCTGAAAGCATATAAATTAAATTTAATGACGGTAGAATATCGGTATCGTCAATTTTTCCATATCCGTCATCCGGATCCAGTGTTTTACTGCGCATATCAGTCGTTTCTAATCGGGCGCCGCCGATAAAACGAAGTCTGCTAAAAACCGGTAAATCAATCATTGCATAATAAGCATATATTTCTGCATTACCTGTAAAAAAGTTCGTGGAATCCCTGGTTGCAGCATTATCTATAGTCATTCCGAACCAGCGCGAAATACGGCTGCTTGTGGTATCTATAATTCCTGCATCCTGCATCAGTAATTCAACATCGCCGCCATAATTGCTTAACCTCAGGTTATTGGTGTTATAATCAAAACGATATTGATTATATTCTCTTTCTATATCATTGTATGAAAAGCCAGCCTGCAATTTAGCCGGGTGGCCTGACCATTGGTTAAAAGGAATTGTCAGATTTATCTGAGTAGACAGATTATTCTCGGATAAATCTCTGAAATACCTGGATATAGGCTGTGTATTGGCCTGATCGAATGCGTAGTATTTTGAATCGTCCGGCTGAATACTATAAATATTGAAAAAGTATCGTTGATCGGGTTCATCCTGGGTATTCACTGAATAAGCTAATTTCCAGTCTAATTTAAGATCGGACAAGAAGGGGATTTTATGTCCTCCATCCATCTGGTAAGTATCAAGACTTCTCTGAATCCAGGAGATAACATAACTTTCAAAACGATCCGTAGAACGATCCCTTTCCCGGACACCATTAAGATATCTTCCGATATGATCAGCGCTCTGGGTATGCATATAGGATAGTTTAAATTGTCCTAATTGATTGTTTTTATAGGCAATATTGGCGATTCCGCCCCAGTTTGTTTCGATGTTGCTCTTTAAATCCGTACCTGCAAATTCAGGTTCCAAACCGGCAGCTTCATTTAAATTACCAACGAGTTTATAACGCCCGATTTCACCATTATCGATCATACCCGCGTCACGTTTATAACTAAGACTTGTAAAATATCCAATACTCTGCTTTTGATCGTCAAAATTAATCGTATTGCCGATCGATAAGCTGAAGGCTGTTTTTAATGGTGCACCGGCGGATTTCGGGATCATCGTCTCAGAAAAAGAATTCGACAATCGGTCAATATAATAAGCGGCTGCCCGCCCGGCTTCCGGAGACATTTTATCCAGCGAAGTAAGATTAGGTATATGAACCGGGCCATTTTTAAGCTCATCCGGCAGACTTCTCGTGCCATCATCAAAACCCAGCCAGTCTGTGCTTCCGGAGTTTCCGAGAATAAAATTTTCATTGAACGATGATACGGAATTATATCCCATTTCCATCGAAAAATTAAAGGAATATTTTTCAGGATAATCTTTTAACGTAACGTCTACCAGCCCACCTGTGAAGGTTCCGGGCTGATCCGGTGTAAAGGTCTTTTTGGTATTTATATTTTCCAGCATATTAGCCGGAATCAAATCAAGTTGAAAAGATTTTTTATCCGGATCCGCACTGGGTAATTCGGCGCCATTTAAGGTTGTAGCCGTATATCTCTCACCCAAACCTCTAATGTAGACATATTTTTCACCCACCACCGACGCACCGGTAACTTTTTTCATTGCCGCGGCAGCATCGCTGCTGGCCGATTTATTAATCTCTTCTGCGCTGATCGCGTCGCTGACCGAGATGGATTTTTGCCTAGACTTTAAAAGAGCGGCTTCTGTGTTTGTAACCGCTTTTGCCTCTACAACAACCACTTCCGTCGTTAATATCTCGGATTTAACGGCAACATCCAGCCTGGTTATATCATCAGAAATAACTTCGACATTTTCGATCCTGGTTTCCGCATATCCTATCACTGAAATTACAAGCGTATAACTACCCTGAGGTATATTCAAAATACTATATCGTCCATCCAGATCGCTTGCGGCTCCCATCGATGTGTTATCAAGATAGATATTGGCCCCGATCAGTGGATCGCCGGTTTCCGAATCTACAACAACGCCAGTAATTGTTCCTTTTTCTGAGGCCAGACTGAAAATGACCAATAATAACATAAAAACAATACTATAAAAATTTCTTCGGTAATTCATATTTGAAATTTCCTCCCTTTTCCTTACAATTTCATAAACCTAAAATCACGCAAGTGATTCATTCCAGGTGATCCATCGTTTTTTTGTTGATAAAACCAGCGCACATAAACTTGTTTAGTTTATTAATGAATAAAAATAGCGGCTATTTGTTAGAAAAAGGTTAGGTAAAAATTAGATATTTAACAGAATATTGTTAACGGGTTATTAATCCGGTTTTTGTTAATAATACCGGAACACCGTTGAACGTTATGAAAATTTCAGCTTTTTGCTTCCTTCGGAACTGTTCTTTCGCAATATATTCCCTGGCTTAATGGTATTCACGGCGCTTATAATTATTTTTTCCAGGCCGGTAATCAGTAAAAAGACAATAATGACCAAAAGAATGAAAACATATTTCAGCAGGTGGAATTTCCCATCAAGAATTACCTGGCTGATGTGGTTAAGAACTGCATTGTTTATAAGATACATTTTACCTCCATCATTAATCTGCATCAATAAGCAGGTTGAATAAACGTGTTCTTGTAAATCCGGTATTTATTACCGCGCCATTTCACCTTGTAACTGAAAAATGGCACTGTCCAGATAAAGCCGATAATAAGATCCTTTATGATTCCTAACCCATAATAATGAACCGGAAGGCGCTGCTGAAGCAAGGATGTCATATAAAAATCATGCACAAGCTTAAAACCGGATAATAATGAAAATATCAATAATCCGGTGACATCCAAACTGTTTAGAAGGATTATCAAGCCTAAGAAAACAGGATTTGAAATCGGTTCGCCAAGATAATAGCCGATATGGGTATGACGGCGCATTTTTGCCCAGCGGGTATGTCTGTTAAGAAAACGGTTAAAATTCCAGCTTATATTTATGTTATCTACAAATTCCGGAAGAATTCTTACTTTTAATCCCAGTTCGGTTACCCATTTCCCGAATAAATAATCTTCACCCAGAAAATCCTTAAACGATTTAAAACCACCCAATTGATCGAGAACGGATTTGTGGAACAGCATGGATTTACCGATAGCTAATGGTTTCCGTGCCACTTTGTCCGCTAAAAATACATTCGGTGCGATAAAAGTATTCAGATGCAGATTTTCCATGACTGAAGCGGCGCTGCCTATGCCGACTCCACGCACGGTTGCCGTTACCAGCCCAACGCCGGGTTCCAGAATCGTCTTCATCATGGTGTTTAAAAAGTTTTTATTCACTCTGGTATTGCTGTCGCTGATCAGGATATAACTATGGTTAATCTGCGGATACATATTAAGCAGATTGTTTATTTTGGGATTTCTGCCAAGATTCCGATTGTCAACAATAATCCGGGCATTAATTTGGTTATATCCGGACATGACCCTTTTCACCAAAGGTATCGCCGGATCCAATGCATCCTGAAAACCAAAAATAAGTTCAAAGTTCTTATAATCCTGTTCAAAAAAAGAAATCAGATTATTCGCAAGATCATCATCAATACCTTTAATCGGTTTCAATATGGAAACGCCTGGTTGTTGTTTTAGTTTTTGGTTGTTCGGTTTGTTATAATTAAAAATAACTTTTCTGGCTACCAGAACCGACGTCACAAGATATAAGACACTTATTACCGCTAACATATATATTGAAATCAAAATCATCTGATTCTCCAACTTTTGGCGGATAAGATAAAAGCGGTTTATTTATGTAATGTTAGAAAATATTGAGCTTTTTATTAAAAAATACAGCAGCTAATTCTATTTATGATTGGAAATAAACGTATTGAAATACTTTGCACTCTCTTTTATTTTTCGATAGCCTGGATTTTCCGCATTGGTTTCAACCAGCCCAAAACGGGCGTTATAACCCACCAGCCATTCATAGTTATCCAGTAAACTCCAATAGAAATAGCCTTTCAGTGGCATATTCTTACGGGCCTTTTCTACAATATTCAGATGATTTTTCAGATACTCTATCCGGCGCTGATCATCAGAAGCCGCAATCCCGTTCTCCGTGATGATAACAGGCTTATTCTCTTTTACGGTTAATTGCAGTAATTTGTCTAATCCTTCCGAATAGTTTTCCCAGCCTAAATCGGATAATCCTTCGCCTGAACGGTTTATAAATTTCATATTTAAGGGTTGTTTGAAATCTGCTTTTAATCCGGTAAACATTCTGAAATAATAATTCACGCCCCAAAAATCGATGGTATTTTCCAGATCAAGGAATTTATCAAAATTAATCAGGAAAGGGAGATAATAGCGCAGCCGGTTTTGTTTAAACGCTTTGTATAAAATTCTGTTAAAAAACCCATCGCAAATTGCGCTTAAACCATGATCTATCAGCGACCACCATTTCTCCGGCTGAAAACAGATAAGATGTTTGGCAATGCCGATATTTACAGCGGGATACTTTGTTTTAATCATTTTATAAACCTTCGCATGCGCTTTAAGAATATTATACAAAGCCGTCATCATAAGATTAAGATTTTTTTCGCCCGGTGGGAAACGGGCATCGCCATAAGCGGCAAGCGCCCAAACGACGGGTTCGTTAAAGGTAATCAGGTAAGGAACATCATCTTCGGTAACCGAAATAACTTTTTCTACAAAACGCGCAAATATTTCAATTGAATCGTCATGATGCCAGGGACATTGTTTATGAAACCATATCGGATGGGTAAAATGATGCAGGGTTAACATCGGTGTAATATCAGACGCGTTAAGCCATGAAATAAATGCCTTGTATTTTTCCAGGACTTGTTCGTCGAAAATCCCCGGCTGCTTTTCAATCCGCGACCATTCGACTGAAAACCTGTAGGCGTTTACTCCGATTTCCCTGAGAAGCTCAAAATCCTCTTTCCACCGATCCCAGTGGCCAATCGCAGAGCCGTATACCGGATCATTACCATCTCTTCTAAACTTCCCCAGTTTTTCCCATTCGGTCATGTCATTTTCAATCTGTCCTTCAATCTGAAATGACGATGTTGCCGTTCCCCATAAAAATCTGTCAGTATTAGTCATCGAACGATTTTTTAAATTTACTGTGTTATGGGCCAGATGGGAATATAACCGACGCGGACGACAACTTTCTGTCCATCGGGACTTAACAGCCAGTTGATAAATTCTTTAATATGATTTTCGGGTACATGCGCCGTATATACGTACAAATAGCGGGTCAGCAGATAACTTTCATTATGAACATTTTCTTCAATCGGAGCGGTGCCTTCGATTTTTATGTGTTTTACGGAAGGTCCGTATGCTAAGCCGCCAAAACCGATAGCCGAAGGGTTGGCCGCCACATAACGGGCAATTTCCGCTGTGGTTTCGATGGTTACCGCGGATGAATCAAAGTTTTGTCCGGCTAAAACGACTTTTTTAAAATAACCATGGGTGCCCGAAGTCGGAGGGCGGATAACCACTTCGATTAACTCATCATTGCCTCCCACCTCTTGCCAGTTTATAATTTTTCCTAAAAATATATCCCGCAATTGATGAATGGAGAGATCCTGCACCGGATTATTATAATTGACATAAACACTCAGGGCATCTTTTGCAGCGAGAAACAGCATACCAACGCTTTTTTGCTTTTCCGCCAGCAGCTTTGCTTCCTGGTGATTAATCAGCCGTGAGGCCAGGCAGATATCGGCCTGATTATTAATCATTGCTTCAAAGCCTGTTCCTGATCCTCCTCCTTCCACGTAAACGGCGACATCCGGATTCTTCTTCATATATTCTGCGGCCCACATTTCGCCTAAAATATACATGGTATCTGAACCTTTTAACCGGATTGACAAAGTTTTATTTTGTGCTTTTGGAAAACAGGAAATGAATAAAAAAACAATTAGTAAACTGACGACTGTTTTCATAAATCACCTTTTTTCCGCTTTGGTCCGCAAACGAATGTTCTCATAAAAAAGACCTTTCTTCCAGCCAATTTCCTGCTCTGCCGCCGCAATATCATTAATGAAATTATATAAAAATATCAGGTGCTGTTCAACCGCGGCAAAGTTAATGTACTGGTTCAGATCATCAAAAGGCGAATGATAAATATCATCATTCCAGTACATCCAAAGCTTAAGTCCCTGTTCATAGGTTAAGTTAATGTAATCCATGCCCTCCATAATTAAGATGGAAGGAATCCCGGCATTGGCAAACGAAATCTGATCCGAACGGGTGTAGGCTTCATCTTCATGAAAGAATGCCGGTATTTTTTGTATTCCAATGTTTAATTTATCCGCAGTAACCCGAAGGATATCATTTAAGTCGGACAATTCTGCGCCAATACCTGCAACAGATTTAAAATTATCAAATGCGGCCATACCATCGATATTCACATTGGCAATTGTCTTATATAAAGGAATAACCGGAAAATCGTTATAATATTTTGAACCCAACAACCCTTTTTCTTCACCCGTAAAAAAAATAACTATCAATGAACGCTTCAGTTTATTCCTGTTTTTATTAAACATTTTTGAAAGTTCAAGCAAGGCTGCGGTACCTATGGCATTATCCATAACACCGTTATAGATGGAATCTCCTTTCACCGACGGCCCGATGCCAAGATGATCATAATGCGCGGTGACGGCAATATATTCATCTTTTTTTTCTGATTCTGCGGTAATAATACCAATCACATTCTGATCAATAAAATCCCGTTCCCTGAATTGGCCTCTAAAAGATAACCGGCAGTTGATTCCCTGCGGAACAAGATTTCCGGATTTAACCATTTTTAGAATTTCATTAACCGGCAATCCTGATTTTTCTAAAATCCTTAAAGCCATTTCCGGACTCAAAATAGCGCTGAAATGCCCCATGGGATGGTAGGCCAGGTTTATATCCGTAAATGAATATTCTTTTTTTAAGGTATGCCATCTCTTTTCGTTTTTCTGCTCCGGATTCAGGATCATTATGCTGCCTACCGCTCCTCTGGCAATAGCCGTTCTTTGTTTGGATTCCAGATAGCTGTATATGGTATTTAATTCACCTTTAAAAAATTCAGGATTATCAGATTCCGGTTCGCCGTCAAGAAAAACAACGACTTTTCCGGAAACATCTGTTTCCTGGTAATCGCTGTAATCATATTCCGGCGCATGGATGCCATAACCGGCAAATATCATTGGAACAGGAGCGGGAATAAACGTTTGCGAACCGGTTTTATTGAGCAGATAATCCTTGTTGAGATTCAGTTTCAACGTATCGCCATTACAAAGTAGTAGTAATAACGATTCCTGTTTTGGAGCGCTGCTGTGCATCGGTATTCGCTGGAAATAATCAGCGTGCCCGGACGGCGGCTCTATCCCTGACTTTTTCAACTGCTCTCTGATATAGTCTGCGGCAATTTTTATTCCTTCCGATCCCGTAGCCCGTCCTTCCAAAGAATCGCTTCCTAAAAAAGATATATGCCGCTTAATATTATCACAGATTTGTTCCGATGAGGCATCGATTTGACCTGGTCCTGCCGCCTGGCCATTTAATAAAGTATAATATCCAAGAATAAAGAAAATTAACGTTGCTCTATTCATAATCCAATGCGTTTATTTTTAAATCCATTCAGGCTAACTTACTTAAAACATTTTCGATATTATCCATTCCTTTTTCAAGATTATCCATAGAATTTGCATAAGAAATTCTTACATATCCTTCCATTCCAAAACCACTGCCGGGCACCATGGCAGTTTTTGCTTCTTCCAGCAGACATTCAACAAAATTAACAGAATTATTAATTTTAAATCCGTTATAGGATTTGCCAAAGAAAAACGAAATTTCAGGGAACAGGTAAAAGGCTCCCTGCGGAACACTGCAGTTAATGCCCTTAATCCGTTTTAGCCTTTTAACCATATAATCCCTGCGCTTCTGAAACTCTGCGACCATCTCCATAACAATTTTTTGAGGTTCTTGCAGGGCTGTTAGTGTTGCAAACTGAGAAATTGTAGACGCCGCTGAGGTGCTGTGACTCTGAATCATATCCATAGCCTTTATCCATTCAGCGGGTCCGGCCGCATAGCCTAATCTCCATCCTGTCATGGCAAAGGCCTTGGAAGCGCCATTGACGATTATTGTATTGTTTTTTACTTTTTCCGATATAGAGGCTATACACGTATATTTAAAATCATCAAAGACAAGTTTTTCATAAATTTCATCGGAAATGATATTCACCTTATTTCTTATCAGAATATCGGCCAGAATACTCAGCTCTTGTCTGGAATACACCGCACCTGTTGGATTGCAGGGATTATTCAGGCTGAACGCTTTAGTTTTTGAAGTGATAGCTTTTTCCAATTGCCGGGCACTGATTTTAAATCCATTATCCAGGCCACCTTCAATGAAAACCGGTTTACCACAGGCAATCCTTACCATTTCGGGAAAGGACGGCCAGTATGGCGCAGGGATAATTACTTCATCGCCATCGTCAACACTTGCTAAAACCGCATTGTAAACGGCTTGCTTGGCGCCATTGGTAACCAGAATTTCTTCGGGATGATATTGTACATGGTTTTCGTGCAGCAGTTTCTCACAGATTGCTTTACGCAAATTATAAATCCCACTGTTCGTGGTATATTTGGTCTGATTATCGTTTATGGCCCGGATTGCCGCTTTTTTGATGTATTCCGGCGTAGGAAAATCCGGTTCGCCGATATTAAAATTTATAATATCTATTCCCTGCTCTTTAAGAGCAAATGCCCTGGCCGCAATCTGCATGGTAGAAGACTGTCCGGTTTTTTCAACACGTCTGGCTAACAAGATGCACCCCGATCTTTTTTATTTATCAAGGCGGAAATATAAAAAATAAATGGCAATTATCCATGTGATTTTTATAAACAGGCTGTAGTAAAAAAATGTCTTAAAATTACAAAATATAAAGTAAGGCTTCTTTAATTTCGGATTCCAGTTCGGTTTGTACGGTTCTGAAATCCAGTTGTACGGTATCATTTATTATTTTTGTAAAAATAGGAATCCGCCATTGCCGCAATGACCTGGCCAGTTTGGCAGCCGATATTTTTGTTGAATTAATCTGTATAGCTGCAGAGAGTATTTCAAACAGCGGGAATGCCCCGCTGCCTATTTTGCCGGTGGATTCCACGATTTCAATCTGCGACTGAATCCGGCCGGGAAGTGCTTTTGTAAACTTCGATAACCTGCTCTTTATCTCAGCAGGGTTCCGTTTAATCATTTTTAATGATTCCAGATCCGGCACAGGCTGATCAAATAAATATTGAATCAAGGTCTGCTGCAGGATTTTAATCATTATCTTATCCAGGCGCAGAGCTCGTAATAAATGGTTTTTACTGCACTTTTTTACCCATTCTTTTTTCCCTGCAATTATACCGGCCTGTGGTCCGCCTAATAGTTTATCGCCCGAGAATGAGATTAAATCCACATGGCTGTTGACGATCCCGGCAATTTCCGGTTCGCCTTCCGTTCCATAGAATTCCGAAGGCAGCATGGAACCGCTGCCAAGATCATAAATAACCGGCAGATTGTTTTTATGAGCCAGTTCGACTAATTCGGATAATTCCGGTTTTTCGGTAAAACCCTGAATTTCATAATTACTGGTATGACAGATTAATATCCCGGCTGTTCTGGGTGATATTGCCTCGGCGTAATCGGCAAAATGGGTTTTATTGGTCGTACCCACTTCTTTTAATTTACATCCGCTGATACGCATGACTTCGGGCAGGCGGAACGAACCGCCTATCTCTATCATCCCGCCTCTGGATAATATGATTTCCCTGCCCTTTCCGACTGTATTCAGCATCAGCATCACGGCTGCGGCATTGTTATTAACGGCAAATCCGTCTTCAGCGCCTGTTAGAATTCGGATCAACCGGGAAAGATGATCGTTCCGTTCTCCTCTTTTTCCTGTATCCAGATTTATTTCCAGCTTTGTGTATCCGCTGATATTGCCGGCCGTTTCTATGAATGTATTTAATAAGGGCGCTCTGCCCAAGCCTGTATGTAGAATGACGCCTGTGGCATTGATAACTTTTTTTAACGATCCTTCAATCAGATCATTAATTTGCGCCTGCAGATTATTTAAAATCTTCTCTTCTATCCAGCTGCGTGCGACTTCCGCTTTAAAGTATTTTTGCGGGTTCTCACGCACAGAAGTCAGAGTTAAATTTATAAGTCGTTTGAGAATTACAGGTTTTATCTGCGGATATTTCTGCCTGAGCATATCCAGCAGAATATGCACAGCCGGGAGTTTAGAAAGGATATCCGAATTGGTCATACAAGTTATTCTGATTGTTTATGGATGTTACTTATCCCGCAGGATAATGCGCACCTGCTGGATGCGTTTTTTGGTTGATTTTTCAATGATAAAATCGTATCCGTTCCAGGTAATCTTCTCCTTGGCTCGCGGCACAGAACCAAACTGCCCCAGTAAAAAACCGGCCAATGTATCCGTGCCTTCTTCTGCCGGAAGTTTAAATTCAAGTTCTTCATTTAAATCGTCAATCGCCATTCCACCGGCAACAATAAATGTTTTTTCATTCAACTTAAGAAATTCCGGCGCTTCCTGATCATATTCATCCTGAATTTCACCGACAATTTCCTCAATCACATCTTCTAATGTTACCAGCCCGGATGTACCGCCATATTCATCCACCACAATGGCCATGTGTATTTTTTGTTTTTGGAATTCTCTCAATAATTCATTTATTCTTTTTTGTTCCGGCACATAATGCACGGGATGTAGAAGCTTGGCCATATCAAATTTTTCTATAGTGCGTTTTCTGATGTAGGGCAGTAAATCTTTCAAATACAGTATACCGACGATATTATCCAAACGTTTGACGTAAACCGGAATTCTGCTGTGAACTTTATCTTTTACAATATTCATTACATGGTTTAAGGTTGATGATTGTTCCAGGCAGACCATATCGGTTCTGGGAACCATAATTTCTCTGGCCATCGTATCGCTCATCTCCAGGATACTATGAATCATTTCCTTTTCATCTTTACGCAGAGCGCCTTTTTCCTCACCGATATCAACAAGCGTTTTCAGTTCTTCGTCCGTCAGTTCAAATTTATTTTTATCAAGGCCCAGTATATTCGATAGTATTTGGATGATCAGAAAAAACATCAAGGTTACCGGATAAAAAAGATAATAAAAGAAAGTCAAAGGCAGAGAAACACTGATAGCCAGTTTCCTTGAATTTTTAACGGCCGTTATTTTTGGAAGTATCTCACTAAAGAATAAAACAACCACCGTTACCACAATAACATTCAGCAATAAAATAATTATCTCATTAAGATTATTTTTTATGGCAAGTCTCGTCGTTAACAACGCCGCGACAGATGCTATGGTTACATTAACAACTGTGTTTCCGATAATAATTGATATAAGAAGTTTTTGCGGTTCCTCGAGCAAAGCGGCAACCTGACGCGCCCGTAACTGGCGGTTTTCTTTTAACTTTGCTATAACTGATTTGGTCAAAGAAAAATACGCGGTTTCCGATCCTGAAAAAAAAGCTGATAACAGAAGCAGTATAAGGAACAGAAAAAAATAGAAAATAAATGATGGGTCCAATAGTTAGTTCTTTCTCCCCGGTTAGATAAAACCTGTTAACAATATATTGGATTTTATTAATTGATTCAACATTTAGTTGATCATCCCGGTTTTTATCTTATCAAGATATTCATTTTCTTTTTCATGCATTGATTTTCTTTGAGAATCGGATGCATCATCTCTTCCGGCCAGATGCAAAACGCCATGAATCATCAACCTGAGAATTTCATCTTCCGGCGAAACGGAATAAAAAACCGCCTGTTCAATGGCATTTTCATACCCGATATATATTTCGCCTTCTAATTTATGTTCATCGAGATTGAAGGTGATTACATCGGTGGGCATTGCATCGTTAAAATACTCTTTATGCAGCCGGCTCATGTTCGAAGACGATGTAAAAATGAAGCTTATCTGTCCCGTATTTAAACCTTCTTCACGGCAGACCATATTCATATAACCGGAAAGCTGGGAAACCGTTAATTTAAGATTTCCGGGCTTCTGATAGATTCTTATTTTCAGCGGGTTCTTCAATTTTTCGCTTATTTCCCTTTTTATTGTCGGTTTTCTTTTTATCCGTATCCGGGTATTCAATCCTGTGCTGAAATACACCTGATAAAATAGTCATGAATGCGTCTATTATACTTTTCAGATCTTTTAAGGTCAGATCACATTCATCCAGCTCGCCTTCTTTAAATCGTTTATCAACGATGTCTTCTACAAAAGCGCGCACCTTGGGCAGCGTGGGATTCTTGATGGTTCTTGTTGCTGCTTCCACGGCGTCCGCCAGCATAGTAATTCCGGTTTCTTTAGATTGCGGCCTTGGACCCGGATATCTGAAATCTGCTTCGTTTATGTCTTTTTCCGGAAAACTTTCTTTTGCCTTATTATAAAAATAGGTCATCAGACTTGTGCCATGATGTTCCGGTATAAAATCCCTGATTAATTTGGGAATGCCATATTTCCGGGCTAATTCAAGACCATTTTTAACATGAGAGGCTAAAATTAATGCGCTCATGGATGGGGCAAGCGCATTATGCCTGTTATCGGCATCCATCAGGTTTTCGATGAAATACTCCGGTTTTTCCATCTTACCGATATCATGATAATAGCTTCCCACCCTGGCCAGTAGCGGATTGCCGTTTATTGCTTTGGCCGCCGCCTCAGACAAGTTGCCCACAATCATGCTGTGATGAAAGGTACCGGGCGCTTCCAGAGATAATCGTTTTAAAAGCGGATGGTTCAAATCCGAGAGTTCCAGTAAGGTTACATCGGTAGTTATATCGAACATTTTTTCGAAGATACCGAGCACCATAAAGGTTATGAAAGACGATAAAAGCGCATTTGGCAGCAAATAATATACAAAAATCCTTAAAGCTTCGGTCATGGACTCGAATCGGATTGAAGTCAAAGCGGCTAAAACCCAGATATAGGCCAGACTGATATATAAAATGGCTTTGAACACCTGGTTTCTTGTGCGGATACGATGCACGGCAAAAATACCAGCCATACCGGCCACAATGGTATAGAGTGTCAGTTCATATCCTCCACCCTGAATTCCTCCTAAAAACAAACCGATTACAATGGTGCCGGTGAAAGCTATACCCGAGTCTATCAGAATTGCCAGCAGCATGGAGGATATGGTGGTTGGAATAACATAAATCGGCCAGTCCAGCGACACCGTAAAAATCGCTGCAAATATGGCCTGAATTATAATTATTATTGATATTAACAGTATTTTTCTATTATCATTCAGGATTTTCCTGCGGAAGGAATAAAGATACAGCCCATACACAAAAAGTATGGCTGCCAACAAGGCCATTTTTCCGGTATAGGATAATACCTCCTGCCAGTTGTCTTCCCGGCGGCTTTGCTCTAATAAAGCATATTCAAGAGAATATAATTTTTGGAAAGTCTTTTCATCAATTCTCAGGTTTTTGTCAACAATCAGTTCATCTTTAAAAACCATATCTTTAGTCAGAGCCACGCTATTAATGGCTGCATCAACCGAGTTTCTCGTGAGCTCTTTATCAAAAATCAGCGTTGGTTGCAATAACCTGCTAAAGTATATATTCAAAATGGTTAATTCATTTTCACTAAAATTTTTTCTTAATTTTTCATCCAGATCTTTTCGCAGCGTATCAATGGAAACAAAGTCTGTCTTTTCAATTTGCTCTTCAATACCGCGTTTTATGACGACTATATTTTCCCGTTTAATATGATCCGGTCCGATATCACTGATCCCTTTTTTTAGTTCTTTTAAGACTTCATTGCCAATACTTTGCAGCTTGGTTCTGTTTTCTTTATTGCTGATAAAATTATAAAGAATATTCAGGTTGGCAGCAGAAATTTCGAAATTATATCTGGTCATTAATTCTTCTTTTAAACGAAGAATTTCCTGATTCCAGATTATTTCCGTGCTATCGTTAACAATGGCAGACGGCTTGTTCTTTATCAGAAAAGGAATAATCTGTGTAAACTGTTTTTCCTGCAGATTATAAACCGAATCGCTGAAAATAAAATAATACGGGACCTTTTTAACCGCTTCATCACGCTCCACGGCCAGTTCTTTGTCCGTTTTAAGTATGTAAAAATTAAACGGGGCTACTACTTTACGTGTTGAAATACTGCCAACGCGCATATCAGAAAAATTGGTTATTCGATCCGATGAAAAAAGAATAGGCAGCAGAACCAACATAGCAATAAACAATAATGCTTTTACAGATATATCGGTCAGATTTGTCCGGCCGATTTTATATTCATTCAAATCGTTTATAATTTTTTTCCAAAGCTTCTTTATATTCATGTTAAGTACTCTTGGTTTTTTAATGCTTTTCTAAATAACTTTTTTAAATTTCAGAAGTTTCCCTGCCAAATTCCAATATTTTTTAACTCCGATCTCTATAATTTAGCGAACATTTAAAATTATATTTTCTCAAATTTTTTCAGGTCGTCTCTTTTACCGAATAAAAGCAACATATCATTCGCTTCCAAAATAGTCTCCGCATAGGGTTGAATATAGTAAAATTTTTGCTGCTGATTTTCTATTTTTTTTCTTCTTATTAAAAGAATTTCTATCTGGTACTTCTGGCGCATACCGATCTCTCCAACGGATCTGCCCACAAAAGTAACCGGCACTTCTTTCTCGTGGAAATGATAGTTTTCGACCACATGAACAATTTTATCCTGACTGATATTTTGCAGGCTCCGCCCGCTTTCTCCGGACATGTCCTTAAGAAAGATTTGTTGATTGTAAGCTGAAATTACATCCGTTTGCCAGATCGTTCCGACTATTTTATTTTCGCCGTTATTGCAGATTACCGGCAGTTCGTCGATTCCAATCTGCCCGAATTGTTTCATTGCATAGTCCAGATTATCGGATTCTCTGAGAATATGAACATGCGGATTTAACAGATCTTTAGCGATTAAAATATTTTTCAGGGTATCATATTCCTGAATCGTCTGTCGTATTTCCGACATGGAAATATAGCCGGTAAGCTGGTTCTTTTCGTCGGTAACATAGATATAATTATGAACGGATTTCACAATATGTTGCAATACTTCGTCAAAGGTGGCTCGTTCGTTAATCAGGCATATACTTTTTTTCACTACATCGCTTACTTTAAGAGACTTAAGTACATTAACCTCTCGTCCGGCAAAAATATCGATGCCTCTTCTCACCAATTTCAAAGTATAAATCGATTCTTTTTTAAAACGTATGGCTAAGAGCGTTGCGATAATCGTGGTAATCATTAAAGGCAATATGGTTTTATAATCATTTGTTAATTCAAAAATAATCAATATAGCGGCGATTGGCCCGTGAGTGGCAGCGCCTACAACGCCTCCCATAGCCACAAGAGCATATGCCCCGGAATCCGCAGTCCATTCCGGAAATAGAATATTAACGAGACCTCCGAACGCCGAACCAAGCATAGCGCCTATGAATAATGACGGAGCAAATATGCCGCCCGAACCGCCGGAACCAAGACTGATTGACGTTGCTCCAATTTTAGCAAACAACAAAATGAGAGCAAAATACCATAACTGATTGCCTTTAAGTGTCAGATCCATTGTATCATAACCCACACCGAATATATGCGGCAAAAAGATACCGATACAACCGACTGTCAGACCTCCCATACCGCCTTTAATATAATCAGGCAGTTTGATTGTATTAAAAAAGTCTTCGGTTCTATATAAAACTTTAATAAAAAGTAAGGCTGCGCCGCCGGCTAAAAAACCCAGTACGATATAATTAATATATTCCAGGGGTGATACAAGTTGGTAGACCGGCACTGTAAAAGCCGGAAAATCCCCCAAATAATGCCTGGAAATAATGGTTGCCGTAACCGAAGAAATGACTATGGGTGAAAAATGGGCTACGGCAAAATCGCCTAAAATAATTTCCACGGCGAAAAGCGCACCGGCAACCGGCGCATTAAAAGCGGCGGCAATACCGGATGCGGCGCCGCAGGCTACAAAAACCCGCATTCGTTTGGGATTAACCTTAAAAAACTGACCTACCGTTGAACCAACGGCCGAGCCGATCTGAACAACCGGTCCTTCTCTTCCGACCGACCCTCCCGATGCAATACAAATCGCCGAAGCAAATAATTTGGATAATACCACCCGAACACGAATAATGCCATTACGTAACGCAATGGCCTCCATGACTTCCGGAACGCCATGCCCTTTGGCTTCTTTAGCCACAAAATGGATTATTAATCCTACAATAATTCCTCCTACTGCAGGTATTATAAGTTTCCAATACCAGGGCGTGTCATAAATAGTTTCCAGATGAAATTCATTCTGCCAGAACAATTTTTGAAAGACTTTGATGGCGTATTGAATTAACACCGCACCATATCCGCCCAAGAGACCGATAATTACCGCGGTAATCAAAATGAAGGTGTGCTCCGTCATCTTAATCCGATCGGCAAGTTCCCGAATCCGTTCGTAAAATTGTTTTGTTTTTTTTAAGAAAAAGGGCAGGTTGTCTGTATCTTTCATTACAGATAACTATTTTATTGATTCACTCGAGGCCGATTTTATCGCATTGTTTTTATCAACCAAAACCACTTTAATTTTGTGATTTTTTATTTCCAGTTCCGAAAGATGCGCATAAGTAATAATAATCAATAAATCACCAATATGACCTAATCTGGCGGCACCACCGTTCAAACATATTACGCCTGAACCTGATTTTCCTTCGATGGCGTATGTCGTAAACCGATCGCCTGTGTCAATATTTACTACATCAACTTTTTCGTATGGCAGAATATCGGCCGCTTTCATCAGATCGGCATCGATGGTTATACTGCCTTCATAATTCAGATTGGCTTCGGTTACTGAAGCTCTGTGAATTTTTGATTTAAAAATAATTCTATCCATAATCGCATCATTTATATTATTTTTTTTATTTTAACATTTGAATTAACGGGGCGAATATATTAAATAATCCCTCTTCTGGCAAACTTTAGTGTATTCGGCTTAAAATCATTGACTATAAGAGTTTCACACCGCTTTCTGATAGTATTATGACCAGTTAAATAAAACAGGCGGAATAAGAAGAATAAAGCCTGTTAAAAATAATAGAATCATCAACGGCCATATCCAGTGAAACCACTTTTCGTATGGTATGCGGGCCAGTCCCAATACGCCCATGGTTACACCCGAAGTAGGAATGATAAGATTTGTAAGTCCATCGCCAAACTGAAATGCCAGGACGGCAGTTTGTCTGGTTACGCCTAAAAGATCGCTTAACGGAGACATAATGGGCATAATCAAAACAGCCTGCCCGGAACCGGATGGAATGAAGATATTGATAACGCTTTGCACCACGAACATTAACTGCGCCGTGATAACCGGGGATGTGCCGCCAATCAGTTCGGAAAGATAAAACAGAATTGTATCCATAATCCTGCCGTCAGAGGCTAATATAAGTATGGACCGGGCTAAGGCGATTATAAACGCCACATTCATGAAATCTGCCGCACCTTTTACAAATTCCACCGACAGTTCATTGATTCTTAACCTGGAAATCAAACCTGTTAGTACGGACATTCCTAAAAACAAAGCGGCAATTTCGGGTATGTACCATTTATAAAACCAAACGCCTGCAATCAGGATCATTATAGTTAAAAGAAATGTTATGAGTATTAATTTATGCCTGATGCTAAAATGATTTTCATTATTACCGGATTCCTTTTTCATAGCACTTCGCCAAAATTCGTCCGATTCAAATAAAAGACTTTTAGCCGGATTTCTTTTAATTCTGTTGGCGTACACCATGATAAATGCTATTGAGATTAAAGTGAAAACAATCCAGCACAGTATCCGGTAAAATACGCCGGATAGAGGCTCTAGTTCCGCTATGCTCTGGGCAATCCCCAGTGTAAATGGATTTACAAAAGCCGATGCAAAACCAACGCCTGCCCCGATAAAAGGAACGGCCACGCCCACAATGGAATCATACCCCAATGAGACTGCTAATGGCACAAAAATTAGAATAAACGGAATGACTTCTTCGCTCATCCCGAATACGGAACCAAAAAACGAAAACATAATCATAAAAACAGGAATAATCAGCTTTTGAATAAACGGCCTGTTATTTTGTAGTTTGATGATTTGCCCGATCAGACTGTCGACAGCGCCCGATTTCTGTAATATCGTAAAAGCGCCGCCAACAATAAGCACAAAGGCAATAATTTCGGCAGCGGCCATAAAACCTTTTAACGGGGATATAAACAGATCATCTATCCCCTGAGGAACATGCTCTGTTTGCCGGTAAGAGTCAGCCACCAGAACATTCCGTCCATCTTTTTCAACCCTATCAAATTCACCGCCGGGAATAATCCATGTCGAAACCATGACCACAATCATGATGGAAAAAATCAGGACCAGCGTATTGGGCATAGCGATGTATTTTTTAAGATTAGTCTTCATAATTATCGAAATTAATTTTACAAGTGCATAATTTAAAGGCTAAAATAAATCTAATTCAAGCTGATGCATGGTTTCGAGTTTATAAGCGGCAAAGCCTTCTGCACGAAGTTTGTATACAAATTCAGCCGAACCATGCGTGCAATAGATTTTTTTTGGTGAAATCATCTCAACCGCTTTGAATAATTCATTATAATCCGCGTGATCGCTGATAGGAATCACTTCATCAACGCCATAGCGTTTTTCGGCATGATGCCCCATCCCCCAACCGGACAAAAATACGGTGTATACGGAGTCTGTTTTAAGTTTTCTACGATATCGAAAACCGGATGATAAAAGGATAACGCAATTTGCTGGTTCACTAGGTTTATATACCCTGAAATTGCCGAATTGAATGCCGTATTTTTCATAAATCGAAACATACTTCATAATCTGATGGTCGACGCTTACTTCCATTCCGGCATCGGTTAAAATCTTTAAAGCTTCCTGTCCTTTTCCAAGCTGGTAGGCAAAAACTACCGGCGTTAATCCCTTTCTTAATTTTTCTTTGCACAATTCAATCAGGTAGGCTTCAGAATCTTTTCTGTGAGGCAGACAATATTTTTCAGAGCCGAAGGTGGTTTCCATGATCAAAGTATCCGCATGGACGGCTTTATATTTTTCCGCTGTTCGCGATACGGATAGCTTAAAATCGCCTGTATACAAAAGAGATGTCTCTGAGTTTTCCAGTAAAATCTGTGCGGAGCCCAATATATGACCTGCCGGTAAGAGCGTTAGTTTGTAATTTTTATATTCAATGGCGTCGTTAAAAGGAACCTCTAAGAAATTTCTCTTTTTTAACCTGAATTTAAGCAAGTCTGCGGTTGGCGGCGAACAGATGATTTTCCTGTGATTCGCAATATGATCCGCATGGGCATGAGAAATAAATCCGTAATCCCTTACTCTTCTGGAATCCAGCCACAGGTCAATATCGGGAATAAAAATATCTTTATTGAAAATGAACATCCCTAAACCGCTGACCCAATCAGTGTATTTGCTGTAGCTTCTTCAATTTTAACTGAAACCATATCACCATTTGAAGCCCCATTGCCCGGAAAGACTACGATCTTATTCCCATCATTACGACCGAGTAATTGTGCAGGTTTTTTTCCTTTTCCTTCCACAAGCACTTCAAAGATATGTCCTATATGCTGACGGTTCTTTTTTAACGCAATACGTTTCTGAAGATTTACCAGTTCGATAAGTCTGGATGATTTTTCTTCTTCAGGAACATCATCGGGATATTTTCGCGAAGCAATGGTATGTTTGCGTTCGGAATATTTAAACATAAAGGCCGCGTCAAATTCCACTTTAGTGATTACATCCAGGGTATCCAAAAAATCGTTTTCCGTCTCAGTAGGAAAACCGACAATTATATCCGTGGTCAATGTAATATCCGGCATCATCTGCCGAATCAGGCTAACCAAATCCAGGAATTCTTCTTTACTGTATGTTCGGTTCATCAGGTCCAGGATCCTTGTATTTCCGGCTTGTAAGGGCAAATGGATATGTTTGCAGATTTTCGGATTCTCAGCCATTACTTTAAGTAATTTCAAGGGAAAATCCTTATGATGCGGCGATGTAAAACGAATTCTTTTGATATCATCCACTTCACTGATTATTTTCATTAAATCCGCAAAATCATATTGATTATAACGATATGAATTAACGTTCTGCCCCAGAAGCGTCACTTGTTTTATACCCTGTTCCGCTAATTTTTGTGTCTCCTGCAAAATATTGTACGGATCACGGCTTCTCTCCCGTCCCCGCGTATAAGGCACAATACAGAACGTGCAAAAATTATTACAGCCTCGCATAACCGCTATCCAGGCATTTACATCGTCATCGGGTTCAGGAAAAATATCGCTATACGTCTCATATTCCGAAAGCGTTAATTCAAACTCTTTCTCGCCGTTAAGGCGGAAGTTTTCTATTAAATCAGGCAGTCTTTTATAACTGTCCGGGCCTGCAATAATGTCCACACCGGCTTTACCATTCAGTAATTCCTGCCTCATACTCTGAGCCATACACCCCAGCACACCAATGATTAATTCCTTGTTATTACTTTTCAGCTTCTTCAGAACATGTAATCGTTGAAATACTTTTTGTTGAGCATTTTCCCTCACCGAGCAGGTATTCAGGAAGATAATGGACGCTTCTTCCGGCTTTTCGGCCAATTCAAACCGGTGATCGGTCAGAATTCTCTTAACAATCTCACTGTCATAGACATTCATCTGACAACCATAGGTTTCCATATAAACTTTATTCACAGAATTGCTCCGAGTATTTTATCTTCGTTAACCTGATCCAGACGCACCATGCGAATCTGGTTGTGTAAATCTTCGGCAGCAGGCGCCTGAATCCTCATATAATTATCGGTGAATCCTTCCCAAAACCCGTTAACCTTTTCTTCAAACAAAACCTTAACTTCTTTATCCAGAAATGACTGATAATAGGCGTATTTCTGGCGTTTACCGACATCGATCATAATTCTGGTCCGGGCTTTTTTTGTCTGCGGATCAATTTTTGGTTTAAGGTTATAAGCCGTCGTTCCTTTTCTGTCCGAATAACTGAATATATGAAAATAAGCGATTGGTAAATCCACAACCATCTTTTTTGTATTGATAAACTGCTGATCGGTTTCTCCGGGATAACCGACCATAACATCGGTTCCGATTCCGATTCCCGGTATTTTTTTATACGCATAGTCAATTGTATTAATAAAATCTTTAGCGGTGTGTTTACGGCGCATAGATTCTAATATGTCATTATCTCCGCTTTGAACCGGGATATGCAAATATCGGCACATCTTTTTGCTATCAGCCATAAAATCAATCAGGTCTTTATCAACCGTTGTCGGCTCAATGGAACTAATGCGTATTCTTTCTATCCCGGATATTTTTTCCAGGCTGCATAAAACATCTATAAATTTTTTATCTTCATATTGATAGGTACCCAGATTGACACCGGTAATAACTATTTCTTTATGTCCGTTATCTGCAAATTTTTGTGCTTCATGCAGAATATCCTTAAATACTCTGCTGCGCGCCGGTCCGCGGGCTGAAGCGATGATACAAAAGGAGCAAACAAAATTACAGCCATCCTGGATTTTAAGATTCGCCCTGGTTTGTTTCTCATATAATCCCGTATATTTAATCGTAAAAGAATCTCTGGAAATTTTAGGAGTATGAATAATTTTTGCCTGACCATTTTTTTTCATATCTCCCAAATATTCCGTCAGATTTAACTTATGCTCATTGCCAATTATCAGATCAACGCCTTTAATAGCCAGAATCGCCTCAACAGACATCTGGGCATAACATCCGATAACAGCCACAAATGTATTGGGATTTTTACGGATACTCTGGCGTACGGCCTGGCGGCATTTTGAATCTGCCTGTTCCGTGACCGTACAGGTATTAATTACCGTTAAATCCGCTATTTCCGCAGAATCGACTATCGTAAAGCCCTTTTCTTTAAGACTATTGGCAATAATGGCTGTTTCCGCCTGATTCAGACGGCATCCAAGAGTGTATAAAGCGGCTTTGGGTTTGGATAATTCCTCTATCATTTTCTTTTATTTTTAAAAACCTAATAAATCTTATTACTATTCCCAGTTGAAACCGGGCAGAAAGGTAGGTTGAAACAATAGAAAGCGCAAATAAAGTTTTTCAAAAAAAACATGGCGTTCATTAACCTAAAACGCTTATATTTATATTGAAAATATTAACTGGAAACAGGACAATATGCAGGAATTAGAAATACTTTCTGAAAAAGATCAAGCATATTTAATCAACGCTCTGCAGAAATCCTGCCGGATGATTCTTCCCGTATCGGACCAAAAATTCGGCGCACTTTCCTTCCATATATACTCATTTGATGAACGTTCCACAGAAGGTGAAAATGTTTTTCAGATTCGCTGGGGCATCCGGAAATTGTTTCAGGATAAAAATATCGGCAAAATAGATTCACAGACTTTGCTTAAAAACTTAGCCCATATCATCGATAAAAACTTCGAAACCATAAAGAAAGAACTTAATGAATACTGTCTGGAGCAATTGCAAACCTATATTGCCATGGAAGTAGAGCCCGTTCTAAGCACAAACTTCGGAGGCCTTTATGATATTAAAATTGGTTTTTGCAGAAGCAGGAAACGCGCGGAAGAGATTAAAAGCAGCGGCTGGGCGAATTTTTGCATTTATATTTCATGGACCGATGAATTCGGGGAATTTCAGGAGTTTTTATACCCGATTACCTTTACCGGTGATCAGTCATCGTTCGACATACCAGTTGACCATATCATAAAAGAATTCCGTCGATACCGGGATTCTCTGTTATAAACTCACATTTAGCCTGTCCAATTATTTTAAGATGACGTGTGTCCCTTTTTTTTATATATTCATGGCTTAAAATTTATTCCATTGTTTTAATTGGCAGTTGTACAAAGAAAGGGATCATTATGAACTTAAAAATTAAGCTGTTTATTGCGCTTATTCTGACCATCCCTTTAAGCGCCATCTGCGATGATGGTTACAGGTTATGGCTTAAATATGATCCGATCAGTGATAATCTTATGCTGAACGAATACCGAAAATCCATTAAAGGTTATATGGTTTTAGGTGAATCTCCTACAATTGATGTGATTAAAGCTGAATTACAAAACGGACTAAGCGGACTTCTTGACCGGCAAATTCCGGCTTCCAATACCTTCTCAGATCATTTTATTATTGCCGGAAAAACTGATCATGATCTTTTAAAAAATATAAGTCTTTCAAAGAAGTATAAAAATATTTCTTCAGAAGACTATTTTATTGTCACTACCGAACTTGAAAATAAAAAGGTAACTATCATTTCGTCTAATGGGGATATCGGACTGCTTTATGGCGTTTTTCACTTCCTGAAAATATTACAAACTCATCAAAGTATTGAAAATCTTGATATAGTTGAAAGTCCCGGAGTTAAGCTTCGCCTGTTAAATCACTGGGATAATCTGCAGCGCAGAGCGGAACGAGGTTATGCAGGGTGTTCCATCTGGGACTGGCATAAACTACCGGATTATATTCATCCCTATTACTATCAATATGCCCGGGCCAATGCCTCGATAGGTATAAACGGAACCGTGTTAAATAATGTTAATGCCGATGCCCTGATACTGACGCCGTTATATCTGGAAAAAGCGGCGGCTCTGGCTGATATATTCAGACCTTATGGCATCAAAGTATATCTTTCCGCCCGTTTCAGCTCGCCCATTGAAATCGGCGGCCTTAAAATTTCTGATCCGTTAGATGCAAGTGTACAGCAGTGGTGGAAAAATAAAGTTGAAGAAATTTACGCCTTAATTCCGGATTTCGGTGGTTTTGTTGTTAAGGCCAATTCTGAAGGCCAGCCTGGTCCGCAGAATTACGGACGTTCACACGCGGACGGTGCCAATATGCTGGCCGATGCCTTAAAGCCCTTTGGAGGCGTCGTAATGTGGCGGGCCTTTGTTTATGACCATAATATCAAAGAAGACAGGGCTAAACAAGCCTATACGGAATTTAAACCGCTCGATGGTGAATTTCGCGAAAATGTATTGGTGCAGGTTAAAAACGGCCCTATAGATTTTCAACCGCGCGAACCGTTTCACCCGCTGTTTGGAGCAATGCCGGAAACGCCGTTAATGATGGAATTTCAGATTACCCAGGAATATCTCGGATTCAGCACACACCTGGTTTATCTTGGAACTCTTTACGAAGAAGTACTCGACGCCGATACCTATTCCAGAGGCAAAGGTTCTACCGTGGCTAAAATTATTGACGGTTCATTGGAAAACAAAGAATTTTCCGGTATGGCAGGTGTTGCCAATACAGGCACCGACCGCAACTGGACAGGACATTTATTCGGACAATCCAACTGGTATGCCTATGGGCGATTAGCATGGAATCCGGAATTAAGCGCTGCATCCATTGCGGATGAATGGATAAGAATGACTATTTCGAATCAACCCGATGTTATCAATCCTGTAAAAAAGATGATGATGCAATCCAGAGAAAACACTGTCAATTATATGACGCCTTTGGGGCTCCATCACATCATGGGTTGGGATCATCATTACGGACCTGCGCCCTGGATAAAAGACAAATTCAGGGATGACTGGACGTCGGTTTACTATCATAAAGCCGGACAGGATGGTATCGGATTTGACAGAACCAAATCAGGCAGCGACGCCCTTAGCCAGTATTTTGAACCCATAGCCCGGAAATTTGCCTCACCTGAAACCTGTCCCGAAGAATATATTTTATGGTTTCATCACCTGAGTTGGGATTATAAAATGAAATCCGGCAGAACGCTTTGGGAAGAACTTTGCCACCGGTATTATACCGGCGCAGAAAGTGTAAAAGACATGCTCAAAACATGGCATGAATTACAGGGTAAAATCGATCCTGAAATCTTTGATCATGTAATGCAATTGCTTAAAATACAGGTAAAAGAAGCCGTCTGGTGGAGGAATGCCTGTGTTCTCTATTTCCAGACATTTTCTCAAAAGCCCATTCCGGAAGGTCTTGAAAAACCGGATAAACCTTTGGAATATTATATGAATCTCGATTTCCCATACGCACCTAAATAACAGTTTTCAATCAACTGATCAGGAGCATTAAATGCGGTTTATACTTTTAAAGTATCATTTATATATGATCACACTTATTGTATTGGGAATCATGTTTTCGGGTGTTCAAGCCCAGGTTACATTGAAAGATGCCTTTAAAGATTTGTTTTTAATTGGTACGGCTTTGAATTATAGTCAACTAAAAGGCGATGACCCCGAATCCATGAAAATTATTAAGCAACACTTTAACAGCATTACTGCGGAAAATAGTATGAAATGGGAACAGATTCATCCCGGTCCGGAAAAATATGAATTTAAACTTGCCGATTCTTTGGTTGCGATTGGAGCAAGAAATAATATGGCGATTATCGGCCATACATTGATCTGGCATGCCCAGACACCGGACTGGGTTTTTAACGATGATTCAGGAAATGAACTTGATCGCGATAAACTGCTGCACAGGATGAAAGAGTATATTTTTACAGTCGTAGGACGTTATAAAGGCAAGGTTTTCGGATGGGATGTAGTAAACGAAGCTTTTGAAGATAACGGTTCATTAAGAAAATCGAAATGGCTTAAAATTATCGGCGAAGATTATATTCAGAGGGCTTTTGAATATGTGCATCAGGCCGATCCGGAAACCGAACTTTATTATAATGATTTCAATATGTGGAAAGAGGACAAATGCGCCGCCGTGATTAATATGATTAAAGCTTTTAAAGCAAATAATATTCCTATTCACGGCATTGGTTTTCAGGGACACTGGGGAACGGAATGGCCAACCAATGATTCGCTGTATATGGCGCTTGAAAGTTATGCCGAAACCGGTGTGCCGATAATGATTACCGAACTTGACTTAAACATTTTGCCAATGGCTTTTGATTATTTCGGAGCGGATATTACCAAAAGAGCGGAAATGCGTGAAGATTTAGATCCTTACAAGGAGGGTCTGCCCGATTCCATGCAGATTGTCTTTAACAATCGATACCTGGATTTCTTTAAAGCTTTCATAAAATACCATAATTCCATTAGCCGGATTACTTTCTGGGGTGTCCATGATGGCATCTCCTGGCTTAATAATTGGCCCGTGCACGGCAGAACGGCCTATCCTCTGCTTTTCGATCGGGATTACCAGCTTAAACCAGTAATAAATGAGCTGATTAAACTGGTGAAAAAACCGGAATAAATTATGAGCCTGCAAACTAAACATCGTTTTTCTTTAATACTTTTCGGTATTTATATATTGTTTTTTATTGTTCTGGCGATTTCTCCTTTTGACCGGGCGGTATGGTGGGCGGAAAACATTCCGATAATGATCATCGTATTATCGATCATTATCGTATCGCGCTATTTTGTTTTCTCTAAAACCAGTTATACAATGATGTTTTTTCTTATTATTTTGCATACTATCGGCGGACATTATACCTTCGAACGGGTGCCTTTTGACTGGATTACAGATTTATTTGGATTTACGCGTAATCATTACGACCGGATCGCTCATTTTACCGTTGGATTTTATGCGTATCCTGTTGCGGAGATACTGTTAAAAAAAGAATTGGTGAAATCAAAAATTGTTTTATTTCTGTTCCCGGTATTCACTATCTTTTCGGTGGCTGCAGTCTATGAAATAATCGAATGGCTCTATGCCATATCTGCGGAAGAAACTGCGGGCGCCGCTATGCTCGGTTCACAGGGCGATATATGGGATGCCCAGAAAGATATGCTGGCAGACGGTTTAGGCTCGATTGCCGCAATGATCCTGTTCTGGTTGATTAACAACCGGACCATCAAAATGAAACGACCATCGGAATAATCTACACTGTTAATAGCCTGAACTATGTTAAAACATTATATAAGCATTTATTACTTCTCAGGGACAGGAAACGCCAAAAGAGCCGCGGAATGGATAGAATTATTTGCTAAAAATCACCATTATAACACCCATGTCATAAACATTACAGA
Source organism: Calditrichota bacterium (assembly GCA_003854985.1). GTDB lineage: Bacteria > Calditrichota > Calditrichia > Calditrichales > Calditrichaceae > Zgenome-0002. Next base: position 28,228 of record RQOG01000161.1, read on the forward strand.
TATTAAAAATATAATTGTTGCTCCGGATTCACCAATCATCGGGTTTTGCTATCCCACACATGGTTTTAATCTTGCACCACTCATGCTAAAATTCATTTATAATTTTCCACGTACTCAAAAAAACAAAAGAGTGTTCTTGCTGAATACGCGGGCAGGAACCAAATTAGGTAAAGTTTTCATTCCGGGTTTAAGCGGCGTGGCCCTTTACCTGCCGGCGTTACTTTTGTGGTTCAAAGGTTATAAAATTATCGGATTACGTCCGTTGGATTTGCCTTCTAACTGGCTTTCTCTTCATCCGGCACTTCGAAAAAAAGCAGTGGTTCAAATTTACAGCAGGTGTAAGAATATTGTAGAGAAATTTACCGGCAAAATCTTATCCGGTAAAAACGTTTATCGTGGCTTATTGGATTTACCGTTAGATATACCGGTTTTCCCGATAGCGGTATTATATTATTTCTTTGGACGGTTTGCTCTGGCTAAAACATTTATCGCCACATCAGAATGCAACTTATGTAATGTTTGTATTGATCAGTGTCCTGTCAAAGCCATTAAACTCATCGACAACAGACCTTTCTGGATGTATCATTGCGAGAGCTGTATGCATTGCATGAACATCTGTCCGCAAAGAGCGATTGAAACCGCACACGGCTATACTGTTCTTTTATGGTGGCTGGGATTATCAGTTATACCGCTTTATTTCACAAAAATTTTACTACTCCATCTTATTCCAAATGCAAACTTTGATTTGATTTATTATCTCATAATGGCTTTGACGGGATTGCCGTTAGTTTTTCTGGGATATAAAATATTGCATTTTTTATTAAAGTATAGATGGTTTAACCGCCTGATAGCGATAACATCACTGACGCATTTTAAGTTTTGGGGCAGATACAAAGCGCCAAAAAATCTTTAATTATTTAAAATGTTTGATAAGCTTCCAGTCATATTTCCCATGACCGATATATGAATAACTCACCGCATCCATCATTTTTGTAATTCGGAATAGATTTTTGCATCGCATGTAGGCGTTTTTTTCATCTTCAGAATGAGGCTCGTAATTCTGATTGTTTTCACTGAAAGAAAATTGTATGGTAACCGGATCAATAACGGTAAACTTAACTTCACCGTTTTCTGTGGTGCACAATTCATAAGACTTACCAATATATTCTTTCGGATAGGGTGGGAAAAATTGATCCGCTTTAAAGCCGGGACCATAATCATAGATTGAAATTAAGAATAATTGATACCCTAATTCGAATTGAAATCTGACCAGTTCATTTTGCGCGGCGGTATTGGAATAATTTACGATATTCTGAAAAACATCCGACATTACAATTTTCAGATCTTCGGTAAATTCCTCGCTGGCAATAGATCTGATGTATTTACCGATAATTTCAGCAAAATCTTCCACCATTTTGTGAAAATCCAGACGACATGGGATATGAAAACGAATTATTTCCTGCATAATAATTCCTTATTCTTCTTTAAACGGAATTGTGATAATGAATTCAACAGTTTTATTTACGTTACATGCTGCAGTAATTGTTCCATTATAAAATTGCACAATACGTTTTACAATATATAAGCCAATACCGATATTCGTTTTTTCTTTCTTTGTATGAAACCGGGCAAATTTATCAAAAATTTTTTCCAATTGACTTTGATCCAGTCCATCTCCGTAGTTTAGCACCGAAATACGGTAATTACTTTTATTACGATTTATGTTTATTTCAATTTCTGTACCGCTTTGTCCATACTGGATGGCATTTAACAGTAAATTCCGAAAAATAAGCTGGAATAAAACTTCATCGCCGTAAAAAATGTTCTTTTCCTGGTTTTTTCGAAGAATGACCTTAAAACCCTTATTTTTTAATCTTAAATCGATTTCACTAAGAATTGGCATCAGCGCTTCGGTCTCTATATCAAATATTCGATTGTTCAGAATAAGGGCATTTTCATCAATTATACTTAATCCATAAAGCGAGTCTACCATCCCATAAAGATTGCCTGTTAAACGATCAATATTATCAGTTATCTCCAGAAGATCATCGGATCTATATTTAGACAACGCCTTTTGTAAAAACCTGTTATACCCGTGAATTGAAGTCAGTGAGTTTTTAAACTCATGAGAAATCATCCGCATCAGATCATAATATCCGGCGTTTATGTTTTTTAGTCTTTTGTTCTCGCGCTTTTCACTTCCTATGATCTTCGCCAAAAGACCAAAACTAATTAATTCACTGACTACTCTGCCCGATCTGTGTGGATTATAAGACGTATTTTTCTTTATCGGTTTTGCCAACTCGTTTAGATATGCATGATAGGTATCGATAATATCTTCTATCTGATCTCTTTTTATATTTTGTTTCTTTAAAAATATTTCACTTTTTCTAAGAAGATTTTTAAAAGGCAGATATTCTTCAGCCCACTCCAACAATCTTGCTGAATTAAATGAAAGCTTATTTTTATTAATTTTATCCATAATTTACATTTTAATACAGAACTTACTTATCGGAAATTCGGATAAAATAAAAATAAGATTAGTGGAAGTATTTTATAAAAGCGGTTTTAGAAGAAACTCATGGTAATAATTTTCGGATTGCCGATTCTGATTTATAACCTAAATGATAATTTGCTATCGTACTGTTTTCGACGATAATCAATGCGGGAACACCCATGACACCAAAAGCTTTTGCGGTTTCCATATCCTTAGCCAGATCAATTTTATGAATATTATTGAATTCTTTTTGCAGTTTATCAATAACGGGAGTCATTGGTTTACAGGCGCTGCAGGATTTTGTATAAAAATATAAGAGGTTTCTTTCACCCTGGCTTAGCTTATTACCGAGAGCGCCCTTTATAAATTTGATTTTTTTACCCTTTTTTAAAAAGGGAATAATCCTGATATATAGCTGTGCAAAAACAAAAAACCCGGCAAGAGCGAGAATTATATACAGTATTATTTCCATTAATTCTTTTTACTTTTTTTGTTATTCCAGCCTAAAATAAGTCCTGCAGCCAGACCATAACCCGTGCTGATGAAAGGATTACTGGTTATAGGACAAGCACCGCTATTACAACCAATAAAATAGTAATAAGCAAATCCCGCTCCCATTCCTAAAAAGCCATATACACTTAAACGGATCCATTTCCCGGACATATACAACACCCTCTTTTATATTCTATTTTTTAATAACACTATTAAGACGTAATAATATTTCATTCAAATTACTCAGATTTTTCCTTTTAATCTGTTCTCCCAAAGTTCCCCAAACCGGTTCGCCGCACACAATGCATTGAACACCCATCTCCTGCAATGGTTTTATTGTTTCAGGGTACTGTTCGATGATATCTTCAATCAGCATATCAGCGGTTATCATATCTTATCAACCTCATCGTTAACATAAGATTTTTAGATGCAGATATGTACTTCATGGGTCAAGTAATCCATACAATTTCAAAAGTTAAAAAATAAGGCCGCCTATTCAGACAGCCTTAAAGCCAAAATTTCTTTTATTTCTCGTTTTTACTAAATACAACCCGGCCGTGTTTTACATCAACGATGATCTTATTTCCGGGATCAATTTTTCCCGCAATCATATCCTTGGCCATTTCATTAATAATTTCTTTTTGAATGAGACGCTTCAGCGGCCTTGCGCCATAAACCGGATCATAACCTGCTTTGGCCAGATAATCAAGCGCATTCTCTTTTAATTCAACTTCCAGATTTTTTTCAATCAGCATTTTTTTCATTCTGTTAAATTGAAGTTTTACTATATCCCGGATATCATCTTTGCTTAAAGGATGAAATACTACAATGTCATCTATTCTGTTTAAAAATTCCGGTCTAAGACTTGTCTTTAGGATTTCCATTACCCGTAGTTTGATATCATCGTATATGGAATCCATACTCTTTTTGTCTGCATTTTCGATCTGCATTCTTATGTAATCCGCGCCCAGATTGGAAGTCATGATGATTATTGTATTCTTAAAATCCACCGTTCGTCCTTTCTTGTCTGTTAAACGGCCGTCATCCAGCACCTGCAGCAGAATATTAAATACTTCCGGATGGGCTTTCTCGATTTCATCCAGCAAAACCACAGAATACGGTTTTCTTCTGACCTGCTCGGTTAACTGGCCTCCTTCCTCATATCCCACATAACCCGGAGGCGAACCAATCAATCTGGAGACAGAGTGTCTTTCCATATATTCCGACATATCGATGCGAACCATAGCTGATTCATCATCAAAAATAAATTCAGCCAGGGCTCTGGCCAGTTCTGTTTTTCCAACGCCCGTAGAACCGAGAAAAATAAATGATCCGATGGGACGATCCTGATCGCTCAAACCCGCCCGGGAACGTCTGACGGCATCGGAAACCGACTGGATCGCCTCATGCTGTCCGATTACTCTGACAGAAAGACGCTCTTCCATTTTCAGCAGTTTTTCCTTCTCCGTTTCCAGCATTTTACTCAATGGGATTCCCGTCCATCGTGAAACAATTTCCGCAATATCTTCCTCATCCACCTCCTCTTTTAGCATTGCTCCCTGACTCTGCATGTCAACAAGTTTTTTATTCAACGCTTCTATTTCCTGTTTTGCCTTTGGAATCAAACCATACTGTAATTCTGCGACTTTATCTAATTTCCCTTCACGCTCATTTTTTTCCATTTCGATATTATATTCATCAATTTTTGTTTTGAGGCTCCGTATAGCTTGAATTGTTTCTTTCTCTGCCAACCATTTTGTACGATATTCATTCGCTTTTTCTTTCAGATCGGCAATTTCTTTTTTAACATTTTCCCTTCTTTCTTTTGAAACCGCATCCTTCTCTTTTTTGAGCGCCATCGATTCAATTTCCAGTTGTCTTAAACGCCGTTCAGTATCATCAAGTTCTTCCGGCATGGAATCGATTTCAATACGCAGTTTTGAAGCCGCTTCATCAATTAAATCAATGGCTTTATCCGGCAAAAACCGATCTGAGATATATCGATGGGATAAAACCGCGGCAGAGACCAGCGCTGCATCTTTAATTCTCACTCCATGGTGAACTTCATATTTATCCTTAAGACCGCGCAAAATTGATATGGTATCTTCAACATTAGGTTCCTGTATCAGCACGGGCTGAAAACGCCTTTCCAGGGCGGCATCTTTTTCGATATGTTTTCGATATTCGTCTAAAGTAGTTGCTCCTACGGTATGCAGTTCACCCCGGGCCAAAGCCGGTTTTATCATATTGGAAGCGTCCATGGAACCCTCAGCGGCGCCTGCGCCCACCAGCGTATGCAGTTCGTCAATAAAAAGTATAACCTTGCCTTCAGATGAAATCACTTCCTTTAAAACAGCCTTTAAACGTTCTTCAAATTCTCCCCTGAATTTTGCACCTGCAATCAAAGCGCCTAAATCCAGTGCTACAACTTTTTTATCTTTTAAATTTTCAGGTATATCGCCATTAACAATTCTATGTGCAATACCTTCAACAACGGCCGTTTTTCCAACGCCTGGTTCACCAATCAATACCGGATTATTTTTTGTTCTTCTTGACAGTACCTGCAATACGCGTCGGATTTCATCATCCCGGCCTATAACCGGGTCTAATTTTCCCTTCCTGGCAAAATCCGTCAGATCACGCCCATAACGTTGCAAAGCCTGATATTTATCTTCGGGATTTTGATCGGTTACCCGTTGATTACCTCGAATATCTTTTAACGCTTTCAGAATCATTTCACGGTTTAACCCGAACGAATGCATGATTTCAGCCGCTTTGCCTCCGCTTTCGCCGCTTATTGCCAAAAGAAGATGTTCGCTGCTTATGTATTCATCCTTGAGATTCTGGGCATCTTTCCAGGCCTGATTTAAAACTTGATTTGATCTCTGGCTCAAATATACCTGGCCGCTGCCACCGCCATACACTTTTGGCATAATTTTAAAATAATCAGTTAATCTTTCAGTAATTTGATTTTCAGGAACACCATATTTCTTTAAAATCGATTGTCCTATACCGTCCTGAATATTTATTAATGCGTAGAGTATATGCTCCGGTTCTATCTGCTGATGATTGTAGTCGTGCGCCGTTTTTTCGGCATCTACAATCGCTTCCTGAGATTTTATAGTAAGCTTATCAAATGTCATTTTACACTCCTCTCGTTAAACGCAACATATTTTGCAAATATGATACCAAAAAAATCCGGACAAAGCAGAAAGGAATGTGTGGCAGGATTATAAAATTTTAATGAATGAAATTATTTATTTTCAGATTGTTCCTTGTCTTCTTCTTCCTGATCCTGAATGCCTTTTTTAAATGATTTGATACTGGAACCAAGACTTTTGGCAAGATCAGGAATTCGTTTCGCACCAAATAAGATCAGGATAATAAAAAATATGATTAAAATTTCGGTCACACCAAAACTCATAATTATCTCCATTATTTACAATGGCTTATAAATCGGTTTTATATTAATAACTGATTTATTTTATATCCATTTATTATTAACAAATGCAAAAGCAAATTACTTCAATTTAAAGTTAATTCCAACTAAATATAAAATGATAATCCGGAGAAGATTTACGCTTAAAAAGCATTATAATTATTAATCATCAAATTCTATAAAATCCTCTTTACATAAAAAACAGTTTTATACTCGCACAATAGATTCTGTCATAACGGCTGACAATCGATAAAATTAGTCAGACCCCTTCATTATTATTCAGACTCAGCGGTGATATGATATATAAATTGAATTATCGGTTCTTATCTATCCTCCTGATAACAGTACCCTCTTTCTCAAGATTATCCATTAAAGTTGAAGCTTTTTGACAATAATAGGGTTTGAGTCTGATCCCGCCCTCAACAAGAGCTCTGGCCGTCCAGACATTACAGGTTTTAGGAAAATAATACTTTTCCCGGCCTGTGAAGAACCGGCTTTCACCATAAAGTCCTTTACTCAAAGAATCAATTTTACCATCATCATTTTTTGCGAATGACTTAATGATAAATTTTACTATTTCCCTTCTTAATGAATCTGTTATATTAAATCCTATTAAATCGCTTACTGAAAAATATTCCGGTACCGGTTTATCAAAGCCAACAACATGAATTACGCTTGCTGTAGGCCAAATCGCGGCTTTAACCGTGGTAAGCCAGTTAACGTCCTCTTCCGACGGTGTGCTCATATAAAAGTCTTTATCGCCCCATCCGAATTCCAGCCATCTGCCCTGCGGGAAAAAGATACTATCCGTTCCCATGGAAGGTATAAAATCATTTCGTGCCAATACAACGCCTGTATGCCAGCCATGGCTTACAACATATACCGAATAGGTAGAATCTTCACTTATTTGACCATACTCAGTTAAATTAAAAACATTCTGTGAATAGATAAGATCACTATGGACAATAAAAATAATGGATAATAAAAAAGCTAAACGCATGTAAAAAATTTGCTGTCTGTCCTTTTGATTGATCACGAACCATTAGAAATAGTTTTGTTATAAGATATAAATGCCAGGTATAAAAAAAGCGCCATAAACCCATCCGTAAAACCGGAAAACAATATCATCCAAACCTGATCAACGAAGATATAATAAGTAAATAGAAATAAGGTAGCGAAAGTTTTTATAAAGATAGCAAAAATAACCAGGCATCGATGCTTTATCAGATCATATGCTCCTAAAAAATAGCATACAGCCATAATAATATGAAAAATACCGCCCTGAACCGGAAAAAATGGTTCGGTAATTTTATCGTAGCCGGCAAAACTCATCAGGTAATCGGGATGCAGGATCAGCCCTAAACCGACACTAAAAGAATGCAGCGCAATAAGATAAAGAAAAAATGATAATCGCTTTGCCGGATTTGTTATCCAATTCATGTAAAATACGTCACTCTTATTTTATGAGACAATATTAAAAAAAATTCTTCTAATCTATTTCCCTGATTCTTTCCATAAACTGCGAACGAAGATATAAATCAGGATTTTCTGTGTTACCAAAATTCACCTTAGCTTTAAAACTATTAATGGAATCGTAATTATATTTATTCATCCATGAAGAAATGCCTTGTAAAAGTTCATCGATTACTTTAAAACCCTGTTTATACAGTACGGAAGCTAATTGCACCGTGGAGGCTCCGGCCAATATCAGCTTAATAATAGCTTCCGACGTATGAATACCTGTTGTGGCTGAAATATCCACATCGGTTTTATCCGATAATACAGCGGTCCAGCGTAATACCTGGTGCATTTCATCAGGTCTGCTGAATGGAAAGGTTGTTCTCAATGTCATTTTATTTATATCGATATCCGGCTCTACAAAACGATTAAACAATACCAGCCCGTTTAATCCTCTTTTTTCCAGTTCAACAACCAGATGCGGCAAAGCAGTAATATACATTGATATTTTCATCGCCACCGGAATCTGTACGTTATTTTTTACCTCTAATAAGGTTTTATAATAATTTTCTTCAATTTCGGCGCTGCTTTTGGTTTCATCGCTCGTCATAGGAAAAATATTTAATTCCAGGGCATCCGCACCGGCTTTTTCTATTTTACGCGCAAAATCAACCCACCATTCACCAGAGATACAGTTGATGCTGGCAATTACAGGTATTTTAACCTGTTTTTTAGCTTCAGCTATTAATTTACAATATTCATCCGGACCATATTGCAGATGAATCTGAGCCCGCATATATTCATAAGCTTCCGTGTGAAGATCAAAACTTCCTTTCATTTTTTTATCTTCTTCAACCAACGCCTCTTCGAATAAACTTTTAATAACTATGGCGCCGGCTCCGGCATCTTCACAGGCCTTTATTTTGTTGGTCGATTTTGTTAAACCACTGCTGGCAGCAATAATCGGATTCTTCAGTCTTAATCCCATATAATCGGTTTTAAGATTGTTCATAGGTTCTCCTGGTTTTCTTGATGGTTACATTTTCTCGATCATAAATTTCAGTTTTATCATGATTAAATGCAAAAATTTTTCTTATTAATCACTGATAGCTTTTATCAGAATATAATTGTTTATCACTTCGATCTGATGTTCAATTGTATCATTATATTTAATAAGAATTTTACCGTTTTCAATTTCTTCTGCACTAAGACTATTACTATTTTTAATGTATTTTTCGGGAATATCATTCCAATAAACTTTTAATATATCTCCGGTTTTGCTGTATGCATAAGTTGAATCATGTTTCTGTTCGGTCCTGGTTAGATTGGTAATAAACTCAATTTTCAAACTTTCGGTAACTAATCTCAGGATAATATTTTGGTCAATTGTATCTATTGAGTGGTTTTGCAGAGGGTACGTCTTACCTAATGCTTTTTTTTCAGAAAGACTGCGCATTATGTCCTCATCCTGCTTTTCTTCCAGTACTTCAGTCGCTTTATCCTCCAACTCCAGTATAATTGATGGATTTTGTTCAATGGAATTAACGCTACTTGCAGATTTCATTCTCTTTGCTGCAAAACCAGTTGTCGTTTCTATATCCGGCTCGGCAGGCGTTTCTATCGCCTCCTTTACTATCGGCAAAGCTGACTGTGCAGGTTTAACCGAAGATATTTTGTTCCGCTCCTGTTCCATATCTTTCTTTTCCTGTCTTATGCCCTCAGCAATTGCCGGCTCTCTTTTATCGTTTATTACGGATTTAGGCTTTATAGATTTATCCTGTTCTGTAGGTAATTCAGAATCCATAATTTCTGAATAATCATAATCTAAGGATTCGTCTATTTCAGTAATTGGGGATTCAGATAAATTGTTCTGTGAAACAGTCTCATTGAAATTTAATTCATAATAATAATATAACCCCGGCACAAAAACGGCAATTATAAGAACCGCTGCCGCCTTTAATACAAAATATTTCCATTCGTTTTTCGATTGCTCTTTTAATTCGATGATCTGTTTTTCAATTTCCGTTTTCATTCCAGTTTTACCGGCAAACCGGATACCGGATATGATTTTTTTTAATTTCAGTTGTTCTTGCAGACATTTTTCACATGCTGAAATATGTTCAAGGTAAGCTTCAGACTCTTCTTTGGTTAATTTACCAAGCAGGTATCTTTCATGGAATTCCCCTTTATTTATTTCATGGCAATTCATGTTTAAAACCTTTCACCCTCCAGTTTATAATCCATTATTTTCTGGAGTTCTTTTTTGCATTGATATTTTCTGGCCTTGGCGACATCCGGACTAGATAAATTCAATAAAGCCGCAATATCATGCATAGATCTTCCTTCAAAATAAAACATTAATAATAAGCGCCGACATTGTTCGGAAATCTTCTTCAGGGCATCCGTAACTTCATGATGTGATTCTTCCTCTATATATAATTCCATAGGATTTAATTCAGCCGATTCATGTTTCTCAAAATCAGCGTCTCTGTCAAACCGATTTGAAACGCGTCGCTGACTGCGCCATTTGTTTTTGGCAACGCCCAAAATATAAGTTCCTATCTGCGATTTTAACTCAAATTCATTGGAACATACTTTCTGCCATAAGGTTATCACAGCTTCCTGAAGAGCATCCTGCGCATCTTCTTTTTGACCGCCCCACTTTATTATAAAACGTTCTACCATCCGTTCGTATCTGATATAAAGCTCACCTAAAACTGTGCGGTCATTTTCCCTGATTCGGTCAATTACCCGATAATCACCTTTAAGCCAGATCTTCTTCATCTATCCTTTTAGTATTTATGACATTTGTAGAGCGAATGTAAATGAATTTACAAATAATTATATCAACCGGCAATCAACAATTTTGATTTTATATTAATATTAAAAACCAGATAAAATCCGTCGAATGACATAAGATATACATTAAAATAATATTATTGAAAACTTACTATTTCTCTGCTTAATCCGAAATAAAAAGATCAATATTGAATATCGAAAAATTTCAGATACTTATATACCGAAATAATGGAAAAACAAAATAGCCCAATGAATAGAAACTAATTCACCGGGCTAAGAATAGGAACAGATATAGAGGATCAGGTTTTTACATTCCCAAGTTCTTTTTAACCACTTCGATCAGGTAATCGGGGTCAACAGGCTTTTCAATAAACTCATTAACCGGAATAAAATCCTCATCTTTATCTTTGTCAAATTCGAATCCGGTTTCCTGTCCCACTGCGGTGAGCATGATGATTGGAATGTCTTCTGTTTCAGGATCATTCCGAAGTGTATAGGACACATGAAATCCTTCATCCATCGATCCCATCATGACGTCCAGTAAAATCAAATCCGGTTTTTCACTTTGTACTTTTTCTAATCCTTTTTTCCCATCCTGCGCGTCGATTACATTAAAACCGGCGCCTTCCAAAGTCATTCTCATAGCTTCAACAAGATCGATATCATCATCAATGATTAAGATTTTTTTGTTCGGCATTTGCCTTAGCCTCCTCTAAAACCATTTTAATTATCTCGGGTATCTTCTTCCTGACAATGTCAGAAAGCGGTACATTAAAATTCACTTGTTCCGGTTCAATTGCAATCAATGAACACGGCGCGACTTTTCCCATCGATTTTGCCAGTCTGTATGCTTCCGCAAAACTCATTCCATGCAACGATAAACTCCTATCTACAACATGCAAATTCACCTCATCAATATTTAACTTTTGCACAGAACCTGGCTTTTTACCCATTTTTGCGCAATCAACAATCAGCACCGGTTCTTCACCGATCAAGTGTTCGATAATGGAAAAAGCATCGCTGCCAACATTATACAATTTCACAGGCAAATCTAATTCCATTTTTCTCAGACTTTTTATAATTTCAGGACCGATACGGTCATCTCCCCTTAATTCGCTGCCCAGCCCGATTATTTTCAACATTATTTTAAATTCTATTCTACAAATTCCACATCTAACATATGAACCGAACATGATATACAGGGATCATAGGCCCGAACCAGCATTTCAAGTTTCTTTGTAATATCTTCCTTGCTTTCTTTGATAATTTCCGGGACTAATTTTTTCATATCGTCATCTATATTCTGCAGATTCTGACCCGTAGGAATAACACAATTAGCCGCTTCTATCATTCCCTGTCGGTTATAAGTATAATCATGGAATAAAATTCCCCGCGGCACTTCGGTGGTAGCAATTCCTCTTCCGTATCTTGTAGCTTCCTGATTTGGATTTTCCTGTTTAATTCCAGCCGAAAGAATAGCGTCAATCTGAGCAACCGTATCCTCTATACAATAAACAACTTCAACCATTTGAGCAACCGATATCATGTACGGATTATGGCATGGCGCTTTTAATCCGAGCTTTTCAGCCGTCTTTTTAGCGTTATCGGTTAACAATTTATGACTATTATTGAATCTGGCCATCGCCCCTACCTGATAGGAACTGCGGTTGAATTTTGCATGTTTACTGGTCGAATGGGGAACTACAAATTCGTTGGTGATTTCCAAATATTTCTCAACAGGCAACAAACCAACATCGGATGAACACACATCGCCTTCATACAGTCCGTATTCTTTATCGGAATATACACTGATATATTCGGTTTCCCGTATAAAATTAGGAATATTTCCGGCAACAGAAGCTAAAACATCAACAGCATACTGGGCATCCTTTAAGCCCTGTTTTAACAGCTTTTCTTTAAGATCCATCAATTCTTTTTCAGTTGGCAGCTTTGTAAAACCTCCCGGCACACAACTGATCGGGTGAACAGCTCTGCCGGATACCAGTTCTCCAATTTCATTCGCCAGCCGTTTTAACCGCAAGGCGGCCAAGACCACGTCTTTATGTGTATTGACCAGCGGAAATACCGAACCGACATTCAACAAATCCGGAGTCGCCAAAAACAAAGCATGCAGAACATTACTTTGAAAAGTAGAGCCGTTAACCAGAATTTTTCTTAATCTTTTCGTTTGCTCCGATATTTCCAGACCTAAAGCCGCTTCTGTGGCTTTTAGGGAAGTCATCTGATGTCCTAATGAACAGATACCACATATTCTTGATGTAATAATAGCCGCCTCTATAAAATTTCTGCCCTTCAACATAGCCTCGAAAAATCTGGGTGGTTCAACAATATCCAGCTGAGCTTTCAATAGCTTACCGCTTTTCATATCAACCACAATGTTCCCGTGTCCTTCAACCCGGGTGACATGATGAACATTAATTTGAAGATCTTTTCCCATCATCTCCCCCACTCAATTTTTTTATCTAATTCATTGGCACTAAACATTTTCATGCGTTTAAGCGCTTCATTAACGGAAAATCCGTGTTTTTTTAACATTTCCACTGCGCCGTTTTTATTGATATTGGATACCGGACCGCGGCAGCCTATACAATATTGACCATTGGTAGGACAAATCGCTCCGCAACCGCCCCTGGTTATTGGTCCCAGACAAAACATACCTTTATCCAGTACGCATTCATTTTCCCTTAATTTACATTCCACACATACAGAATGATCAATTACTTCCGGTTTTCTTCCAAGCACTAAAGATTTAAATACATGCAGATATTCCGGAGCGCTCATCGGACAGCCGCGCACTTCATAATCCACTTTTACGATAGCACTCACCGGTTGTGCGGGAATTGACGGAAATAAATATTTATCTTTACCATATACCGTTTCCTGAACTTCATCCATCGGATGTAAATTCTTTATGGCATTAATTCCGCCGCTGACAGCACATTGGCCAAGCGCAACAAGGATTTTAGACCTGCGCCGGATATCATGAATTCGTTCCACACAGGAAGGCGAACTGATGCTGCCCTCAATAAAGGCAATATCATATTCTTCCGCTTTATCATCCATAGCTTCCCTAAATTCAACAATATCAACCAATTCCAAAAGATCGAGAAGCTCATTTTCAAAATTTAATTTATTTAACTGGCATCCTTCACATCCGGTAAAATCAAAAAACGCCACTTTTGGTTTACTCATATCGCTTCCTCCAGCTCTTTACAGCGCGGATAGTGATAAACAGGGCCTTCCTGACAAACATAAGAACCATTAATCTGGCAGTGACCGCATTTACCGACGCCGCATTTCATTCTTCTTTCCAGGGAAAGATAAATATTCTCATCCGGAATGCGTTTTCCTTTTAGAGACATAATGACAAATTTATACATGATCGGCGGACCTACTACAGATACAATCGTGTTTTCAACATCTAATTCCAGCGGTGGAATAAGAGTAGTAATAACACCTACATTACCTTTCCATTTATCATCCGGGCGATCGACAGTGATATAGAATTCGATATCGCTTCTCTTCTTCCATTCCTCTATTTCTTTAGGAAAAAGGATTTCAGCCGGATTTTTCGTTCCGTATAAAATAATGATACGTTTAAAATCATTTCGTTTATCAATGGTGTAATCAATCAGGGATTTTAACGGAGCCAGTCCTATCCCTCCGGCGACATAAAGGATATCTTTACCCTTAAATTTTTCGATATCAAACCCATTTCCAAACGGACCTCTTATTCCTAAGGCATTCCCGGCCTTTAACTCATGCATTTTATCGGTTAATCTTCCTGTTTTTCGCACGGTTAATTCAAAAGTTGGCGTGCGCGTGGGAGAAGAACAGATGGAAATCGGCGCTTCTCCAAAACCAAATATTGAAACCTCTACAAATTGTCCCGGTTTGTGGTTTAGCATGGCACTTTTTGGCAGGGCAATTTCAAATCTTTTTTCAGTTGCTGTTAAACTTTCAACTTTCAAAATTTCTGAAATAACTGGATTATAGAGGTTTTTCTTTTCAACATTTAAAGTTTCCATTTTCATTCCTCTTCTATCACATCTATATTAATTTTTTTTCTGCTGAGTTGTATAATCATCAATCAGGCTATTTATTATCTCAACAATACTGATATCCGCAGGACAATATTTTGAACAGCGCCCGCAACCAATACAATGAAGCTCGCCCGAATGATCGGTTATATACTTAAATTTGCGATATAAACGATGCCGGGTGCGCTGATTTAATTTCTCACGAAAGTTTTCACCACCGGCAACTTCGGCAAACGTATTGAGCATACATCCATCCCAGAAGCGCGTTCTTTTACCGTCTTTTGCATTTATTTCGATTTCATCACGGACATCAAAACAGTAACAGGTTGCGCAAAGAAGATTACATGTTCCGCAGCCAACACATCTTTCCGCTACTTTATCCCATACTTTTGATTTATAGACATGATCAAATACCTGTGGTATACGATTATAATGAAGCTTTACTTTATTTTGAAACTTTTTTGCCGTAATCTCCGCCTTGCTTTTGACCTCATTGACCTTTCCAAAAGAATCAATCAGTTTTTGCCCGTTCTCATCAACTACAAAGACCATGTAATCACTTTTATTGGAAATCTTGTCGAAAAACAAACAAAACCCATCGATTTTATCTGCAGGAATGCCTACTGACTCCGAAAAATGATAGGAATCCGGTTCATAAGAAATCCCAATAAACATGGATTTTTCACGACGGGTCAAATAGTTTGATTCCGGATTACCTTTTTTAAAACTGTAATCCAGTCTTTTGATACCTTCCAGTTCATAGTTGTGGATACCAAAAAATATCTTATCCTTAGCTTCTATTTTTTCTTCCTGGTAGGTATTAGCATTCAAATCGAAAGCAAGAAGATCCTCTACCGGAGGAAGAAAAAACTTTTTTAGCGGCTGTATTGTCCGAGGATAATCCAACACTACATCCTTTGCATCTTTCACAATTTCATAACTATAAGATGCCTGGCCCTTGTTTTGCGGAGCTATTACTTCTGTTTTCTGCATAAGGAATTCAATAAATTTTAACGTCGAATCCTTATCGAATGCATACTGCTTCAGTTTTTTTAGCTTAGAATTCGTTACATCGTTCATGCTGATAAGCCCTCAATGAGTTTATTATTGCTAATTATTTCACAAAATTCATGCCAACTATATTATATCCTAACTATCATTTTTAAAAGATTGATTTTAAGATTTGTAAATAAAAAAGACAAATTTATTTTTTAGCTTGCTTTATTCATAAATATTTCACGCAAAAGCGCTGTTATAATCCGTGTCTTGCGGCACAAAACCTGAAGAAACAATTAGTTAAATCTAATAAATCATATCAACAATGTTAAATATCAAAAATTCGAGAAAACACCTCCTTCTCAGAAAAATCAACTTTAGCGTCTTTGCATCAGAGAAGGTAATTTTCGTTCACAGGTTTTGAGCAAATGAATTTTTCAGGATAGAGTTTTTCCTGTTTCTTATAATAAAACTTACTTATTTCTTATTCTTTGGAAAGAGATGCTTTTTTATAAAAATACAAAGACAAGAATATCAATTTAAATATACTTGAAGCTTTCCTGTCTTTGTATTCTTTTACAAGTGATATTTATTTTTCTTTTACGATAATAAAATTATCAATCTTTTCCATCGCACCGTTGGCAAGACCGGTTTCAATCATATTACTGTAAACTTCCTGGACTACTTCCATTGAAAGTGTTCCTTTCAATACTTTATTCAGGGTGCCATCCGCATTTTGATCAAGAAAAATCGATATTTCCTGATTGATTTGTTTATTCTTATCAAGTACTTTCAGCTCATTAAACCTTTGATTGAAACCGGATTGATAGGATTCAATTTTATAAGTGTACTTTTCATCTTCATAACTATAAGATCCATTTTCAGGTATTCTGATTATCAACTTGTTATCTTTTAGTGCCATTTCCAGGCCATGAGCATATATCTTTTGCACAGCTTCAAACTCAAGTTTTCCACGTACGATTTCATCAATGGTCTGATCCATATTGTGATCAATGGCTAAAAGGTCCTTGCTCATTAACCTGTTTTGGCATTCATCTTTGGTGTCTGAAATGATACACTGGATTCTGTAATCTGAGCCTTCATAATTAAAACTGTATTGGGCAGATTTTACCGCAGTTTTGCTCGCAGCACAACCATAAAAAAAACAAAAGCCCAGGCACATTAACAGACCGGGAATTAAATATTTTTTTTCCACAAGAAAAATCCGCAAAAGAGTTTTCATTGTGAACCTCCTGTAAAAGTTAGGTAATTATAATATAGATACATCAGTATTCTATTTTTGTTACATTTTTTGTAGCATTTCAGTTACACTTTAACTTAAAAACTGCAATTTAAATATCAACATCTTTAAAATCATAAATACAGACGGCTGTTATTTTATAGATTATAACCTATTTATAATTCCAAATATTCTTAATTCTCTTATAATGCATTGGTCGTTTTGATAATATAATTGAATAATATGAAAAAATAAATCAAAATCATTTATTCTTTCATTTTAAAACTTGAAAGATATACACAAAGAGACGTTAAGACTTTTTTGAAGAATAATTGCTCTTTTACAGGTTCTTTAATAAAAAATCCGTCATTAAAGTATATAGATGTTCATATACATAGCCTTTTCCAAACAGGCTATGGTTTCTTTCCGGGTAGATCATCATTTCAAATTGCTGATTGTTCAGGATCAATTGGTCAATAAATTGCATTGAGTTCTGCAGGTGCACATTATCATCTGAAGCGCCATGAATAAGTAAAACTTTTCCTGTTAATCTACAAACATAATTTAATGCTGAACTGGAATCATAACCAGCCGAATTCGCTTGGGGCAATCCCATATACCGTTCAGTCCATATAGAGTCATACAACCGGTAATCGCTCACAGGCGCCACTGCTATTCCTGCCTTAAAATACTGAGCAGTTTTTGACATGGCCAGCAGCGTCAGATATCCACCGCCACTCCAACCCCATATTCCAATTCGATTTCCATCCACATAAGGCAGACTTCGAAGATATTTAACGCCTTCCACATGATCCCGAATCATATATTTACCAATATCACCATAAGCCAGATTTTTAAAGGCTTTTCCTCGTCCCCCGGTACCTCTTTGATCAAGGGTGAATATAATATATCCTTTTTGTGTTAAAAGGGTATTCCATAATTTACTACTCGTTCTACCCCATCTGTTTCTAACCAATTGAGAAGCCGGTCCGCTATAGCCGTATATTAAAACAGGATATTTTTTATGCGGATCAAAATCAACCGGTCTGGTGATCATGGCATTTATATCAATGCCGTCCGAAGTTTTAAACGTAACAAGTTCCGGACTAGCTATATTCAGATGGACAATCTGATCGGGATTATTTTCTACCAATGAACGTATTTTTTTCCCATTGGATTTGCATAACACTTTTTGATCCGGAATAGTAAAACTGGAAAAATTATGCATATAGAAATTAAAGTCCGGTGAAAAATCAGCCGAGTGGGTTCCTTCATCTTCAGATAACTGACGCAGGTTTCTGCCTGTCAGTTCCACACTAAAAAGATGAGATTCCGATACCGCCCCTTTATTGGCAGTAAAGAATACCTGTCCGCTTTTTTCATTTACGCCATAAACCTGGCTGACTTCCCATTCGCCTTTCGTTAATTGCCTGACCAGTTTACCATTCAGATCATATAAATAAATATGACGATATCCGTCTCTTTCCGAAGTCCAGATAAACTGATTATTTTTGATAAAAAAAAGATTATCTTCAATATCAATCCAACAGGGATCGGTTTCGGTTAATACTATTTTAGATTTACCGGTTGATACATCAACCATCATCAGATCCAGTTGATTCTGCAGACGATTCAAACGCTGAACCATTAAAATATCAGGATCATTGGTCCAGTTTATGCGCGGAATATAAATATCCTCATCATCGCCAATATCCGCCCATATGGTTTTACCATTATCAAGATGATAGATTCCTATTTGAACCAGCGAATTCTTTTCGCCAGCCTTTGGGTAATGAATAGTCCGCACCTTTCCGTATAAAGAGTCATACTCCATCCAGCTGAATTGCGGTACCTGAGTCTGATCCAGCCGCCAGAATGCGATTTTTTTTCCATCGGGCGACCAGCGCCAACCGTCATCCTGTCCAAATTCTTCTTCATACACCCAGTCAAACTGACCGTTGATAATGTCGTCATTTCCGTCGTATGTGATTTGTTTGGTAGTATTATGATCCAAATTTACAAGATAAATATTATTCTCATATGCATAAGCCGCATGACTTTCATCAGGCGTCATTTTTGCATGCCGCACTCTTTTTTTGTCTTCATGAATCACTTGTAATTTACCATCAGATAATGAATAGAGATAAAAGGCCGCCTCTGAATACCTGCGCCAGATTCTTTTGGAATCTGTTTTAATTAGCAGGCCTTTTCCGCTTTTAGTAAAAGAATAATCGTCGATTTCTATCGCTTTGTCTTTTCCGGAAGGAATAAGTTTCGCCGGGTCAAGCCATAGTGTTTCTTCTCCGGTTTCAATATCATGGGAATAGAAGGATTGTATTCCGGTTTCCGGATTTCTTTTTTGAAAATAGAATTTATCTCCTTTGACATCCCATAAAACCATATTTAAAGTTTTAAGGGGCAAAGTATTTGGGCTAAAAACCTGTTCAATGGTTAAATCCTGTGCGGATAATGAAAATGTTAAAAACATAACTAAACAAATAATTCGCATGATCAATCCTCTTATATCGGTAAAAGAAAACCAACTGGACGCATTTTACCAGCTCCAATTGATATATAATATAAAGAATATATCATTCTGGTTAAAAGAATATTTAATAATTAATTCTGATAATACTAATTTTGACGATAACGGTTAATACTCAATTTTAATACCAAACATTATCTGCCGGGGATTGCCGTACAGATGTATTCCCGTCTGGCTCCAATAACCTCTGCCACCCTGCAGATTTACCGCACGATACATATCAATGTATTGCTGGCCACCATAATATTGAATATAATGCTCTGCTTCTGGACTGGAGAGAAATCCATCATCATCCGCTTTTCCTGAACTAGGATAAACATATAAAGTATTTTGTTTATTGAATAAATTAATAACACGTATATAAAAAGTCGATTTTAGATACGAAGAAAAAGTAAAAGTTTTGTTCAATTTTAAATCCACCGTACTTATCCATGGAGTATAAAAAGAAGTCTGAACAGGAATTGCCAATCTTGATCTTGGATCAACCATATAATCATAACCAGATGGTCTAACCTGCCCCACACCATGTTCGTATATGTGGTATTCAATCCCGCTTGCAAAATTAACCATAACAGATAAACCTGAGTTGGAAAATATTTTTCCACCGTCATTTTGAGAAAAACAATAATCAGCCAAAAGATTAACCGCATGATTTCTTAGATTTGTATATCCAATATTGTCATCATAACCGTCAGGATAACCGTCAGGGATATGTATATTTGATATATATATAGGGTATTGTACAAATGGTTTATCCCAAAACATGTATGTATAATTTAAAGATGCTTTAATACGCGATTTTCTAAACGAATTCAAACTGATCGTAAAACCATATAAATCATCTGCTTCTTTATATTTTTTATTAAGCTTCATTTTTTTTGAAAATAGCGCAATTGTACCATACCCTATATCCGGATAATTGGAATTAACACTAATTTCAAGCTGATTATTATAATCGTAGTCATAATTACCCGAACCAAGATAATTAGGCGGCTGTACCAGCATATTATAACTTGTTATAATTGAAAAATGATTGGAAATATTATAGGATAAGTTAATTCTTGGATTCAATTTCACAAGTGAATCGTACCCTTTTTTTTCTAATTTAGGGTAGTATGGATCTACTAAATATAAATCTTTGTTTAATCTTTTTAAAAAATCCAATCGCAACCCCAGATCGATCTGCCATTTATCGTATCTAACGTTATCAGAAATATAAAAAGCGCCAAATAAATTTTTAATCGGTTCCTCTATCTCATCAGATTCATTTCCAAAATAATCAAATCCACGAGTTCTGTATGCGGATTGATTATAATACTCAGGTATTAAATGCTCATTTCCAAAAAAGTATACCAGTTCCATATATTCAGAGGGATTTACCGCGTACATGCGACTAATTCGATAATTAGCTTCTACACCAATATTCAGGTTGTGCATATCATTTATTAGACTCTGATAATCAATCCGGCCGGTAATAATTCTATGTTTATCGAGGGTGTAATCATAATTCAATGTTCCGTTTCTTTGAAAATAAAAACCATTTAATAAATAAGGATATGGCGGACAGCTATATGATCTGTATATCACATCATTATTGGTATGCTGAGCGATAGCTGCGCTATCTGACCACAAGCGCCAGTTCGTACCGAAATAATCATCGCTTCTTTCATGTGTTTCATAAAGATAGCCGCTTTGAAGTTTTAAGTGATTTTTGTTATTTATTTTCCAGGTTATTTCCCCGCTCCCATAAAAAATATCACCGATATGTGGCTGTTCCCTATTATTAAAAACATCCTGGGCGGTAGTTAATAACTGATAATCTTCCACATGCGTATATAATCCTGTAACCGAAAATATTATAGGATCATAATTAAAATCCAACCTGGCGTTAATCGAATGCCTGTTTAGCCAGTTTTTGGGCGTATATCCGGCAGGAAACACTACATCAACCGTGTCCTGGCCTGCAATGGGATTCAAAGGATTCCAATCAACGCGGTTTTTCAGATTAAATCCGTCATTAAACATTTTCTGTGTATCGCCAATATCTTCATTTTCGTATGCCAGAAAGAAGCGGTTATTCTCGTCATACAATCTGCCATCCAGAATTAAAGTTAAAAAATGATCTCCAAAGGAAGTTGTACTTAAAAAATTTTCTCCCTGTTTTACCATTTTATCTGTCTCAAATTCAATACTGGCATGGAAATCCGGTCTGCCTGTACGTAAACGGTTATTTATCAATGCAGAAATGCCCCAGCCATAGGCAGCGTTATAATTACCCGGATTAATCACAACGGTTTCCAACGCAGATGGAATGATATGCAATCCATTTTTATATAAATATGGACTAAAAATATAGGCGCCATTGATCATGGTTTGATTTTCAAACGAATTACCACCGCGAATAACTAATTGATTTTGCTCTAATTCAACATCGGGCATCGTTTTTAGATTTCCCGGCATATCACGTATGGGCAGACGATTGATATCTTGTTTATCAACCTGGTAAATTACCTTTGCAGTGTCTGAATCACTTATAATGTTACTACTATCGGGTTCGACATTTTGCGTATATACAACAACTTGCAATGCCAAAACGATGAAAATAATATTCTTCATAGGAAACCACTCCCCAGATAATGATTATATAAATAAGAATAGCCTATCAAAAAAGATAAGCTATTATAAGAAAGAAAAATATTTAAAACAATACGTTAACTACTTAACCATTCCTGCAAAGCCCATGAAAGCCATGGCCAAGATACCAGCAATAATCAGGGCGATCGGAGCACCGGCGAAAACTTTAGGTACCTCACGGATTTCCAAAGTTTCCCTGATACCTGCAAATAATATTAAAGCCACACCAAAGCCTATTGCAGAGGCAAATGAGAAAACAACTGTGAGTAAGAAATTATAATTAGACTGTACCGATAATATGGCTATACCTAAAATCGCGCAGTTTGTGGTGATCAGCGGCAGAAATATACCCAGGGCTTTATACAAAGCCGGAGCAACTTTTTTCATCACAATTTCAACTAATTGAACCAGCGAAGCAATGACAAGAATAAATACAATGGTCTGCAAATATTCCATTTTTATCGGCACCAAAACATAATACTGCAGAATATAAGTGATTGCGCCCGCTAAAGTTAATACAAAAACAACCGCCATTGACATACCGACAGCGGTATCAATTTTTTTCGATACACCCAGATAAGGACAAATACCAAGAAATTTTGTAAACACAACATTATTAACAAAAATCGCTCCAACGATGATCAATGCCATCTCAGCCATTATTTACCTCCCAGCGCTTTACTAATCCGGTTCATCCCAACTAACATAAATCCCAGTGTGATGAAGGCGCCCGGTGCTAATACAAACAACAAAACGGTTCTGAAATTCTCAGGAATAAAGGTCATTCCCAGTATAGCTCCCGATCCAAGAATTTCACGAATGGTACCCAGAATAAACAGCGAAAAAGTAAATCCCAGACCATTGAACAGACCATCAATAAAAGATTGCAAAACCGAATTTTTTGATGCAAAAGCTTCTGCCCGGCCAAGAATAATACAGTTCACCACGATCAAAGGAATAAACAATCCTAAGGTTTTATGCAGTTCAAAAAGCGTAGCCTGTAATCCCATGTCCACAATTGTTACGAATGTGGCAATTACCACAATAAAAGCCGGAATACGCACACGGGCTGGAATGATATTTCGTAGCAAGGAAATCACCAAATTTGATCCCATTAAAACAAATGTAGTGGCCAGACCCATTCCAATACCATTCTCAGCGGATGAGGTAACTGCCAGCGTAGGACACATACCCAGCAGCATCCCGGTTACCGGATTTTCTGTGAAGAATGTTTTTTTAAACTTATCGGCATAGTTCATTTTTGATCCTCCCGCAGCGTTTTATATACCTGCAGAGCGCGCCAAACGCCTTTTGTAAAAGCTCTCGAAGTAATGGTTGCCGCCGTAATCGCATCAATATCACCTTTATCTTTTTTCACTTTCCATTCCGTATCGTTAAGTTGTCTACCCCTAAATTGATTCTTAAATGGTTCTTTTTGCATACCATCACCAAGCCCTGGCGTTTCTTTATGATCCAAAACATAGGTATCAATGATTTTTCCGCTTGAATCCAGGCCGACCATCATATCAAAATCATTTGTAAAGCCACCCGGACCCTTTACAATCACGGCGTATCCGGCGGTTTTTCCATTATCGTATTTCGCTTCGAAATAACCGGCGCCTGAATTATCTATCTGAATATCAGTTGGATTTTCAGGATAAGAAATATCTTTTAAACCTGCCAGGACAACTTTTATGGCTTTTTGTGTTTCGGCTTTTTTATTAGCCGCAATGGGTTCTCTGGTCACCTGGTTTACATAGGCCAGTAAAATTGCAGAGAACATTGCTATTAACACCAACACTAAAATTACTTTAAGACCTGATTCTTGTTTACCCATTTTTAACCATCCCAAATTTTTGATCCGGAAAATAACTGTCTAATAAAGGTACCATGGCATTCATCAATAGTATGGCAAATGACACGCCTTCAGGATAACTACCGAACAGGCGAATCAACATGGTAAAAAATCCACAACCAAAACCAAAGATGAGTTTCCCCTTAAAAGTCATTGGAGATGTAACCATATCGGTGGCCATATACAACGCTCCTAAGAATACGCCGCCCGTAAGCAAATGAAAAAGCGGACTGGCATAGGTCTGCGGATCGATCAAATGGAAAATTCCGGCAAATACCGCTACCGTGGCAAAAAACATAACAGGTATTTCCCAGGTAATATATTTTTTGATAAATAACCATATCGCACCCAAAAGCAGAGCTATTGCGGATATTTCACCTAAAGAGCCGCCCATCTGACCAATAGCCAAATCGGTTAAATTTGTCCCGGCCAAAGCGCCGAGCCCTTCGGTTTTTAAAATACCGAGAGGCGTGGCTCCGGTTGTCGAATCATAAACAAGTGGTTTTGGCCAGGAAGTCATTTCCACAGGAAATGAAATGATCAGAAATACACGGGCAACCAGCGCAGGATTGAATATATTCTGAC
The DNA here is from genome assembly GCA_003854985.1 of Calditrichota bacterium. Lineage (GTDB taxonomy): Bacteria > Calditrichota > Calditrichia > Calditrichales > Calditrichaceae > Zgenome-0002. The sequence continues at coordinate 52,829 of RQOG01000161.1, forward strand.
CTAATCCGCCAAACACATGCTTGCCTAAAATAACAGCAACCAATGCTCCTACAAGAATCATCCACCAGGGAGAATTTGCCGGGATATTCATGGCTAATAATATCCCCGTCAGCAGGGCGCTGCCATCCATAAAATTAACTTTATATGAAACCATTTTAGAGATTATTGCTTCTATGGCGATCGTAAAGACAGAAGTTAATACGATAACCCGAACAGCCTCCCAGCCAAACATCCATACCGATACCGCTAACGCAGGCAGTAAGGTGATACAAACCGTGTACATGATTTTTACTGTAGAATCTGATACATGTCCCAACGGGGAGGAATCCATAAAAAGCAATCGGTTTTTTACTTCCACTTTGTTTGTTGTTTCCACTATCAATTCTCTCTTCTGATTATATTTTTCCCAAATCTCATCCAGTGAACCAGACGACGATCAGCCGGACATACATAAGAACAACTGCCGCATTCAATGCAATCTAGAATAGAATCTTTCGCCTTTGGCGATATCACACTGGCAATTATCATTTTTGTATACTGCGCTACATCCAAACCCATTGGACATGCTTTTATACAGGCGCCGCATCGGATGCATGGGTTTTCTTCCCTTTTTGAAATCATGCTGTTATTAAAAAACAAGATGGCCGATGAGGTTTTTGTTATCGGACTTTCAAATGAAAAAGATGTTTTTCCCATCATAGGACCGCCGGAAATAACCAATCCAACATTCTCTTTATCGATTTCGGCTTTTTCCATAATATAAGAAATCGGCGTACCAATGGGCAGCATGATATTAGCGGGATCTTTCACCATATTGCCGGACACTGTCAAAACACGTTCCATCAAAGGACGCTTATGATAGAATGCATTATAAATGGCTAATATGGTTGCCACATTTTGTACGACAACACCCACATCCATGGGCAAACCTTTAGACGGCACCTCCCTGTTTACCACTGCTTTTATAAGCTGCTTTTCTCCGCCCTGCGGATACTTGGTTTTTAAAGGAACAACTTCCACATTAGGAATATTTTTAACCGCTTCATCTATTCTCTGAAGCGCATCGGGTTTATTATTTTCGATACCGATATACACAGGAATTCCGCCAAAAAGTTTTTGAAGAATCAGAATGCCTTTAACAAGCGGTTCTGCATATTCCAGCATCAGGCGGTGGTCTGCCGTAATATAAGGCTCACACTCGGCGCCATTGATAATCAGTTCTTTGATTTCTTTGCCGTCTGGCGGTGAAAGTTTGACGTGAGTTGGAAAACCTGCGCCTCCCATACCCACAATACCGGCGTCGGCAATGGTTTTTCGGATTTTGTCCGGCGTCAGTTTTTCTATTTCAACGGCCTGCTCCGGTTCATTATCTATTACTGATTTTAAGTTTTCACCTGCATTATCTGGCGTAATCTGTATCACCTCCCTAACCTGACCTCCCAGCAAAGGGAACCTGGCAATTTTTTGTATTCTGCCTGCGACCGGAGAATGTACATTGGATGAAATGAATCCAGATGATTCCGCTAAAACCTGACCGCGCGTCACGGCTGCCCCTTTTTCCACGATAAGCTTACATGGTTTTCCTATATGCTGATCTACGGCAACCAAAATACTGGCAGGTATATCGCCATAAATAATCGGTGATTGTGCCGATAATTTTTCTTCAGGGGGATGAATTCCGCCTCTACTAAACGTTTTCAACTGCAACATGGACCTCTTGTCCTCTTATTATGATGGAATTAGTGGGACATACTGTTACGCAATCGCCACAATTAGTGCATTTTTGATAATCTATTTTTGCCAGAAAATTATTTACATGAATAGCATCGTAATTACATGCTTTTTCACATTTCAAGCAACCGATACAGGCTACGGTGCATGCTTTTCTGGCATCTGCGCCACGGTCGGTATTATAGCAGGCTACCGTAATATATTTTTTATAAGGCCGCATATGAAGTAAATTTTTCGGACAAGCCGGCACGCAAAGCCCGCATCCTGTACATTTTTCGTCATCAATTACCACAATGCCATTTTCTATATGCATGGCATCAAAATTACAGGCTTTAACACAGGAACCCAATCCGATACATGCAAAAGAACATGCTTTGGTGGAATCGGTTACCAGCGTTGCCGCCCAGCAATCCTCTATTCCGGCATAATCCATCTGCGATTTACAATTGTCATGAGTTCCATTGCACATTAATGAAGCGACCATTTTTTCGCCAACGGCGGCTTCCCTGCCTAAAAAGGCTAAAATCTTTTGCATTTCTTCTCCGGAAGCTACCGGACAGATGGCGTCTGTATCCTCGTTTTTAACCAAATGCTCTGCAAAAGCCAGACAACCGGCAAAACCACAACCGCCGCAGTTAGCTCCCGGAAGCATTTCATTTACCTCTGCAATCCGCGGATCTTCGAAAACATAAAATTTTTTAGATGCAACCAGCAAACCACTCGCCGAGATTAAGGCGAAACCGCCTAAAATCAAACCGGGAATAATTATCTCCAGCATTCATTCACCTCTTCTAAATCTATAGATTTATTGGTTTGATATTTACTTTATAGTTACGATCCGAAAGCTTTCTGTTCAATAACCAGACCACTCCCAAACCTATAATTACTCCAATTACAGCGCCGGTGAACTGCATAAGATCACCGGCATTTTCTACCAGCAAAATCGTTCCTGCAATGCCCGCAAAGAAAAAAAGCATCGGTACAGCATATACTATGAAAGAAGTTTGTATTACTTTTTTATATTCTACTTCCACCATTTGTCCGATTTTCAAAGGGAAATCGGCATTATCCCTTTCAAACTCAATTTTCTTTTCGGAACAAATCGCTTTAAAACCACAGGCAGAACACGATTTAATGGAATCAAGCGATACAGTAAATGATGTTTCTGTTATTCCCTGTATCCGGCCCTTTATACTTTTATCCGATATCATAGTTATTCATTAATAAATGTTTTACTTAAAGGCAAGAAATATACCATAATCAATAATACCGTTCAACATTGAATTTAAAGGGAAATTCAATTTTTTATTATTATGAAATTTTCATTATTTGAATACACTTTATGATCTATTCTTAAAATTAAGAAACAAAAAAAATTTCGCCTCGTATAGTTTTTTCAACTATTTTATAAAAAAGTGTTTTTTGATATTAAAAACATTTATAAATTGCAGGGCGGTTCGATATATGTGATTTCTTCCTTGACATCTTCATTTTAACTGCATTTTTTCAGAAAAAAATTCAAACAAGGAAGAAATCAGAGAATAGCATACCCCGGGTTTTAATCACACATATATCGAATGAAGGATCAGGGTTATTGCATAAGTTAACTTAATGTTTTTTAAAAATTTTACACTTATGCGCCTGAAAAATATACGTATATCATCAACCGATCTTTTACAAATGAAACGGGAGAGGGATTTATGCCTTTATCTTTTAAGATAAACCAAAAGTCTAATTATATATATTGCCGGTATATCGGTAAAATAAACGACGAGGAATTGTTTAATTCATGGAAAGCTTTTTACGAAAGCGATGCCTGGGTCCCCGGAATGAATGAATTATCCGATTTAACCGAAGGCGATGCTTCTGAGATAACCGCCGAGGGCATAAAACATATTGCCAGATATGCCAGATCGATCCATGAAAAACATAATATTCATTTCGTAAAAATCGCTTTGGTGGCACCTGAAACTCTTAATTACGGACTCTCGCGAATGTATGCAGGACTCACTTCCGGTTCCGCTGAAAATGTTCGTGTCTTCAAGAGTAAATTCGAAGCAGACGCCTGGTTGAGAGGAATTATTGAGGAATAGACTCTAAAATATATAAATCAATAAATAAGCCTGCCATGCTATCCTCTCAAATCCCCGGTTGGTAAGATTTATCAGAATGTCAGATATAATATATTTATCGGATTAAGCTCTATTCTATTTTTTCTTTTTCTCCATGCCAAACTCATAACCGGTATCAATGGCTTTTTGATTTATTTCCAGCAGCCGTTGTTTTTTAATAGCTGTTTTTAAGGTCGTGTATAAGGTTTCCTTTCCGAAAATTCCTGTGTACGCGGCATAAGCAGCCAGGGTTATCATATTGGCAACACGCGTATTTCCCAGTTTATCAGCCATTTGAGTGGCTGGAATAGGCAAAACTTCAACATCTTTCCTTTTGACATAAGAATCAATTAACGACTGATCAAAAACAATCAAACCGTTTTCAACGACATCGTTCTCAAATTTTTCAAGCGATGGACGGTTCATGGCAATCAATACCGTTGGATTGGATACCATAGGCGAGCCGACTTCGATTTCGCGAATGTTTACGTGACAATTGGCTGTGCCTCCGCGCATCTCCGGCCCATAAGATGGCAGCCAGGAAACATGATAATCTTCCATCATACCAGCCTGAGCTAATGCGCCGCCCAATAAAAGCACACCCTGTCCTCCGAAACCGGCTATTTTTATCTGAGGATTTCGGTATTGATCCGGGTATACACTTCGTTTAAAACCCGTATCCGTATCGGGAATTACTTCGATTAATTCTCTGATTTCCGCGGCAGTAGGATTAGGTTTGGCGTAAACATAGGGCTGTACTTCCTTCGTAATATCCTTGTAAATTCCAATCGGGAATTGAGGCACCATAACTTCTTTAATCCAGGTCATGGCATCCACAGGTTCCATTTTCCAGCCGGATGGACAAGGTGATAAAACTTCTACCAGAGAAAAACCAAGATTGTTAACCTGATTCTTAATCGCTTTACGAACAGCCGTTCTGGCCCGGGCTCTTTGTTTATTATCATAAAGGGTAACTCGTTCCACATAAACAGGCGCCTGCAACTGGCTGATCAGCTCTGACATTTTTATGGGATATCCTTCGTTATGCGCATTTCGACCCGTCGGTGTTGTGGTAGTGCGTTGATCGATTAATGTAGTAGGAGCCATCTGCCCGCCGGTCATTCCATAGATGGCATTATTTATAAAAAACACGGTTATATTTTCACCACGGTTAGCAGCATGTAAAATTTCCGACGTGCCTATTGCCGCCAGGTCACCATCCCCCTGATAACTGATTACAATACTATTCGGATGGGCTCGCTTTATTCCTGTGGCTACGGCCGGCGCCCTGCCGTGAGCGGCTTGTATATTTCCGGTGTCAAAATAGTAGTATGCAAATACACTGCACCCCACCGGACTGATTAAAATGGTATTATCAGCTATTTCAAAATCATCCAATGCCTCAGCAATAAATTTATGAATATGGCCATGACCGCAGCCCGGACAATAATGCGTCATTTTTTTATCCGGACTGGGATTCCTGAAATAACTATCATAAAAACTTGCAGCTTTTTTTAATACTTTTTCAGCCATTTTTTTCTCCTTCTCAGTTTTTTTCAGAAATCCAGCGTTTGGCTTTTTCAGATATTTCATTCATCGAAGGCACAACGCCGCCCATTCTGCCGTAAAAGTCAACCGGGCATTTGCCGTTAACCGCTAAACGGACATCCTGTACCATTTGTCCATTGCTCATTTCCACAACCAGGAATTTCTTTACTTTTTGTGATAATTCCGCAATTCTGCCATTCGGGAACGGAAAGAGGGTGATAGGCCTCAAAAGGCCGATTTTTATTCCTTCCTCTCTCAGATTTTCAACTACCGTTCTTAATATCCTGGAAACAATTCCATACCCCATTAAAATATATTCCGCATCATCGACCAAAAATTCTTCCTTTAGCACTTCCTTTTTTTCTATTTCCGCATACTTTTTTTGAAGTTTAATATTATGTTCTTCCAATTCATCGGGATCCAAAGCGATACTTGAAATCAGATTATGCTTACTTTCCGCATCGCCGTACAAGGCCCAATCGTGCCGGGGAGAATCCATTTTTGGCTCTTTAAAATCAACGGGTTCCATCATTTGGCCGGTGAATCCATCGGCGAGTATAAAAACAGGCGTACGGTATTTATCGGCGAGATCGAAGGCCAGCATGGTTAAATCGCACATCTCCTGACCGCTGTTTGGAGCAAGTACCGGACATTTATAATTTCCATGTCCGCCTCCTTTGACTATCTGATTATAATCGGCTTGTTCCGGCGCGATATTGCCAAGTCCCGGTCCGCCACGCATAATATCAATAATTACACAGGGTAACTCCGAACCCGCCGCATAGGATATTCCTTCCTGTTTCAGACTCATGCCCGGACCGGAAGAAGCCGTCAATACCCGCAAACCTCCGCTTGCGGCGCCATAAATCATATTGATTGCGGCTACTTCGCTTTCCGCCTGTAAAAATGTGCCTCCCACACGCGGCAGATATTTTGCGGCCGCTTCGGCGATTTCGCTCGCAGGAGTAATCGGATAGCCAAAATACATGCGGCATCCCGCCAGAATAGCACCGCGAACAATAGCGTCGTTTCCTTTTATTAAGAGCTTAGCCATTATTTTACCTCCTCCCCGCTGTATTCATATCCCTTTTTGAAAACAATAATCGCCTCCGGTTCCGGACAGGCGTAAAAACATACGCCGCAGCCGGTGCATCCTTCATCAATATAATAAGCGTAATGATATCCTTTTGTATTAAATTTGGAATGAAATTTTAAAACATTCGGAGGACAGGCGTCGATACACAATCCGCAGCCTTTGCACAATTCCGGCTCAATTTTTACCAGCGGATACTCAAGGATCTTCTTCTCCATAACCACCTCATTTTATTTGTATAAATATGTATGTTTTATCTATTTTTCAATTTAAACCGTATTATTAATCTCAATTATCATGCCATAAATAAGGTCGATGCCATTTATAAAATAGCGGCATAGAAAATATCCGTTTTATAATCAGGGACATACTCTCTATCGCTTTCCGCGCAACAATAATTTGCATGAAATAAATACTTCGATTATGCATAGATTAAATCTTAGCCCTTTATATACTATTTCCCATAATAGAAACGGTACCCGGTTTTAAATTTTTAATTTTAGGAAACGAGTTCATAAAAATAAACCACTCACTATTGCATGAATTTTCATTTTCCTGAATTCATACATGTTCAATTGACCTTTCTGCCACTGTTCCAAAGCGCATCCTCGAATCCGTTCAAATGATTAAAATACCTACCAAGAACAAAAAACAAATCGCCCAGTCTGTTCAGATAAACCAGCAGATCTTGCCGAATGCTTTCTTTCTCCGTCAATTCTGAGAGAAAACGTTCTGCCCTGCGGCATACTGCACGACAAATATGGGCAATAACCGCGGACTCTGCGCCACCGGGCAATATAAATTGTTTGACTTCCGACAGCTGAGAGGAAATCCGGTCTATATTGTCTTCCAAAAACTTTATCTGTTCTCCATTTATTTTTTGCGGCAGTAACTTCGCTGATTTCTCATCCGGCGATGCAGCTTCGGCGGAAAGAATGAAAAGATGATCCTGTATTTCGGTTAATAAACCCTGCGGTTCATGCGCTTCGGCTTTTGTCTTCAGCCATCCCGTAAAGGCATTCAGTTCATCCAATGTCCCGTAAAAATGAACCCGTAAATCATATTTCTTTACTTTTTTCCCCCCAAGGAGCATGGTATCGCCTCTGTCGCCAAATCCCGTATAAATCTTCATATCATTCCGCTTTATATTTTTACTCGCTAATATAAGAATAAAACACAAACATAGAAACCGGATTTTGAGTTTTATTTTTATGAAACTTCATAAAACATTCAGCATTTAATGCCTTTTGATTTTTATATTTTTTTTATGGATATTTACAGGTGTATTGATGAATATAATTCACCCGTAGTGTTAAATTTTAAGATTTTCATTTAAAAACTGATGTAAAAATATTGTAAATATTCTTTAAGATAAGGAGTCGATGATGTGGTTCAAACCTGTTATTTCTTTGTTGATTTTCATTCTGTTCTTATCACTGACCGATGCTCAGGAGCATGATAACTTAGTACAGGAAGCTTGGAATACCTGGGCTAAAAACGATCAGGCCCAAACGGAAAAGGCTTTTAAGGAAATTATAGCAAAGGATGAAAAGAATCTTCGCGCTCATTTGGGATTGTCTTTTCTTTATCAGATGCAACATAACTTCAGGTCTTCATGGGAACATTATAAATATGTAATTGAAAATGCGGATAATCCATATCCTTACATCTTTGCAGGTATGCATACGCTAAAAATGTATTATATGCAAAAAGAAAAGGATTCCGGTATTGATGAGATGTATGAATCGCTGGCCAATCAAAATGAAAACCCTTTGATAAAAGCGAATGCGAATGAGACTTTGGGACGTTATTATCTGGTTCATAATGATATCGAAAAGGCAGAAGAACACTTCGCGGCTTTAAACACAATTGACGATTGGCGGATTTGCGGGCCATTCGACAATATCTCTGCCAGTGGATTTGATAAAACTTACCCCCCGGAAGTAGAAGCGGATTATATAAAAACGTATTCCGGAAAGAATGAAATTCCCGCGCGATGGACTAAAATTTCCAAAATACGCCGCGATCGCTGGATTGATTTCAGGTATTATTATGCGCATTTCGAATCCATTTTTTACGGGAATACATTCGTTTATTCGCCTTCTTCACAAAAAATTCGCATTGGTGTAGGTACATCAGGTTCTTTGAAAGTGTTTTTAAATGATGACCAGATATACGAAGTCTTTGATGAAAATAATAATGATTTAGACACCTATATGATGGAAACAGAATTGCAAAAAGGCTGGAACAGGCTGCTGATTAAATGCGGTTTTTCAGAAATAGATCAATGTAATTTTATGGTGCGTATTTCAGACGTTAACGGTCAACCCGTTCAGGGGTTAAAAATATCTTCGGATATTCAATCTTATCCCAAAAATCCTGCTCCGGCTGTCACAATTATTGAAAATTTTGCCGAAGCCTTTTTTAAAAACAAGATCGAAGAAAATCCGGAACATATAGAAAACTATTTGCTGTTAGCGGATTGTTATCTGCGCAATGATAAGGCGATTGAAGCGGAACTTACTTTACGGGACGCTCTTAAATATGCTCCCGATAATACAGGTATTTTGGCGCATATGATTGAAGCTTATATTCGCGGTGAAAAAAATGATGAAATCTCCACGACTTATGAAAAAATCCATTCGCTCGATGAAAATATCCCCTCCGCTCTGATCTATAAGTTCAGTTTATATAAAAATAACAATGATATAGAAAATGCTGAAAAGACTGCAGAAAAACTTGAATCTCTTATTCCCAATACAACAGAGATTTATAACATCAGATTCCAGTTATATAATCTTAAAAACCTCCCTGAAAAACTAATTGAAATTGCAAAAGAAGGATATGAAAAATTTCCCGATGAATGGAGTCTTGCATTCGCGCAGGCATCCATATCCATTATGACAAAACAAAATTATGATGAAGCCATCGAAATTGTTGAAAAAATTTCACAGAATAACGCCAGTGAAGAAGTATTAAGTACACTGGCGGAAATTTATTTCAGGGCTACCAAGGTAGAAAAATGGCACGACACCTATCAGCGTATTCTAAATCTTTATCCGGCAGGAACCGGTTTTTATGAACATGTATCCGATATCTACTATAATTTGCAGCAATATGATAAAGCGGCGGAATATATGGAAAGAACTCTGGAAATCTGTAATAATCATTCACAATTCTGGGAAAAATACGGTAAAATAAACCGCGCCTTAAACAAGAACAATGAAGCGATTGACTCTTATAAAAAAGCGCTTGAATACGATCCCGCTAATTATGATGCCCGTGAAAGCTTGCGTCAACTGCAGGATCAAAAACCCGTATTTTCCACCTTTGAAACCGTGGATACAGACGAATTGATTAAAAAAGCGCCGGATTCCGGAGTCTATCCGGAAGATGGCGCCGTGATTCTTCTTCATGACATCAAGCGGGTCGTATACCCGGAAGGCGCTTCTGAGTTTTTAGGCGAAGAGCTTGTAAAGGTATTCAATGATGTTGGCATTGAGGAATTCAAGGAAGATTATATTTCATTCAGCCCATACAGTGAGAACCTGATCATTGAAAAAGCGGTTGTTATCAAAAAAGACGGCTCTGAGATTAAAGCGGATATCGACCGTAATCATATTGTTTATAAATCCCTGGAGCCCAATGATTTTATTTACCTTAAATGGAAAATCCGCAATTATTATAACGGAAAATTATCCCATCATTTCTGGGATCGGGTCATTTTCAGTAAATACTTTCCAACCGAGGATATCCGATATGCTTTACTCCTACCGAAGAATATGACGTTTAATTTTAAAGAACAAAATCTTGAAAGCGCCGCCAGAAAAAAACAGGAGACTACAGAAGGTGTGATTCATCAATGGCGTTTAACCAAACAGCCCGCAGTCCGGCATGAAGTTGATATGCCTGCCCTGGTTGATATAGGGAAATCACTATATATCTCCAGTATTGAAGACTGGAAATATATGATCGACTGGTATCTGGATTTAGCCCGTACCAAGACGCGCGGAAGTTTTGAAATTGAAGAAACCGTCGAAAAGCTTTTTAAAGATAAAGAGAACCTAAGCGATCTTGATAAAATTCAGACCGTGTACAATTACATTACGGAAAATATTAAATACAGCAGCGTTTCTTTTCGTCAATCCGGTTTGATACCTCAGAAAGCGCGGGATGTGCTGGTTAATCGCATTGGCGATTGTAAGGACGTAGCCGCCTTGTGCATTGCCATGCTGAATGAATTAAATATTAAAAGTAATTATGTGCTCGTTAATACACGTTCGGAGGGATTTAACCGCAATATTCTGCCCGGAATCGAATTCAACCATGCCATTGTTGAAGTTCATAACGACGGAAAACCGATGTATCTGGATCTCACTGCCCAGAATTATGCAATAGGCTCCGTCCCGTATCAGGACATTGGCGCTTTTGCATTGCCGATCCGTGAAGGGATTAATCAACCCATTTACCTGACTAAGGATCATTTTAATGAAGTAAAACTGGAAAGAAAGACCGTTTTTGAGGTTGCGGCGGATAACAGCCTGATGGTAACCAGGACAAATTATCGGACGGGTATTCAGGCCGCAGGGTTTCGTCAAAGTTACCGGTTTATCGGAGAATCCGAGCAACAAAGAGAATTAACCCAATCCATCAACAACGATTTCCCGAACCATACACTGCTTGATTTTAAAATAAAGGATCTGGATAACGTAGTTGACGATATTACTTATACTTACTCCTTTAAAGTCGCTGATTTTCTAACCGATGCCGGGCCGTACAAGCTGTTGCGAATCGTTTTTACCGACGGCAAAAATCCATTAAAGTCGTTGTCTTATGAAAAACGTGAATATCCAATAGAATACGATCCATCAACGGACATTCTTACGGAAGAAATAACCATTGTACTGCCAAAGGGTTTTACCTGTCTTGACCTGCCAAAACCAGTAACATTGAGTTTTTTTGATATGCAATATTCTCTGAATTTTACTATGAAGGACGGTAAAATTATTTGTAAGCGTTTATTTAAAGAAAAGATGATAGACATTCTTCCAGAAAATTATGTGCTTTTTAAGGAATTCTATAATGCCGTGGTGAAAGCGGATCAAACCCAGTTATTATTGAAAACCGAATAAAATGTGAGAAAATATCAGAAATAACGAAGTACTTTTAATTTCCGCTTTTTAGCCATGCTTCGGCTTCTTCAAATGAAGTGAATGCGCGCAGTTGTGTCGGCATTTCTTCGACATAAACCTGTGCAACTCTGGTCATACCCTTGTGCACGGGTCTTGCCGTGACATTGGCCCATTTAGCGCCTTTAAATTGATCTGCATTGCTTTTAAGAAAATGCGTAACAAGCTGAAGATGTGCCGTATCCGGAGGTCCGGATTCTGTAAGATCAGCAATAAATCCCATACCCGGTCTGTAATCCGGATGGATAAATATTTCTTCCATTACTTTCGCCCAGATCACAAAATCGGGATCGCCGCTATATTTTAAACTTACAAATCCTTCGGCAACGTTTATCTTCCAGATTATTTTCATTTGCATGAAATTTAATTTCCTTCTATAAGAAACGGAAAAGTTACCTGCAAAAAATAAAGCGGATTAATGATTCGATGCAAAAATATTTTATTGCCACATAATAAACGCTTTTTCATTGAGGCCAATTTCCTGCTCTTTTGTAAATATATTAATGCTTTTGTAACAATATGAATAAACCCTCCGTATGATCTTTTAGCTTGGTTTTTGAATAGAAATAATATTCGGGAGGAAAATTTATATAATGAAAAAGAAATCTAAAAAATGGATTTTCTGGACATCAGGAGTTTTAATTCTGATTATCTTGATTAGCATGGTTGCTTCGTCAAATTCCGATTCAAAGAAAAACGGACGCAGTACGATTAAGGTTGAAAGAAAAAACATTGTTGATAAAGCGCTTGCCGTCGGCTCCATCGAGCCTTTAAATGAAATTGATGTGAAATCCAAAGTCAGCGGCGTTGTTGGAAAATTATTTGTCAATGCCGGCGATTTCGTCAGATACGGGGATCCCCTGGTAGAGGTAAAACCCGATCCTACGCCCCTGGAACTCGTGGAGGCTAAAAGAGGTCTTGAAATGGCGGAGATTGAAGTGGAAACCCTGGAAAAAGAAATTGAAAGAAATAAAAAATTAAGAGCGCAGGGATTTGTATCCGACCATGACTTTGAAGCCCTGACCAACCGTTATGAAGAAGCGCTGTTAAAACAAAAAATTGCCAAAGAACGGCTGCAATTAATTGAAAAAGGTCGCGTAACCATCGCCAACACCAAGATTGAATCAGTTGTAAAATCACCGCTTACCGGTTTTATTCTTGAGAAAAACGTTAATCTTGGCGATCCAGTTGTTCCGCTTACCTCTTATCAGCCCGGCACTGCCCTGCTGCGCATGGCCGATATGAAAGACCTGATCTTTAAAGGAACCGTTGACGAAATTGATGTTGGTAAAATAAAGGAAGGTCTGCACTGCAAATTACAGATAGGCGCCATCCCTGGAAAAGAAATAACCGGGGTTGTTACCCTTATTTCCCTTAAAGCGAGAAAGGAAAATAATACCACCGTTTTCCCCGTGGAAATTAAAATAGAAGAAACAGACGGCGCTGTTCTGAGAGCAGGTTATTCCGCCAATGCGCATATTATCATTGCCCAAAGGGACAGTGTTTTATCCATTCCGGAACGGGTGATTACTTTCCGCAATGATTCGGCTTTCGTGAATATACCAACCGGTGAAATGCAATCCCGTGAGCAATTTATTAAAACAGGTTTAAGCGACGCGATTCTTATTGAAGTAACGGATGGTATTAAAGAAGGCGATGAAGTATTGGAAAAAGAAGTTAAAGAAATAATCTGATCCGGGGCTGCCGATGTCGCGATTAATAGACTATATACTTGAAATATTCAGTTATCTGCGCCAGTATAAGGCCCGCACGGCCATGACCATGTTTGGCCTGATCTGGGGAACCATGACGATTATTATTCTTCTTGCTTTTGGCGCAGGCGTGAAGAAACAAATGAGTATCAATATGCACGGCATCGGCGAAGGCATAGCAATTGTCTGGCCGGGCCGCACCAGCATTCCTTTTGAAGGTTACGGACGGGAACGGACTATTCGTCTGAATGAAGACGATATCGAACTCATTCGCAGCGAGGTTAGGGAAATTAACCGAATCAGTCCGGAATTCAGTAAATGGGGTTCAACGATCAGAGTCGATGATAAAATCAACCGCCCTAATATCACGGGTATCATACCCGAGTATGCCTGGATGAGAAATATCATGCCCGAACCGGGCGGACGCTGGCTGAATGACCTGGATATAAAGAATAAGCGCCGGGTAGTATTTATCGGCAACCGGCTGCGCGATTTTTTATTCGGTGAAAATGCCGACGCCATTGGTGAATATGTCTATATTGATCAAACGCCGTTTATGGTTATTGGTGTAATGATTGAAAAAACCCAGAATTCATCCTATAGCTCGCGCGACCGGGACAGGGCTTTTATCCCGTATACCGTTCATAAATCGATTTTTGGCAATCAATATGTAAATAATTTTGTATACCAGATTGACGATCCCACCAAATCAAAAACAGTGCAGACAAAGGTATATTCGATACTGGCTAAAAAATTCAAATTCGATCCTGCGGATAAAGAAACTTTAGGAATATGGGATACCAACGAAATGGAAGCGTTTATTTTCTATTTTTCCCTTGGATTAACGATTTTTCTTGGTATTATGGGCGTGGTAACCCTGCTGGTCGGCGGTATCGGTCTGGCGAATATTATGTATGTTGTTGTGAAAGAACGTACGCATGAAATCGGTATTCGCCGTTCTCTTGGCGCCCGAAAGCGAAATATATTTTTCCAGCTGCTCCTGGAGGCATTTATTGTGATCGGTTTGGGCGCAATGATTGGTTTTATTCTTGCCCTGGGAATTATCGCACTAATATCAGCCATACCGAGTCCGGAATTAAGGGAAGCGGTCGGACTGCCGCAATTAAATCTGACCGTTGCTTTGGCGGCCACGCTTATACTATGCACTATTGGTTTTCTGGCCGGATTCTTCCCCGCCAGAAGGGCGGCCAACTTAAACGTTATTGATTGCTTAAGATATTAAGGCCGGAGACGCTATAAATGAATTTTTTATTATTGATGCGAGAGTTTATTGAAGACTTGAAAACCCAGAAAACCCGGGCTTTTTTAACAACCATTGCCATCTCCTGGGGGATATTATCCGTCACTTTATTAATGGCTTTTGGAGAAGGATTATCGTTCCGGATGCGGGAAGGACTATTAAACGCCGGTGACCGTATCATCAGAGTCTACAGCGGTCAAACGACTAAAAAATGGGAAGGCTTGCCGGTTGGCCGAAGAATTTTAATAAGAGAACAGGATTGTAAAATTATTGAGAAAAACATTCCACAAGTAGCAGTTGCCGTTCCGGGTTTCGGTCGATATGCGCGTCTGGAGAACGGGGATAAAGTTTCGTCAACACATATGGAAGGCGTTTATCCGGAATTTGAGTATCTGCGGCGTACTTTTCATGGAGAAGGAGGACGTTTCCTAAATGAAAACGATATGAAAGAACGGCGGCGGGTGGTATTCTTGGGTGGAGAAATTGCCAAAGAACTTTTTGGACGGCCTGACCCGGTTGGTGAAACAGTAAAGATTGACGGTCTGCCTTTTACCGTCGTTGGCGCCATGCCAAAAAAACTGCAAACCTCCATGAATAACGGTCCGGATGATAACAGAGCCATTATTCCCTTTACAACCTATCAGAGTATTTACGGTGATATTTATCTGAATGAAATGATCGTTAAACCCGTCCGCCATGAGGACGGCCTTTATGTAGAAGAAGAAATCCGCCGCGTGCTGGGCAAGAAATACCAGTTTGATCCCACCGGTGAGCGGGCTGTGCCCATGTGGAATTTTATAGAGAATGAACAGCAGGGTGAAAAAGTCTTCAGAGGCATCAATATTTTTCTTGCCGTTATCGGCACAATGACCCTGATAATTGCCGGCGTTGGCGTAGCCAATATCATGTACGTGGTGGCCAAAGAGCGCACACGGGAAATCGGCATTAAAAGAGCGGTCGGTGCAAAACGCAGTTATATCATTTTTCAGTTTATTTTTGAATCGCTTTTAATAGCGTTTATCGGCGGCTGCCTGGGATTATTTGCCTCACTGGGTATCATTAAAATCATGTGGATGTTCCCGGCCCAGGAAGGCGCCATGTCTTTTTTAGGCCGGCCTCTGCTTTCTTCCTCCATCTTAATGACCTCCATGTTCCTTTTAACGCTGATCGGGCTTTTAGCCGGTTATTTCCCGGCGCGAAAGGCTGCCAGGGTTGATCCGGTTGAAGCGCTGAGATATGAATAAACGATTTATCCTGAAGTTTGATATTCCATTATAAAAAAACAACAGCCAATTCCGGATCAGCGGCCAATCCTATAGATTGGCTATGAAAAAGAAAATGGGGTTATTTGTCAAAACTTAAAATTTTGTATCCAAAACCGGGGAATTTACAATTCCGTTTTTTGGGGAAATTTCGATTCTGTTTGACACTATATTTTCAATACCCTTGTTATCGTCTTTGGTCATATTGCCGTTGGCGTCGTAGAAATATTCGGCAGCCGTATGGGCCAGATCACGGAAATCATAGTTTTCGTACTGGCCGCTGGCATCCGGGCTGCAGGAAGTAGCTGTAATATCTAAGAGATATGATTGATGAAATTAAAAATTACCTGTATTGTTAATATTTCTATGGATAACCTATATCCAGATCTTTACATATCTTTTTTGCCAGAAAATCCTTGATTTCGTTATGACGTGGAATTGTTGTAATCTTCTTGTTGATATCATTTACATATAAACTATGTTTGGATCCTTCTCTTAATAAACGGCATCCATTCTTTTCAACATGTTTAATTAATAAGGACCTTCTCATGCGCTTATATTAAGTTTTTCGCGGATGACGTCGTTATCAAGACCGGCTTCGGACAACTCCCGATTACCCTGCAGAACCATGGCAACGGCTTCTTTCAGGTTTTCCCTGGCTTCATCCAATGTATATCCTTGCGTATTAGCGCCGGGAAGTTCCGCTACATAAGCGACATACATATTATCTATTTTTTTATAAATGGCCGTAAAAGAATTTTCCATAATGATCCTTTTTTTTAGAAATATACCCTTACTATAAAAAGAAAACAAGTATCAAACTACCATACTTGAAGCGTGCAGGCGGGCGATAAAAGCCTAATTGGCGGCCTTGCCCGGCGCTGATTTAACTATAGAATAACAGGCACAAAGGTGGATTGACCAGAATTAAAGTTACTATACTGGATTATTAATTTACAAATAATTATAGACTTTACTAATTTTCAATAGATATTATATATGATTAAATTAATTCAATCCCAATTATCATTATAACTAGGAGTAAAATAATTAATTCCCAATGCTTTATAATTATTTTTTAAATAGATATATTCTAAATTTGATAATTCCTTTTGTATAATATTAATTTTGGAGTTAAAATTACTTGGTATTTTTGATTTAATATAACAATAGATTAATAGAGAATCTTCATTTATTTTATAAAATAGCGTAGGCTCTGCAGAAAAAATATAATCTGTATCTTCATTTGGCTTAAAACATTTATTTGATGAATTTGTTATTACTGTGATAGAATAATTTAAACCCCGCGCTTTATTTTTTATATATAAACACTCCCTACCCTCTGGAAATGATAATTTCCTAATTGTTATTTTTGTAAATACAAAATTAAACCAATAACATGATATAAAAAGTGCTACAAGTACACACGAAACAACAATAATGACAATTTTTTTCATTTATTATTTTTTTCTTCCATAAATATAACCTGATATTATTCTTCTACCAGCATATTCAATCTCTCCAAAATAAGGTGGTCCATCATTGTTTACTCCATCATGAACGAAACCTGCCATTTTAAGAAATGTTATTAAATCAACATGTATTCCTAAAAAAGTACCAGTTGCTCCATTAAATCCGGCTAAAAAATTTCCCGCAGATTGTGCTGTTGCATATTTTCCATTTAATAATTTGCCTGTACCTGGTCCATATGGGGCATATTTCTTATTAACTTTAATATCGAAGTGACCATTAGGGAATGATTCTAAACCAGTTTTTACTAATCCCATTTTGTTTGCTTCTTTATTTAATTCAACAATATCTGTGTCCAAACTCTCATTAAACATAATACGGGCACCAGGATAGGTTTTATTTAATATTTCACCCGTATTCTTATCGTGTGCCCTGAATTCATCCCAATACTCAGTTTCTCCCATATAAATCCAAATTGGTAATCTAAATCCTAAAATATCTATAAATTTCAGATCAAAGATTCCTTTAAATGCATCTTCGATTACTTTTAAAACATATCCTCCTATAGTCCATGTTGATCTACCATCAAGATCAATAAAATTTATGGGGTTGTTTCCGACATAAACATAAGGCGAATGATATTCATCCGCCGGGTCCACGCTATGCCAGCGGCCTAACTGCGGATCACGCCAAATAGGATTTCTTACGCCTGATATTAGCCGGCATAGTTTTGCTAAAACCGGCTGATCCAAAAGAAAATTTCAAAGACCACTTTTACGGGTAAATTTAATTCATTTTATTCTATATTTTCAATATCCTTATTATCGTCTCTGGTCATATTGCCGTTGGCGTCGTAAAAATATTCGGTGGTTATAGATAAAAGATTTCGTAATTTATAGTCTTCGTAATGGCTGCAGTAAGATTCCTTAGATCAATAGTAAAAAGACCTGATTAATAAATAAACTATCATGGAATTTTTTGCTATTATTATTTATTTTAACCTTCAGAATAAGTTATAACATTCGAGGTTTGCATGTCCGTTAAAGCTAAAACAGCCGTTGAGCGCTTTCGCAACGGTTTAAATTGTTCCCAATCCGTATTTGTTACTTTCGCGGATGAACTATCCATTGATAAGGAAATCGCCTTTAAAATCGCCTCCGGCTTTGGCGCGGGTATGGGCAGAGAGCAGGAAACCTGCGGCGCTGTTTCAGGCGCGGTTATGGTTCTTGGCCTGATGAATACCGTTCCGGGACGAACGCTTAATGAAAATAAAGAGGCGTCCTATGCGGCGGTAAGCCGTTTTATCAGTACATTTAAAAAGCAATTCGGCAGTATCCTTTGCCGGGATATTCTCGACGGATGTGATTTAAAAACCGAAGAAGGTCAAAAACAGTTTACCGAACAGGAACTTTTGGATAAACGATGCGTCCATTGCGTTGAATTAGCGGTAAATTTGCTTGAAAGCATAAAACATGACCAGTAAAAAACCGTACGCGGGCGAAACCGATTTAAAACGCTTATTGGAAAATATGAATCCCGTTATGGATTCCGCCGAATATGTATTTTGCACGCAGTATAGCATAAACGAGAACTTCTCCCCGCTTGGCCTTTTTAAAGAGGCCGAAGGCTGGACAATGATACTCGATCGTTCTCAGGCGGATCGGGCAGGCATCCCGTATGATGTTGTCTTTAATAAGATAACCTTAAACATTCATTCCAGCCTGGAAGCGATTGGATTCACGAGCGCCATTGCCGCAGAACTTACAAAACACGGAATTCCGGCAAATATTGTGGCCGCCTTTTATCATGACCACCTTTTTATTCCAATTGCTCATGCGGCCGACTGCATGCAGATTTTACTGAACCTGAAAGAAAATAGCGGAAAATGAATTATACCATCTATGACTTTTTAGGTAACATCGGCGTTCTGCTGATAATCGGCGCTTACTTTATGCTCCAGATAAACCGGCTGAAAAGTACGGATTTGTCCTATTCTTTTATGAATGCCGCCGGGGCGGTACTGATCATAATCTCTTTATTATTTGAATTTAATTATTCGGCTTTTATTGTGGAAGTCTTTTGGTTAATCATCAGCATATACGGGATATATAAAGCGGTTAAAAAATGAAAATGGATTATATAAGATTCATTTATCTGCCTGTCCTTGTCTTATTCCAGGTATCAATCGTATTAGGTCAGAACAGTGGTTTTCTTTCTCAGCAGAAAAAGTATCCCCGGGTGCGTACGGCGCTCGCGGAAAAGGAAGCTGTGATCAAAATGAAACTGGAATCGCTTCAAATCCACAATACAAATATTAACATTTATATCAGAATTTTTAAAATGGAAAGAATCTTACAGTTATGGGTCAAAAAGACTACTGTGGACACCTTTGCCCTGTTAGCAAACTATGATTTTTGCACTTCATCCGGTGATCTGGGTCCTAAAAGACATCAGGGAGATTTACAAATCCCGGAAGGGTTTTATTATATTGACCGGTTTAACCCCGGTTCTATTTTTTACCTGTCTCTGGGAATTAATTATCCCAATGCATCCGATCGTATTTTTAACAACGCTAATCCGGGCGGAGATATATTTATTCACGGTAATTGCGTGACTCTCGGATGTGTGCCCATTACAGACGATAAGATAAAGGAGTTATATCTATATGCGGTTTACGCGAAAAATGCAGGCCAGAAAAAAATTCCTGTCCATATCTTCCCCTATCGTTTCAATGATCAAAATAGCAGCCGGAAAGTCAGACAAAATGCTTCTTATTCCGTATATTCAGAATTCTGGAATAATTTGAAAGAAGGTTATGACCGGTTTGAAAAAGGTCATCGCCTGCCTAAAATTACCATCGATAAAAGAGATGGTAAATACTTATTGAGTTACAATACCAATTATTAAAACAATTTATTTAATACAGACTCCATAACTTCAAGTGTTTTTTGTAAATCGGTTTCCGAATGCGCTGCAGATATAAACAGCGCTTCAAACTGCGATGGCGCGATATAAATACCGTTTTCCAGCAGCCCGGCAAAATAGTCGGCAAATTTATCCGTATCGGATGTAACGGCGTCCTTGTAATCCATCACCCCGCCGGATTTAAAGAAAAGACAGCCCATCGAATTAACGTGATTAAGCGACAACGGCCAGCCTTTTGATTCTATGCGGTCTTGAATCTGATTAAAAAATTCATTTGAAATTTTATTCAACCGGTAGTAAAAATCTGGCCGGGAAATAATCTCCAGCGTTTTTAATCCTGCGGCCATAGCCAACGGATTTCCGGATAATGTTCCGGCCTGGTAAACAGGCCCCGAAGGTGATACATTTGCCATGATATCTTTTCTGCCGCCGTAAGCGCCAACCGGTAAACCTCCGCCAATGACCTTGCCCATCGTCGTTAAATCGGCTTTAAAGTTAAACAAACCCTGCGCCCCGGCGGGGTGAATTCTGAAACCTGTCATAACTTCATCGGCGATGAGCAGACTTTTATTCTGGTCACAGAGCCTGCGTAATCCCTGTAAAAAACCATCTTCGGGCAAGATTACGCCCATATTGCCGGCAACTGGTTCTACAATAACCGCGGCAATAGTTTCGCCGTATTGCATAAATAAATTTTCCACCGATTCAAGATGATTAAAATCGGCAATCAATGTATGTTTTGCCGAATCACGCGGCACGCCCGGACTGTTTGGCTCGCCCATTGTCAGGGCGCCCGAACCGGCTTTAATTAAAAAACTATCGCCATGGCCGTGATAACAGCCTTCAAATTTAATAATCTTATCCCTGCCCGTATAGCCGCGGGCCAGCCGGATCGCGCTCATGGTCGCCTCAGTGCCTGAATTAACCATCCGCGCCATTTCCACGCAAGGCATCGTTTTAACAATCTTCTCAGCCATTTGTATTTCCAGTTCGGTCGGGGCGCCGAAGCTTGTTCCTTTTTCAGCCGTTTTGACAACCGCTTCAACCACTTCTTCATGGGCGTGTCCTAAAATCAACGGTCCCCATGACCCCACATAATCGATATAAGTATTTCCATCGACATCCGTTATTTTACTTCCTTTGCCTGAAGCAATAAAAAGCGGATCAAGTTTAACGGAACGGAATGCCCGCACCGGTGAATTCACACCGCCCGGTATAAAGCGTTGTGCCTTTTTAAATAATTCACTGCTCAGGGTCATATATATCTTCCCAAATTGAATACTGATTTTTAATTATAATCCGGTTTCATCATAATCCGTTTACTCACTCAGCCATTTGGCCGCATCTTTGGCGAAATAAGTCAAAATCAAATCCGCCCCGGCGCGTTTAATGGATGTAAGTATTTCCATGGCCACCCGCTTTTCATCGATCCACCCGAACCGGGCGGCGGCTTTGACGATGGCAAATTCTCCGCTGACATTATAGGCGGCTACAGGTAAATTAATTTTATCCTTTACCCGTCGTATAATATCCAGATAAGCCAGAGCCGGTTTTATCATGATGATGTCCGCTCCTTCCTTTATATCCAAATCCACTTCGTACATGGCTTCTCGGGCATTGGCCGGATCCATCTGGTATGAACGGCGGTCGCCGAATTTGGGCGCCGATTCCGCTGCATCACGGAACGGACCGTAAAAAGCGGATGCATATTTGGCGGCATAACTCATGATCGGAATATTTTCATATCCTTCACCATCCAAAGCCTCCCGGATGGCGCCTACCATGCCGTCCATCATTCCCGAAGGAGCCACCATATCAGCGCCTGCTTTGGCATGGGTAATTACCTGTTTCGCCAGTAGTTCCAGTGTCATATCATTATGGACATCATTATCAACTACCCGTCCGCAGTGGCCATGATCGGTATATTCACAGAAACAAACATCCGTAATCACATACATATCCGGCACCGCGTCCTTTATAGCTTTTACAGTGCGCTGGATCAGACCATTATTACTTGTTGCATCGCTGCCTAAGGCATCCTTTTTCTCGGGTACCCCGAATAAAATAACGGCCGGAATATTAAGCTTATGCAGTTCTTTAACCTCTTCCACCAGACGATCGATAGAATACTGGTTATTACCGGGCATTGAATTGATGGGATTACAAACGCCCTTTCCTTCCACCACAAAAAGAGGCATAATCAGGTCATTGATGGACAAGGTCGTTTCCCTGACCATGCGCCGGATGTTTTCATTTCGGCGTAATCTTCGGGGACGATAATACGGTTTAAACATCTATACTCCTCTCATTCGCTTTGTGTAATCATTTTTTGAACGGTTTCATGGGCGGAAAGAACACTGTCGCCCATACCGATGCCCCGGCGGTAATTACCGGCAAAATAGAGACCGGGAAATTTATCTTCCAGATCATTATAAATCCTTTGAATTTCCGTATAACCCATCGTGTATTGCGGTATCGCTCTGGGCCAGCGTTTGATACGCACAATCACGGGATTATCCTTCAGTCCTATAAGCGCTTTAAGATCGGATAACACGATTTCCGTTAGCTTTTCATCATTCAACTCAGCATTCTCCGGCTGACGGCTGCCGCCGACAAAAGTTGTAAAAGCGGCATACCCTTCCGGAGCGCGTTCCGGAAAAATCGTTGAACTCCAGATTGTGCCTAACGTCTGTTTGTTTTCAACCTTAGGGATCAGATAACCAAAACCATCCAAATCTCTTAGAATATCTTTTTTACGAAATCCTGTAAACACGACTCCTACCGGTGGATATTCTGTTTCCCCTATTCTTTGTGCATTTCCGGGCGTCAGGTCTTTGAGTATTCTGGCCTGCTCATCAGTGGGAACGGAAATGACAATCCGGTCAAAAATATCTTCGCGTACCTGCCCGTCCTGCCGGATATGTAGTTTATATTTCCCGCTTAACTCAGTCAGGTTCAGGATGCCCGCTCCGGTTTTAATGCGGTCGCCTAACTTTTCAGCCAGCGTTTGCGGAAAAATCTGCATTCCGCTGATAAAAGAAAACAACTTCGCCCGGTCCTTGGCCACTTCGTTCCTTTTTTTTCTCTCCCTGGCTCCTTTAATCGTGCCCTTGATAAAACTTCCGTATTTTTGTTCTAGGGCATATAGTTTGGGAAAGGCCGCGGCCGTGCTGAGATTCTCCGGATCGCCGGCATAAACGCCTGCCACAAAAGGATTAATCGCATAATCCAGGAATTCATCGCCCAAACGATATCGGACGAAATCTGCCAGGGAAAGATCATTGCCATTTGTCGGTTTGATAAATGGCTCTTTAAATAATCGCAGTTTAGCCCTGGCCGAAAAAAGCCTGGTTCCAATAAATTTTCCCGGAGACATCGGGATGGCATGAAGCTGACCGTTTCTTACCACATAGCGGTTGTTTGATATCTCATTTCCATACACCTTTTCTTTTCCCAGCCCGATTTCATCAATCAGATTACGCAACTCAACCGATGTTTCCAGGGCGCTGTTCGGGCCTAAATCGATTAAATATCCATCCTCTTTTTCGGTTATAATTGATCCGCCGACACGGGTGTTTTTTTCAAATACGGTTACGTCTATTCCGTGTTTGTTCAGCCAGTAGGCTGCGCACAATCCGGATATTCCGGCGCCGATTACCGCTGTTTTGCCTGTTTTACCCATTCTAAAATGCAACCATATGTTTATTTGTTTATTATCCCGGTTTTTACAAAGTTTAATAAAATTATATGAAATGTATCAAATAAAAACATGCTTTTGCTCTCGTCAATTTTCATCCTTTGGCCTTATTCAGAATGATTTCTTTCATTGCCCTTATAAAGATTTCATCGGTATTCAAAGCGTCGATCCGTTTAAAGTTCCTGATGCCCATTTTGTTGGCAAGTTCTTTATAGAGCATACCTATTTCATAAATCGTCTCGGAATTATCGGCTACAAAACCCAGCGGATAGACCAGCAAATCTTTAACGCCTTTTTGCGCCAATTCGGTTATTTTGTCCGGCGTGGACGGTGAAAGCCACTTTACAGGCCCGATCTTGCTTTGATAAGCCAGATGAACTTCGATTTCCGGCAGTCCGGCCCTGATCAGGTTATACGCTTCTTCAATTTCAACCTTGTATGGATCGCCGTTTTTTATACGTTTTACCGGAATGCTGTGCGGACTTAACAGAAGGTGATTATACTGAATGTTGCTTTCTTCAATTATTATCCGCTTAATTTGCAGAACTATAGCGTCGATAAAACCCGGATAATTTCCAAAGCGCGAAATGATCCTGATATTCTCTTTATCAAAACGGCTGGTCATCAAAAGCCGATCCAGCAATTTTTCCAGAGAGCCCGCAGTCGTAGTTGAATAGAAGGGATACAAACTCAGTATAACGATATCGGTAAAATCGCTTTGATTTATTTCCTGCCATACATCTTCTACAAACGGATGCCAGTAACGCATAGCCGGAAATACTTTGTATTGATGATCATCTTCCTGGTTTAAAGCGTTTTCCAGCAAACCGGCCTGATGATTAGTGATTTCAGTTAAAGGCGTTTTCCCCCCGATTTTGGAATAAATTTCCCGGCTTTCAGGCGATCGTTTCTTGGCCAGCCAGCGGGCAAACCGCTTCCGTATAAATCCGGGAAAAGGAATATCAATGATATCCGGATCATTAAAAATATTAAAAAGATAAGGCTCTACCGCTTCCAA
>RQOG01000162.1 GCA_003854985.1 Calditrichota bacterium
GCGTAATCATCAACATCAAGCTGATCCGCCTGTTTCAACAACCCACGGGTTTCATCAAGATAGTTGGCCTTAATGGCTTCAAGTTCTGCCTGGCGGTATAGTTTCTCTGCCTCACCTGCTATTTCTCTTGCATCTTTAACATCGCCATCTTCGAGTTCGTTGGCAGCGTCCTTGAATTTTTTTTCAGCTTCAGTCCAGAGCTTCGATGAAAACCTGGCTGATCCAGTGTTTTGAGCATCTTTACGAGCTTTCATCGCATTGGGAAAGGTTACCTCGGCCAGCTTTGTAGAGATGATTGCCTTCTGAAAATAAGCGTTCGATTCGCTAAGCTTTTTTTGAATATCTTCAAGGTTTTTCCCTTCTTTAAAATCAGCCTCAGCCTCCTGATAGCGTTTCATCGCATTATCGTAATTCTCAGGCGACAGTACTTCTGCCTGAGCTGATCTCGCTATTTTCAATAACTTATTGGACTCCCTGAATAGCATTATTTTTACATCACTATTTACAACATATGCAGCTTGTTTTTGCCCTGTTGCATTTGATACAAACAAAGTGGGAATGCACATTAGAGCAATTATAAGGCTACGATTAAAGAATCTTCTTATTTGAAACATAAATTTGTCTCCTTAAATTTTATTGTATAAAATTATTTGTAACTTTGACAATCATTTCACCATTCAACCGGTTTTTGTTTTTTGTGTGTCGGTTCCGGCTTTAATGGGACCAGTATCAATGATCTTCTTACGATTGGTGTATATCATATCTTTGAAAACAAGAGCCCCGACACCTAAGATGATCATTGCAAGACTAAAAAACATAGTTGGTTTCATGAATTTATACCCTCCTTTCTTAAAAATATATAGGTTAAAATATTAACGTGATTTACGCCGCTGATAGATATGAATCAGCATCACGATGATAGCGATAACCAGCAGAATATGAAATAATCCGCCAGCCGTGTAGCCGCTGAACAAAGCCAGCAGCCACAAAACACAAAGAATCACGAAGATGGTCCAAAGCATATTTACCTCCTTTCGGGCGATTTTATCGCCTAAAGTTTATGATTAATAAACAAAACACCCCCAATCCTGATCTTGTTGGATTTACAATACTCAATGCTGACTTAAACTTTTTTCTTGGTCTTGACATTGGAGGGATTATTCTTTTCCTTATTTGTATTGACCTGAGGATCGGATTCTTTCTTGATCTCATCTATTTCCAGTTCCTCATCTTTAATGAGCTGTTTGAGCTGGTTAATCTTCTCTATCAGGCTTTTCACTTTTGGTTTTAACCGGATATCCCCTTTTACCTCTTCGGTGATTTGGCTGTAGACTTCGACGCCCAGTTCCAGAAATGTATCTTTCAGTGAATTATTAATGCTCATGATATCCAATTTGCCCTTCCCGATCTTAAAGTATTTCTTGGTTGTGGCTGCCGCATCGGATAATTCGTTCTTCACATTTTTTTTGATATTATCCCATTTCGATGTCATAGTTTATTCTCCTTTTGAAAAATGATGTACTATTCGTTGAGCAACTAAAACAAAGCTGAATGATTATTTATGTCATTCAACCTTGTGAATGATTACAAAACAAACAGAAAACCAACTGCAATAACAAAGAAGTTGCTATTCTTGTCACCGCTACCCGGGAATTCTTGAAAAGCGTAATTCAGAAAAACATAGCGAATGTCACCTGTCAAATTTATTTTTAAACCGACGGGCAGTTCCACACCGCCGCCAAAATGCCAGCCGAATTTCTGCTTCGTTTCATCTTTAAGTGACGGAAACCTGGTCTGGTCATAATCAAAAGTGGTGTTATACCAGCCGACGCCAATGGCCCCATAGACAATGGGAACCGGATAAATCAAACCGGTTACCATTACTGGCCAGCTACGAACCGTCAGGACATCGTTAAAATATTTTTCCTGACGATAGTTGATGGATGCCTCAAGACCAAAAATCTCTGCTGACTTGAATCGCCAGGCTAACCCACCCATAAAACTTCCATCGGCATCCTGAGCTTTATAATAACCAACCTGCGGGCCTATAGCTATGCTCTGTGAATTCACAGGCGCAGCAAAAATTGTAATTAATCCCATTATCAGTAGTACTTTTTTCCACATTATAAAAACCTCCTTTAAATGAATGATTTCTTCTATTACGGTAGTGTCCGTAATATATTGTCCTATTTTACAACAACTTCAAAAAGAACCCGCATGTTAGCCAGCGCTTCCTTTGAGTTAATATCATCTGGTGTCACTTCATACATTGCCGGTCTGGTCCTGCCATATCCTATCACAGTGATTCTCTCCGTGACAATACCTTCTTCAATCAGATAGTTTTTTACCGCATTGGCTCTCCTTTCGCTTAATTGTTGATTGACCTCTTCCGAGCCCTTAGCAGAGGTGTATCCTGCCAATCGGACGTTCGTCTGAGGGTTTTCTTTGAGTAACAGTACATCTTTATCCAGCAATGTCTTCGCTTCCTGGCTAAGCGCAGACTGATCGAAAGCGAAATGCGTATCACCAAAGACAAGTAACTGCTCATCGATCTTGGGGTCAAGCACAAGCATCATGACCTTAAGGTCAGAAAGGCTCTTTTCGGATAGTTCCATCTTAGGGCTATTTCTGAAAAGCATAATTAAAAGGATCACTACGATGACGCATAATATTCCTACGATAGCAAGAAGCATATTATGAAACTGCTTCCTGCGTTTTATCCTGGATATTTCTCCCGCTTGCTTTTCCGCTTCGAGCCAATCAACAAAATCATTACCGTCTTTGAAGCCATGTTCCTGATAGAGAGCATACGCTTTGCTCTTTATTTCCTTATTTTCTTCATTCATTTCCTTCTGCATCATTTTTTACCTCTTTCTTCAAACTATAAATTTCCGCACATATCCACTTTTGTAGTTGCGATCCACCCGGAGAAAGTCAACCTACTCCCGTTTTTGCTATTCCTGCTTTGGCAGAATAAAGGAGCGATTGATGATTAACTCTTCCAATAGTTGCGAGACGGGCATTCCCCACTCAACCATCTTTATTTACATAACCTTCTGTTGATGCTCCAACAATAATACCGTTGGGCGCAGCGCGACACCAATGCCATTGATTTTCATTGTCTTTATAAAATTCCTATTTATTTTTCATAGTATTTACATTTTTTCTCTTCCGCCGGTAAAGTTTTGTTCCGGAATCTGCAGGTTTAGATCTCTTAAAGTCGCAGCCGATACTGTAGAACCATAATGCGAATGATAGGCTTTAGTGACTGTATAAAGGGCAATGACTTCTCCTGAACACGTTTCCTGCCATCCAATGAACACCGCATCTGAATTTGAAGTAAATTCTCTTTTGTGTCTATCCATGTTACCCTCTCAGAACTATTAGAAAAAGAATCAAAAAATTTTGAATAATTAGTTGCATTTTTCATCAAACCTATATGATATGGTTATTTCATTATCCTCCGGCATTCCCATCCGGAATGGTTCTTTTTATGCTTTAAACGTCCAAAGTGCGAAGGACGGTAGAATACATCTACTCCTTCGCTCATTCCCGGCAGCATATATACAGAGTCTTCGGCGCAATCGCAGTAATCAAAGGATCCTGGTTTCTGTCCGGCTAATGTAGTCCGGGCATGAGTGTAGATACTATCTATATCATCCAGGTATTCCCGAACACGTTCTACATCGTACACGGCAACTGTAACCGCTGTTTGGATATCTTCTGCCAGCAGGTTGAATGCATGGTGTGCGAACTTTTTAGCAAACGCAGGTATATCGCCATCTTTCAAACCGATATCCAACCGACCCAATGGATTAAGACAGAAATAAGAGAGGTGAAGATTGCCGGGAGAAGCGACAATGGTTTGCGCGTATGGCGAAAGTGCGTTAATGGTGTGTGGGGTGCCGCCGAAACATGTAGCGAGCACAATGAGTTCGAACTTTGTGGAATTATCTGTGATACGACTTAAGCCATCGGCCAGATTATGAACAGTGAATGTCCGTTGAGAATAGGATGCATCATAGCCCGCACCACCGGATTCAGGGATTTCGTGACCAAAGTAGAGGAATAATTTCGCCAGTTGAAGTTGTTTTTTTGCACGGAAACGATGATAAAGCTCTACTTCAGGATCGAAATGTGATAGTCCCTGATCTCGCCAGTACGATTCTTTGGCCAACAGCTTTCCGTGCCGGAAGTAATAGAATTCTCCATCACGGAGAGGAAAAAAGATCAGGAAGCGCCTCCTTGGTCTTTCATGAAAAATGAACACTTCGGCTTGTGGATTTTGCATGGCCACCATTGTTGCGCCTGCCAAAGCCTCTTTGTCAGCTCTATACGCATTACCCCGGGTATCGTGATAGAGGTATTCTCCGTCGCCGTGGATGACGAATATTATTGAGTAGAGTAGTGGGAACGCACTCTCTGTCTTAACCGGATTTTCACCATAAGAAGAAAGAATGGAACTGCACGAAAACAGAAATAAAAGGAATACAACACAACCGATACTCCTGAAGAGCATTGGGTATGGTTGTGTGAGACCTGCCGAAGATAAATTGTTCGAACATTGCATATCAAAATCCTGTGAATATTTGCCAGGCAACATACGTTTACAGTAAAAGTATCAGAACAATAACTATCAAAAGCGCGGCGACAAGGCTGATGGTTATTGTCTGGGCCGCCTGCTCCATAGACTGTACAATATAATTTGAGAAGGCATTAAGTTGCGCATCGGGCACACGCTCGTAACCGTTAATGCCCGTCAGTTCGTCTTGTTTCTCTTGAAGAGTAGTTCTAAAGTGCTTAATACCAGCCCGATCTTCTTCTGAAATCAAACCAGAGCTTTCAACCCTGTCCAATGCTTTGGACATTGTACTAAATGATTTGTTGAGTATTTCGCGTTTTTGCACCGGATCGTCCGTTGCCTTCACTTTGCTTGCGGTATCGTTAAAATACTTCTGAATATCTTCTTTTCCTCCAGCATTTCCCGCTTGAACCATAACAAACATCATGATTATGACTCCTAAGATTGTTTTTGCTAACATGGTAATTTCCTCCATTAAATTGAAATTAAAATGATTGGTTAACTACATCATAACAACTAATTGCCAGATATGGCGTTATTTATTAATTGTCAATTGCCAATGTGGATGTGGGACATGGAACTGAACAAACCAAAAGAGCTCAACAGCCACAAAACCACCACAACAACTACAACAATATTCAATATCGATTTAATCTTATGATCCATCGGTATATAACGATTAACCAGCCATAAAAGAACACCGACCACGATCAAAATCAGTACAACATTAAATAAAGACATTTTAGCCTCCTCCTTAGTAGTGATAATTAAAATTTAGAAGTTCTTTTCATAAACATGCTTCACATAACATTCGGTTGAACGAATTAAGCTTGAATTCGAGTTAGTTAAGTTTGCCACTCTCAGCGGCTTTTTTTAGCTTGTCATTAGCGAAAATGGCAACTTCCACACGGCGGTTTTGTTGACGTCCATAATCGGTATCGTTTGAAGTGATTGGGTTCGACTCACCCAGGCCAACAGTGGAAATCCTGGAACCGGGAACGCCAAGACCCATTAGATAGTTGGAAACAGATTGAGCACGACGTTCGGATAACTTCAGGTTATAGTCTTCACTGCCGTTATTGTCCGTATCTCCTTCAACAAGGATATTTGTGTCAGGGTATTTGTTTAAAACCCTGGCGAGACTCTCAATATTTGTTTTCGCCTGCGGTTGCAAATCCGATTTATTCACATCAAAAAGAAGACCCGAATCAAATGTAATCTTGATTCCTTCGCCAACACGCTCAATCTTTGTTCCCTGCATATCCTTCCTCATCTCTGCAGCTCGCTTATCCATCTCATTACCTATCAGAAGCCCAGCCGTACCTCCCACTGCCGCCCCGATGATGGCGCCGAGAGCCGTGTTACCAAATTGATTTCCTATTATGCCGCCGGCAACGCCTCCGGCGCCTGCGCCGATCGTTCCACCCTTGGCTTTGTTACTCCATGCGCATCCTACAGTGATGGTGAAGAGCAAGAATGCGCTGAACAATAAAATGCTTACTTTTCTCATGATGCAAAATCCTTATATTAATATGACTTATGATGAAAGAATTAAGTTGCTTTGTAATTTATACGTTAATTGAACCTCGCAGAAGCCTTGGAAAACGCCCCCTTGAGTTCCTCCCAGCTTTTTTCGACACCCGTTTTCATATCGTTCCATGATCCATCGCCGGCTGCCTGTAGTTGTTTCATTTTGTTCCGGATTTTTTCCTTCTTCACCAGTAATTCATCGATCTGCTTGAGCAGGTCGCTTTTGGCCTCGGTTTTGGCCTTATCTGCCTTTGCTTTCAATTCATCGATTTTGGTGTCCCACTCTTTGAGCTGGTCAGCCATTTTTTGTAAATAGGATTTTTTGTCTTCCATAAAATATGCTCCTTTGATTGATTGTTAAACACATTTTAATTACCAAGCCACTTGTAAGCGTCTCGGTGGATTTTATTTCTTATTTTTAATATAGACCTGGTTCTGTAATCTCTATCCAGGCAATCGCTAAGCCTGGTTGGGTTGGCATATTCCTGGAATAATGTCCCCGGGAACGCTAAATCCGCCGCATTTTCTAACTGTCTGACCAGCTGCCAACCTAAAACCAAACCAATCAAAATAAACCATAATCAAGGAACTCATAACGTTACTCCTTTTCAGTTAATCCAGGCGCTACATTGGCCCTTAATAAAAACACATACACTTTAATTAACTGGCAATCGATTGCATGGCCTGCCGAATTGCATCAAGAATAGACTGCGCGGATGGCTCGTTGATGCGCTTCTTAGGAACATTCGTTTGATACAAATAGGCAGCTTCTCCCTTTGCTGACTGTGTCACGATTATTAGCAGCGGATACGCTGCCAGCAATTTGATGCATATATGTGGATCCCCATTCCCCGGGAGCGGGGTGACAATAACCACATCGGCTCTTAAGGTCTTGATAAGCAGGAAAAGTTCCAGTGGGTCAAGAACTTCGCTAACCACTTTCATGTCGGGTTGGCGCTGTATCATGTAGTGAATCACTTCTGATAACAGCTTTGGCCGGCTTGCTATTAGCACTCTTGTTTTTCGCATGTCATGTTTTACCTCATTGAAAGCCATTTGTAAACTCTCATGAACAAAATAAACATATAAGAAGGAATTGAAATAGACCGATGGGTTCAAATATAGTCTATAGCGATGTCTATGGAAATAATAGGCCTTGGTAAAGTATTCGAAAACTAAGTACTAGTACTTGCAGAAGTAAGGTTATTCAGGTTTCTGCTTTAGCAGCTTCCTTTCGCGCGCATATTGCACGGCTTCCAGGCGGTTATGCAGTTGAAGTTTGTCGAGAATATTATGGATATGATTTTTTACAGTTTGTTCTTCAATGTAAAGTTGTCCGGAAATTTCCTTATTGGACATTCCATCGGCAATCTTGTTTATGACCTCTACCTCGCGTGGAGTAAGTTTGACAGAACTTTCCGGAATCCTTTCTCCGGCAAGTTCTGCTATGCGGGAAAATAAAGACGCGGCCATCCGAGGCGAACAGAATGACTCGCCGCGCTTCACAGACCGTATGCTTTCAACCAGGTATTCAAATGAAGCCTCTTTTAGAACATATCCAGCGGCCCCGCTTTCGATACAAACCATAATTTCATCCGTTAAATCCGGCATCCCCAAAATAATAACTTTAACCGATGGTAAGTCCTTATACAGCGCCTGGGTCACATCAAGCCCGTCTTTATCCGGCATTCCAATGTCAATTAGTGCAACATCCGGGCGTAACTTCTTTATTTGTTTGATAGCTTCGCTGCCACTCATCGCCGAGCCAATTACAATGATGTCTTCTTCCTGTGCCAGCATAGAAGCGATTCCTTCACGAAGTAATCTATTATCGTCAGCAATGAATACTCTAATAGATTTATTCATATTAAGTTATTTCCTATCAAAGTGATTCAACATGCCCGGAAATGCATGCCTTCTGTCCATTACAGGTGTTCTATAAATAATCAAGTCCTTTCCGACCTGATGGAGTTGTTGTGTCAACAGCATTTGAATAATCTGTGGCCGGCCATTATAATTATTGACGAGTAAACTGCATATCCTATTAAAATCCGATTTTTTCGAGCAAAGATTCAATCTCATAACCATTTACTTTTATTACCATTTTAAGTAATTAATATAAATCGTTTAGTCCGCTTTATATTCTAAGCGTTTGAACCAAATTTGCTTATAGATCATAAAGTAACCCTATATCTTTATATAAAAATTATGATTTTCATATTATCAATATATTTTACTTAACATTAATTAATTTATTTTGTAAATAGCACTTTTTCAACAAGTGGTAATAAAAATTTACAAAAAAAGTTTTTCTTAACCTTACAATGGAAAACTAAGCCGCAGAGTTCATATAAAAATAATTACATCAACGTTCGACCGTCATGATTGTGATTATGGATTATTTTTACACCAGATGATGCCGAATCTATAATACGCCTCATTCTCTATTGTACCAAAAAAACAATCCACTCCGGTTCTTTTGTAAAATGAAAAATGCCTGTCTGAAAATTTTGCTGACTGAAATCATTAAGAATATCCAGTTTGCTGACGGCATTCCAGACGCTATCTGATTTTAACGATAATGCCGTTTCATCAATCCCATAATAACCGAAGTATTCAATGGATTGAGGTTTTTCGACCTTATGGTTGACAGTTTTAAATTTGTCCGGCGATAGATTTAATTCCGGGGAAAAACCAGAATTAGTATTAGATCCGCCTAAAAAAACTATTGCCCCGAATAATGTGTCCATTGTATAAGAATACCTGAAGGTTATTAAATCAAAACCATGGGCAAGTATAGTTGTTACATCAAAAGGCAGGCTGTCTCCTACACAGTTTGTACATTTTTCATGATGAGCAAAATAACCACCTTCCAGTTCATACGTTTCACCGTTAACACCTAAAATGGCAAAGTTCATGGAATCCGCCCGTAACGGACAGGAATAAGTATATTGCTCAAGGGGTGAAGTGGATTTTTTACAGGAACAGAGTAAAAACACAAGGATTATAAAGATAAACGCTCTCATTATGAACTCCTTTCCGTATTGGCTCAAATATTGAACCTCTTTAATTTAAATACAGAAATCGGATAGAATAATAAGCAGGATCAATCCACAGGTCAAGTGTAAAAATTTTATATTTATCACCTTTGTGTTTAACTCAGATTAGTTCTGTTCATTTATAGGACAGTGTTACACCGCTTCAATGGTTGACGGCGGTTTGTTGGCAATATTATAAGTAACACTGACCACGCCGGGTACTTCGCTGATAATTTCCCGGGCCATTTGCTCAAGGACTTCAAAGGGCAGACGCGTGGGCACAGCCGTGCGCGCGTCAACGCTGTTCCAGCCGCGCACTTCAATCTGCTGACCAAAATCACGCTTACCGTCGCGCATTCCTGTCACCCTGTCTTCATGAAGAATAGCCAGGTATTGAAAGGCGTCACGGCCGGAAAGTATTCGTTCAACCACCCGGGTAGCCTGCCGTACTGTTTCTATGCGTTCCGGTGTCGCTTCACCGATTACTCTGGCAGCCAGCGCCGGTCCCGGAAAAGGAATACGCCGGAATAATTCATTGGGCAGTCCCAGCGCCTGCCCCAGTTTTCTTACGCCATCCTTGCGCAGCTGAATGACCGGCTCCAGAATACGGTAGCCAAATGCCTCCTGCGGATCAATGCCCAGTTGTTCAAAAACATTATGCTGCCGTTTGATCCCTGCGACGGTCTCATCCACGTCTGTCAGGATCGTTCCCTGAAGCAGATATTTTGCGCCACTTTCCCGCACCAGCCGGCCGAAAACCCGTTTGTAGAATGTCTGGGTAATAGCTTCGCGTTTCTCTTCGGGATCCGTTACGCCTTTCAGTGCAGCGAAGAATTCCGCACGTGCATCGACCACATCAACGGTAACGCCGAGGTCACGGAAAAAACCGGTCACCTGTTCAGCTTCGCCGTCACGCATCAGGACGTTTTCGATAAAAACCGTTTTCAGCCTTTCCCCCAGGGCGCGATGCCCCAGCATGGTAACCACGGACGAATCGACGCCGCCGGATAAGGCGTTGATGGCTTGGCCGTCTCCCACGGCATGCCTGATTTCTTCTATTTTTTCCGCAATAAATTTTTCCGGATTAAGCGTTGACGCGGATATCTCGTTGATCATGTATTTTTCTCCTTCAAATACTTCTATTTTCCATTAACTTGTTATCTCCTTGCAGAACAAAAGATAAACATTTTTATTTTCCCTGAAAAAGCGCTAAATCAACCGCTTCCGCCATCATGCGGTGGCCGGTTTCGCTGGGATGAAGATGATCGCCCGTATCCGCTTCCGGCAGAAGTTTCAAGGGATCGGCCGGATCGCCAAGGGCTTTATCCAGATCAATAACGGCGTCAAAACGACCGCTGGTGCGAATCCATTCGTTGACCTTTGCGCGTACGGCTTCATGCTCCGGGGAATCATAAAATGAACCGCCAAAAGGCATCAAAGTTGCGCCATAAACAAGAATCTGATTGGCATGCGCCAGTCCGATCATTTTTTCATACGCGGCAATCAATTCATCAGCCACCTGAAGAGACCGCGCCTGGCCGACATCGTTGATTCCCTCGAAAATGATCAGCCAGCGCACTCCGGGCTGATCCAAAACATCGCGTTCGAAACGATCCAAAGCCGATGGTCCTAAACAGGGACGAAGTACACAATTCCCGCCAATACCCTGATTCAGCGCCGCCACATTCTGCGTGCCCGGATTGGCCTGCAGGCGGCGGGAAAGTTCATCCGGCCAGCGGTTCTGTTTGTTTGTGCCCGAACCCCGACCGTCGGTAATGGAATTACCTAAAATCGAAACGGCGGCATAAGATTCCGGCGCTTTTACATCAATTCTGTCAATGACATACCAGTGATCCGTTCCAACGGCGCCGGGCATATCTGCCCCCGATAACGCATTGCCCGGCAGTATATACGATGTGGTTCTCGATCCCGGATGACCCGTTACATCCGGCGATGTATCTCCAAAATAAATGGTAATAGCCACATTGGAAAGAGGAACTAATTTATACGGAAAAGGATCGGATATTACGGCGGCGCCCGGTTCTATGATAACTTGGGATTTACCGCTAAAACTCAACGCCCGGCCGGTTGCTGATATTATTGAGTCTCCACCCGCTGAAACGGAAATGTTCGCTTCATGCATGGTTACGGGACTGGCGCTGAATTCGTTGGAAA
>RQOG01000163.1 GCA_003854985.1 Calditrichota bacterium
AATAGCAGAAATTACCAACGGTCATTATTTTCGCGCTTACGATGAAAACAAGCTGAAAGAGATTTATAAAGAAATCGGCGAAATGGAGAAAACCAAAATTGAGGTAAAAGAATTTACCCGCTATCAGGAATACTTTGTTTTTTATATCACCGGCGGGTTGATTTTACTGATCTTGGAGTTAATATTGTCTAACACTTATTTTCGGAAGATACCTTAAAAAATTATGGAATTACAGGCTTTAAAATTTCAAAATCCGCAGTTGCTGCATTTCCTTTGGGGAGTAGTGGTTCTGATTGTGTTCTTTTATCTTGTATTCAAATGGAAAGACCAGCTGCTAAACCGCTTTGGTCAGATAGAAATGGTAAAGAAGATGATGCCGGGATACAGCCGTTCCCGCGCAGTATGGAAAAGCATTTTGTTTATTATTGCCTATATTTTTCTTGTGATTGCTGTGGCTAATCCGCAACTGGGCACTAAAATTGAAGAAGTGAAACGGGAAGGTATTGACATCATTATTGCACTGGATGTATCCATGAGTATGAAAGCCGAAGATATAACGCCCAACCGACTGGAAAAGGCTAAGCATGAAATTGCCGGATTAATCGATTTATTACAGGGCGACCGGGTCGGACTGGTGGCGTTTGCCGGCATGGCTCATATTCAATGTCCGTTAACCCTGGATTATTCCGCGGCGAAACTCTTTTTGTCCATGATGAATACGGATATTATCCCCAGGCCGGGAACGGCTATCGGCGCCGCGATTGAAAAAGCGATGAAGGCGTTTAACCAGAAAGAGCGCAAACATAAGGTGCTGATTTTAATTACCGACGGCGAAGATCACGAAACGGATCCGGTGGCAGCCGCCGAAGAAGCTGCTAAAGAAGGGGTTAAAATATATACAATAGGACTGGGATCGGAACACGGCGTGCCTATTCCCATCTATGATAAATACGGCACTCAAACGGGTTTTAAAAAGGACCGGCAGGGTAATGTGGTGACCACCAAACTGGATGTGGGAACGCTTCAGAAAATAGCCTATATGACCGGTGGCAAATATTATATTTCCAGCGCCGGTGAAACCGAATTAAACGAAATATTCAATGAAATTAATCAAATGGAGAAAAAGGAATTGACCTCGCGCCAGTTTTCCCAGTATGAGGACCAGTTCCAGATATTTATTATTCTTGCTTTGGCGACTTTAGCCGTTGAAACTTTTTTACCGGTAAGGCGAAAAAGAATAACAGTATGAAAACGATGAACAGATTTTATACACCGATTATTTTATTGATTTTTACTGCGTCTGTCTGCGCGCAGGGTATCCGCAATAAAGTGAACGATGGCAATAAACTTTATCATGAAGAAAAATATGAAGAAGCGCTTTCTTCGTACCGCGATGCTCTGCTTGATGATCCTATGAAAGAAGAAGCTATATTTAATGAAGGCGCCGCCTTATATAAGCTGAATAAATATGATGAATCCATTCAGACCTTTGAAAAGCTTTTAGGCACAGAAGATTTGAACCGGCTGGCTCAAATTCACTATAATATCGGCAACGCCTGGTTTCAGCAGAATAAACTGCAGGAAGCCATTGAATCCTATAAAAAAGCCCTGGAATATAATCCCGATGATTATGATACCAAGTATAATCTGGAACTTGCAAGAGCTAAACTGAAAGAACTGGCGGATAAACAACAGCAGCAGCCACAGCAACAGAATCAGCAAAACCAGCAGCAGCAAAGTGATCAACAGGAACAAAATGACGGTGAAGGCGAAAATAAGGAGGAACAACAGCAACAACAGCCTCAGCCGGAAAATGAGCAACAGGAACAGGAAAAAGAACAGCAAGCCAAACCGGAAGATCAGGAAAAAATGAGCAAAGAGGAAGCGGAAAAGATTTTAAATGCTCTTAACGAAAATGAAAAAGATGCCCAGGAGAAAAAGCGTCCTGTAAAAAGCGGACAGTATCGTACGGATAAGGATTGGTAATCTGACATGAGATATTATCCTATCATCTTGTCCATTTTATTTCCCATATGGTTGTTAGCCGATAATGTAGCCTTAAAAGCCTATGTTTCCGCGAATGAAGTCGGCACAGGTCAGCAATTCCAGTATTCCGTTGAAATTTCGGGGTCTTCAAGCAAGCTGCCGCCAATATCATTTCCGGATTTCAGCGAGTTCTTTATACATTCCGGGCCTAATACATCGACCAGCATCCAGATGGTTAACGGGGTTATGTCTTCGACTAAGACCTATTCTTTTATCCTTCAGCCGAAGCGGGAAGGAGAGCTGAAAATAAGTCCGGCCACCGTGAAAGTTAACGGAAAACAGGTTTCCTCAAATTCAATTACGATAAAAGTTTCCAAGTCGCCGATTAACGCTCAGGGTAAAAAGCAATCAGCGCCCGTTGATGTAAGGGATAATGAAATCGGGGATAAGAATGTTTTTTTCAGAACATGGGTTTCTGCCAGGAATTGTTATATAGGCGAACAGATTATCGTTGAATACCGTTTGTATTTCAGAGTCAATATTCGCGGTTATGAACTGGTGAAAATTCCATCGAATCCCGGCTTCTGGTCCGAGGAATTTCAAATGCCATCCCAGCCTCCCATACACACAGAGGTAATTAACGGTATTAATTATAATGTGGCTACATTAAGAAAAATTGCCGTATTTCCTACCAGGGCAGGGGAACTGAAGCTGGAGCCCATGGAAATAAAGCTCGAAGCCGTCGTTCAGGATCGCAGCAGACGCCGAAGCATATTCGATAGTTTCTTTGACGATCCTTTCGGTAAAGTTGTAAGTCAGACGGTAACCAGTAAAGCGGTTAAAATTAATGTATCAGAATTTCCGACAAAAGACAAGCCTGACCATTTTGACGGCACGGTTGGCGACTACAAATTTATCGTCGGTGTTGATAAAACAAATATCAGCGTTAATGAGGCTATTTCACTCAAAATGACTGTGCAGGGTGTTGGTAATATCAAGCTTGTTAACCTTCCGGTTTTAACAATTCCTCCCGATATCGAACAATATGAGCCCAAAATACGGACCGATATAAATAATAAAGGCAAATACATTAACGGAAGTAAACAATCCGAATCTATTTTAATTCCACGGGTTCCCGGAGAATATCAGATTAAACCGGTTACTTTTTCATTTTTTAATCCATCGAAAAGGAAATATGAAACCATTACAAGTCAGCCGCTTACCATTCATGTCACCGGTGAACAGACTCTGGCATCAGGCGGAACCATTACTGGAAGCGGCTACAGCAGGCAGGAAATATCTTTACTGGGCAAAGATATTCGATTTATCAAAGAGTCGGCTGATTTTTTCCCGCTTAGCTATCGTCCCTATCTTTCACCATCCTTCTGGGTTATTTTATTTGGAATGTTTATTAGTTTTCTGGCATTTGTTTTTTATAATGAGCATCAGGTTAAAATTCAAAGTAACATAAAACTGGCCCGAAGCAGAAAGGCTGGAAAAATTGCCTCCAGACATCTGGCTTTGGCTAAAAAGAAAGTCGATCAGGATGATCAATACGAGTTTTACAAGGCAATTTCTTCGGCGCTAAGAGGATTTGTTCAGGACAGGCTTGGCCTTGAATTAACGGATTTTAATTCGCACTCGATCCAAAAAGTATTGAGCGAAAAAGGCATTGATGAAGAAGTTATAACAACTTATACGGATATTGTAACGGAAAGCGATTTCAGGCAATTTGCCAATATTCAGGATAGCAAAGAAGCCCGTCGTGATTTTTTTGAAAAGGCCAGGATGGTGCTGACAAAACTGGAAAAATGGATATGATTCGAAGTGTAATTCTGTTTATAATTTTTATTTTTTCCACCGGTCTGGCTTCGGAGTGGGAATCTGCTTTCGAAGAAGGGAACCAATTATACAGAAAAGGCCAATACGAGCAGGCGATTGAGGTTTATGAATCCATAATTAAAAATGGCATGGAAAGCGGGGAACTATATTACAACCTGGGCAATGCTTATTATAAAACAAATCAGATCGGGGAAGCCCGTTTAAATTATGAAAGGGCGGCACAATTTTTAAAAAATGATGAAGCGTTAAAGCAAAATCTTGAACTGGTAAAATTACAATTGGTAGATCAGATAATAATTCCGCCAAAGTTTATTCTTATTCAGTGGTGGGATCAACTGCTAAATGTTCTTTCATTGAATATATTGACATGGATTACCATTTTGCTGTTATTTTTAGTTTTAACTTCATCAGCCGTTCTGCTCTATCTGAGAACCAGAAGAGGACGGCTTGGTTCTCTCAGAATGATACAAAGAATTATACTCATAATTTTTATCATATTCCTGGTTTTGCTACTAAATAAAATTTATGTCTTTGAAACGGAAGAATTCGCTATTATATTGAAGCCATCCGTTACCATCCATGCTTCACCAGATTCAAAAGGCACCGAAGTATTTATTTTACATGAAGGCACCAAGGTACGGTTAATGCGCGGGGAAGAAAACTGGTACGAGATCAGGCTCGATGATGGTAAAACGGGATGGCTTGAAAAGAATAATGTAGAGAAAATCTGAGGGAAGAAATGAGATATTTTGTGTTTTTTATTATTGTGTCGTTTTTTATTGCCGGCTGCGCTTCTTCAAAAAAATCAGCGGAACCCGATGTCAGTGTTCAGCCCAAATCATCAAAATATGATGAATCTTTTGATCCGCTGACTTTAAATGATAATGATGTGGTGATCCAGAAAAAAGAATCGTCCGGGGCTTCACTCGATGAAGAAAAAACCGAAATTGAGGTTGATGAAATAAAGAAATCTTCTGTAATCAGGGAATTAGATGGTTACAGGGTTCAGATTCTGGCCACAAAAGACATTGAATCCGCTACAATGGTTCAGCAGACAGCCGCTTCGCAGTTTAAAACAATGGATCATAAAGTATATATCGTTTTTGAATCGCCGCAGTATAAAGTGCGCATCGGGGATGTTGTTACCAGAAACGAAGCGGAAGATATACGCGATTTAGCAAAAGATTACGGATATAAAGGCGCTTTTATCGTGCGCAGCAAAGTAACGGTGAAAACGCCATAATATTTTTATTAACGGTTATCCTTTGATTACACCGAGCGGTTTTATTCTTGCTATTTTTTTACTTATACCGCTTTGATGCATTATCTCCACCACTTCAGCCACATCTTTATAGGCGTCAGGCATTTCTTCCGCCATCGTAGCTCTTCCGCGGGCCTGGACGACAATATCCTTATCCGCTAATTCTTTGTACAGATCCCGGTGCCCGGCTATTCGCTTTGCCTGTCGCCGGCTTAATAATCTTCCCGCTCCATGGCAGGTGCTGCCGAAAGTTTCTTCTTCGGCTTTTTGCGTGCCGATACATATAAATGAATATCGGCCCATGTCTCCCGGAATCAGAACCGGCTGGCCGGTTTTCCTGAACTGTTCGGGTAAGGTTGTATTATCCTTTCCAAAGGCTCTGGTAGCGCCTTTGCGATGGACGCAGACAGTTTCCCATTGGCCATCAATCAGGTGCTTTTCTTTCTTGGCGATATTATGAGAAACATCATACACCAGCCTGAAGTTTAATTGCTGCTCGCTTATGCCGATTACCCGTAAGAATACTTCTTTTGCCAGTGAAGTGATAACCTGGCGGTTGCTCCAGGCAAAATTAGCCGCGCCGGCCATTGCCGAAATATACCTGCGGCCTTCCTCACTTTGAATGGGCGCGGAAACCAGCTGGCGATCCGGCAGGTTAATTTTGTATTTCCGTGCGGCCTGTCCCATCACCTTTAAATAATCTTCACAGATCTGATAACCAAAGCCGCGGGAACCTGTATGTATCATAATTGTTATCTGGTCATTAAAAATACCGAGCGCTCCGGCAGTTTCTTCATCAAATAGTTTATCAACTCTGCCGATTTCCAGAAAATGATTACCCGAGCCCAATGTACCTAACTGGGTTCTGCCTCTTTCTTTTGCTCTTGAGCTTATTGCTTCAGGATCCGCACCCTCCAAATTCCCGCTTTCTTCAATGGCCGGAATATCCTGTTGCTCTCCGAACCCCCGGGCGATAATCCAGGGCGCGCCTTTTGTCATAACATTTTTAAGATCGGTGTCCGATAACTTTTTTATGGCATCGGATCCCCCTATTCCTGTGGGAATTTTCCGGAATAATTGTTTGACAAGTTCAGGGATTTTTTCCTTAATTTCGTTGAAAGATAAATTAGTGGATGCTAATCGAATGCCGCAATTAATATCATAGCCAACGCCGCCCGGCGAAATAACCCCTTCATTCCAATCGGTTGCGGCTACACCGCCTATGGGAAAACCATATCCCCAATGTATATCAGGCATGGCCAGTGAGTACTTTTTAATCCCGGGGAGATGCGCCACGTTGATAATTTGCTGCAATGGTTCGGCTTCTTTAATAAGCTGATTCATCATCGATTCCGTGACGTAAACCCGTCCGTTGACCCGCATTTGTCCCTGGCGCTCAATCTCAAAAAGGTTTTCATTTATCCTGGTAATTTTGTGATTTCTGAAATTCATATCTATGTGTCAAAAATTATTTTAGTTCTGTATGTTCCGTTTTTATTGCTTATTTGCATCTGGTGATACGTTACCGATTTTATTTCCTCCATGCCGGATAAGGCCGCTTCATTCAGCGTTGTATAGGTTCCGGTCAATTCGAGACAATAGTAATTCTTTATTTTTCTGATATCAAGTTTATTAATCTCGCAGCAATATTCATGTTTATAATAAAGCCGGAAATTAAACTCACTAAGGAAGGAAACTAACAAATCTTCAAGAGTCATTTCCTTTAATTCAACTTTTACCTGACCCTCTGGAAGCGGCTCAGGCAAAAAAAGGGCCAAGCTGTACATGCCGAAAAGAGCATTTTTAAACAAATCGGCTATTGAATTTCCGCTGACCTCTATACCACGGTCCGCAGTGTGTTCAATTTCTTTAAACATGGTTTGCTGCAAAAAACGTGTATTTTTTTTCGACATCATAAAAATTGCTGTTCAAAAAATTATCGAATGTGTCCAAAATCAACGCTTTATTGTCTTAAAATCATATTTTCCTGATAAATTTAATTTATGTATAACAAAAAATAAATAAAATTAATAATTATGGTAAAGGAATTGTAATTTAAACCGAAACATAAAAACATGTTACATCGAAACCTAAGGTAATATCTATGAAGATAAAAGCAGCTATCCTGGCAATATTGATTTTAATAATCGGTTGCACA
The DNA here is from genome assembly GCA_003854985.1 of Calditrichota bacterium. Lineage (GTDB taxonomy): Bacteria > Calditrichota > Calditrichia > Calditrichales > Calditrichaceae > Zgenome-0002. The sequence continues at coordinate 7,248 of RQOG01000163.1, forward strand.
CTCAATGAACCGAAACTTCCAAAATGGGATACGGAATGGACCATTTTTTTACCTACTCATGATTATAACATGGCCGATGCTATTGAGGATGAGAAAAATCTTATTGCCGATACTTTAAACCAGATACCCATAGTTAGGGTTAATGTGCAGGATACTTCCGATTATGAGCAGATTGACGAGAGTGATTTATCAATGGAACCTGAGGACAGAAGAGAAGGGGATACCCTGGATGACATTCTGCTAAAAGACCCTCTGAATGGTTATACAAATCTGGACTCAATAGAAACTATTCTGGAACAGGTCGCTCCTGGGGTACCTTTAATACCCGGAAATGTTATTCCGCCTTATGATACGACAACCGTTCAAACAGTCCAGCACCTTGTACTGATGGAGTCCTTCCGGTATGCGCGGATCAATTCAGGTTATATGTATATTGAATTTCTTAACAGTCTGTTTCTCACGATCAGACCGGGCATGGTAATTAACGTATACGATGACAGTCTCGGGCAATATATTGGTCCGTTTAGCTTTATGAATTCCATTGCACCGGGCGCTGTCGGGCAGAGTAATATCTTAAATCTTAATAATAAGTTTATCTCCAGAAGGTTTCGATTGGAATATAATATTCCTATCGAAGGTTCTGAGAGCAATCTTGAATTAACGGAAGGAATATTGAGCGGCACTTTTCAGTCTCATGTGGTGATGCGAGAAGTTAAGGTTAGAGAAGCCAATGCGCAGATTCCGGCGCAATCATTCACGGATTCATCCAAAATCGATGTCTCAGATGAAAAATATCTGATTACAGAGGGCAGAATCAGCAGGGGAGGCGCTCATATTACTTTTTATAATACCATTCCGTTGTCGGCGGATTTGGTAGTAAAATTTCCTTATATGTTCCGGGACGGCGATACCCTTGAATTCACCATACCTGTTATTGAATCCGGTGGATCGGGACAGGAATATTTTGATTTTTCGGGTGCGGAATTACGTAATATGGATAATCCGGGAGTGCCCATAGATTCTATTCCGTTTTATTCCATAGCTCGTGCAGACAGTTCGAAAGGATATGTAACCATCTTCGGGACGGACTCGTTTTTGGTTGACGTACACATGGATTCAATTTTTATCGAATCGTTTCGGGGCGTAGTTGTCGATGCGGATACTTTAACCATCGATCCCATCGATCAGGATGATTTTGATGTTTTTGAAGAGATTGAAGGTGAAGTGCGTTTTGAAGATCTTGTGATGAATATTACCTTCGAGAATGAAATTGATTTTGATATTCTGGCCGATATATGGATTGTCGGGTATCGCGGTGATCCTGAAAACAGCTCCGATTCGATCCGAATCCATATAAGAGAAACTATAGAAAAAGTAAGCGATAGTCCAACCACTACAATTTCATTGACCGCAAATTCCGGTACTCCGTCGGTGGTTGATTTAGTGCAAATTCTGCCCACATACATCAGGATGTACGGCAATGCCATAATCAGCGGAGAAGGCGGCGCCAGCGTGAGCGATGGTATCCGCGCTATATATAACATCCAGTCTCCTTTAAATCTTGATATTGTAGAACCTTTGAGATATGTAATGAAGACTGACAGTATCAAAAAATCCGATTTGGACGAAGATTTAAGAGAAAGAATTACGGAAGACACACATTCTGCAGATATTAATTTATATCTCGAAAACGGCTTACCTGTGAATGCGGATGTGGTTCTTATTCTGGCAATTGATTCCACAATGGTTTCAGATACAACCGCTGCCGCTAATCCCGGGGACAAAATTGTTATTTCAGCTAATGTGGAAGCCGGCGCGGTAGGTGCCTCCGGTTATGTGGAAACTCCTTTATCGAATCATGTTTCTGTGAATTTAGATAACGAACAATTACAAATATTTAAATATACTCCGATATTCGTTAAACAATGGGTGGAAATCCCACAAACGGGTGGAGTTGTTAAGATCAGGCAAAGCGATGAAATAAAAATAGATGCCGATATCAAAGCAAAAATAACCATAGACCTGGATGATGACGATGAAAACTAAAAAATTAATATCCATAAAAATTATAATTACGCTGTTATTGCTATGGACTTTAACGGTAACCGGACAGAGTTTTGATCCTGCCGCACTGGCTATGACCGGTAATTATTCAGCTATCAGCCGCGGGGTTTCGGCAATGACCTGGAATCCGGCAAATCTGGCCCTGGAGCGTAATAAGTCGCTGGAATTCAATTTTTTATCAATCAGCGGACAGATCTATAATAACAGTTTTTCGATTTCTGATTATAACCGGTATTTCACAGAAGAAGGACATCACGGGGTTTGGTCGGATGGTGATAAACATGACATGTTGGATTTGATCCCGGGAGATGGGCTGAAATTAACTACGGACATCGCGATTAATCTGCTCGGTGTGGCTTATAAAAACTATGGGTTTTCTGTACAACTGGTTAATCAGGCCGGAATAACCACTATTAAAGACAAAACCCCGTTTGATATAGTTTTATTTGGGCCTAATCTGACCAGGGATTATCAGTATCATGATAATATTATTGAATCAGGGGAAGCTTACTCGGCCTTAAAAATGTCTTTCGGTTATGCCTATTCATTGGAATCGGACGATTACCTGCCATTTTTGGAAGACATGGCTATCGGAGTTAACTTAAATTATTTTTTGGGATTGCATGTCGCTCAAAATATTGAGTCTGAAGTCGGTTTAAGAAGAATTCCCGGGGAAGACGATGAATCCGCAGAATATGTGATAAATATTGAAAACCGCTATGCGAATGTCGAGTTCAGCAGTTTTCCGGGCGGCCATGGACTCAGTTTTGATCTTGGCGCTACGGCAAAATATGAAGATGACTGGAGGTTTTCATTAAGCTTAATCAACTTATTCGGCTTTATACGATGGACCACCGATGTTGAAACACAAAAACTGATTGTTGCCGATTCTGCTTTGAGCTGGGATGTAATTACCAGTGAGGAAAGCGACAATAAAATTGATTATGATACAACTCATGCTTCCGAAGCTTTTGTAACTTCACTGCCAATTACATTGAGATTAGGAGCTTCCTATAATTTGTTGGATAATCTGACTCTCACTGCGGATTATGCCCAGGCATTGAACACAAGTTTCGGGAATCGTTACCGGCCGCGAATCGGCGTAGGGGCGCAATACTATCCTATTCCCTGGCTGCCTCTCAGAGGAGGCCTTTCACTGGGTGGTAAAGAAGGATTTATGTTTGGTATTGGCACGGGTCTTACTTTTGAAAATTTTGACTTTGACCTGTCTTATGCCATGAATAATGGCATGTGGCCTACACATTCGGAAGGTATGTTCACCGCTTTGGGATTTAAATTTAAGTTTTAGTATTTACAGTAATAACCTCCTCATAAGCCTCAACTTTCTGATGCAGTTGAGGTTTTTTATTTTACCGGCTTTTGAGGTTACACCTGTTGATAAGCCGGATAAATTCGCCCATTTTGGACACCGGATTATTCCTAATCCCACCAGAAAATTCGATAAATCAAAGTTGATCTATCTTTATTATGAAATTTATAATCTGATTCTGGATTCTGACGGTATAGCTACTTATCAAGTGGAGCAAACGGTGAGCTCCGGGAATACCGATAAATCATTATTTGCAAAATTTTTCGATTTATTTCGGAGTAAACAGGAAAAAATTATAATAACAAAAGAACAACAGACTACTGCTAGCCGGACAATGGATTATACGGCTTTTGACTTTAATGAATTGGATTCCGGACTAACGGAAATCATCATAAAAATAACAGATAAAAATTCGGGCGAATCTGCTGAGATAAAATCAAGTATAATACTTTATTGAGCGAAAGAACAAAAATACTAAAATCGACGCCGGAATCCCTGTCCCAGAACTTCATGAACATTGTGAATGGTGACAAAAGCATCCGGATCAATTTCCTCAATAATTTCCGTCAGCAGAGTTAGTTCCCTTCTGGGGACAATGGTCATAATCACTTCACGGTCTATATTTTTGTAAATTCCCCGGCCTTTTAGAGCGGTTGCTCCGCGGCTCAACGTGTTCATTATCGCTTCGGATATTAATTCATGTTTATCGGAAATAATAATGACGGATCTGGCATAGTCAAATCCATCCAGCACAATATCAATTAATCTTGCCGAGACAAATAACAGGAAAAAAGCATACAAGGTTAAAGACATGGGTGGCTGCCCCTGCGATAAATCTTTCAGATAAATAATTATTCCGGCGAATGAAATGACAATAAAGTCGGTAAGCATAATTGCCTGTCCGGGTTTGACGCCATATCGTTTTTGAAGGATGGCGGCAATAATATCCGATCCGCCGGTACTGCCTTTAAACTTAAATATTATGCCCAGTCCCAATCCCAGGAACACGGCGCCTAAAAGAATAAGGAACAGAAAATCATGTTCGCGCAAATGAATGATTGTATCGGTTGTGTTCAAAGCCAACCAGTTCATGCCGGGAATATCGCCGTGAAAAATATCGATAAACAAGGCGCTGATCGTAAAACCGTAAAAAGTACGGGCGCCAAATTGTTTTCCCAGTTCCCTGACTCCCCAGATATAAAGAGGAATGTTAAATACCCAGACCAGCATGCCAACGGGTATTTTCTCACCGGATAAATAATGAAGAGACATAGCTAATCCGGAAACGCCGCCCGGCACCACTCTGGCATCAATTAAAAAAACGCTTATCCCCAAAGCCATCATTATACTGCCTACGGTAATGGCCAGATAATCGCGCAACATAATATTTTTAAATAAACGTTTCATATAGCATTCCAGTAATAAAATTGAACGATGATATTATGTAAATCCATAATCGAAGTCAATATGAATGAGATTAGAAATTGAGACAACTATGTTGTAAATTTGAGCTGATTAAATGTGGCAAAAAGATCGGAGGCATTATGTTTAATGTAAAAACCTATAAATCCAGAAGAGATAAGCTGAAAAAAAGTCTAAAAAAGGGCTTAGCACTCTTCCCGGGTAATGAAGAATGTCCGATGAATTATCCGGCAAATACTTACCATTTTCGGCAGGATAGTAATTTTTTGTATTATTTTGGGCTTGATGAGCCATCGCTTATGGCTCTGATTGATATAGAAAATGACCGGGAGATGATTTTTGGAAACGATGTTACCATGGAAGACATTATCTGGATGGGGCCGCAACCCTCTCTTCGGGATAAGGCAGGTCAGGTGGGTATTAACGATGTGCGTCCAGGTTCACAATTAATCGAAATGGTCAGCAGCGCCGTTAAACAAGGCAGAAAAGCGCATATTCTTCCACCTTACCGGGGCAGGCAATCCTTGATTCTTTCCTCTTTACTGGTTTGTCCACCCGAGCTTGTTAAGTCCTTTATTTCAGAGGATTTTATTAAAGCTGTAATAGCGCAAAGGTCAATAAAAACTAAAGAAGAGATTGAACAGATAGAAGAAGCCCATAAAATAACCGCTGTCATGCAGATTACCGCTATGAAAAAAGCCGCTGCCGGTATGATAGAAGCCGATCTTGCGGGAGAATTGGAAGGAATTGCCCTTAAAGGATCAGCCGGCGTTTCGTTTCCGATTATACTATCGGTGCATGGAGAGATTTTACATAATCATAGTCATGATAATATAATGAAAAATGGGGATCTGCTGGTTCTCGACTGCGGCGCGGAATCAAGATTGCACTATGCTGCGGATATTACCCGCACTTTTCCTGTCAGCGGTAAATTCTCCGCCAAACAAAAAACGATTTACAACATTGTCCTGAATGCCCAATTGGCTGCCATTAACGCCATGAAACCCGGCGTTAATTATAAAGATATTCACCTGTTAGCGGCCAAAGAAATTACAGAAGGATTGAAAGTGGCCGGTTTACTGAAAGGAAATACTGATGATATTGTTAATAATGGCACCCACGCCCTGTTTTTCCCTCATGGATTGGGGCATATGATGGGGCTCGATGTTCATGATATGGAAGGTCTGGGGGAAGACTATATCGGTTATAATGATAAGGTAAAACGAAGCGATCAGTTCGGACTCGCCTATCTCAGAATGGGTAAAGCGCTTGCGCCGGGCATGGTTATAACGGTTGAACCCGGAATATATTTTATTCCGGCCCTGATTCACAAGTGGAGGACAGAGAACCGTTTCATGGATTTTATAAACTATGATAAACTGGAAGATTATATGGATTTCGGAGGCATCAGGATAGAAGACGATGTTCTTGTCACTGAGTCAGGGCATAGAGTTATTGGCGGGAAAATACCAAAAACAATCGCTGAGGTTGAAAAAACTTGTCAGGAAAAATAAAGAATATTTTAAGTCCATGGTAACCGATAAAGAGATCAAATGGACGCGGTCTATTGTAATAAGATACGCCTTACTGCAATTACCTGCTATCATCATATTTACTTTATTGTATTGGCTGGTGAATCAGTATTTCCAAATGCCGGTATGGCTGTTCTGGGTAATTCTGGCCGGCTGGATCATTAAAGATATTCTGCTGTTTCCATTCGTCTGGAAATCCTATGATACAAGGGATAAGGATAAATATGCTGTTTTAACCGGTAAGACCGGCACCGTTATAGAATTGCCCAATCCGATAGGAACAGTCCTGATAAATGGGGAAATCTGGAGAGGCCGATTAGCCGATCCCGGTGTTTTAGTGAAAAAAGGTGAAAAAGTGGCTGTAACAGGTCAGGAAAAAAGGTTATTAATAATTGATAAGATTATGGAAGATCAATATAAATAAATTCAATGACTCTATGGTAAAATTAGTTTTATTAGATCTCGATGATACACTTCTTGATACGAATATGAATCGTTTTTTGCCTCATTATTTTAAGGCCTTGGGAGAAAAATTAAAAGATTTTCTTCCGCCTGAAGAGATGATAGGACTTATATTGAAAGCAACCCGATACATGATGAACAACAGGCGTGAAGATACTACCAACAAACAGGCTTTTGATGATATCTTTTATAATGAGTTATCGGTAGCGCCGGATATAATTGATCCTGTTATTGAAGAGTTTTATGAAAAAGATTTTCCCAGATTAAAAATATATGTAAACAAAATACCATTAACCCGCTTATTCGTAGAATATTTGTTTCTTAAAAAAATGCAGGTGGTCATAGCTACCAATCCGTTATTTCCTTTAAGAGCCATTGAACATCGTCTCGAATGGGCCGGTATTTCCGATTTTCCTTTTAAGCTGATCACTGCGTATGAGAATTCTCATTTTTCAAAACCTAATCCGTTTTACTATAAGGAAATTCTGGATAAGTGCTCTGCAGAGCCGCAATATGCGGTGATGATTGGCGATGATGAGGAGAACGACATTCTTCCGGCAAACGAAACAGGGATACGGACTTTCCGGATAACCAATGAAGATAACTATATTTACAGTGAAAAGGGTACTTTACAACAGTGTTTTGACTGGTTAAAAACTATTTTATGACAACCCGTTTTTATGTGCCAGGTTTACCTGGTTAATTATAAGAAAGACGACATGGTATCATTAGTAAAGAGCCGGGCCAGTTGCTGCTCGCTGTCCACGATATCCAGTTTATGAAACATGCATCCTTTTTTCAGACAGCCTTCTATGATGCCGCCATGAGGCAGATGAAACATAAACATCGACGAAGAACATACCTGACAGAACTCGTCGGGGTTTTTCAGATCAGCTCCGCATACAGGACAAAAGAAATCCACCACGGCGCCCTTGGGAATGGATATACCGCGTTCTATGTTCTCATAACTGCCATAAACAGGATCCAGATAAATTAATCCTTCCTGGTCTTTATAACGTACTTTTACTTTTATTGAAGGCTTACCATTTATTTTAACAGTCGGATCGGCCAGTAAATGACCATTAGGGCAGGTAGCATGTTCTACCTTTAAGGAATCGGTTGGCATTTCAATTTCGATACGGATCTTTTCTTTAGTATTCATTGATTTCTCCTTTCGTGATGAATATAAAAAATAAATTCTTTTTTTGCTATCGCAGATTATTGATTAATTATCTCATTTGTCCTAAATAAATATTTTAACTTGCCACGATCTTTAGATCGTGGATTAGGACAGTTCCAATAAAATGGACTTCAGTCCCAGATGGAAGTCCATTTTAGGGCTAAAGCCCCATATTCCGGTTATTTTTATACCGCTATCTGAAGATAGCGGCAAGTTATTTTTGATAACTTTTTTTGG
>RQOG01000035.1 GCA_003854985.1 Calditrichota bacterium
TTTACCATTATGAACTTTGGCGATATGCTTTACTATTGCTAATCCCAATCCGGTTCCTCCTAATTTTCTGCTTCTGGCTTTATCAACCCGGTAAAATCTTTCAAAAATTCGTTCAATATGCTCTTTGCTGATACCTATTCCCTGATCCTTAACTTCAATGATATGATCATTTTCATCTCTGGTATAGTTTACCTCGATGATTGTGTTTTCGGGACTATATTTAATGGCGTTGCCAATCAGATTTACCAGCGCTTGTTCAACCAGTGAAGAATTCATATAACAGGAAACATCCGCAGGGCAATCTAATTTTACGTCGATATGCTTTTCCTTTGCATCCGGCTGGCATATTTTTAACGCATCCTGAATGATTTCATAAAGATTCGCTTCTTCAAACTGAATGCTGGCTCTTTTTTCATTCTCTTCCAGATTCGCCAGAGCTAACAGATCTCCAATAATAAGATTCAACCGGTTTGCCTGCTTGATAATAATATCGAGAAATCGCCTGGCTGTTTTTTTCTCATTTATTGCCCCGTCATTCAGCGCTTCTACAAATCCTTTGATGGACGTTAACGGCGTCCGTATTTCGTGGGATACATTTGCGACAAAATCTTTCCTTACCTGCTCCAGCCGACGTAATTTGGTAACATCATTGAGTACAATCAAAGCCCCGTTTATCATGCCATCCGAACTGCTTAACTGCGTGCCATGCACCTGAACGTAATGTTCACCGTTGTGATTAATTATGATTTCGTCTTCGATCAATTCCGTTGATTTAAAGGTGTCGGCAATAATCTTTTGCAACTGGTTATTCCTGATGATTTCATAGATTTTTTTCGATTTGCCAACCACCTCTTCAATTCCCAGTAAATGCAGGGCCGCTTTGTTATAGGTAATAAGCTGCTGATCCTGATCAATGGCCAGCACTCCTTCCGCCATGCTCTGGAATACGGCTTGTTGTTGTTTTTTCTGCTGATCAACCGTTTTTATTTTTTCATCCAATTGCTGAGCCATCTGATTAAGGGCGGTAGTAAGCACTCGAAATTCTTTCAGCGTCCTTTCCGATAAATTATGTTCAAAATTTCCGCTGGCAAACTGGGTAATTGTCTTTGATATTTCTTCTATCGGAACGCTTATCTGCCGGGAAATCAGATATCCTATTGAAGCGGTTATAAGTGCAATTATTAAACCCGCAATAATGATATGATTACGGATAGAGGACAAAGTTTGTTCTATCGAAGTTATCGGTATAGCCGTACGAATTACGGCAATAATTTTCTCATTATGATAGACGGGCAGAGCAGTATAGATAAGCGTTTGCCTGAGCGTTAAACTGTAACGGGTTGCAAAACCCTGCTTTCCAGAAAGTGCATCGACAATCTCCGGCCGGTCGCTATGATTTTCCATGACATTGTAATTTTTATCAGTATCGGCGATTACGAGTCCGTCCGGCAGGATAATCGTTATTCTTGATTGAACGATTGTATCAAGTTCGTTTATGATACTTTTTACATGTGCATGGTCTTTATTGATTAAGGAAGTTTTGAGCGACTGAGTGAGAAGAACCGCTTCCGTCTTTATTTTTTTAATGGTTTCATCAATATAAAAATTTCGCGCTTTAGTGGTAGCGTACCAGGTGATAACGGAGAGTGCGATAAGCGTAATGCATAAGAAATACAAAAAAATTCTTAATATAAATTTTCTATACCGCATTAATATTCCCTGACACGGTATCCTACGCCGCGCACCGTTTCGACAATTCGACCGGCTTCTCCAAGTTTCTTTCTTAAACCGACAATCTGAACGTCAACGGCTCTTTCGGTTACAGGATAATCTTCGCCCCGCAAAGCATCGACAATCTGATAACGGGTAAATACCCAGCCGGGACGCTTTGCCAGAAAATGCAGCATTTTGAATTCCGTGTACGTAAGCTCTATTCTTTTATCTTTGTAAGATACCTCGTGCCGGCCAGGGTGAATGCTAATGTCATGTATTTTAATTATATCATAATCATCGGGGGGCTTTTGCAATTTTCGACGGAGCACTGCTTTAACCCTGGCGGCTAAAACTTTGGGACTAAATGGCTTTGGAATATAATCATCGGCGCCAAGCTCCAGGCCGGTAACAATATCCGACTCTTCACCCTTTGCGGTCAGCATTATAATCGGGATGGAAGAAAGATCGGGATCGCTTTTTAGTTTTCTGCAGACATCCAATCCGTCAACGCCCGGCAGCATTAAGTCAAGTAATAATAAATCGGGAGGCAGAACTCGAATTTTGTTTAACACTTCCTCCCCGGTGTTAAACCTTTGAATCTTAAATTTTTCTTTTGAAAGAACATATTCTACCAGATCGAGAATATCTTCTTCATCATCCACAGCATATATTGTTTCCCTGGCCATAACTTCTCCTTATCCGCTGAATATTGTGTTGAATTTTATAGAATTATATTAGCGAATAATTAGGATAATGTTAGATATATATTAGATATAAGGCAAGAAATTTATTCTTTCTATTCTAATTTCCATCGGACAGCTTAGGATAGGAAAAATGGATTGCCTCTGCCAGAAGACCTTCTATGCCTTCTTCAGAATTTTTCTCGGCGAAAATAACTCTTATTTCGCCCTGTTTTAAAATTTCGCTGGTTATTTTTTGAGAAGAAGGAGGCGCGGAAAAGGTTATAAAATTAAGCGGCGTCTGGTAACGATTTTTAAAGATGGTTATGATCCTGTCAAAGTCCGTATGATCCCAATCAAATAGCACAAGGCAAAACGGAGCTTTGGGAATAATTCTGTCCCAAACCGAATAATCATCCGTTTCCACGGCATTGCCCAGCATATAAAAATAAATGGATTTATTATCCTTAATTGTTTTTTCTATGTGCCGGAATCCCTCATAATTTCTGTCAATTTCGCCTTTTATTAATGATTCGAAATCGCTCTCGCTTTCCGGTTTTGAAACAAGGCTGATAACCGGTATTTCCAAAATTTCTGTCATACCTTTTCCTCAAGATCAGCTAAAAAAGATTTAAGTAAACTAAGATCGTTAAACAAATGCGACCTTTTATTAATGGTGTCGATTGCCGTCTCTTCGATCGGACCGGAAGAAATCAGACTCTTGTGTTCTTCTTCTTTGCTGAAAACTTTGGATACAATTTTTTTCAGCCCGCCGGATTCTTCCATTTTACCGGATATTGATCTTTTTTTGTCATAAACATCTTTTGTTAAAAGCATGTTTTCTTCAAGCCATTTCTGCAGCCTACGCAAAATCGGATTGGTCTTGCCGGTATATTTATTCAAGAATTCCTTAATGGTTAATCCGTCCTTAAACAATAATAATATCTTACGGCTGGAGGGAGCCGATTCTTCATAATCCACATCCGGATTGGTGAACAACAAGTTATTTTTATCAGGCAGTTGTGATAAAAGCTGCTGTTGTTCGTTAATATGATTCAGACAGTCAATTATAATCTGCCGGTTGTCCACCTTTATCTGGTTATGATATTTTTTACCTTCAAAAATCATCCGGTACTGCCCGGAAAACCAGGTTGCCATCACTTCGATAGCTTCCAAAGGCTCCCGTTCATCGAGTTTGGCATTGCATATTTTGCCTTTGGTAAATTCTATGTATCCGGTTTGAACGCCGTTCATCAGATGAAGAACGCCGTTTTTATTGCCATCCTCAAAATATTGAATGAGTTCAATCAGGTTTATATCATCCAATTTACCCTGTGCCTTATCGCGCGGCGTTTCCGTTATGTCCCTTTCCGAAACGATTGTTTTTACCACAAATTCAAGTTCTTTTTTATGCATGGGTAAACGGATTACTTCAATAGCTCCTTTATCCCAGATCATTTTAAGTTTAGCCCAGGAGAGCGGCCTGGTAAAACACACAAACGGAATACGTATCCCGGAAGTATTGAATTTTTCCACCCAATCGATCAGTATTTTTTCATCTTCGTTTACAATAAAAACCAATGTGGGCTTTTCCTGAGGAAACGAATCTAAGGCGTCTTCCATATTTTTAGCCCAGGAAAGATGTATCGGCAGCCTTCCAAGAACATTGTTAAATAAGTTAAACATTTCCTGTTTTTCACTTATAACAAATACATCTTTCATTTTTTAGCCTCTTTTTTCTTGACAGGCTTGCGGATCTGTTTGATAGCTAATAAAACTTCGCGGATACTTTTTATATCCGATGGATTACTTTTTACCCAGTTGGTTTCCACCGGAGACTGAAACCGGCTTTTTATATCATCAAAATCATCATCCGGGGCCAAACCGCTTACCGCGATAACATGGGCAACCGGGTAGCGGCTTAACAAATGGTTGATGATGTAATTCTGATATTCATGCTTTTTTATATCCGCAGCGTCAATCATAAAAATATAGCCCAATAAACCGGCTGACAATTTCTCCGTTGTTTCCATGACCATCTGTTCCATAGTCATGCCAAACAACAACAATTGTAATTCACTGCCAAAACTGACCTGCGCTACATCAATATTCTGCTCGGTGCGGCTTACATTACTGGATTTGGTAATCTGTCTGATAAACTCGGTTTTGCCGGCCGACTTGGCGGCGATTATCAATACCTTTCCGAGTTTATCGTCTTTTATTCTCAGGTTCTTTTTTAGTAATCCGATTTCATCTTTGTTCAATACAACTTCGCCAAAACCGGTATCGATACTATGGAAACTGTCCGCGGGAAAATCGATTTCTTCTTTTTGCGGTTCCGTAATGATAAGAAATCCTCTTTTTTTAAGCCTCAGCAAAATTTCAATCGTTTCAGCGCTGACATAATAGGGATTTTCCAGGATATCATCTAATGTTTTAGGCCCGTTCAGGTAATCAATGAAGCCACTGCGAATATCCTTTTCCAGCGCCAGAATATCGCCTTTGTTGACCACCCGTAAAATCGTCTGCAGGGTTCCGAGCTGAGCAATATTTTCTATAAATTTTGTATGGCATTTTTCCGCATATAAAATAGCGCCCACATTGCTTAAAGAGATTTTTTTGCGTTGTTTTTCGTTCAGAGTAGGTGTAAACGAAAAATTTCCTTCGTGCCAGAACAGCAGGTGTACCAGCGCTTTAAGCCCGGAATGCGGGCCGACCTGAGCATCATCGATATCGCCGTTCTGAAAATATATTTTACCACTGTTATTCCTGGATACGATTTTTAACACACCGGTGCGGTTTTCACGCCCCAGGGAATTAATCAAATTAACCAGCGATGTATCCTCTAACTTTCCTTTGGAATAAAGCTGCTGATCACTTTCAAGTTCGGATAAATTGCGCAGCAGCCATTTCAGGCTGTAAAAAACCTCTTCCAGCGAGAAGGATGTATCAAATACTCTTTGGGCGCCAAGTTCATAAAATGCCAGCCGCTGATCCGCGTTATCGGGAACATTGTACATGATTAACCGGTTCCGGTTAATAAGCTTTTTAAAGAACTCGATGACTTCGGCGCGCTTGGATTCCAGAATAACCTGATAGTTAAGCATGATGATACTGTTTTTATGTTTTGCCACCTGCTCATCCGCCTGGGCAATGGTCTCACATATAATATTCTGATATCCTTCGCTCTCTATGAATCCGCTTAATATCTCGGTGTGGTCGTAATTAGAATCTAAAACAACAATGGTGTGTGAAGACATGAATAATTCCAATCCTTCTTAACACGATATAATCATCAACAATTTACTTGTTCATTAATTTTATGTCAATATTTAAGTTTTTGTTTTTCCTGATACTTATCGAAAATATGGTACAACACAATCCCATAGGCCGTCGCTACGTTTAATGACTGTTTTAATCCATACATCGGAATTTCTACAGCATAATCGGCAAAATTAAGTGTTTCCTGAGTAATTCCTTCAACTTCGTTCCCGACAATCAGGCAGACAGGGAAATTATAATGAAATTCCGTGTACGGAACACTTCGATCCGTATGTTCCAAAGCGACCACCTGAATCCCATCGTTCTTCATTTTCTTTAGAACCGATAGCGGGTCTTTATGATAGGCCCAGGGCACGCTTTCCGTGGCGCCCAGAGCGGTTTTATCGATCTGATCTCTGGGCGGATAGGCGGAATATCCGCATAAAAACAATTTTTTTAACCTGATCCCGTCCCCCGTTCGAAAAAGACTGCCTACGTTATACATGCTGCGGATATTTTCCGCCAGGGTATAGATAGGCGCTCTTGGCATACTTTTCAGCGCATCCAGCGCAGGCCGTTTGCTGAAAATTTCATCATAACTCAGTTTTTGAATACTGGCGTTTTTAACTCTTTTACCGGACAAAATCTACGCTCCGCTTTGTCAACTGTACGATGGTTTCTATATGATAGGTCTGGGGAAACATATCCAGCGGCTGTACTTTATCGATGGCATATTGTTCCGAAAGAATATTCAGATCTCTGGCCAGAGTAGCCGGATTACATGATATATAAACTAACCTGCGGGGAGAAGCCGATAGTATCAAACGCACAACCTTTTCATGCATGCCTGCCCGCGGCGGATCGGTGATAATTACATCAGGCTTTTCTTTGACCGATGCTAAAGTATGAAGCAGATCGCCTTCAATAAATCCGGCATTAAAAACCTGATGATTCCGGGCGTTTTCAGCGGCATCCTGAATGGCGCTGGCTTCTACATCAAATCCGGTGATTTTTTTGGCCTGAGCGGCCAGAAACAGGGAGAAGGTTCCCGTTCCGCAATAAAGATCCCAAACAAATTCTTTACCGGATAATTCGGAAAATTCCAGGACTTTTTTATACATCTTCTCCGCCTGGGCGCTGTTCGTCTGAAAAAATGAATTGGCGGAAATATTAAAAATAAAATCACCCAGTTTTTCCTGAATATATGATTTCCCGGCAAGAACTATTTCCCGCTCTCCCCGGGCAATCTGAGCGGGACGGGAATTAATATTATTGACAACGCTTTCTACTTCCGGAAATTCTTCTGTTAATTTCAGCGCCAGCTGTTTAAGTATGTTTTCCTCCTCATAGGCCGTCACAATATTAACCATTATTTTCCCGTTATAGCGGCTTTGCCGGATAACAAGGAATCTCAGCAAACCCTGATGAGTTTTTAAACCGTAAGCTTGCAGCTTTTTTCCCATGCAAAAATCCGATACGCTTCTCAGAATCCGGTTTGCCGTATCCGATTGAAGCAGGCAATGATCGATTTTAATGATTTTATCAAAGGTGCCCGGCACATGCAGTCCCAGCGCAAATCCCGGTTTAATATCCGCCTTTCCCAGCTCTTCCGGCAGCAGCCAGCGTTTATCGGTAAAAGAGAATTCCATTTTGTTCCTGTAAGCAAAGGCCGAATCAGATTCTATAACCGGGCAAACCGTGGACTTTTGAATGCCTGCTATATGCTGAATCGACTCTTCAACAAGCTGGCGTTTAATTTTTACCTGGTTTTCGTATGATAAATTCTGCCAGGTACAGCCCCCGCACCACTGGTGATATTTGCACGGCGGATGCTGACGCATTGGAGACGGTTTTATAATTTCAAGCAGGCGGGCTTCGGCAAAAGAAGGCTTACGGCGGGTAATCCTGGCCTTTACTTTATCGCCGGGAAGCGTGTCTTTTATAAATACAACATAGTTATCCACCCGGGCAATTCCCGCGCCGCCAAAGGCTAACTTATCAATATCAAAATCATATTCCCCGCCTCTTTTTACGGGATACTTCGCCTCAGACATCCGCGCTCCTCAACACCGATTTTATCGCCGGACCTATTTCCTTATCATCAAAAATTTTTAAACTCCTTTTCGCGGCGTCGTTGAGAACCTGGGTAAAAGAACGGACTTTACGGTAAGTTTCATAGGACAGGCCCTTGTTCCGCAACGGATAAATTGTTTTGTTGGTGAGCAGCGGATCGATCTCTTTATCGATCAGACCCGCCTCAACCGCTTTATCGAATTCCTTTGTGCCGGGAATCGGTGAAAATGAAGCCAGTTTAACCTGAACGCCTAAATTATGCACAAATATAACGCTGGCAATAATCTCTTCCAGGGACTGACCGGGAAGACCCATTAATACATACGATTCCAGTTCGCCGGCCCGGTATCCGGCTTTAACGAGCAAATCCACAGCCCGGATCATATCATCATTGGAAACCTTTGAATACATATCCTTGCGCCGCGCTTCATTTGAAGTTTCAAAGCTGAGCCGGATAGTTTTAAATCCGCTTCGTAACATTAGCCAGGCTAATTCATCATCAATAGCCCGGGCAAAAAGCCCGTTGGGAGAATGCAGGCGTAAAGGAAGCCTGGCGTCAATCAAACCCTGCAGTATAATTTTAATATGTTCATCCCTGTTAATAAACAGCGCATCATCATAAAAAGCAAAATCCCTTAAACCAAAGATTTTATAATGCGCGTTAAATTCCTCAACCACATCTTCCGGGTTCCGTCTCGTATACGGCATAGAAATTAATTTCTGGGCGCAAAACGAGCAGTTATACGGGCAGCCTCTGGACGTCATTATTACCAGGTAATCGGGATGTGTTATCAGATCAAATGCCGGATAGGGATGGTCGTCCAGGTGCTTCGGCAGAATCGAACGATCGATGGAAAATTCTAACTTTTCAGTCAACAGGTTGATTAGTTTAAATTCACCCGGTCCCGTAATAAGATAATCCGGATCAATATGCTTTTGGGCATGATCCGGTAAAAGTGACGCGTAAATTCCTCCCAATATAACCGGTTTTCCGGGCAGCTCTTCCCTGATTATCTCGACCGCACGTTTAACGCCCGGATACCAATAGGTCATAATCGAAGTCACCAGAACGGCCGAGGCATCCTGATGCACCTTTATTTTTTCCCTGAACAGATTTTCTCCGATACCATAGCGGGCATAATGCCTGGGAATATCATTTAAAACGGCGGGCCTGGCGATTATTTCTCTTTTATACTTTCCCCTGCCGTCCGTTTTGATTTTCGCAGATATTTTATTATCGCCGGGAGTGTCGTATTTATCCAGACAGTCAATGAATGCAATTTCAAAACCAAATAATCTTAAAAAGGAAGCCAGGTATAATAAACCGAGCGGTTTACTCCATAAGTCATAAGCCGCAAAATCATATATCCAGGGATTGATCAGCAGTAATTTTGGTTTCATTTCATTTAAATGAAAATAAATCGTATGAGGGATTTCTTATAAAATCTCCTGAAGCCAATAAAACCGTCTACTCGACTTCAGCCGGAACTTCCGTTTTTTCTTTTTTGGTTTTTTTCTTTACCGGTTTCGGATTGGTTTCTTTCAACTGCGCTTTGGCGCCTTCTTCTTTAGTTATTTTTTCGGGATAGATCTTATAGCTTTCGGGATACAATTCATAGCGGTTCGATATTTTAACCCAGTGCTCAAGTTCCTGCATGACAAAACGGATGGTTCCTTTTTCGGGATCAAAATAACAGGGGACTTCCCCGTTAAATGCTTTCTTTGTCAAATCGATGGGACGTTCAAATCCAAGATAGCGCGCGGCTATGGCGGCATTCCACTTACATTCTTCCGTATCGCAGTAATCAGGAAGCGTGTAATCCCATTCCTTTGCAAGCTTTTCTCTGAGCCACTCGGGTTCAACGGCATAAATTTCATCCAACACGGGTAAATAAGGTTTGTCGAGTTTATAGGCGATCTGGGCGCGCCCCAGAGCGGCCAGTTTGGAATCGGGGAATTGTTTGGCAATTTTTTTGAATATCGTTTCTGCCTTTTTAAACTCTTTCAAATGAATATAAGCGCTGGCAAGCGTTTCCAGACTTTCGGAGGTCTCATCGGTCTTTATGCAGATTTTGAGGTATGGAACAGCTTCTTCATAAGAACCTATTTTTTTTAATGCCAGAGCCATGTTTTTATTGGCGCGGACATCATGCGGCCGTACGGCCAGGGCTAATTTAAAATCATCAATGGCGTTGGACCACAGATCGCCGTTAATCTTATTCACGCCGCGGTTAAGATGTACAAAGAACTTTACATCGTCTTCCAGCGGTTCGAATTCAAAATCGTTATAATAAAAATCCAGACTCCTGGTGGAAATCATCCTTGCCCGGCCGCGGTTACGTTTATTCTGATTATACTCCTTGATGATCCTGGTCAGATATACACCGAGTTTGCGTTTTACCTCGGATTCATTAACAAGAATAATGTTGTTCCCGTTTTGCCTTGACTCGGTTTCCTCATCGGTTTCGCCGTAAAGCAGCTCTTTAGCCCGGTGAAAGATATGATTCAGCAGATCATTGGTGATACTGGTGGTTGTGTTCATTCGAAGATCGATACGGTTTCTTTCGTAGATTTCCCCCAGACAAAACGAATAGTTAAATGCTATCCGGTTGTCATTAAACGACCACTTTTTCAAATAAGTGGATAATAAATGCAAATTTGTTGATTCCATCTAAAACTCCCGCTGATGCAAAAACGATTAAACTTGATTAAACCGAATGCCCGATACAAAACATACCATCCTTGTATGCCTGTTACCGGATAATACAATTTATTACTTTTACCAATCGATGTTCTATAAACGTTGCAGGTTTATCATTTTGAATAGATTCTACCGAATCATGCAAACATGTAACAATATATTCACTTCAACTTTAAGTGTCAAGCTGTTTTTTATATTCTTTTATTCCTGTGTCAGTTTATTACGAGAGTCCTGATTATTTGTTCCTGCTTTTTTAAAAGCGTTTATATACCGGAATATGCACGTTTAAATATTGGAAATTATATTAAAAATTATCACATCTGTCCTAAATAAATATTATAGCTGCCACGATCTTTAAATCGTGGATTAGGACAACTCCAATAAAATGGACTTCAGTCCCAGATTAAAGTTTATAATTGGGCTAAATCCCCATTTTCCGGTTATTTTCATACCGCTATCTGAAGATAGCGGCAAGTTATTTTTGATAACTTTTTTTGGGGGTTGTTTTTCAGATGATCTAAAACAGCATACTTAAATCAATAAAAACAACAAATCTTTTTTAAAATCTAATTATTTAGGACAGCTCAGAAAAATTATAAAAATATTCAGGAAAGCTGAGTGGCAATTTCTTTGATGATGGAAGAAATGATTTCATCCCGGGTTCCGTCAATCCGGCAGCCGGCGGCCCGGGCGTGTCCTCCGCCTCCGAAAGCCTTGGCTACATGGTTTACATCCACTTTACCCTTGGAACGAAAACTGATTTTATGAAATCCGGGTTTTACTTCGCGGATAAATAAGCCTACTTCCCCGCCGCGGATGGCTACGCTGTAATTGGCCAATTCTTCGATCTCGCCATGATCGCTCTGATTCATGTCGTCAAGACTTAAATAAATAACATTAACCGCGCCATCCAGATAGTTTTCCAGGGAATAAAGCCCCTTGCCGATTATTTTCAGGGCTTTAAAACTGTTCTCAAAAAACAGTCGGTTGGTTATCTCCGACGGTTTAACACCGCTTTCGATCATCCTGGAACAAATGTACATATCCCTGGCCGTTGTATTGGAAAATGAAAAACGCCCGGTATCGTATACAATACCCGTATAAACTGCATCGGCCATTTCCGGAGTGAATTTTACTTTGGCATATTCCAAAATTTCGTAGACCATCGCCGCCGTGGAAGAAGCGCCTTCGTCTACCCATTCAATGGCGCCCAGATTATCCTCCTGCGGATGATGATCGATTTTAACAATCCTGCTTTTGTCCGGCAGTAATTCGGAGACGACGCCCAGACGGCTGTAACTGGGCACATCGAGCAAAACCGCGGCGTGAATTTGGGGTTTTAAGCTTTGCTTCAACACTTCGGAATAGGGTTTGATTTCCTTAATGCCGGAAAGAAAGTGCAGGCGGTGATCTATTTCCTGGTCGCTGAGCGCCATATAGGTTGTTTTGCCGAGATGTTTGAGAAACAGATGCATGGCGATTACCGAAGCAACGGCGTCGCCGTCGGCATTGATGTGCGCGGAGACCAGAAAATGATCGTTCTCCCTGATAAATTCAAGGATTTCCTTGGCAAACTTTATATGACGCGGATCAGCTTTCACCTTCACCTCTTTGAAAAAAGGTGTAAATATAAGGAAAGCGACATTAAAAACAAATTTAAAATGAGGAATGATATAAAAAGGCGCAGAGAATGCCCCTGCGCCCCGGACGAAACTTTACTTTAACAACAGCATGCGCTTTACCGCTGTGAACTCAGGCGCTGTAACCCGATAGAAATACACCCCGCTGGCCGGACGGCGACGGTTAAAAAAGGCATACAGATTATGGCTCTGAGGACGTATTTTTGACCTAAAATATGATTACAAAATATGTTAAGAATATTTTCCTGATAAAGAGATTTTATTCTAAAATCCATACAGGTTAAGTAGCTGTTTATTTAAAGATTGATAACAAGAATATGGTTTGATATATTAAGAACGAATTTTTACTAATAGATGTTATAATTTGTAATATTTTTGTTTGATTGTTTTTTTCTGGTTACGAAAGTTTTAAAATAAATTTGTTCTTTTATATAAATATTGGTTTGGCACAGCGGTAAAAGTTGTACTGTTTGGCACCGGCAGGCAGGTTATACCATTTTGCTTTTTAATTTAATAGGCCCGCCTGCAGTCCGGTAGTTTAAATATTTAAAAAAAATTAAAATAAAGGGAAGCTATGAGATTGATTACACTGACATTCTTGATATTTTTATTAAGCTGCAGTGAAAAAAATCCGGTAAATCCACAAAATCAGAGTCCGGAGATTCTTTCACTTGAAGTTTTTCCAAAAACTATTGGTCCCTCAGATTCTGTTATTATTATCTGTAATGCAATAGAGCCGGATGGAGATACATTGTTTTATGACTGGATTACAGATGGCCTTGTTAGAATTAAAGGTACAAATTTTAGTAGACTTTATAATACTCTTGAAAATACAAGGATTTTCTATCCTAAACAAGGTGCTGTCAATTTACCTGTTGATACTCTCTGGGTACAATGTTTTGTGAGAGATGGAAGAGGAGAGTCGGACAATAGAATGATATCTTTTATTGTAAAAACGGATTATTAACTATTCAATAAACTTTTTTCAAAGAAGGTGATTGAATTGATTCCTATTTAAAATCCCCATAGATAGATTGTTGCCAGTAAGGCGGTTTAGCCCAACATGTTTTATCCGCATTGAGGTATTGTGTAGTTCGCGAAAAAAAGATGTATTTCAAAACGGATAAAACACTATAATATTATATCTATTTAACTTTTTCAGCATGATATTGATATTCTTATTATATTAAAGTTATGCTTATATAAAGAAAAAATAAAATGAACCGTACTCGTTATTTTAATTATATAGAGGAAAAAATTAATACGCTTGCTTATAGAATAAATCAAAAAGGCAAGCTAAATGTACTAGATTTGCATATGCATTCTGAAGATTTCTATCTTCATTTCTTCAATAAATTATTTGGATGGAATCTTGTTAATTTAAATAATAAAATACGCAATGTTGAGGCAATAGATCTGATTGATAAATCAAACAATTTAGTAGTTCAAGTTTCAGCTACTTGTACTAAAGGGAAAATACAAACTGCTTTAAATAAAAAGACCATAGAAGAATTAGATGGATTTTGTTTTAAGTTTATTTCAATTTCACAAGACGCTAGTAATCAAAGAAAAAATGTATTTAAATTTCCAAAGAATATCTCATTTGATCCTGAAAATGATATTTATGATAATTTGTCTGTGTTAACTTACATAAAGTCATTGAAAGTAAATCATCAAAAACAAATATGTGAATTTATTAAAGATGAACTTGGCTCTGATGTTGATATTGTAAAATTGGACTCAAACCTTGCTATGATTATTAATATTCTTTCTGTCGAAGATTGGGATACAGTTGATGACTATATTTCAGTAAACAGTTTCGAGATTGATAGAAAAATTGAATTTAATAATCTTAAACGGGCTAAATTAACTATAGATGATTATAAAATTCATCATACCAGAATCGATAATAAATACAAGGAATTTGATGTTCTTGGTAAAAATAAAAGTAATTCAATTTTATATACTATCAGAAAAGAATATATCCAGGCCAAAAATATTGAAAATGATGATGATCTATTTTTTTACATTGTTGATAGGGTTCAAGAAAAAGTAATTAATAGTGCAAATTATATTCAAATACCAATAGAAGAGCTTGAACAGTGTTTAGGTATCATAGTAGTTGATGCATTTATTAGATGTAAAATTTTTAAAAATCCAGATAATTATTATTATGCTAATTCCAGATAATATTCATCCTGAAAATACAGTTTATTATAACGGTGCATTTGTTCTCCAGGCTTTGCAGAAAAAAGATAGACAAAATCTTTTAGACTTGTATCAAAATGTTAAGCAAGAAAGAAACATGTCTTTTCCAATTTTTATATTATGTTTAGATTGGTTGTATCTATTAAATGCCGCAATTATAAATGCTAATGGGATTGTAGAACTATGTTCTTAAAATCTTTGACAATTTCAAGCGCTAGAGGTGTAATTCGTAAAATACCATTCCGTAAAGGGATGAATCTAATAGTTGATGAGAGTGAAGAGCAAATTACTGGTAATAATGTCGGTAAAACTACAGTATTAAAATTAGTAGACTTTTGCTTAGGAGCAAATCCAAAAAATATATATGTTGATCCTGAAACTAAGAGAAATGAGTACTCACTAGTTAAAGATTTTCTTAAAAATAATGAAGTTTTAATAACATTAGTTTTAGTAGAAGATTTAGATAAAGAAGATTCCAAGCGTATAGTAATTAAAAGAAATTTTTTAGCTCGTTCTAAAATTATCCGTAATATAAATGGAATTTCTTTAACAGAAGATGAATTTGATTTAGAATTACAAAGAATCCTATTCCCAGAGCATTTTGCAGAAAAACCAACATTTAGACAAATCATATCCCATAACATACGTTATAAAGATGAAAGTTTAAATAATACCCTAAAGACTCTTGATAAATATACATCGGACGCAGAATACGAGACTTTGTATTTATTTCTATTAGGCTGTGAATTCACAAAAGGAGAATCAAAACAAGAAATTTTGTTAAGTTTACGACAAGAAGAAAATTATAAAAACAGACTTGAAAAGCAACAAACAAAAACTGCATATGAAGCTGCTCTATCATTAATTATAAATGAGATTGATGTATTAAATGATAAGAAATCTAATTTGAATCTAAACGAAAATTTTGAAATAGATTTAGATAGATTGAATGATTTAAAATACAAGATTAATAGAACTAGTTCTGAAATTAGTAAATTAAATATTCGCAGGGATATAATTGTTGAAGCTGAAGAGGAATTAAAATCAAATATTTCAAATATTGATATCAATCAACTTAGACATATTTATAAACAAGCGACTACACAAGTCAATGAAATACAAAAAACTTTTGAAGACCTCTTAAATTATCACAATAAGATGATAGATGAGAAGATAAAATTTATCACCAAAGAATTGCCAGTTCTAGAAAGTGATATCCGCAATAAAAAATCAGATTTAAATAAATTACTAGAGGATGAAAAATCACTTTCAATCATTATATCAAAAAGTGATACATATGAAGAATTGGAATCTTTAATTCAGGAATTGAATGATAAATATCGAAAAAAAGGTGAATATGAAAATATCATTTCTCAATTAGAAGATGTTGAAAAAAATATTAATGAATATTCCAAGAATTTAGATGAAATTGATAAAGAGTTATTTTCAAATGAATTTGAACAGACGGTAAAGACTCAGCTCAATAAATTCAATAAGTACTTTTCAAGAATATCAACAATACTATATGATGAGCAATATGCTTTGAAATATGATATTATCACAAATAGAAAAAACCAAAAACTATATAAATTTAGTGCATTCAATACAAATCTGAGTTCTGGTAAAAAACAAGGTGAAATTTCATGTTTTGATATTGCATATACTCTCTTTGCTGATGAAGAAAATATTCCTTGTCTGCATTTTCTTTTAAATGATAAAAAAGAGTTAATGCATGATAATCAATTAGTTAAAATATCTGATTTTGTTTCGGAAAATAATATTCAGTTTGTTGCATCAATTCTTAAAGATAAGCTACCAGATAGTCTTAATAATGAAAAGTATTTTATAGTAAAATTATCCCAAGAAGATAAATTATTCAGGATTGAAAATTTATAATTTTGTCTATTTTACCTTTGGGATAGTATGTAAATTCATTATAAAAAATATGTATAACAAAACAATGTATTAAATACTGCGCCGCCGGCGCTAAAATTCATCTTTTTCCATAAAACAAGCCGGCATTTAATACCTTTGTGCCTGTCCGGCAGTTTTGTTGACGGGCCTGTCCGTCTTTTCGTTAATAGAACATAGAATCATAAAAAAGAAATACAAAAAACAAATTATTTTCTATCTTTTTCCAGGGGAAGGTTATATCGGCGCCGTACATATTTAAACAGGTAAATGCAGAACAAAGCGAACAGAATGCCCGTCAGGGCGCCGACCAAAACATCAAAGGGATAATGCCTGGCCACCGCTATGCGGGAATAGCCCACCAAAAAAGCTATGCTCCAGTACCAGCCCTGGTAACGGGGATAGAAAAACGCCAACACCGTTGCCGTGGTAAAAAAGTTGACCGCATGGGAAGAAGGCATGGAAAACGACCTACTGCACGGCACCAGCATGCGGCAGCCTTCAACCACATTGCAGGGGCGGATTCTTTCAAAAAACGGTTTCATCAATTGATTAACGGCTTGATCCGAAAGGGCTACAGCCAGAATGGCAACCACAATAAACCAGCGTCCCTTCACACCGCCTTTCCAGAGCATCATAATGAACAAAACAACCCACACCGGGTACCAGGTTTCGGCATGGGTGATAAACGGCATAAGAACATCGAAAACCGGATTTGCCAGGGTGACATTTAAAAAAACAAACAAAGCCGTATCAATCTGGTTAAGCCATTCCAACATCGTAATAATCCGTTCAAATAAAAAAAGCATCCCGGTTCGGAGATGCTTTAAGGTTTCAATGTGCTGGAGGCGGGACTTGAACCCGCACGGGTGTTAACCCACTACCCCCTCAAGATAGCGTGTCTGCCAAGTTCCACCACTCCAGCGGTAAAATCATTTAGTCAATTATTCCGGCGAATTATCCTGATCAGCGCCCTGTTCCGGCTCCGGCATAGGCGCCATAGGCAGATTCGGCGTTTCAATCGCTTCCTGTTCCTGCATATGCTGCTGGATCAGACTTTGCTGGGCCTCATCAACTTCGGAACGGTACATGATACCGATAATCACGGCAAAAACCATATACAAAGCGGCAATCCATGTGGTAGCTTTACTCAGGAAATCCGCCGCGCCCCGTCCGCCGAAAATAGACGAACCGCCCATACCGCCGCCGATCGATCCCGCTAAACCTTTTCCTTTACCGGCCTGCAGCAGAATAACCACAACCATTGCAAAACTGATCAGCACAAAAAGAATAATTAATAATGTATACATATGTCTTCGTAAACTCCGTTTAATTTTCAGGAACGGAGAATTTATATATATTTGATTCCCCGTTCAAGTTTTTTTATGCCTGCAGCAGTTTTTCAGCCGCGGCGATAATAGCCGTAAAGGAATCGGCATCCAGACAGGCGCCGCCAACCAGCGCGCCGTCGATGTCCTTCTGACCTAACAGCGATTCGGCATTATCCGGTTTTACGCTTCCGCCGTATTGAATAACAATATTATCGGCAACGGCGTTTCCGAATTCTTTGCTAATTAATTGTCTGATCAGGGCATGCACTTCCTGGGCCTGATCCGGCGTAGCCGTTTTGCCCGTTCCGATGGCCCAGACCGGTTCATAAGCAATGATGATATTTTTCATCGCATCGGCAGACATTCCGGCAAACGCGCCCTTAATCTGCCTTGTAACAACCTGGGCGGTGATATTCTTTTCGCGTTCTTCAAGGGTTTCGCCGACACAAACAATCGGTTTAAGTCCGGCTTCCAGCGCGGCGTTAATTCTTTTATTAACCGTCTCATCCGTCTCGCCGAAATACTGGTGGCGTTCCGAATGGCCGATAATCGCATAGACGGCGCCCGTGCTTTTAATCATGCCGGCGCTGATTTCGCCGGTAAATGCGCCCTGTTTTTCCCAGTACACATTCTGGGCGCCCAAGGCCACATTGCAATCCTTAACAACGCTGTGCACTTCGCTTAAAGCGGTAAACGGCGGGCAGATGATAATGCCGGCTTTTTTAATATGCGTATTTTTTATTTTAATCTGATTGGCTAACTGAAGCGCTTCCTGGTTTGTTTTATGAAGTTTCCAGTTACCTGCAATTACTATTTTACGATTCATGAATTCTCCAATTTTTATACTTCGGTTAAGGCGTCAATGCCTGGCAGTATTTTACCTTCCAGGTATTCGAGCGATGCGCCGCCGCCGGTGGAAATATGGGTAAACTGCTCATCCATGCCGAATTTGCTGATGGCCGCCGCCGAATCGCCTCCGCCAATAACGCTGATGGCGCCTTTTGCCGTGGCTCCGGCAATGGCTTCGGCTACTTTTTTAGTGCCTTCCATAAAATTTTCCATTTCAAAAACGCCGACCGGGCCGTTCCAGATGATGGTTTTCGCCCTGGATATTTCAGTGGCAAACTGCTTAATGGTTTCCGGACCGATATCCATGCCCATATAATCGGCAGGTATTTCGGATACGGCTACATATTTTGATTTTGCATTATTATCAAACTCACTGGCCACTTTAACATCCACAGGCAGAATGAAATTGACATTTTTACTTTTAGCTTCTTTTAAAATTTCGCCGGCCAGATCAATTTTATCCTCTTCCAAAAGCGATTTACCGATTTCGTGTCCCTGGGCCTTATAAAACGTATAAGCCATTCCGCCGCCGATTATCAGCGTATCTACTTTACTGAACAGATTTTTGATCACATCGATTTTACCGGAAATTTTAGCGCCGCCAAGCACCGCTAAAAAAGGACGTTTGGGATTTTCCACAGCCTGTCCCAGATACTTAAGCTCTTTGTCGATCAGGTAGCCGGCGGCACATTGTTTTACATATTTTGTTACGCCTTCGGTTGAGGCATGGGCGCGGTGGGCGGTGCCAAAAGCGTCATTGATATATAAATCCACTCCTTCGGTAAGCTTTTTAGCAAATTCCGGATCATTGTCCGTTTCTTCCTTATGAAAACGCAGGTTTTCAAGAAGCAGTACTTCACCGGGTTTTAAGGCTTTTTTCAATTGAGAAACTTCTTCGCCAATGCAATCCGCGGCCATAATTACTTTTGTTTTCAATAATTGTTCAAGTCTTTTGGCAACCGGTTTCAGGCGCATTTCTTCCTTAACCTGACCTTTCGGACGTCCCAGGTGGCTGCACAGTACCGGCATGCCGCCATCCTTTAAAACTTTCTTAATCGTAGGCAGCGAAGCGACAATCCGGCGGTCATCGGTAATATTAAGTTTTTCATCCAGCGGAACATTAAAGTCACAGCGGATAAGCGCTTTTTTGCCTTTCAAATTCAGCTGATCAATGGTCAACTTTGCCATATCATCCTCTTTCTCTTTTTATAAAAAAGGCTGCCCTTGGACAGCCTTATTCATTTCTTATTTCATTTTCGCCATTTTCTTGACCAGGTCAACTACCCTGTTGGAGTAGCCCCATTCGTTGTCATACCAGGACAGGACTTTAACAAAATTACCGTCCATAACCGTGGTTGAAAGCGCGTCAAAAATACTTGATTTTGGATTTCCGACAACATCTACCGATACAATCGGATCTTCACAGTATTCCAGGATATCTTTCATCGGACCATCCGCCGCTTTCTTCATGGCCGCATTAATTTCTTCAACCGAAGTATTCTTTTTTACTTCGGCGACAAAATCAACAACCGAACCGTCGGATGTCGGTACGCGGATGGACATACCATCAAGTTTTCCATTTAATTCGGGAATCACTTTACCTACAGCGCGTGCAGCGCCGGTAGTGGTCGGGATCATGCTCACAGCAGCGGCGCGGGCGCGGCGCAGATCGCTGTGCGGTAAATCGAGAATTCTCTGATCGTTGGTATAAGCGTGAATCGTAGTCATCAGACCCCGTTTAATGCCGAAATTATCGTTCAGCACTTTAACGACAGGAGCCAGACAGTTGGTAGTACAGGAAGCGTTGGAAACGATTTTATCGCTGGCTTTCAAAGCTTTGTCATTAACACCCAGAACGATGGTATTATCAATTTCATCCTTCGAAGGAACGGTAAGAACAACTTTTTTAGCGCCGGCATTAAGATGATTGGCAATCTGCTCGCGTTTTCTGAATACGCCTGTCGATTCAACAACCACATCTACATTAAGTTCTTTCCAGGGCAAAGCCGCCGGGTCTTTTTCAGCTAATACTTTTACTTTTCTTTTTCCGGCGATTAAATAATCGCCTTCCGCCTTCACAGGAACCGGATAACGGCCATGTATGGAATCATATTTCAATAAATGCGCTAATACAGATGAATTAGTGAGATCATTTATTGCCACAATTTCAAAGTCAGGGTCATTTTGACTTGCTTTAAATACCAATCTTCCGATTCTTCCGAAGCCGTTAATAGCTACGCGGATACTCATGTTATTTCTCCTTCATTTAGACATAAAACAAAACTATTATAAACCAAAAGCAAAAGTGCAAAGTAAATAATGATTGCCATTCTGTCAAGTAAAATTCACGCGTTTTCATGCAATTTATCATTTTTTCGAACATTTGATTTTCACTTGATAACTTTTGGGATAAGCTTTATATTTTCCTAACCTTACGCAGGATTTAACCAATGCAGATTCCGAAATGAAAATTCTAATAAAGAACGGTTTGATTGTTACCATGAATTCCACTTTTGAAGTGTTGAATGGCGATATTCTGACCGACGGAAAAATGATCGCCAAAATCGGGCAGGATCTAACCGATCCGGCTGATGAAATATTTGACGCTAAAGACCTGATTATCATTCCCGGCCTTGTTCAGGCTCATGTCCATTTATGCCAGGCGCTCTTCAGGAACGCGGCGGATGATCTGAGTCTGCTGGATTGGCTGAAAAAAAAGGTCTGGCCGCTGGAAGGTAAGCACACGGCGCAATCTTTAAGAATCAGCGCCCGCATGGGATTAGCCGAAATGATCAAAGCCGGCACAACAACCATTCTGGATATGGGCACCGTTCATCATCAGGATGTGATTTTCGAAGAAATGGACCGTTCCGGGATACGAGGATACAGCGGTAAAGCCATGATGGATGACGGGGACATCCCTGATTCCCTGCGTGAAACCACAAAAGAAAGTCTTTATGAAAGTCAGAGGCTTTGCAGCGTCTGGCACGGTTATGATGACCAGCGTATTAATTATGCTTTTGCCCCGCGTTTTGCGCTCTCCTGTACGGAAAAGTTGCTCAGAGAAACCGCCGAGCTGGCCCGGGACAAAAATACACTCTATCACTCCCATGCTTCGGAAAATAAACGTGAAACCGAACTGGTAAAACAGCGATTCGGCTGTGGAAATATCACTCTTTTTGAAAAGTTAAATGCAGTCGGTAAAAATTTATGTCTGGCTCATTGTATCTGGGTCTCCGACGATGAAATAAACCTGATGAAAGAATTCGAAGTAAATGTGCTTCATTGCCCGACTGCCAATCTTAAACTGGGTTCCGGTATCGCACCTGTTCCGGAGTATCTCGAACAAGGTATTCTGACGGCGTTGGGCTCAGACGGCGCGCCCTGTAATAATAACATGGATATTTTCCGCGAGATGCGGCTGGCGGCCCTGATTCAAAAACCAAAATATGGTCCGGAATCCATGCCCTCAAGGGATGTCCTGGCAATGGCTACTATCAATGGCGCCAGGGTTTTAAATCTTGATCAGATGACCGGCAGTATCGAATGCGGTAAATGCGCCGACCTGACATTTATTAAAAATGATCAAGTTCATTCCATTCCTTACGAAAATATCTACTCAAAATTAGTATATTCCGCTGGTTCTACGGATGTGGAAGATGTTATGATCAACGGGAAATGGGTATATAAGGATCGTCATCTTCTTTATGAAAATGAAAGACTTTTAGCGGAACAGGCTAAAAATGAGATAAAAAGATTCTATGAAAATTAACCTGTAGGAGAATAAAATGAAATTAGTCAGAGTATCGCTGGCAATTATGTTTTTCAGCCTAATGATTACCGGTTGCTGGTTTTCCGGTGAAGAAGCAGTGGATGAAACACAGATGAGCGATGTTGAATTATTGAATTACGGCAATCAGCTTTACCAGATGGGCGAATATCAGGCGGCACTGGGAGCGTATCAATACATGATGGATAAATACCCTTATTCAGACCTGCACGTTGATGCTCAATTGCAGATAGCCGCTACCTATTTAAAAATGGATGAGTTTGAAAAACAAATGTCCATACTGCTTCGCCTGATTAGAGAAAACAGAATCCCAAATAAGATTCCGGAAATTTACTGCCAGCTTGGAAGATGGTACGAACGCGCGGCAGAATTCAATCCCGGTGTTTTCTCTACCGATACGACAGATTACAAAAATGCCCTTTCGTTTTATAACAAAGCCTTAAATTATGAAGACAGTGATGATGAAATCGGAAAAGCTCAGGCTCTATACAGAAGAGGACTCGTTGAGGCTAAAATCGGTGAAATAGACAAAGCGATTGAAGACTATCGTTCTGTTACGGTTGGATTTCCCGAGACGGATTACAGTTTATTAGCCCAGATTAAAATGCAGGATCCTCACAATTACCGTGAATTGGCGCTTGATGACAAATCCATTCTCTCTTATAAGGAAAGACTTGGCCTGATTACTTCGGAAGAGGAGGAAGAAGAGGAAGAAGAAATTGTGACGCAAAAGCCGGAAGACGAAATGGAAGCCGTGATTGAGAGAGCCGAGCAGGAAGAACAACTTTTAGAAGAAGAAAGCCAGTCTGTTGAACAGCCAGTGCCACCCGTAGAGGAAGAGGAAATCCAGGAAGCGCCGCCAATACAGGAAGAAGAAATCCAGGAAGCACCACCGATAGAAGAAATTCAGGAGGCGCCGCCCGTGGAGGAAGAGTCTGAAACGCCACCGGAAGATTCCCTGATTCAAACACCGGCGGATACTTCCGGTAATTAATTTATGCTCGTAGGAATCGGAACCGAGAATAAAATAAAGACAACAGCCTGTATTAACGCCATTAAACAGGTATGGAAACAAAACGACCGATTAGAAACAGATATCGGATTTTCCACGATTTCACCGAAGATATCTGTGCCCGAAATGCCTTTGACTTTGGAGGAAATCCGGGAAGGCGCCTGCCAGAGAGCACTATACACTTACGATAACCTGGAAAACTGTACTATCGGAATGGGAATGGAAGGCGGCGTTTTCCTATTCGAGCACTCCGGGAAAAGCGACGCTTACCTGCAAAACTGGGTTTACGCCTATGACGGCCGGTACGGATACTTTGGCAGTTCGCCGGCATTAACTTTACCGGTATTTTTAAAGCATGCCTTATATGATGAAAAAAGAGAATTATCCGAAGTGATCGATGAATTTAGCGGAAAATCTGATGTCCGTTCCAATGAAGGCGCCTTTGGCATTTTAACAAAAAACCTTATAACAAGATATGATTCCTTTGTTTCGGCAGTTATTTGCGCTATGACGCCACTGGTATCCAAAGCTATTTACAGCAAAGGCAGGCTGAGATGAATATTGAACAAAGTATAATTAAGCAAATGCCAAAAACCGATCTGCATTGCCATCTGGATGGCAGTGTTCGCATCGAAACTATTCTTGATCTTGCTAAAAAGCAGAACGTGGAATTGCCGGCATCAAATTATAACAGTCTTAAAAAAATTCTGGTCCCCGGTTTAAAATGTAAAAGTCTTGTTGAATATCTTATTCCTTTTGACATTACGCTCTCGGTTCTTCAGGAAGCGGATGCCTTATACCGTGCCGCCTATGAATTAGCGGAAGACGCTGCTATGGAAAATATCTGGTACCTGGAAGTCCGTTATTCACCGGTATTACATACCAAAAAAGACTTAAAGCTGACCGAAGTTGTAGACGCGGTTGTCGCCGGACTAAAGGAAGCGGAAAAGAAATTTCATATAAAAACAGGTGTTATCATTTGCGGGATGAGGAATATCAATCCGGAAACTTCCGTGATGCTGGCGGAACTGGCCATGGCATATAAAAACCGGGGCGTTGTCGCTTTCGATCTGGCCGGAGCGGAAGAAAATTATCCGGCCAAACATCACAGAGAAGCGTTTTATATTATTCTGAATCACAACATCAACTGTACAGCCCATGCCGGAGAAGCATTCGGCCCCGAAAGTATTCACCAGGCAATTCATTATTGCGGCGCCCATAGAATTGGTCATGGCACCAGGTTAAAAGAAGATATCGATCTTCTTAATTATGTCAACGACCATCGTATTCCGCTGGAAGTCTGTCTGACAAGTAATATCCAGACCAAAGCGGCTACATCGTACGCCAGCCATCCTCTTAAATTTTATTATGATTACGGTCTCCGGGTAACAATTAACACCGATAACCGCACTATTTCCAATACGACGATCACAAAGGAACTGCATCTGGCCGCCAGGTATGCGGAATGGTCTTTAAGAGATTTGAAAAATGTGATTGTCGCCGGGTTTAAAAGCGCCTTTTTACCCATGCGGGAAAAAGCGATTCTTTTGAATATGGTAAATGCCGAACTGGAAAAGTTCTAAGCTTAATCTGCCCAAAAACCGAATTATATCGGGTAAATCGTACAATACAAAAAAAACGGACGAAATGTTGCTTTGCTTTTATCTATTGAACAGTTTTCTGTTTTTCATACGCATACAACGCTCCTAATACCGAATTAAAAAACAATCTGCCTTTTGTCAGATAATCTTTCTGATCGTCACAAAAAATACCATCCGGATTGATATAGACGACTGCCGTAAAAAGGAATTCTATATTATTGACTTTATCCGCGTAATAGGCATTTTCCACCATGAATTTCATACCTGCGCCTCCGGCGCCTGCTCTGTTAAGACTTCCCGGCAGGCCAAATCCGGTATCCGCTTCAAGATGGTTTTCAGGATAATCTTCATTTTTGTTTAAATGTTTCTCTGCCGAAAGACAGCTTTTTAAAAAATCATAATCATCTTTCGCTAAATCGAATCGCTTATTTTCGTCAATGGATTCGGGGAAATACAGGCACTTTAACGCCTGTTGCAACTCCGTAACGGGTGAAAAATTTTTATAGGTAAATTCCAGCGGCTCTTCAATCAAAAAATCATCCTTATAATAACCTTCCCCCAAAAGTGTTTTTCCAAAGGGTGTCGTAAAAATATCCGGATTTATCTGCAACGGCTTTGAGTATAGTAATGAAGATTCTAAATAAAAATAAACGGGATTTGACGCACGGTTTAGCTCCGGCGAAATGTCTGCCGCCAGGCGATGAATAATCCGCGTCCGGTTGAATCCTTTGCTCCATAATTTTTCATTTAAATACTGCTGACCCAAAAAATCATACAGCCTGTCATAAGCTCTGTAATCGCCCAGGATAAGCATCTCTTCGATATAACTGCCGGGAGATTTTACCTGTGCAGTGTTCTCATCAGGACCATATATTTGGAGTGAGTCTCCAATATCCATAAGGGTATTCCGATCCAGATTTTCAATATTTAATTCGTTAAGCCTTTCCAACGCCAGGGCCGCGACAAACATCCGCACCGCCCCCGCGGGATAGAAATATGTATTCGGATCAACTCTGAAGCCGTAGGTAGAAAATACAGGCCGGTTGTTTTTATCTTTGTCAATATGCGTATAAAGAAGCTGGACTTCATAATCGTTTAGTAAGCGGTTAAGGGAATCTTTTTCGGAAGCGTATTTATTAAAAATCTCATAAAAAAACTGGTTATTCTGGTGCTCATAATTATAACAGGAAAACAGCAGTAATAATAAAATACAACAGGCAATCTTTTTCATTCTATTCCTCATTATATATTTTCCATAACCGGAACCGATGACGGATTTTTTCCATCCAGCCTTTTTTAAATAAAGCCAGAATAATTATTAAAATCAATATTCCGGGTATAATCGGAATAATTAAACCGAACAATGCGACAATCAGCAGTCCTGCCGCCCAGAACCATCGGCTCTTTCGGAAACGTTTTATTTCAGCCAGAAGAGTTCCGGCGTCTTCGTTCCTGTGGCTTGAATACCGTTTGTCTTTCATTTAAATCTCTAAAAACCGATGCTGTGGCTTGCCGGGGTCAATACATTTGTAAACGGAATTAATCCATTCCTGACCGTATTTGTTCATAAAATAGACACTGCTGAATATGCGTTCCTGTCGTTTACCCAGCGGCCAGATATTTTTATGAATAATATCCAGATGGTTACTCATGGTTGAATTCATTTCGTCAATTCTTTTCAGGATTCTTTTTTCAAAATTATTTATAGTCGATTTTACAGAAGTTAATGTTTTATCAAAAGGCGTTTTTAACGTCGGATCCAATTCATTTAGCTCCCCATCAATCTGTGTCTGAAATAAATTCAACTGCTTATTAATTTCTTTAAAACTGTTTTTAAGGTCGTTAAACTGCTGCTGTTTAAAAATCGAATGCTTTAGAAACCGGTTAAAATCCGGTTCTATTTCATCTGCTGATAATCCATATTTTTCCAAATATCGCTTTATTCTGTTTTCAATCAGCGTGATGGAATTTCTTGGCGTAAGATGCGGCATTGACAGTCCGAAAACTTTAAACGCCGGCAATAGCTGGCTCCAATAAGCCGTTTCCGAAGGCCCGGCTACATAGGAAACTACGGGCAATAGCCAGCTCTGCCAAATTGGACGGACCAGAACCGTGGAAGAATACTGAGCAGGGTTCCGGGAAAACGTTGTTTTAAGCTGATCGGCGCTCCAGATATCGTCCGTGTCTTTTAGGTAAAATTTATTATTTTTTCTGAAAACCGGTTGACGACCTTTTTTATTATCAGTCAAATAGATATAGCTGTAATCGTTCTGTAACTGAACCTGTAAGGCATAGCCGTTTTGCCGGATTTCTTCCGACTGTTCGTTAATCTTTGTAAGAAAAGACTCATTATTATCGATCAGCTTATTAATAAATGGTAAGCTTAAGTCTTTAATTCTTTTGGAAGTCGGATTGAAATACAATAATCCAAGGCTGTCAAAAATACATTGCATTTGCTGCCGGAATGAATCCAGCCATCCCGATCCCGGTTGATATATTTCGGTCAGACGGTCAAACAAATGCTCGCTGAATTCGGTTTGCTGTAAATCGCTTTTTAAATTGTTTATTAAGTCCGTTATTTGCGGTGGTAGCATCCGTTTTGCAACAGGCAGGCGATTTTCATCCTCATGCAGGGAATAGGTGCGTATATTTCCCTTTGGCTCCTGGATATTAAAATGGTTTATCTCTTCAAAGTCATGGTCCTCGCCTTCCAGCCAGAAAACCGGTACAAAATTCTGATCCGTTAAGGCGGTATTCAGTTGTTCCGCCAGCTTAATGGCGGTCAGCGCTTTATAAACAGTATACAGGGGCGATACAAAAAGGCCTAATTGCTGGCCGGTGATAATAATGGATGCTTTGCCCTTTTTAAGACGTTCCAGATTGGTTTTCACCTTTTTCGAACGACTGCTTTTGTTATGATTAATCAGTTCTTCAATGATGGCGGGATCACGATGCTCGTTATGAACTTTTTCGCATACTTCTTTCCATTCCGGCTGTAATGGAAAATTGAATAGTTTTTCAATTTTCGGGGAAAAACTGATATAATCTTTAAAAATGTCTTTTTGCATAAGATAACCGGCTCATTTTAGTTATGAATAGATGTGTTAATATTATACACTTTTGATTGCCTTTATGCAACACAGTTATAATTAAAATAATGCCTGTTTTTTAAGACAGTCTGCGCAGAATAATCGCAATGATGCCCGGCTAGCTTTTCTTCCCTGAAATTATCAGTCTGGGACTGGCGGATGAAAAAGCTCCGCCCTGATACCCGCCAAAGATTGCCGTTATAACAATTCCGGCCTGTTTTAACATATTTTCGATATCACCGGGTTCATATAAACGAACGGATTCATAATACTTTTTTACTTCCCGGCCGTCATCTATGATAATTTCCTTTTCAACGCGGTTTTTATTTATCCGCCTGATTTCCTTAATGCTCAGATCATTCTGCGTTTTATTGGAAACGGAAATCAGGTTTTCTCTGACGAAGTCTGCATTCAGATAATCAAGCACAAAAAACCCGTTCTGCTTTAAAACACGGGACATTTCGTTTATCACCAGCAGGTTTTCTTCGTCTTTGGAAAAATAACCGAAGGAGGTAAACAGATTAACTACGCCGTCGAAACCGTTTTTAAAAGGCAGCAGGCGCATGTCGCCCTGAACCAGATAGATATTATTTGATTTTGTATTTTGTTTAGAAGCCTCTTCCAGCAGAACCCGGGAAAGATCAACGCCAATGATTTTGGCACCGGATTTGACAAATTGGAGGGCATGCCAGGCATTTCCGCAACCGACATCCAGTATCCGCATCCCGGCCGGAACAGGATAATGATGTAAAATTAAATTGACCAGTGAAGCGGCGTCGTCTTTATCACGGTGCTCATAAACGGTAAGATAATCCTGACCAAACCAATCGGTAAACCAGTTGTTTTTATAACCAGCCTTGTTCGACATACCATCCAATAGTTTCGGCGATGCCTTTATCAAGCGGTGTTTTTGCTTCAAAATTCAAATCCTGTTTTGCCCTTTTAGGGCTGCACACCCAGAATTCCTGCATCATCTCCCTGAATTTTTCGCGGTTAAAAATCGATGCGCTATCGGTTATGTCCGAATACAAATCAGTTAAAACGGACAACCCTTTGGCCATAAAGGGAGGAATATAAATTCTGATGCCTTTTTTATTGATTGTTTTTAAAACGGTAACCGCAAATTCTTCCCATGAATAAGGCTGGGGATTGGTTAAAAAATAGGCTTTTCCTATTGAATTGGCGCTTTCTGCCGCAACGATCATTCCCTCAACAAGGTCTTTGACATAAATTAAACTAAGATACTTATCATTTAAGCCCAGATTAGGTATAACGCCCTTCTTAACGATTCTCATAAAATTCAGTATATCCATATCGCGGGGGCCATAAACCGATGGGGGGCGCACCAAAGTAATCGGCAGTTTATCCCTGTATTTTTTAAGATATTCTTCGCTGGCTAATTTACTCTTCCCATAGGGCGTTAACGGGTGAGGTTCGGCGCTTTCATCCAAAGGTAAAATCGTCGGGCTTGAACCAATGGCCGACTGGGAACTTACATATAAAAAACGTTTAAGTTTGATGCCGGATTTATTTATTTCTTCGATTAAGTTTTTAGTAGCCTGATAATTGCCAAGATAGTAATCCAACTTTTTCCGGGCTTTGGTTATACCGGCGACATGATAGATATAATCGATATTTTTAAGAGCTTTTTTAAAACTGTCGGGCTTCAGCAAGTCACCAAAACAGCAATCGATATCCAGATCGGCAATCCACTTTAAATTGGATTTGCTGCGAATCAGAACTTTTACCCGGTAACCTTTCTTTAACAGCGCTTCCGTTAAAAAACCTCCGATAAATCCTGATGCTCCTGTAACCAATACTCTCATAATCCGCTTTCTGTTTGCGTTTCATGGTTTAACCATATTCAGATTTTTTGGATATATTAAAAAAGTTTATTAAATTTCGCAAACCTATTTTAATAGGCGTAAGATGTTATTTTTACGAAATTAAGCGCGTTAAAACGCATTTATTTAAACATGGAAGATTTATTAATTACTTGGAGGCCGTTTGGATATTTTTGAAAAGTGCAGAAATTTTACCAGGGTTCGGGAAACAATTGCTGCGGGTATTTACCCCTATTTTACACCCTTAACCGGTAATGATGGTCCCCGTGTCCATATCGACGGCAGGGAAATCATCATGATTGGATCTAATAATTACCTTGGATTAACTCACGATCCCCGTGTCATTGAGGCTGCCCTGGCAGCTACCCGGCAATACGGAACAAGTTGCTCGGGTTCAAGATTCTTAAACGGCACACTGGATTTGCATATCAAATTAGAAAAGAAGTTGGCAGAATTCACGAAGCGTGAAGCCGCGCTGATATTTAGCACAGGCTATATGACAAATGTCGGCGCTTTGTCCACCATAGCCGGAAGCAACGATTATCTGATCATTGATAAATCGGATCATGCCAGCATTTATGCCGGCATTATGGCCGCATTACGGGCAACAATAAAACGATACAACCATAATGACATGGCCAGCCTGGAACAGGTGCTGCAACAGATTCCCGATGATAAAGGAAAACTTATTATCAGCGACGGTGTTTTCAGCATGGAAGGCGATATTGTAAAATTAGATGAATTGGTTAAACTTGCCCAAAAATACGGAGCGCGGGTCTATATTGACGAAGCGCATGCCCTTGGCGTCACCGGAAAAACCGGTAAAGGCACCTGTGAACTTTTTAATCTTTATGATGAAGTTGACCTGGTAATGAGTACTTTTAGTAAATCTTTAGGTTCCATCGGCGGTTTTGTAGCGGGTCCTGCGGAAGTGATCAGTTATCTTCAGCATAAAGCATCTGCGCTTATTTTCAGCGCTGCTCCGACTGCCGCAACTACGGCCACCGTTTTAAAAATACTGGAAATAATGGAAGAGGAACCGGAACATGTTCAGCGGTTGCAGAAAATATCAAAAATGATGCAGAGCGAATTTAAAAGAATCGGCTTTGATACCGGGGTAAGTAAAGATACGCCGATTATCCCATTATATGTGCGGAACGATGAGCGTACTTTTTTATTCTGGAAAAAATTATTTGAAGCAGGTATTTTCGCCAATGCCGTTGTCAGTCCGGCCGTTCCCCCGGATGAAAGTATAATCAGAACGAGTTTTATGTCTACCCATTCGGAAGACGATTTATCAAAAGTCCTGGAAATTGTTACAAAAGTAGCCCGGGATCTGAGCGTTATCTAAGTTTGGTTTTGGCGAAATAAGAATCGTGATATGAAACTTTAATTTATAATAGTCTATTTATTAAAGACGGATAATCAGGATATGGCCATAGAAATAATTCCGGTAAGAAATTCAAAACAGTTAAAACATTTTTTAAAATTCGAATGGCAAATTAATAAGGATGTAAAGAACTGGATCAGTCCATTATATATGGAACGAAAGAAACTGCTGGATACTAAAAGGAATCCTTTTTTTGAACATGCGGAAATCGAATTTTTTCTTGCCTATAAAGATGAAAAGTTATGCGGACGGATTGCTGCAATCACCAACCAGAATTACAATGATTTTCAGGGAAATAAAGCCGGCATGTGGGGATTTTTCGAATGTATCAACGATCAGGAAGCGGCTAATGCCCTTTTTAAGGCGGCGGCAGACTGGTTAAAAAGCAAGGGCAAAGACGAAATGATCGGTCCGATGAATCCCTCTACAAATGACGAGTGCGGCATGCTTATTGACGGATTTGATACGCCACCATTTTTAATGATGACGCACACGCTTCCTTATTATCCTAAACTAACCGAAGGTTTTGGAAACAAAAAAGCAAAAGATCTTTATGCCTGGCTTCTCACAACAGAAACAGCCATTAAAAGTATCCCGGAAAAAATGGTACGCGTATCTGAAAAAATTCTGGATAAATACAACATACAAATTCGCAATATCCGAATTAAAGATATAAAGAATGAAATTAAGCTAATCAAAGAAGTGTATAACGATGCCTGGAGCCGTAATTGGGGATTTGTTCCCTTTACAGATGTCGAAATTGACATACTGGCTGCCGACTTGAAAACTATAGCCGATGAGCGAATGATTTTTATTGCAGAGAAAGCAGGGAAACCCGTCGGCTTTTGTGTTTCCCTGCCAAATCTGAATGAAATCATGGTTAAAATCCCGAACGGCCGGCTGTTGCCAACAGGAATATTCAAATTGTTGTTCGGTTTAAAAAAGATCAAACAGGTCCGGGTTATCATATTGGGCGTCATTAAAGAAATCCAGTCTCTCGGACTCAGTTCTGTATTTTTTATCAATACCATTCTGAATGCAAAAAAATACGGGTATACCGGCGGTGAACTTTCCTGGATACTGGAAGATAACCATGCGATGAATAAGGTCATTGAAATTGTAGGTTCAAATATATACAAGACTTACAGGATCTATACTTATCCCTTAAACTAACCGCGGTTTTTGTACCACTGTACGGTTCGTTTAACAGCCTCATTAAAATCAACTTTGGGTGTATATCCTAATATCCGTTTTGCCTTTTCGATGGATAAATAATAATCCCTGCCTCCGTTGGAGATACGATAGCGGGTCAACAACGGGGCCGTTTTAATGCCCAATATCTTATAGATTAACTCCATTACCCACGCTAAAAAATAAACCGGATAAAACGGAAAGGATAATTTAGGCCGCTTTATTCCCAGTTCATCGGCGAAAGCATCGGTAAAAGTTTTCCAGTCAATATCCAGTCCGTCCGTTATAAAAAAAGCCTCGCCATCGGCTTTCCCCGAAAAACAGGCCAGCAAAATTCCATCTAACACATTCTCAATGTAGGAAGGGCATGTTTTACTGGCGCCGCCATCGATATAGGCCATTTTCCCCTGTTCCATGGCCTCCAGGTATTTTTCCATAAATGTATGATCCCTGGGACCAAATACATTACCCGGACGTATAGCGGTAATTTTCATGGATGTTTTTTTTGAATATTCAAACAACCATTTCTCGGCTTCTCTTTTCGTTTCGCTATACGGAAATATTGTAGGTTTATAGTCATCGGATTCTTTTACGGCATGGTTACGGCCAAAGCCATAAAAGGCGGTGGTACTGATATGCACAAACCTTTTTACTTTTTGGATATCAGCCTCTTTGGCCAGATTAATTGTTCCCTGAACGTTGATTTTATGGAATGTTTTATAGCTTCCCCAGTCCGAGGCCAGACCGGCTACATGAATAACCGTATCAACATTTTTTAAAGCTGCGGATAAAGTATCAGGCTGTGTGATGTCCCCGTAATAATAATCGATAGTCATGCCTTCGAGAAAACTCAGATCGGAGGTTTTGCGAACCAGACCACGGACCGTATGCCCTTCTTTTAAAAGCCGTTCAGCAACATGGCTGCCGATAAAACCGTTGATTCCTGTTATTAAAAATTTCATAAAACGCTTTCAGCGAAAGATAACAAACAAATCCGTTAAAACGCCGATACCGGCATGTATAATAAATACATACCAGAATGAACGGGTACGCAGGGCTATAGCTCCGAAAATTATACCGACAACAATTGACCCTAATATTTCACCATCGGGTTTACCAAGATGAATAAGACAGGATGATATGGTCTGAATTAAAATAGCGTTCATCGCACCGAATTTATCTTTTAATCCAAACAATAAAAATCCGCGGAAGAAAAACTCCCAGGCAATGTAATAGAAAATAATATAACCGATTTCATACCAGATAATCAGGTCATGACGCTGATGCAGAATTTTTGCCAGGGGGTATTCCGCCTGAATATCAGGCATACCGGCTGCCAAATAGATTAAGGGCGCCACCAATACAATTAATACTACTATTGTGAAAATCAAACCATATCTTTTATCGCCTAAACCAAACCCGAATTCCTTTAACGGCTTCTTCATTTTAAAACGGATATACAACAGGGGAATCAGAAACACCAGTATAAAGAACGATAAAAACTGGGCTATATAGGCATAGAGTTCGCCATCCGGCAGATTTGACCAGGAGGGAAAATATTGCAGGAATTTCTGTGCCGATCCGTAATACCAGTAAAGGGTCAGCAATAAGGGTGCGCTTATTAAAATGAAATAAATGTCCGTATCTTTTCGATCAAAATGCAAAACCGAAAGCAGTGATTTCATGTTTTCCTCCGGTCAAAGTGAAATGAAAAATACTGCGCATACTTACCATAGATCCATCCGCCGGCATACCAGGTTATCAATGCGAGAACAAATCCAACAATCACATCAATCACATAATGATATCGCAAATATACCAAAGAAATAGTAATCAGAATCGATATGGGTAAAAATATGAGATAAATAAGGCGGTTATACCTTTTCGCGGTCAGCATGGTTAATAACAGAATAGCGGCATGCAGGCTGGGAAAGGCATCCAGTTTATTCGGTTCCATCAGGTTAATCAGATTTCTTATGCTTTCGGAAAACAGAACGCCGGTCAATGGTGTCTGCTGTAAATCCGCCAGATAAAATCTTGGTCCTTGAACCGGAACAATAAAATAGATGATATAAGCGATATAATAGCAAAGTAAAAAAATCAGGAAAATCTCTGCTATCTCTCGCAGCATATTTTTTTTATATAGCCAGCCGACGATTATCAACGGCATAGGAAAGTATATACTATAAGAGAAATACAGGATTTCCGTTAACCAGGGAGTTATAAACTGCTCAATCCAAACGGTAGGATTAACGCCCAGTAGTTTTAAATCGATAGCGGCCATCACCGCATCATAACGGTTGGTATTAAAATAGGGTAATATCATGAAAAAAGATTCAAAGATAACCACTATAAAAAATACCGGATAAATAAACATCAATAATTTCTTAAAGGTCTGGTTCTTGCCTTCCCGATGTCGTAATCCAGCCATTGAGAATAGAAAAATGTACAAAAATAATAACAGAACTATAATCTCTGTCTGGTAAGGCGTTCTGGAAAGTGAAAAAAAGGATAGGACTGTAATGATAATTAAATAGATAAAACTGACATTATCTACAATACTAAAAGTCCTTATTTTTTTGACAAAAAAGTCCATCCGGCCTTTTTAATCCTTTTCCATCCATAATGCTAATACTATCTATAAAAAACAGACAACACCTGTGTACTGACAATTATTATAAAAGAAGGATAAATTGTTAATATTCATCCTCATTGTAATAATCCTCGTTCGAGGTAAATGCCGTTGAATTAAATTTCTTTTCTTTTTTACAGAAATCAAAGAACTCACAGTCCTGGCATTCGAAATCATCACAAGTCACCATATCCTCACAGGTTCCGTTCATATCGAGGGTAATAGATTCTTTGTAACACAAAGAATCGTGGTTATAATGGCACTCCTCGCATCCACACGTTAGATTCTCAAAATAACTCATACAGCAGGCCTCCTTAAAAAAACCTGAATTTATTTAATGATAATTATTATTGTTATGCTCACGTAAATATTTACTGCCTTCTTCCAGCAATTTTTTTTCTTCTTCCGTGAGATTTAAATAACCGACGCGGTTTATTTTATCCAAAAGTTCATCAATAACCCGGCGGTAATATTCGGTTTTATCCGATCCGCCTTTAGTATATTTCAGATCATTCTTCGGCTTTTTACCAAAGATGTTTTTAAGACCTGATTTTAGTTTAAAAAACTGGTACCAGAATTTTAAATAAATATAACCGACAACCATCCCACCGAGATGTGCGGCATGGGCAATATTATCACTACCATCTGATCCAAAGGTCAGCAAAAAGGCAAGACCGCCAAAAATCAGCACAAAATATTTAGCCTTTATGGGAACAAAAATGGGAAATATAATCAGTTCTCTATCCGGAAATCGCAAAGCAAAAGCGATTAAAATTCCATAAACCGCACCGGAAGCGCCCACCATTGATCCGGCTGAAGTCCCCATGATTATCAGATAAAATAACGCCGCGCCAATACCGGTTATAAAATAATACTTTAAAAATTCCTTAGTCCCCCAATCCCGCTCCAAATCAGCGCCGAACATCCACAATGCGAACATGTTAAAGAAGATATGACCAAAACCGCCATGCAAAAACATGTAGGTAACAAATTGCCAGATGGCAAATGAAGAAATTACGGCTTGCGGTGAAAATGCGCAAAGTCGAAAAACATAATCTCCGATAGTCTGATTTAAAAATAAAAGAAGAAAAACCGCTCCATTGGCGTAAAGCAGATTCTTTATACCCGGCGGGAGCATCCCCCCGGTCCAAATCTATATTGTTGTCGCCCGTACATATTCAATTGCCTTAGTATGCTTTGGCAAAAATGACCCGCTGAACGGAGTCACGGCCGCAGACAATACACTTTCCTTGTTCTTTATCTCCTGCAAACGGGATATTGCGAATCGTTGCCTTCGTATCTTCTTTTACCTTCGTTTCACACTCCGGGCTGCCGCACCAGTGGCTCATCACAAAGCCGCCGTCGCCATCCATTATTTCACGGAGTTTTTTATAATCATCGACAATCAACGTATTCTGATCCCTGAAGTTCCGCGCTTTTTCCAGAAGTTCCTTTTGCATCGTATCTAACTCTTTTGTCACGCGATCCAGAATACCATTGCGTTCAATAAACTCT
Organism: Calditrichota bacterium; assembly: GCA_003854985.1. GTDB lineage: Bacteria > Calditrichota > Calditrichia > Calditrichales > Calditrichaceae > Zgenome-0002. Next base: position 36,432 of record RQOG01000035.1, read on the forward strand.
TTTTGCATGGTATCCCGGCGCACCAATACTACCTTATTATTGGCTACATCTTTCGGACCGATTTCCAGACGAACAGGAATGCCCTGCAGTTCCCATTCTGCAAATTTAAATCCCGGTTTATATTGTTCCCGGCTATCATAAATAACGTTAAATCTTGATTTTAATTCCTGGTGAATTTTATCGGCAAATTCCAGGACAGCTTTTTTCTCATCATCCGCGCGGAAAATAGGCACGATAACAACCGGCCGCTGGGCCATTTTAGGCGGCAGAACCAATCCCCGGTCATCGCTGTGGGCCATAATCAACGCCCCAATTAAACGGGTGCTGACGCCCCAGGAAGTGGCATAAACAAAATTCAGCTTGCCGTCTTTATCCTGAAACTGCACATCGAAAGCTTTGGCAAAATTCTGCCCCAGGTTATGCGACGTGCCAGCCTGCAGGGCTTTACGATCCTGCATCATGGCTTCTATGGAATAGGTGTGCAGAGCGCCGGCGAATTTTTCCGAATCGCTTTTTTTGCCGGGAATTACCGGAATAGCCAGATATTCTTCGGCGAAGGTTTTGTATACATTTAAAATCTTGCGGGTTTCCTCTTCCGCCTCTTCATAAGTGGCATGAGCGGTATGTCCTTCCTGCCATAAAAATTCGGAAGTGCGCAGAAAAAGACGGGTGCGCATTTCCCAGCGTATCACATTAGCCCATTGATTAATCAGCAGCGGCAGATCACGGTAACTCATAATCCATTTTTTATACATGGCCCAGATAATCGTCTCCGATGTCGGGCGGATATAAAGGTTTTCTTCTAATTTCTGTCCGCCGCCAATGGTAACCACCGCGCATTCCGGACTGAAGCCTTCCACATGTTCCGCTTCTTTGGCCATAAAACTTTCGGGAATCAACAAAGGAAAATACGCATTAACATGCCCGGTGTCTTTGAACATCCGGTCCAGGTTTTTCTGGATCAGTTCCCAGATGGCATAACCGTTGGGACGAATAACCATAGCGCCTTTTACCGGGGAGTAATCGGCTAATTTAGCCTGTAAAACAATATCCGTATACCAGCGTGAATAATCTTCCGAACGCGGCGTAACCTTTTCTGCCATTTTATCCTCAATCTGATCTTAAAATTAAATATCCACCGATCAGGCCTGCGGAGATATTAAAGAAAAAAAACAACCTGCAGGACGAAATGAGTGGATCATCAATTAAATTTTACTTTCCCGGCTTCCCGATAAACGGGATAAATTATCGGTTTTTTTAATTTTGTACGCCTGGAGGGAATCGAACCCCCAACCTTTGGAACCGGAATCCAACGCTCTATCCAATTGAGCTACAGGCGCACGTTGCAAAAGTGGTGCAAATATATTCGATGAGGGTATCAATGTCAAGTAAAAGTGGAAGTTATTTTTCTCGCAGAAATGCTAAACTCCAAATTGTAAATTGTAAAAAAGAAACCTGTTATCGCCTTGTTTTTCTTTTCAGACTTTTGATTTACTTTTTAATTATAGAACATCCTTAAAACCTGCTGACAATCCCGAAATGAATTTTACCGTCGGAAAACGTATCGCCGCGGGCCAGACCATAATCCACACCCAAAATACCCAGGCCGGTTTCCAACCGCACACCAGCGCCATAACCCATCAGCCATTCATCGGATATTAAGCCCGACTCATGCCGCCTGTAATAGCCCGTATCGCAAAAAATAAACATTCTTGAATTCAGCCCGGTTAAAAAACGATATTCCGTGTTAACCCAGGCAATGCGATCGCTCTGGAACTGCTTATCACGATAACCCCGAACAGACTGATAGCCGCCAAACCATTTAAAGTCGGTCAACTGCAGGCGGCCGCCCTCCGTTTGCCAGCCATTAACCTGCAAAGCCAAAATCTGGTTGGCCCAGAGATGATAAAACCAATAGAACTTTATATCATAGGTCTGAATGGATTCTTTCGCCGCCGCCTGTTCTTCGACCAGCAAATAGGAAGGCCCGTAATTTGTCTTGAATCCATAACTAAAGTCCAAGCGGGAATAAACGCCTTTTCTTGGATTTATAGGATTATCGCGGTTATCCATTTCGATGCCAGCGAAGAGATTAAGCGCGGCATTGCGTAACAGCCTCATATCCCGGCTGGCGGCAGAATCCGGAAAAGCGGATTTACGGCTGAAACCTCCTATGGCAGAAAAATCGCCAAACAACCGAATGCGGCTTTCCGCGGTGAGATTCCATTCTACATAGGTGGTATCTCTCACTATCCGGTCCAAACCCAGACTCAGGCTTACCGGATACTTAAACAGCCAGGGTTCCGTATAGGAAAGATGAAATTCTTCGGATAATTCATCGGGCTTTTCCCAGAAAATATCAAGCCGGCGATTGGCGCCAAAGGGATTGTTAAACGATAAATCGATACGGCCGACAAAATAGCCATCTTCGTTTTGTCTGGGAATATAACCGACCACTCCGTCTAAAGTAGTTGAATTGCCTTCTACGACCGCCAGTTTAAGCTGAATATCGGCGCCGCTTTTCCACAGGATTTCCGGTCTGGACACTTCCTTAAAAATACCCAGCCTCATCAACCGGGCCGGTATTTTTTCAATTTTCTCCGATGTACAGATTTCGCCGCTTTGAATACCTATTTCCCGGAGGATAACATCATCTTTTGTATGATAGTTTCCTGTAAGAATTACATCCCGCAGCCTGATTTTCTGCAGCGCGTTTAAGGCAATTATAAAACCTGCCTGCAATTGATCCTCATCCTTGGTAATTTTAAAAGAATCGATCCGGGCTTCCGCAAACAGATAGCCCTTATCGGATAAATACTCCAAAATATCCGTTACCTGTTTTTCGATATGCTGCTGAGAGAAAACCTGCCCTTTCTGTAAAAAGATAACCGGTTCCAGTTCGTCGGGCGGAAGCGAATCAGCCTTTATCCGATATTGGCCAATGAACACTTTCCCGCCTAATTTTCCCCGGATATGTAAATTCTTAAGGCCTTCTTTTTCCGCGTCTTCAAGACGGATGGAATCGATTAAGGCATAGAGATATCCCTGCTCAAGGCTGTAACGGCGTATACGGTCTGCAATTTCGGGGAGCCTGGCCGGTAGGATTTTCTGACCGCTTTTTATGGCAATGGCGCGATTTATTTCTTTTTCATGAGTATCAAAATCACCGTCGTATATAATTTTATCGATTTCAACCGGCAGAGTATCCTCCGATTGCGCGTTAAGTTCTGCTGAAAGAGCAATAAAAAAAATAAGTACACGGATAAAATATTTAATTGAGGCGGCGGTCATAATTATATAGGCATAAAAAATCCAACGGCATATTTACCTGAAGTTTTTTATCGTCTGATCGTATTCGCTTTTGGTAATATAATTATATTTTAAAAGTTTACCTAATATCCAGCCGGCTTTCCACTTCATCCAGCGGCTTTTGCTTTTTGGATTCATTGACAAGGGTCTCGGAATAACGGCGACAAGCCGGACGCATTCTTCCAGCGTAAGACTGGCTGCGTTTTTACCGAAATAATAGCGGGAGGCCGCCTGTACGCCGAATACACCCGGACCGAATTCGATCACATTTAAATACAAATGAAAAATCCTGTTCTTGGATAAGTTTTCTTCCAGTCGTTTAGCGATGATGTATTCTTTGATTTTACGTACATAGCTTTTATCTGTAGACAGGTAAAGATTCTTAGCCAATTGCTGCGTGATGGTGCTGCCTCCCCGGACAATACGCCCTTCATCCAGATTACGTTTAAGCGACTCCTGTAATTCCGTTAAATCAACGCCTTCGTGCTGATAAAATCCGGCGTCTTCGGAAACCCGTACGGCTTTTTTAAATATCTCGGGGATATTTTTAAAGGACACCCAATTCTGACGGATAGTAAGTTTTTTATTGTTTTCAGCGGCTTGTTCTAATCTGGCTTGCATTAAGGCCGTTGTCTTCGGATTCTTTTTGGCCAGACAGGAGACATCGGGTAAAGACAGATACATCACCAGTAAATAAATGAAAATAAAAACAAAAATCAGCAGGATACCCAGCCGGATGATTTTACCCCGTGATACGGAACGCCAGACGAACCGGCTTTCGCTATTTTCCAGAGTTTTATTTTGTTTTACAGGCATATCTCTAAGCAGGAAAGATTTAGAACGATAAAGAACTTTCAATTTTTATTTTAAAAGCGTCATACCAGGCTTATTAAATATTTTGATTTAATCATATTATCTGCGTAACCTATCAATGTTAACCCGTCAACGGGTTTAAAGTACAATTCATAACAAAGCAAATCAAGATTTTATGAACGCATGCTAAGCGCAATCTCAGGAGAATTTCAATATGGTTGATGCGATTAATTCAGCCAAAGAGATTTATAATTTTTCCGAAATTCAAAATCCCCTATCTGTTTTTATCGAAAGCCGGAATCACGTTTCCGACACGGGATGGAAAAGCTTACTTGAACTACTGAAAAAATTACAGATAAGCGAAATATTTATCCAGGGACAGCTATCCAATGAGCATGCCATATATAAGGCGCTGCGCGAACGCAAAGACCGTAGTTTGGACCAGATTAAACTGATCTACCAGTTCAACTTCAATTTACAGACCTATTTAAACGACAACAGAAGCGCCTTACAAAGTTCCCTGTTATCATTGCTCTATTCAACGCGCCAGTATCATTTCCAGTTGAAATCCTGGGATGAAAAAATAAAAAAAATATATGGCTGGAGCCCGGAAATTTTAACAATCAATACAGATAAGAAAAGTGTGCTTAAAAATCTTGACGATCCGGCCAGTATTCATTGTATCCTAAAGATCATCAATTCTAATGAGAATCCGGGTTTTGAGGACGTGACAGAGTATTTAAACAGGAAAACGGGTTGGCTGCGTTTAGCAACGGAAAAAAATTCAAATTTCCGGCTGCTTATCATTCGCTCGGCGAAAATACTGGATGACGATACAATCCATTATTTCATGAATTATTTTAACAAAGAGCACTTACAGGCCGCACAGAAGCATTTTATTAAATCATTACTTCCAAAAGGAATTCAGGAATACGGGGTCTATTATGATCTTGAAAATATTCTGCCCTTCAAAGGCCTGCCGCACTGGATATTTTCTTCTGCGGAAATTGAAAAAGAACTGGGTACGGAATTAAGTATTTCCTTTGCATCCATGATCCTAAACAATTATAAAACCACCTGGCATTTCTCTAAGTCAATGACCGATTTAAGAAACCGCCTGCTTGATGAGCTTTTTCCTATGTTGGATTCTGTGAGCGATCTGGTATTTTATAAAACGGATACGGATTTCCCCTTGCCTTTATGTTTATTCAGGCAAAATCTTTATTTCGAAGTTGATGAGAACAAATTTATCAGATGCATACCCTACTACTGGAATACCATTATAAAACTGCGTTTGAACAATGGCCTGACGGAGAAAATTGAAAACCGGAAGGTTACCGTATTGATACATGATCTGTACAATACCAGGTATTCGTTTGCAGAGAAAAAATTCCATATCGACCAGTTATTACTATCCGGCGCTCATAAGATATCCTTTCGGATCGGCTATCCTGCATTTGAAGGAATCTTGCAGCTTGCGGATAAAACAGGAATCAAGGATCCGAATACGCCGGGATATCTGGCCTGGTTCGGTTATCTGCGCCAGTTGTCCTTTTTTTTAAATCAGGGCAAAGAGATTTGCGAAATACTCATAATAAATCCTCCGCCGGAAGCCGGCCGCGATACGCTTTATAAAACGCTTGGACAGCTCAACCGGGCAGGTATCAGTTATCTGCTTATCGACATCGACCAGTTCGAAGACGATCGTATTTGCCAGATACAGGATAGATTTATCAGAATAAATAACCGCGATTTTCCTGCAGCGCTGCTTCCGGGTATTGAAGCTGTTCCTCTTGCTACAATTAAAAAATTATATGATTTCATGAAAAAAGGCGGTATTACAGCGGTTTTATCACATCTGCCAAAAACAGCCGATAAACCCGATGACCAGAATGCCCTGATCCGCTTAAAGAAAAGAATGTGGCTGGATGAAGCAGGGGCCAGCACTACCATGTATCGAATGGGACAATCCGGAGGCGTCGGTTATTATATCCCTCATATTCCCGACTTCAACATTTCAATCCCTGAAATCAGTTCCATACTTAGTATTAAAATCGTTTCAAAAGCCGGTTATATCATTCATTCGTTGAGAGAAACTGAAGACCGGTATTATTTGTTCGTTTTAAACCTTAATAATGAATCCACAGGAAAATTTGAAATTATTTGTTCCTTTACGGGAGAAATCTTTACCTGGAATTTTAACAGCGAAACCGAAGAGCCCTATTTTGACTGGGATTTTATAGAACAAAAAGAAAAAACAAAAATTTATCTTGAATTAGCTGCACAGAGTAATTGCCTGTTTATTATTAAAAAAACCGATGCCAGTCAATTGATGCATATTGGAAATTATGATTTAAACGGCATTACGGCATTTCACAAGGCAAAGGGTGGATTACGTATATCAGGCTGGCAGAGAGAAGCGGGAAAATTTCGCCTTAAAGCAATGAAAGGCGATGAAAAATTCATATTTAATTATGAAGTGAAGACAAAGCTTCCCATGCTGAACATCAGCCCTAAAAACTGGTTTTTAGAAAGCAAGAGTTTTAAAGGCAACATTGATCTTGGGGATCAGAGCGAGATTAACCGGGCTATATTTGAATCAATCGTCTACCATAAACTGATCATGATTGAAAAGGAGTACACAACCGGTATGCGTCTTGTGCTTGATTTAGGAGAGGTAAAACACTGGTGCCAGGTTTATCTAAATGATCAGTTCGCGGGACAGGCGATTTATCCGCCCTGGAAATTTGATATTACAGATTTTATCAGGGAAGGCGAAAATAAACTGAGCATCCGGATTTTTGCCAATCTTTCTAACCAGTTAGCCGATGAGCTCAACAGCATTCAGATGGTTTATCCAATTCTTGAATACGGTTTGTTCGGACCGGTAACGATTATTCCTTACAGCATGGTGGAAATCAACGCGTAAAGCTATTCCCTGGCGCCTTCCTTGATCCATTGACGGATACCGGACAGTTGATTGGAATTTATAGAGTACCCGGAATTATAGGGAGGCATTTTATCATCATACTCAGCCGGATAACCTATTGAAAGAATCAGATATAACATGGATAATTCCGGCTGATCCTGATACAAATTCAGATTGACTAAAGTCTCACCTGTACTGCTTAAGGGATGATTGATAAACTGGTCCCGGTTTAACATTGTCGAATAATTAAGCGGATTAACATCACCCGGACTGTGACAACCGTTCATCGTGGTACATTTTGCTTCCAGCATGGGTTTAACATGAGTATTAAAACTGATCATCGTATCGGGAAAAACAAAACTCAGATCATCAGGATGGGTACCGGAATCACCGCAATTCTGGAAAAAACCGGTGAGAACAATCACAACACATATTATGATAAATCCGTAATTATAAGCCTTATGCATAGTTATCTCCCGGAAAAACAAAGAATGGATTTCAGTTTTTTAAATAATAAAAACATTCATATGCTCCTTGCCGAACAGGTAAAATATGATTAATTTTTGTTTTAAAGTAAATACCGGCGATTGAGAAATCAATATGAACGATACGAAAAAAATCCTCATTATTGAAGACCACAAAGATATGCTGCGCATTCTGACCAGGAACCTGCAGGATAACCAGTTTGAAGTTTTAGGCGCAGAGAACGCAGAAACAGGCATTCAGATGCTTGCCGAATTTAATCCGGATTTGATATTAATGGATCTGATGCTGCCCGGCATGTCCGGATTGGAAGCGATCGCAATCATCAAGGAGAAAATTTCCGATCAGCATCATATTCCAATAATCATTATTACAGCAAAGGGCGAATCCGATGATATTGTGCTTGGTTTAAACACCGGCGCCGATGACTACATTGTTAAACCGTTTAATTTTGACGAATTAATTGCCCGCGTCAAAACAGCCCTAAGATTAAAAGCGCTTAATGAAAAGCTATTCGAACAGACCGCCCAATTAGAGCAGGCTAACCGGCAGATTTACGACCTGAACCAGTCGCTGGTGGAAAAGAACCGTGAATTACGGCGCAACGTTTTTAATCTTCATACGATTTTTGAAATATCCATTGAACTTAATTCGATTCTGGAAATCGACCGGCTGGTGAATTCCACTCTGCTGACAATGGTCGGACAGTTTTCCTGCAAAAATGCCATGTTCATTTATAATCACGATATGGATCACAGTCATCTGAGAGTGAAAAACAGCAAGGGCTTTAATGAAGAAGAAGTACAGAACCTGGCTTTTGAAAAAGAAGATCCCTTATTCAAATATATTTTGCGCCATCCTTATCCTCTGGATATTAGTGTTCTTAAAGCAAGAGTCAACGGATCAAACGCGATCGATATATTCGAAAACCTGGATGTTCAGATTATATCTCCTTTAATCCTGCAGAGCAAAGTACAGGGATTGATTGTACTCGGGCCCCGGGTGCGGACACAGGCTTACCAAAGACAGGAAATAGAAAACATTTCAATTTTAACAAATATTGTCACCATTTCCATGCAGAACGCCACATTGTATCAACAGGTAGAACAGCTTTCCTATACCGATGGTATGACCGACCTTCACAATTTCAGATATTTTAAACTTCGTCTTAAGGAAGAAGTCGGCCGTCACAAACGAACAAATACCGGGCTTTCTTTATTGATACTAGATGTTGATAATTTTAAAAATTATAACGATACCATGGGACACCCTGCCGGGGATAAAGTTCTTAAAAAATTAGGGGCGATTTTAACCGCCAGCGTAAGAGAAAATGATATTGTTGCCAGGTACGGCGGCGAAGAATTTGCTGTGATCCTCCCTGCAATCGAGCATGAAGGCGCCGGCATATTAGCCGAACGTATCCGCGAAAAAATTGAAACAACGCCTTTTGATAACGAAAATGTTCAGCCCTTAGGTAAAATTACCGTCAGCATAGGCGCCGCTTCTCTGCCGGTTGACGCTAACAATACCAAAGACCTGATCCGTTTTGCGGATAATGCGTTATACGAAGCAAAACGCAGCGGACGCAACAAGGTACATATTTTTAACAAAAAGACATTAAAAATGCAATGAAAATTGGCATAACATGTTATCCGACTTATGGCGGCAGCGGTGTTGTCGCCACCGAACTCGGCAAAAAATTAGCCGAATCCGGGCACGAAGTGCATTTTATTTCTTATGCTATTCCCTACCGACTTAATAGTTTTCATTCCAGGCTTTTTTTCCACGAGGTTAAAGTTCTTGAGTATTCTTTATTTGAGCATACACCGTATTGTCTTTCACTGGCTTCAAAAATGGCTGAAATAGCGGAATTTGCTCATTTGGATATTCTGCATGTGCATTACGCCATTCCGCATGCTACCAGCGCCTACCTGGCCAGAGAAATGATCAAAGGGGACAAACTGAAATTTGTCACCACCCTGCATGGCACTGATATTACGCTTATCGGTTCGGATCCGTCCTATTCAAAAATCGTTGAATTCTCGATCGATCAAAGTAACGGGGTTACTGCGGTTTCGAAATATTTAAAAACCGAAACCAAAAAGGTGTTCAATATAAAAAAACCAATTGAAGTCATTTATAACTTTATACCCGATCAATTTCTGAATGTCCGGCCATCAACAGATTTAAAATCCTGTTTTAAACCGGATGGTCAATTTGTATTAACGCATATTTCCAATTTCCGGCCGGTAAAAAGGACTCCTGATTTGCTGGAAATTATTAAAATTTTAATCAAAAAAGATAAAAAGTATAAACTTGTTTTGGTCGGCGACGGGCCGGACCGGTCTAAGCTTGAGTTTAAATGCAGAGAACTGGAATTATGCGAATACATAATTTTCTTAGGTAAACAGGATAATATTGCGGAGATACTCAACGCTTCCGATTTATTTTTAATGACCAGCGAAACGGAAAGTTTTGGTCTTGCCGCTCTGGAGGCTTTAGCCTGCGGCGTGCCCTGCATTACAACCAATACCGGCGGACTTAAAGAAGTTAATATTCATGGAGAAACCGGTTATATAACGGATGTAGGCAACATAGAAGCTTTTGCGGAATACATCGGTAAAATTAAAGCAGACTCCGCTCTTTATAAAAAATTATCCAAAAATGCTAAAAAATACGCCTTATCCAATTTCAGATCGGACAGGATTGTTCCCCAATATGTTGCTCATTATGAGCAGGTACTAGCCAGGTAAGGAAGTCAGCTCCTTTATAAAAACATTAAATGCGGATTCATCCCAGAGACAGATATATACTTTTTTTAAAGAGGTTTGTTTTTTAAAATGTTCGGCGATTTCACTGATCATTATGTTTGCGCACCGGTCCAAAGGATAACCAAATATTCCCGTGCTGATAGCCGGAAAGGCGATACTGGTTAATTTGTTTTCTTCGGCCCTGCGGAGGCTGTTTATAACAGCCGATCTGCGTTTTCGGTCTTCATCACCTTCCCCCATAACCGGCCCGACGGCATGAATTACATATTTAGCCTTTAACATACCCGCGCCGGTTATAACAGCGCCGCCGACAACCGTTCCGCCGATTCGGTCGCATTCAATCTGAATCGATGGCCCGCCCTTTCTTTTAATCGCACCGGCTACACCGCCTCCCAAAATCAAATTTTTATTAGCGGCATTGACAATGGCATCCACCGCCATTTCCGTAATATCTTCCTGCACCAGAATCAAAGTGTTTGAATTAAATGATCTCGTATATTCAGGCGCGCTCATAAATGATTTCCCCCTTTTTTAAGGTTTTACTTACATGGTTCATTCCGTAAAAATAGGGTAAATAATTCAGATTCGGAATATCAAGAATAATTAAATCGGCCTGTTTGCCCGGTTCGATTGATCCAATGCGTTCTGCAAGACCAAGGGAACGGGCGGGGATAATGGTCGTTGCCCACAGAATTTCCTGGGGAAGCAAACCCAGCTTTATGGCAGAAATCGTCCATATCAGCTGCATATTCTGCGTGGCTGAACTGCCAGGATTAAAATCGGTGGCCAGGGCAATTTCACAGCCGGCCTGTATTAGTTTCCTTGCCGGAGCATAGTCATTTTTTCCTAAAAAGAAAGTGGTTCCGGGCAACAGAATCGGAATAACATTATTTTCTGCCAGAGCGCGGATACCCTGCTCAGATATTTTCACCAGGTGATCCGCAGAAACCGCCTTTATTTCACCTGCTAATTCCGCGCCGCCAAATGAAGAAAGTTCATCGGCATGAATTCTAGACTTAAGGCCATAGGCGTTCGCCGCTTTTAAAATTCGCCGGCTTTCATCAACCGTAAAAACGCCCTGTTCGCAAAACACATCGCAGTATTTAGCCAGTTCTTTTTCTTTCACGGCCGGTATCATTTCATTGATAAGTAAATCGAGATACGCCTCACGCTGATTACGGTATTCATCAGGTATTTCATGAGCGCCTAAAAAGGTCGGGACCATTTCGATGGGTTGTTCGGCGTTAATCTCGTTGATTATTTGCAATGACCGCATTTCATCAACGAGGCTTAATCCGTAACCGCTCTTGGCTTCTATTGTGGTGGTTCCATATTCCGCAAACCGGGCTATCCGGCTTTTGGTTACTAATTTTATTGAATCATAATCAGCCTGCCTGAATTTGCGCACGCTATTTCGGATACCACCGCCGGCTTCTGCAATTTCTTCATAGCTTTTACCCTGAATACGCATAATAAACTCATCTTCGCGCGTATGCCAGAATACAGGATGTGTATGGGCATCCACAAAGCCCGGTAAAACGACTCCTGAACGCGCATCAACAATTCTATCATAGTCGTTTGAATTTATATTTTCCGAATTGTTTTGAATATCTTTGATCAGCCCGTCTTCGATAATTATCTGAGCATTTTCCTTATCGAGAATACTGCCGAATTTTTCGGCTGTATTAGCGGAGTAGATATGAGCAATATTTTTTATAAGCAGGCGCATTGATTACCTCAAATTCAGCCGAATAATTCTTTAAACCCGGCGCTTAATGTTTTGCAGGTAGCGTTGAGCGCTTCGGAAACAACTTTAGTGTTTGACAAAACCGGCATATAATTCGTGTCGCCATTCCAACGCGGCACAATATGATAATGTACATGATCCTCAATGCCGGCCCCGGCCACCCGGCCGAGATTCATTCCGATATTAAATCCATGCGGATTTACCGTACTATTCAGCACCTGAATAGATTTTTTTATAGTCTGATGAATATCCATAAAGGTTTCATCATCCACATCTAAAATATTGCCAATATGTGCAAAGGGCACCACCATAATGTGCCCGTTATTATAGGGAAATTTGTTCATAATGACGAATGACTTTTTCGAGCGGTACAGAATTAAATTAGCCTGATCATTATTCTGTTTTGGAAATTCACAAAAAATGCAACCCGGCTGTTCTTCCACCGCGCTTTTTATATATTCCATTCTCCAGGGCGCCCATAACAGTTTCATGCTTTAACCTTTCAAAATAAAACAGCCCGGTACCGCCATTGCAATCCCGGGCTTTAAATTTCACTTTGTATTGATTAGAATCCACATACAATTCGAATTCAGACTATCCTTCTTCTTCCTTTTCCTTCTTCGCTGATGCAATTATTTTTTGTGCAAATTCCGACGGGACTTCTTCATAATGTGAGAAAGAGCGTTTATGTATTCCCCGGCCGGCGGTCATGGAACGCAGTGCTGTGGAATACCGGAATAACTCGGCAAGGGGCACCTGGGCATTAATCACCTGAAACCTGCCGTCGCTGTCCATACCCATGATTTTACCCCTTCTGCTGCTGATATCGCCCATTACATCGCCCATATATTCATCGGGTACGCGGACTTCAACATTGATAATAGGTTCAAGTAAAACAGGATTAGCCTGCTCAAAAGCCTTTTTGAATCCCATTGATGCGGCGACCTTGAAAGCCATTTCGGAGGAATCCACATTATGATAGCTGCCGTCAAAAACCGATACCCGGACATCAACGACAGGATATCCTGCTAAAACGCCTTTTTCCATGGTTTCAATAACACCTTTTTCCACTGCCGGAATGAATTTGTTGGGAATTACGCCTCCTACAATCGCGTCAACAAATTCGAATTTTTCACCCCGGGCCATAGGCTCAAGCCTTAAATGACAATCGCCATATTGACCGCGGCCGCCTGATTGTTTCTTATATTTACCCTGCGCTTCCGCTTTCTTTTTGATCGTTTCACGAAACGGGATTCTTGGTTCTTCTTCTTCAACTTCCACACCAAAACGTTCTTTTAGCCGGCTGAGTATAATAGCCAGATGCATTTCACCCTGGCCGGAAATGATCGTCTGGTGTAACTCCGCATCCTGGTTATAAACAAAAGTCGGATCTTCTTCATGCAGGGTATGTAAACCGTTACTGATCTTATCCTCATCGCCTTTCGCCTTAGGCCTGATAGCGCTGCGAATCAGCGGCTCCGGAAATTCAATTTTAGGATATTTTATTTCCTTACCCTTGGCACACAGGGTATTACCGGTATGCGTTCCCTTCAGTTTAACCACCGCGCCGATATCGCCGGCATTAAAGCGTTCAACACTTATTTTGTTTTTCCCATTCAGGCTGAACATTTGCCCCATCCGTTCACTCTGCCCTGTGGAACTGTTAATAAGGTCATCGCCCGTTTTAATGGAACCTGACATTACTTTAAAATAGGAGAGTTCGCCCATGTGCATTTCCGACAGTGTTTTGAAAATAAATGCCGAAGCAGGTTCGGATACGCTAACTTTACGGGTAACTTCTTTTTCGCCGACTTTAGCGTCTAATTCATTGGGTGCAGGACAGAAATTCACGGCAATGTCCAGAAGTCTTTTTACGCCGACATTAGTGGTGGCCGCCATGCAGAAAATGGGAAAAACAGCATCTTGCGCCACTGCTTTTTTAAAACCTGAACTAAATTCTTCTTCCGTAAGAGCGCCGGCTTCAAAGTATTTTTCCATCAGCGAATCATCGCTTTCGGCAACGGCCTCAATCAGTTTAAGATGCAGATCATCCGCTTTATCTTTTAAATCAGCCGGAATATCTTCTTCAGTATAATTGCCGCTGTTATCTTTGGAAAATTTCAATATTTTCATCCGGAACAGATCAATAATGCTGCTGAAATTCGGTCCTGTTTCGACGGGAAATTGCGCCAGCACCACCTGATGACCAAAACTATCGATTAATCCTTTTACAACATCATCAAAATTTAAATTTTCTCTATCCAGTTTATTAATAATAAAAAAACGCGGCACTTTATTTTTCTCAGCCTGTTCCCAAACCTGTTCGGTGCCAACTTCCACACCCGATGCAGCCGAAACCACAAGAAATGCCGTATCTATAACGCGAGCTGCGCCAACGACCTCACCAAAAAAATCAGAATAGCCCGGTGTATCAATAATATTAATTTTGTGGTCTTTCCAAATCCCATGGGCTAAAGCAGTATTTAAGGAAATCTGTCTTTTAATTTCATCTTCATTATAATCGGAAACAGTGTTTCCCTGCTCAATTGTACCCATTCGATTAATTTCTTTCAGATTGAAAAGCAATGCTTCAACCAGCGATGTTTTGCCGGTTCCTCCATGCCCGCCAAATCCTATATTACGGATTTGTTCCGTTTGGAATTCCTTCACAATCGCCTCCTTATGTGTCTGTTCATTTTCTGTTTTACCTTTAGCTTATTTCAGAAATTATGCTGGAAATGATCGGAATTTATTGATTTTTTCGATCTTCCAGAAGCTGAGAAGTTACTAAATGAATATTTTGTTTGCAAGAAAAATCCTGGCCTGTTCAATGAGAAAAGGCCGGGTTCATTGAACTGAAAAAGGTGGCTGCCGTTGAAGTTTATAACTTAAATCTTTTCTTTTTCAACCACTTCTGTATGGAATGATATCCGGGAAAAGCACTTTCTTTTGCCCTGAATTCCATAGAGTGGATTCGGCGCCTGCCCTGAATTGTTATCACAGGAAAATAAATATGAAGCATTTCGTGATACATCAGAAAACAGACAATTTCGGATGGTGTTTTCCTGTTATCAAAGATCCTGCTGATCACCAGTAAATTTCGTTCACGGGAATAAAAACCAAGCCGGGTATAGCTATCCTTTAAACTCCAACCGAGTATGGGCTTGTTTAACGTCGAATTAAAATAGCGCCGGTTTAATTCATCGAAAATCGTATTTAAGTCATAAAACCGGCCAACCGCTGAATATTGTTCCGATGGTTTTCGCGTTCTGCTGTCATAATCGGGAAGAATGTGTTCATTTACATATTGATTATATTGCTTCCTGATATTCGTATGCAGCTTAATTCTGAATATTTTTGATAAAAGAATCAGCCCCAATAGGTTTAGAATGTCGACCGGCACATTACGAAACAAGGGTGATATTTTAAACAGAAGACTATTCGATTTTCTTTCGATTGTATGACGCAAAGATTTTCTGGTTGTAAAACCGGCGATAATTTCGAATTTCTTCTTATCCGGGAAATATTGTCCGAATAAACTCGCGTAGAGGTCGGTTAACTGCCGGTCATCCATGATTTATTTTTTCCCTGATTTTGATCGGATTATACCTTCGTAACTACTTAACATCAGTTTTCATTGAGCGCAATATAAGTAAAAGTGCTTTTATCTGACAAGGCGGGAATATCAAAAAAATTATAGAAAAGCTTTTTGAATCAAAACTTAGATTAGTGCAAAAATACTGCCATTGAGTGATCTACCAGGAATGAGATTTTACTCTCATCGGCAAGGAGCATTTGACGACAAAATGGGAACAATATGGCGGATATATCCTGAAACAGGATTCATTTACCGCCATATATTGGACAAAGGCTTTTTTCCGGACTATTCCTTATCAGAATGAATAACTTTCGTTAATACCAAGTATCCTGGCGTTAAATCCTTTTTCTTTAACTTTTCTGGCAAATTCCTCCGGATCGCTTCGGATGACATCAAATGTATTATAATGCATTGGAATGGTCAGTTTAGGTTTAACAAACTCAACGGCCTTCACGGCGTCGTTAATATCCATCGTAAAATTATCACCGATGCATACCAGAAAAACATCAATGGAATTCATCTGCCCGATTAACTGCATATCAAGGAAAAGCCCTGTGTCACCGGAATGATAAATAGTTTTTCCGTCGATAGTAATCAGCACCCCGGCAGGCGTGCCGCCATAGCTTCCATCGGGAAAGGATGACCCATGCCAAGCCGGTGTCAGTTTCACCCTGCCAAAGGGGAAGTTATGTCCGCCACCGATATGCATGGAATGGGCAGAGACGCCGTTTGCCGAGCAATAATTGGCTATTTCAAAATTTGTAATAATCAGGCTTTTATTGGCTCTGGCAATCGGAATGGCATCTCCCAGATGATCGCCATGAGCATGGGTAACGATGATATAATCGGCTTTTACATCGTCCTTTTTCACAGTGGCCAGCGGATTACCGGATAAAAAAGGATCAATGAGTATAGTATGTTCACCGTTCTTAATCAACCACGCAGAATGACTAAGATAGGTTATACTTACCATGATATTCTCCTGAAATTATTTGGTCAGGGCAAGAACCTCATTTTTAGTTTTTTCCACAGATGTTACAGAATTTTTAAAGGCCTCTTTTTCTTTTTCAGATAAATCCATTATTATTATTTTCTCAATTCCCTCAGCACCGAGTATAACCGGAACGCCTATGAATAATCCTTTTACGCCATATTCTCCGTCCAGGTAGGCGCTTACAGGCATTATCTTTTTCTTATCGAAGATAATGGCTTCGGCCATATCCAGCGCGCTCCATGCAGGGGAAACAAAAGCGGAACCGGAACCTAAAAGTTTTACCACCTCGCCTCCCGCATTGCGGGTTCTGTTTTCTATAGCGTCCAGTTTTTCCTGGCTTACAAATTTTTCTACAGGCATACCGGCAATCCGGCAGGCAGAACGGATAGGCAGCATATCATCGCCATGGCCGCCCAGTACCATAGCTTCAACATTATCCACGCTAACGCCGGCCTCCTGCGCGACAAAGTACCGATAGCGGGCAGAATCCAGAGCTCCGGCCATACCCATCAATCTTTGCTTAGGAATTTTCAAATTCATATGCAGCCTGTATACAATGGCATCCAGCGGATTTGCAATGGATATAACGATAGCTTTCGGACAATATTTTGAAATTCCATTACTCACGGCATCCGTAATTTTCAGATTGGTCGTTAACAATTCTTCCCGCGAAGGCAGGGTTCCATCGGGTTTGGCGGTTCTTGGAACACCGGCCGTATTTATTACCATATTTGCATCTTTTAAAACATCATATTCCTTTGAACCCATTAAATTAATATCATTCTTTAAAACCGGGGTTCCTTCCGAAATATCAAGACATTTCCCTTTAGCCAGATCAGGCTCTTTAATATCTACCAAAGCAACATTTCTGGCCAATCGACGTTTTACAATTTCCAGCGCCAAAACGCCACCAATATTTCCTCCTCCGATAATACCAATTTTTTGCAGCATAAAATTTCCTCCAATCTTACATGGACATTCAATTATTTCTTTGTACCCTGACAATTTGGACTATAGGCGAGTAAAATATACTCATATCAAATCAACAAAGCAAAGGACATTGCAAAGAATTAAAATATTTATTTGAAATATAAAAGCCCGGCCGAGCCTACAACCTGATATTACGAGGGTTTAGTCATCACATATTCATGAATCGCTTTGGCAGCTGTCCGGCCAGCGCCCATAGCCAAAATTACCGTTGCGCCTCCGGTTACAATATCGCCACCGGCAAAAACGCCTTTTTTTGAGGTTTCCATGGTCTCGGGATCTACTATGATTGTGCCGCGTTTACCGATCTCTATTTCCGGGGTCGTTTGTTTAATCAGGGGATTTGACCCATTTCCTATGGCAATTATTGCAATATCGATTTCCGTTATATATTCACTCCCTGCTATAGGCACAGGACGTCTTCTACCGGAATCATCCGGTTCTCCCAATTCCATTTTTATACATTTCATAGCTTTAAGCCATTGGTCTTCATCGCCGATAAATTCTACAGGGTTGGTTAAAATTTTGAACTGAACGCCTTCTTCTTTGGCGTGTTTTACTTCTTCCACTCTGGCAGGCATCTCTTTTTCCGATCTGCGATAAACGATATAGGCGTTTTTTGCTCCCAACCGAAGCGAAGTACGTACCGCATCCATTGCCGTATTGCCTCCTCCAAAAACCGCCACATTTTTATCTCTGCAATCCAGAATCGGAGAATCATAATCCGGAAATTGATAGGCTTTCATCAGGTTTACCCTGGTTAAGAATTCATTGGCGGTATAAACGCCCACAAGATTCTCACCGGGAATACCCATAAACCATGGCAGGCCGGCTCCGACGCCCACAAATACCGCGTCATATCCTTCTTCTTCCAATAATTCATCAATGGTTATGGTACGCCCGATAACTATATCCGTCTGAAATTCCACCCCCATGGTTTTGAGATTATTAATTTCCTGACGCACTATTTCTTTAGGAAGACGAAATTCGGGAATACCATATACCAGAACTCCGCCCAATTCATGAAGCGCTTCGAAAACAGTAACCTGATGTCCCCATTGAATCAAATCGTTTGCACAGCTTAAACCTGCCGGTCCGCTGCCAACAATAGCAATTCTTTTGCCTGTAGACGCCTTTGTCTCCGGTATTGCAACCTGACCATTCTCCCGTTCATAATCAGCTACAAATCTTTCAAGGTAGCCAATGGCAACCGGCTTGTATTTAGTGGTGAGCACACAACTTTGTTCACACTGTTCCTCCTGCGGGCAAACCCTTCCGCAGATGGCCGGTAAAGCATTATCTATTTTAATTATCTTAACGGCGCCTGAAAAATCCCCTTCCGCCACCAGATTAATAAAACCTTTTATATTAATACTGACCGGGCAGCCCATGGTGCAGGTCGGTTTCGGGCATTGAATACATCGCTGCGCTTCTTCTATGGCCATCTCCGCAGTATATCCCAGATTAACTTCTTTAAAATTATGACTGCGCTCCACAGGATCCTGTTCGACCATAGGATGACGCGATATCTGCATTCTTTCTTTTGCCGTAAGTTTTGCCATATAATATTATCCGTTATTAATCGTTCATAGTTTTTATTTCGTTGATTTTTTTATCTAAACGGCAGTTATGTTCAAAATGCTTAAGCGAAACCCGCTCGTTTTTTGTATACATTTTATTACGGTCTGCCAGATTTTTAAAATCAACAACATGGGCATCGAATTCCGGTCCGTCAACACAGGCAAACTTGGACACACCGTCAACAATTACCCGGCAGCCTCCGCACATACCTGTTCCGTCCACCATTATAGGATTCAGGCTGACAACCGTTTTGATTTTATAAGCCCTGGTAACATCAGCTACGGCTTTCATCATGGGAATAGGACCGATAGCCAGTACAAAATCTATTTTTTTACCGTTATCGATGAGCTGCTGTAATTTCTGGGTCACAAAGCCATGGAAACCATAAGAACCGTCGTCGGTCGTTACATAGGATTCATCACTCACAGCTTTCATTTCATTTTCAAGAATTACCAAATTCTTAGACCGCGCCCCGTTAATAGTGATTACATAATTTTCTGCCTTTTTCAACGCTGTTGCAGTCGGCAGGGCAATTGCAGTTCCCACGCCTCCGCCAATACAGACAACATTTCCGAACTTATCAATATGCGAAGGCATTCCCAAAGGTCCAACCACATCCATAATGCTATCGCCCCGTTCCTTCATATTTAGCGCTTTAGTGGTTTTTCCTACGCCCTGGACAATAATCGTTATAGTCCCCGCGCCGGTATCCGAATCGGCAATGGTTAACGGAATACGTTCGCCATGCTCATCAAGCCGCACAATTACAAACTGTCCGGCCTTTCTCTTACGCGCTATTCTGGGCGCTTCTATGCGGAACAGTTTTATATTCTCCGCCAAGAACCGAGCTTCAAGAATTTTGTGCATACAACCTCTTATATAATACAGGTATATCCATTTTCAGCTTTAATAAAAACTTATATTTTAAACGCTTATTTTCTATTTCCCTGTTAATCCGTTTTTCATCGTTCAGGATTGTCAATTTACAAAAATTTTTCATATAAATATATTAAACCTGAGGATTTTTTACGGGCATTTACAAAATTATTACGGTAATTTTATTAAATAGCTGTTTTATAACCGGACGAACATTTTTCCGGCCAATTGTTTAATATGTCCCATCAGTTCCAGAGTAAGCAGGACACTAAGCGCTTCGGAGGTGGATAATCCGGTTTTATAAGCGATTTGATCAATATGCACCGGTTCCAATGACAGGAAATCATAAACAAGTTTATCCGAACCTTTCAGATCAGGAAGCGCTTTTTCTTTCGCTTCCACCGAGTCCATATTGATATTCAAAATCGATTTCAATTCTATCAGAATATCATCGACGCTTTCCACCAGCTTGGCGCCTTCTTTAATGAGTTTATTTGTGCCCTTACTGTTCTCCGAGACAACCGTTCCGGGAACCGCAAATATTTCCCGGTTTTGATCAAGGCCGTACATGGCGGTTAATAAAGCCCCGCTTTTTGCACCGGCTTCCGTTATCAAAACGCCATAGGACATACCGCTTATCAAACGGTTACGTTTGGGAAAGTTTCCCGCATCCGGAACGGCGCCCATCGGATATTCGGATAGTAATAAACCGTTATCAAGCATCTGACTATATAGTTCACGGTTTGCGGCAGGATAAATTAAATCAACCCCATTACCCAGAACGGCTATGGTTTTTCCCCCATGTTTAAACGCCGCTTTGTGCGCTGCCGTATCAACGCCCCTGGCAAATCCACTGATGATCACAAAATTATGTTTGGTCAGGTCTGCCGCTATTTGCTCGGTTATCATCCGTCCGTAACTTGTAGGATTCCGGGTACCAACAATGGCAAAAGCCGGTTTTTCCATGATACTGAAATCGCCTCTGGCAAATAAAAACGGCGGCGGGTCAAAAATGCTCTTAAGTCTTTCCGGATATTCTTCGTCCCAGTAACTCAACAACTTCACGCCATAGTCATTCACCCTGACCAGCTGTTCCCGGACAAATTCCTCATCTACGCCGCTATGGATTTTCGAAGCACGGATTTTATCGATGCCCTCAACTTCCATCAGCTCACGGACCGAAGCATTGAGTACATTTTCCGGACTGCCAAAAATTGAGATAAGCTGACGCATACGCACGCCGCCGATACCCGGAACGGAGTATAAACGCAACAGATTTTCGGAAGTAAACTTCATTTTATTCCCGGACTGGTTCCTCAATTTCCACGGAATGTGATACTAAATCATGAAAGGCTTTTTTTAACTCATCTATGTTTTTACCCGTAACAGCAGAAATCATTACAACCGGATAAGCAAACTTTTTAACATTAAACGGTATGGCATTATCGTATATATCCAGTTTAGTCAAGACGATTAATGAAGATTTTCTAACCAGAATCGGGCTAAATGCTTTTAATTCCGATTGCAACGTTTTAAATACCTTGTAAGGATTTTTTTCGGTGATATCAATGATATAAGCCAGAGCCCTGGTTCTTTCGATATGGCGTAAAAACTGAATACCGAGCCCTTTACCTTCATGCGCGCCCTCTATCAAACCCGGAATGTCTGCCACCACAAATTTATCGTAATCAAAATATTCAACTATACCTAAATTCGGCTGAAGGGTCGTAAAGGGATAATCGGCAATTTTTGGCCTGGCCGAAGAAATACACGAGAGTAATGTGGATTTACCTGCATTTGGTAATCCAACCAAACCAATATCGGCAATTAACTTCAGTTCAAGTTCTATCCACCGTTCTTCGCCATATCCGCCGGTTTCCCACTCCCGCGGACTGCGATGGGTAGGTGTGGCAAACCGCGCATTGCCCCGGCCGCCTTTTCCTCCCTTTGCCACAACATATTTTTGATTATGGGTAACAATATCCGCTAATACCTCGCCACTGTCGCCATCTTTAATTATGGTGCCTAACGGGACTTTCAGCTCAATATCTGCAGCGGATTTACCATGCCGGTTGGAGCCCATGCCATGCTGGCCCCGTTTAGCCGAATAGTGTTTACGATAGGAATAGTCTTTTAAGTTTCTTAACTGCCTGGAACCATAAATAATAATACTGCCGCCATCGCCGCCATCACCACCGTCGGGTCCGCCTTTGGCTACATATTTTTCGCGGCGAAAACTTAGACAGCCGCTACCGCCGTGCCCGGCTTTCACATGAATTTTTGCGTAATCAATAAACATAATCTAAAAAACGTAATTTTTACCAGAGCCTGCCCATGATTCCGAATCTTTGAATTGAGCCTAAACTGCTCTGATTGGAATAGGAATAATCGAACCTGAGGGTTTTCCAGATAAAACCTATGCCCGCAGTTATACCGCCGAATTTTTCTTCCGTATGCGTTGCCAAACTTTCATGAAGACGATGGCTGTAACCTAAACGCAGGCGCAAGGGCTCGCTCAGTTTAAACTCTCCGCCTATGGAAAATCTTTTCAGATAATCCGACATATCTTCCGCGGTGTCCGTAAGATTTTGAAAACTAAGAGCGATTTCCAAAGGTAAATGGGCCAGTTTTTTACTAGCGCCGATATTCAGGCTGAGCGGAAGAGATTCCTGCAGATCGCCATAGTATTTAAAATTAGCACCCAGGTTTAATAAAGTTACAGCAAAGCGGAGGTTTTCCTGAAAAGGCGCATCGTAGATCAAACCGAAATCCAGCGCCATGGCCGATGCATTGTAATTTTCAATTTTCGAATACGCGTATTTTAAATTGATCCCATAAGTGAAATCCTGATCCAGGTGCCTGGCTATGCCGATTCCAAAAGCAAAATCAATTACACTAAACTGATTGCCCGTTTTAATGGCATTATTATCTGTCTCTTCAAAATTTCCATAATCAAAATAATTGATGCCGAAGTTAATGGCGCCAATAACAGGAAATTGATGTGAATAAGCAATGGAACCGCCTCCGATATCCAGGATATGGTTTGTGTAATTTATGGAAAATTGCTTTGGTTCACAGTCCGCCATTCCGGCCGGATTAACAAACATGGTAGTTATATCATCACGCAGAGTGATATTTGCGCCGCTCATAGAAGAACTTCGCGGACTAAAGTCTGTTCTTAAAAATTCAAACCCGGCCGTTACCCCGGCGAAAACTACGGGAATATTTATCATCAGTAAGATGACAAGGCTAATGATTTGCTTCTTTTTGATCATATAACAACCCGCCTTATTGCTCTGTTGCATTAAAGTTAAACGTAAGTTCATTAATGCTTAATTCCAATAAATGTTTCGTAGTCAATCCTCTCAATCTTATGCAGAGGTTCGCCCAAAAACGCCGATCCGATTTCAGAAAATTTAACCGGAATATCGCTTACAAAGAATAAATGTTCCTTTTTATTTCCCGGACTGGCAAGAAGATTTTTATCTTCAAGCGCCTGTTTTACCACCTTTGCGGTCTCTTTGCCCGAATCGATTAATTCTACCTGATTTTTTGTCGCTTTTCTAATGCTTTCTTCCAACAGCGGATAATGTGTACATCCGAGAATCAGTGTATCGATTTCTTCTTTTATCAGATCGGCCAGATATTTTTGCAACGTTAAATCCGTGACAGGATCATTCAACCAGCCTTCTTCGACTAATGGCACCAAAAGCGGACAAGGTTTGGCATAGATCCGGACTTCGGGATCGCGCTGCAAAATAGAATTGTTATAGGCTTGACTGTTAATGGTAGCGCTGGTGCCGATTACACCGATACGTTTATTTTTTGAAATATTAACCGCGGCCCGGGCGCCGGGAATAACAACGCCGACAACGGGAATATCAAGGTTTTTCAAAAGAACATCCATGGCCAGAGAAGATGCGGTATTACAGGCCACCACAAGCATCTTGATGTCATAGCGTAATAAAAAACGGGCATCTTCCATGGCAAATTGTTCGATCAGCTTTTTTGATTTTGTGCCATAAGGAATGCGCGCTGTATCGCCGAAATAGATAAGCTGCTCGTCGGGTAAAATTTTCTTGAGCTGTTTAACAACCGTCAGTCCGCCAATTCCGGAATCAAATATACCAATAGGTTTATTCATTCTAAATGCTGCTTTCAAAATCGGTTTTATACTTCACAATGCCATCGCAAATTGAATCCGCTAATTTCTGCTGGGTAGATTTTTGCATCAATAACTTCGATTCGAATTTATTGGAAATAAAGCCCATTTCTATTAATACATTAGGCATAGTGGCTCCTACCATCACCCAGAACGGCCCCTGTTTTACGCCGCGGTCATTCATTCCAAGGGGTTTAAGTTTTAGAGCCATCTTTTTTTGCACCGTCGACGCCAGATACTGACTTTGCTTAATAAAAGCATTTTGAGCGAGCGTTGCCAGTACAAAATTTATACCCTCGTATCTTTTTTTATCTTCACTCTCTTCAAATTCAATGGACTGGTTTTCTTTCATCACAACGTCTTTGGCTCTCTCGTCCTTTTCCGAACTGAGAAAATACGTTTCAAATCCGTTAAATTTTGAACTTCTGTTGGAATTACAATGCAGGCTGACAAATAATTTGCCATTGGCCTGGTTGGCAATTTTGGTTCTTTGCCAAAGTGGAATAAAAACATCTGTATCTCTTGTATAAACAATATTGACATCCGGAAGCGCGTTCTTCAATGCAGTTCCCAGTTTTAAAGCGACCGGAAGAACAATATCTTTTTCCTTAATTTTCCCCACACCGACTGCGCCGGGATCTTTTCCACCATGACCGGGATCGATAACAATCGTATCTATCAGCCATTTCTTTTTTTGTTCATGAAGATCTTCCCGGGCCTTCATATCTTTTTCCAACTGTTGATCGGTCACCAGATTCAAAATGATATCATTTGATCCATCACCGGAAGAAAGATGAATATCGATAATATCATTTTTAAGCTTAAAAGCAACAGAGGCCGCCTGTTCAAGCTGCACCGCCTGTATTTCCGTGATTAACTCGTTACTGACGCTGCGGTTAATGACTTTTGGATCTAATTTTCCCCCGATGATTTCCAGGTAAAACCAGTTGTTTACTTTTTTTGTGCTCAGGTCTTTTTCAGCAAATTTTTTTGTCGCCGAAAGCTGTACCATTACGCCATTCTGCTTTGTAAATACATCGACCCGGGTGACATTGATATCTTTATTACCAAGAATGACTTCCCCGGTTGCACGGTTATAGCTTACCTTTAAAGCGGAATATCCTGATAAAAGCCTTGCCAGTTCTTCCACGGCTATCCATATTTCGCCCTCTTTCCAGAAAGGTTCCAGGACAACCTGAATAATCTGGTCATTATTAATAATTACGAAGGGATTATCGGCGGTAAATTTTATTTTAGTATCCTGAACATAAAGAACGGTTTTGCGCTTTTCGATGTTTGTAAAAATGCCCAGACCGGTCAGGTCCGAAAAGTTTTTTACGGAAATAAAATATTCCCCGGACTTGTCAAAGGTAAAAAGTTGTTTTTTCTCGCCGTTTTCCAGAATTAATACCAGCTTCCCCTGACTGCCATAATCCTGCATGGCGAACAAAGGCTTTCGAAAAAAAAGACCGGTTAAACCGGAGAATAATCCTCCGCTAAGAAATTGTAAGAATCTTCTTCTAAGCATCATTTTCACCAAGTATTATGAAGAGGCAAGTTAAATAATATTAGCGAGTTATTCAAATTTACCTGCAAGAAAAAGCTATAAGACTTGTAATTATAAAGTGTTTTCAAAAGATATAAAAAAAGGCCGGTGAATATTTCACCGGCCTTTTTGAGAATCAATAATATCAGAATCCTACTGTTAAAGTGAACATATTATTGGCATCGAATATTCCATAATCTCTGTAAGCATAATCAACCTGGAGTAAAATATTGCTGTATTCATATTTAATGCCTGCACCCAGAGTAAAGGTTTCTAAAACTTTATAATCGTCCGGGGGATTATTCAGCATAACATATCCAGCTCTCACAGCAATAAGTTCATTATAAATATATTCAGCACCAATCTTATAAGCATCAAGATTAGTATTATTGTTCTGAAACATGCCGGTAAATAAAAGATTATTTTCTTCATTAACGATATATTTATAAGCCGCGCCGATTTCCATAGCTGTTGGTAATTGATCACTAGAAGCTACGCGATTCAAATAATAGGTTGCTCCGGCATCATCTACTGTCTTTTGCATTAATCCTGAACCTTCATACTTCAGGCTGGTACCAATGTTTTTCAAAACAACGCCGAACGAAACGCCTTCGATTCCTGCCAGATTTCTGTACTGTAATCCGATATCAAATGCAAAAGCGGAACCGGACACTCTTGGTAGAGATTCATAGATGATCTTCGCCTTTATACCGACCTGTATTGTACTGGTTAACTTATTAGCATAAGTTAATCCAATAGTGCCCCAGGTCGGACTGAATGTAGCGCCCGAAAGGCCATCCATATCAGTTTCAGTAGTGCGCAGGATATCGCCAAATGAAAACGCTTTAATATCAAAAGCAATAACTCCTATCGATCCTGCCTGAATTCCTAGACCAAGATAATTAATACCAATATCATTAAAAACGGTATTTCTGGAAAACATTCCAACAAATCCCTTCTCTAATATAGACAGACCAGCAGGGTTCCAATGAAGAGCTTCAATTCCCTGCGTATAAACAATATCCGATCCGCCCATAGCCACCCCGCGTGCTCCGATTGGCTGAAGCACCTGCTCGCCAGCCGCGGTGCCAATTCTCGAATCGTCACCTGCATAAAGTGGCAGAGAAACAAGTAAAATTGATACGAGTATCACTAAAAACCCGCATCCTTTATTTAGTTTCATCATAATAGACTCCTATCAAATTATTCCGATTTTCTTCATACAGGTATTAATAATACTCCAATACCTGCTGACTCTGCACAACAAACAATTTAAGCACTTTTTCTTTCCCTAATTCGGGCATCTCAATATGAACAATATAGACGCCGCTTGCTACAGGCAGACCGCTTTCATTCTGTAAATTCCAGTCGAAGAACTGACTGTTCGTATCTTTTTCCAGCTTTCTTACCTGTGCACCGCCTAAAGAGAAAATTCTAAAAGTGGCTTTTCTGGGCAGATGATTGAATCTTACAAACCTGTCGAATCGACCGGATTCGAGCGGATTATAAGCGTAATAAGGATTCGGAAATACGTTTATCTTCTCCACATCAACTTTCGCTAAATCATTATTCTCTACAGCTGCCGCCGGGGCTGTAAATGTAAACTGATCTTCAGGGAAATTAAGATGGCTCGCAAATATCTGAATTTCAAAATCATCGTAAAGATAAGGATAACCTCTTGTACCCCATCCGGAAGCATATAAAACGCCATTATAAGTGCCATCGAGATTGCCGTTAAGATATTCTGTGTATGTTTCATCATACGTATCATTTATAATGAACATATATTCCCGACCGCCATAAGCCGGAAAATCAGAGCCATCCCAGCCCATATCCCAGATAAGGTTGGCGTTGCCAAGAGGTACGCCTCCGGATGATCTGGGCTCTTCAACAAAAGCGACCTTTAACTGCCGGTTGTTCTCCGTGTCCCATACCGTAAAAGGCACATCGCCCAAGGTAGGTTGAACTGCATAAGTAGGACGGTGATAGACGACAGCTTTCTGCCAGCGGTCCGGATATTCCACTTTACTTGCGGCCATCAATCCTTCCGAAGTGGTATCGGAGAAATCCGAGCAGCCCGCAAAACGAATTGCAACATTAACATAATCTTTAGATGTTACATCGCTTCCGAAGAATGAATATCCGTTGCCCAAAGAGCCGCCCATAGTTTCGAGGCCCCAGTTGGTCGGCCAGCTTACCCAGCGGGCGCCGCCGGTTACTCCGTAACCCATATGACCAGGATAATATCCGTAAGGACCATCTATCGCTAAATTAATACCAATATCAGCAGGCCCGGAAACAACAATTTCTAAACCATCTAACTGTAACTGTGTTTTTTCCTCAGGATTGGTTACCTGTTTGCCTTTTTCAAGAACCAGTTCCCCATCAGTTACATCTGTTATATTGTAGAATACTTCACCATAAGTTGCAGAATTGGTGTCGGTGTCTTCAACAAAATTTACCCGGTAATCATGGCCGGTCACTTGATAAGGATCAATCACACTCACCACAACCTGGCCATCACTCACACCGGCAGAATGAGTAACTTCAATTTCATCAGCTACTTCTGTTCCCAATCTTACACCCGGATTCGGATTCTGGGGAATAACAGAATAAATCGTCGGGGAAGATTCCAGCGCTCTGTCTCTCACCAGGTTGCCATCAAAATTATAGGCTGTAACCGCAAAGTAATAAGGAGTTCCGCGATATAACGGACGGCCTGTTATATAATCCTTCTCAATCGTTATGGTGCGTTTTACGCCGGCATCTTCTCCGTATTGAACCGGCACTTCTACAACGGTCGAATACTCGGGAACGAATTTTGTGGAATAAATTATCCGAATATCATTGACAATATCGTAGGTGGCTATTTTAAAAGTCGTTTTATCACTGATTCTTGACGTTGCAGAAGCTAACTGGTAAACATTATAACCCTCAAATTCATAATTTATAATTTTTGTTTCTTCGGTAGCTTTAACAGTTGCTGCATCCCATCCCCAATTCAATACGATTTTATCTTCCAGAATGCTAGCTTGTACTTTCGGTGGTACGGGTGGTTTCGGAACTACAGTAAATAAACTATTATAAGCTAACTGAGCCACATTATCCGTACTTTTTAAATCGGAAACTGAAGTAAGATTATTTGCTCCCAGTCCGCCAAGTACAGCAACAACAACTTCCTGTTCATCATTGGGATTCATAGTAAAAGGGCCGGTACATTGCAGCATCCTTCTATCGCCGGCTTGATATTCAATACCGTCTACATCGCCATCAGCGCTAATCGGATCGCCGCTAAGAGGAAACTTGGTCGGATTACCTGCATTTGGCCCAGTCGAGGCAACAAACCAGGTCGGATTTTGAATATCATCGGTCGGTGCATAACCTCTCAGCAAATTATACCACTGCAGAGTGCCATTATACTCTTCCAGATCCGGATCAGTCCAATCCGTACCGGATCCAAAATAACCATAAGACGTCATCGGAAGATTTTTATAGCCCGGCACTTTTTTCAGATCGAATACAGCCGTATCGGTGGGACTTCCGGGAACCATTGGTCCCTGAAAAAAGTCATAACCCACAGCCGGGGGCGCCAGTTTAAAGGCAGCATACTGGTCATCCGCAGGAGGGCCGTTATAAGCAAACATCAGACTCAGGGTTGTATCACAACCGGTGAGATCATTGCCATAATCGCCAAGGTCAGGATCGCTCCATTGCGAAAAATACATGGAATCAATTACAAATGCAGATTTGTTAATGACTTTATATTTTTTGAAAACAATCTGGCCCAAACTATTTTCCGGTTGGTTATAAGCCCAAACCGTCGTCTGGCACTCTATACCGATCGGTACGGAACCATATAAACCGGTAGTTTTTCCAAGATTATTATCATTGATAACAAAAAAGACCACCTGATCCGCCTGAGCAAGGCCTGGATAATCGCCGCCTGCAGTCAGATTTCCACTGCCATCGTATACGGGTTTAATCGGCATAGGCGGATTGCTGTCATCCAAAACCGGATCATAGACGCCATTTTCATTCACATCATAATACGGCGCGCCTAAATCAACAGGCCACTTTGCCCAGTCTTCTCTATATTGATTAATTATATCTGACGTCATCTGATCCGTAACCTGCAAAGTTGGAACATTATTTAACTCTGCGGCATCCTGAACAACCATGGCAGATGTCAGAGAGAAAACATCATCGCGGATCCTATATATTCTGGCTTTTTCATCATTAGGATCAGAACCCCACCAACCTGGCTGGGTTCCCGATGAATAGGTATTACCGCCGACTCTTAATGCTGTTTTGGACGCATCAGGATCACCGACAACGATTCCGCCCCAGACCAGACCATCCATATAAATGGCGCCTGCCGTACCGCGCGGATAGAAGCCACCGCTGCCATCCGTATACGGATCATGCGCCGTAATACCTTCAGCCCAAAACCAATATCCCCAATTACCGATGTTTGCCATTGATTGGCTTGTCATTGCGGCTGTTACTTTGGGGAGTTTATTACCTCTCATAGTCGGATTTTCCCGTGCTGAGGATACATCAATCGAATTAAATACTATTAATGCACCCAGAAGAAAAATCCAGAAAAAATTATTTATTTTCTTAATCATGTCAACTCCTTCTAAATCAGTACCAAGTTAAATTTCTTCCATTTCAAATTAATAGTTTAATTTGATACCGAACAAGATTTGTCTCGGATGATCCCATAACTCTAAACCAAGTTGAGAAAGATAGGCAGAAGCATTAGCAGTATTTAATGCATTATACAGTTGTAAATATTCTTCTCCGCCATATAAATTATAATTTGGTTCAACTTTTGTCCAATTGGTTATATAACCATCATCCGTATCAGATCCTGTTTGTTGATAAACATTTATCGTATTTTTCGTGTTGAACAGATTGTATATCCTTACATAAACCGTAGCAGACAGTTTATCCATAACATCAAAGGATTTATCTATTCTCAAATCTAAATTCTGCGTCCATGGCGTCACAGAAGCATTAATTGGTTCTTCTGCTTTACGGGACCTGGTATCATTCATGTAATTTGTACCGCCCGTATAAGCGCCTGACTGTCCGCCTGCATCTGTCACAAAAGTGAAAGGATGGCCGCTGTTAAAACGGAACATCAAATTAACGCCAAACTCTTCAAAAACAGGTCCGCCATCGCCTTTTCCAAAACGGTAATCAAGAAGAATAGCTCCACGATGCGTTTGTGAAAAATTGAGCGGAGCAAGCACAGTGGGATACTGCGATACACGATCAGCAGCAGAAATATAGGCCGTTTCACCCGATCCGGTTCCTTCAGCAGCGGTCAGGGTATAATTTAACTGAGCCTGAATGCGGTTGAATCTGCGCAAATTAATAGAGAACTCAAGACCTCTGTTTGTAGAAAAGTCGCCATTGACCAAAATATTATGCGGTTTCAAAGAAGATCCGGCCTCTGGAACAACTTTGGTTGTCAGAATCTGACCTTTTACATTCTTATAGAATCCGGCAATATTGATTGCGGCATAATCACCAAGCTGTTTTTGGAAGCCAACCTCATAGGAAGTTGTAAAAATAGGATCAAAGCCATAACCAATAGGATTAGTCCAGAAATATCCGCCTTGCTGCATTTGTCGGCTATATTGATAAGTATTATAATAAAAATCATCAAATTCAGGTAATTGCACATATTTACCATATTGGGTATAAAACTTTGTTGTTTCGCTTACAGGAAAGGAAATACCTAAACGCGGGCTCAGATGAATATGCGGATCGACATTTTCCCATTCACTTTTCGGAATGATTTGTGTACCGGCATCAGCCTTTGGATTTCCCGGATTTTTTAAAGTGTAATCATCGGCATCCAGATAATCCAATCTTAATCCGGCATTAATTACCAGATCTTCATACTCAATTTTATCGGTGAAATATGCAGCGCCAATCAACGGATATCTCGGACTCTCAAAGCCACCGGGTTCCGCCTCGTTGCCAAATTGATCATATCCATAGGTATTCGCCATGTATAAACGATAAACGTCATACGGTATTCCACCTAAACCGCCTTTAAAATAGAAACCTGCCTTTGGTTTTCCCGCATCATCTCTATAGGAATCATCAGTAATTGACATAATATAAGGATCTATAGAAAAACTTCTTATTTCATATTGTCTGGCACTTAAACCAAATTTAAGCTCGTGATTTTTATTGATCTGGCTGATAAAATCTACGCCGCCGCTCAGATATTGCATTTTGCTTTTTTGGTAAGTCTCATCACCGCCAGGTCTTGTGAAAGGAATACCGTTGAACCAATAATCATAATCCGCCTGCCAGGCATCACGATATCTGATAGCGCCGTTAGATGCCTGAGCAACCGCCGCGCTATCCGCCCATTTTTGCCAGTTATTTCCAAAATACGGGTCTTCCTCATCTGTAGTACGATGGAAAACACTTATATTTACATCATACATTGTTTTTGAATTTATGGCATGCGTAAACTTACCCGAAACCAGCAGATAATTAAGTTTATCCTCAACCCATCTTGTTTCCAAGTTAGTGCGCATCGGATCAAATGTAGCAACTGATGTCAAATTATTATAAATAGCGCTTAACCGGAAAATAAACGGATTAAAATCAAACGTTAATGTGGAATTTATCACATAACGATCGGACCAGTTATTTGGTGTAAACCCATCAGGATACTTTATATTTACCGTATCTGGCGAATCCGCTCTTACCGAAGGCTGCGATGGATTAACATCAATTCTGGTAAAATCATAACCGGTGCTAAATCTTTTTCTTGAATCCCCAATACTTTCATTTTCACCAGCCAGAAAAAAACGAATGTTTTTGGTGATAGGACCGCTTACTGTCCCTACAATCACATGATCCTGGTAAGAATAGGTTCCAAGAAATTTTTCACCTTCGGAAGCAAACTTATCGGTTTCCATCATTAATGAAGCATGCCATTCAGGGGTACCTTGTTTTAATTGGGTTTTGACAATTCCGGAATTGGCATCGCCATATTCTGCGCCAAATCCACCCGTTAAAACCTGGGTTTCTTCCACTGCTTCATGGATGACATGAACAGCATTCGTCCTGTTTACAGGATTTAGCGTTGAAGCGCCATCCAGATAATAGCCTACTTCTTCCCCACGGCCGCCCCTAATATTTATGGATCCATCCTGAACAACAACACTTGGTACAAAATTCAGGATATTCTGCGTCCCACGTATCGGAAGATTAGCCAAATCTTCACTATTTACCGTAGTACCACTATGTGTTACATGTTTCTCTACTAATGGACGATCTGCAACAACTATTACTTCCTCGCCAAGTTCCAAGGTAGTTGGTGACAACTTAAAATCCTTCTGAGTGGTTACATCGGCTGAAACACGGACATTTTGTAAAATTAATTTCGTATATCCGATATAACTGGCTTCGATAGTATATACGCCAACAGGAACGCTTAAAATAATATAATATCCGTCAACATCCGTTGTTGCACCAAGAAAGGTACCTTGAAGGACAACATTGACACCGGGCAGAGGCTCACCGGTTTCGGAATCTGTAACCACACCAATCATCTTGCCTGCCGATTGGGCTGATAAGCAGAACGGTATGGCCAGTATAAGTATTAAAAAAAGCACTTTTTTGAACATCCCTTAACCTCCAATGATTAATACTGACTAACTTAATTAATTTTCTCCTCCAATACCCATTACGTCATAGAGCACCTCCCAACTTTGACATACTTATAAATGTGAGCTTCATCACAATAGAAAATTTAGAATAAATCAAAAATCTTGTCAAGAAATTATATAAATACATATACTTACCATTTATTTTTATTTAATCCCTATCGGAATTAAAGCCTTTGGTGACAGATATTATAGGAACTTTATAAACAAATATCAATAATTAATTTTATTTCTTTAATTTTCCATAAAACACTAAATATCAAATACTTAAATAGTATCGGCTAATATTTAAATTAAAAAAAAATAAAAATTTCACCTCTTTGTGGTATACTAATTTGATGAATTATAGCATTCCGGCACGCCGTTAAGGCTGTAAGACAGGGCAAAACAGTTACATAAATATTCAAAAAAATGAATTTTGCTATAAAAACTATGACAATAATAAATTATTATGCGCCAATATAAAACAGGATAGATCAAAAATATCGGGGATATTCCTGTGAAGATTCTGTAAAAGCAACAAGACGCAGGCCGGTTATCAAAATAAATGAACAAAATTATTAACCGGCCTGAGTGAAAATTGTATCATTTCCATTCGATTGATCGGTTCTATTATTTTAGAACCGAAGGATAAGCCATGCCTATTTTGCTAAGATCATCTTCGCTTAAAAAATCAAACTGGATACCAATCTGATATTTTTTGTCGCCAATCTCCTTAGTATTTTGAACAGAACCTCTGGCTTTAACCACATCATCACCAAATCCAATCGTTAATTCAACTTTTTGCCCGGCTTCCATCGATGTGGTCGCTTCGATAGCAATCCCAGTACGACTGATATCTAAGGTTTTCACAATGCCTTCTTTAATAACCTGATCTTCATTATCAAGCACACGGAACGCTAATAGATTTTCTCCTTCTACTCTTTGTGCGCCTCGTCCTTCAAAAGACATTTTTCCCCTCCCTTTTTATTCTAAAACAATTGTTCTTTGAATATTTCTATTCTTTTACGAATTTCCGGCGTATAGATTTCTTCCGGAAGATTTTTTGAGTTTAATTCTGAAAATATCAGTTCGATTTTTTCGTTTAATTCGGTTTTTCGGTTAAAATAAAAATTCCAAGAATCGTCATGCCTGTATAATCCACCCCGGAAATTACCCCGATCATATTTCAATTCGATGTTCATCTGCCTTAAAATCTCAACCAATATATTTAAATCCTGCTCAGAGTAATCTTTTGTTTTATGCTTTTTAGATTTCATGCTACAAATAATTTTTTAAATCTGTTTTTTTAATCTCTTCCACAAGGTCTTTCACCATCTGCGATTGATCTTTTTTACAGATGAGAATCGCATCATCGGTATCAACCAGAACAATATCTTTAATACCAATGGCGGCAACCATTTTTTTTTCTGAAAAAAGATAATTATTCTTAGAGTTAATAGAAATATAATCTTTTGCCGTTACAGCGTTTTTATTTTGATCTTTTTGGGCAATATTAAAAACCGCTTCCCAGGAACCGATATCGTTCCATTTGAAATCTGCCTGTATCACATGTACATCTTTCGCAAATTCCATTATTCCATAATCAATTGATATAGACTTGATCTTGGAATAAAGATCATAGATCGCTTCATCCATACGCGGTGTATCCAGATACTTTTTAATCTCAGAAATACCATGCATTAAATCATGCTGGTGCTCATCAAAATTATGCATAATTGTACCCACGTTCCAAATAAACATCCCGCTATTCCAAAAAAAATCTCCGCTGGCGATAAATCTTTGAGCCGTTTCCAGGTTCGGTTTTTCCGCAAAGGTTTTAACTTTAAAAATGTTTTTATTATGAATGGTCCGGATTTTTTCTGCCTGTTGAATATAACCATACCCCGTTTCAGGATAAGCGGGCGCGATACCGATTGTCATCAGACAATTATTTTCCCGCACATAATCTGCTGCAATCCGGACAGTGTCCCGAAAATCATCATCATTTTCGATAAGATGGTCCGCGGGCAACACCACCATGGCTTCATTTTTACCGGCGCGTTTATTAATAATCGCCGAAGCCAAACCTATACAGGGCGCAGTATTCCTGCCGAAAGGTTCGGCAATGATATTGGCTTCCGGTAATTCCGGGATATGTTCCTTTACCTGCCGGCTTAGTTCCATACTGGTAATAATAAGTATTTTGTCATCATCTGTTAGTTTTCTAATGCGTTCATAAGTCATCCGCAGCATTGACTTATTTCCGAAAATATTCAGAAGCTGTTTTGGCATATTTGCCCTGCTTCTCGGCCAGAATCTTGTTCCTATTCCTCCGGCCATCAGAACGATATACATGATATTGTCTCCGCAGATTATTCTATTCCACTTGCAAGGTTATTTGTTTTAAACCTTCTTTCGCTTCCACATTTTCCGGGTCTAATTCCAGAACCGTTTTGTATACGCGTTCCGCATTTTGTTTTTCGTTTTTAAGAGAGTAAGTATCGCCAAGATTGTTTAAAGCACTTATGTATTTTGGTTTTAAAGCCAGCGCTTTAAGAAACAGTTTTATAGCCGTCTCATAGTCGCCATTAGCTTTATAAAGAATGGCTAAATTGTTAATGGCTTCAGGATAATCTTTATGATAATGGATGGCTTTACGAATATGATAATAAGCGCTATCCAAATTACCGGCATAATAGTAGGCTGCGCCAAGATTATTATGGCCTTTGGCATAGGTAGAATCAAGCTCAAGAACTTTCCTGTATCCCGGAATCTGTTCTTCATAATCATCTTTTCCGGCTATTTTTTCACCTAAATCAAAAGCTTCCTGTCTTAAATTTCCCAGCGCAATATTTTGCACCAGTTTTCGGTTTTTTTGTGCAGGTTCATAATTCGGATTTATGTTCAGTGCTTTGCTGAAAGCAGATAAGGCTTCATTATAACGATCCAGCAAAAAAAGCATATAACCGCGATTATTATGCGCTTCGTAATAATTGGGATTTAAATTAGTAGCGGATTCAAAATCTTCCAGAGCCTTTGTCACATTACCTGTCCGATGTAAAGCAATTCCCCTGTAGTTATAAACTTCTGCATCTTCAGGAATGATTTCCAAAGCCTTGTTCCAGGAGGAAATTGCCAGACTATCTTTACCGCTTTGAAAGTATGAAATACCTTCGCTTACATAATCCTCGGCTTTCACCAGCAGAGCCTCATCCGGTACTTCAGGCTCAGTTATTTCGGGTTTTGGTTCCGATTTAAACCAGGCACAGGAGGTAGTCATCAATAAAATTCCGACTACGATGATTATTCTGTTCATACATCCTCCCTGTTGTTTTGTTTTAATATAAACATTCTTATTGTTCATAAAAATAATGCCCTGAAAATACAATAGCAGACGGGCCGGATAAAAAGGTTTTTTCATTTTTTTTGAACACCTTTAATCTGCCGCCTTTTACAAGGATATCAATATCAGGTGTATCCGATATCGATTTCCAGTATGAAAAAGCCGATGCCACAACTCCCGTTCCGCATGAATAAGTTTCGTCTTCAATTCCTCTTTCATAAGTACGAACATATAATTTTTGAGGAGAAAAAACCCTGACAAAGTTAACATTTGTTCCTTCGGGTTCAAAATAAGAATGAAATCTTAACATTTTTCCGACTTGATTTACATTTACCGATTCCAGATCATTCTTCACATTGAGGACTAAATGCGGCACTCCCGTATCCGCAAAAGCAGCAGATTCTACCGGTATCGATAAATTAAAAATCTTTTCATTTATCTGAACAACTTCAGATTTTAAAAAAATTTGTACACGTATGTCGCCGTTATCCTCAAATAGCGCTTCGTGATCGCCGTCGCCGGCAGTAATAAAAAAAGATGCTGATGCTTTTATCATGCCCATTACTTTTGCGAATAAGGCTGCAGCCCTCAGTCCGTTTCCACAGACAGCCGCCGGTTTTCCGTCCGAGTTGAAATAATTCATTGAAATCCTGTCAACGTCTTCTCTCGCGGTAATTATCAAACCGTCTGCGCCAATTCCAAAACGGCGGTCACACATTTTTTTAATATGCATTTCAGAAAGCTGAATGCTGTGATCTTGCTTACATTCCACCAGAATAAAATCATTACCGGTCGATTGCATTTTTGCAAAATCAATCATCATTTTAATATGGTACCTGTCTGACAGGGCATATTCAGTTCAATGCCCGCCTTTTCCCATCTTTTTCTAATACTAATTGTATCAGGTAAAACAGTAAACGGCTCAGCATAAACGAATGGATTTAACAATCCATACGA
Organism: Calditrichota bacterium; assembly: GCA_003854985.1. Classification (GTDB taxonomy): domain Bacteria; phylum Calditrichota; class Calditrichia; order Calditrichales; family Calditrichaceae; genus Zgenome-0002. The sequence continues at coordinate 74,213 of RQOG01000035.1, forward strand.
ATATCGGTGATCATTATTCAAATCCATAAAGCCTTCTAAACGGTAGCCGCCCTCCGATAATAATCTAAAAGAAAATGGATCGCCGACCTTTTGTCTTAAACTCGAAGTCAACCGGCCCCCGACTTCAACACACTTCAACGCTACCGTATCGGCTGAATTACCTGAATACAGAATAATCCCGCTCATTTCACCAAGATCCCTTGAAGACTGAATTATAATCTGACTGGTTAAAACAGTATCTGGTCCTGCTTCTCCCCATAAATTTAATACTTTGCCTAGGTTAAGGGTTAAATTATAAGTCGTATCCGGCGTTAAACCATTTTCCGGAATAAAATCAGCGTCATAAAAAGAACTTTGCAACCATTTGCCGGTAACAGCCTTTCCTCCCTTTGAAATAATTTTAAAATTAATATCGACGCTTTCCCAATTAACTGGATGTGAAAATTCAAGAAAAATTTCTCCGTCCGGTCTGAAATTTAATATCGTATCTTTGGGAACCATGGTAAGCAGATTAAACTTGCTGGTATCTTGTGAAACGTAATGTTTAAAATATCTTCTTTCCGGAAATTCAGATTCATTTCCGGAACTGTCGCGCAAAGAGCTTACCGATAAGGAATAGGTATTATTTAGTTTCAGGGAGTTTACAAAAAGATCGATGATATTTGGTTTTTCAATATTCTGCGACAGACCAAGTATTTTTAATTCTTCTCCGGTAAGACTATCTGTCAATGCGCACAGGGTATCGGTTAGAATTACCGGTTCGGACAATCGTAGTTGCACTTCCCTGTCTGAAACAGATTTAACATCAATTATGGCAGGCCGCGTAGTATCGGCCACAGACATCCTGAAATAAAGCTCTTCCGGAATAGATCCCGAAGTGTCTATACGAACATCGCTATAGGGAATGCCTACTTTCTCATATAGTGCATCTAATAGCAGATTATTATTCTGATCCTGAACTGCAAATATCCTGTAATTGCCGGGCCTTATATAACTCAGCGTATACCGGCCGCCAAGACCGGTTTGTGAAATGTATAAAGGTTTTTTATCCCTGGGATCGGGAAAACATGAATCCGCCAAAGCGTAGACAAATAAACTTACTGTTTCTGTCTTATCCAATCCGAAAACCCGGCCGCCGCTCCGGCCCCGGTCCAGTTCTGGACCCGTAGAAAATGCGATTGATTGGCTTTTTTCCATTTTATTCTGCTGCTCATCGCATGCCCCCGCGCCAATGGTCAGCACATAAGTCTGATCCTGAAGAAGAGTATCCTTAATGAGAAGATGAAGTTCGTCATAGCCCTTCCATTCTTTTTCAAGGTTCAAATAGGGTGAAATAAAAATATTACGGTTGACCGAAGATTCTTCCATTCGTTCTGAAAAAACGATCGCAATTTTATCCAGGTTTCCGGAGACATTAACCGAATCGGACACCGGATTACTAAAGATTATTTCCGGAGGAATTCTGTCCACAGGCCCACCGCCCGGAGCGCCGCGTGTGGCGCAGCTCCAAAACTGAAACAGAATAAAAATCATCATGATATTACAAAAAACAGATTTCATTAAGAATAAATCTCCTTAAATAAATTTCTCATAATTTTTAATATTTTTCAAGTAAGAGTGGATAATTTTAATTTTCCTAGAAGAAAAGACTTCAGGAACCTGGAAAAAGTTTAAGAAAATAATTTAAAAATTTTACCGGCAAAAAAAACGCCGGCAGACCGGCGTTTAAGATTCTTTAATTCTCGCAGCTTTACCTTTGAGCGCTCGCAGATAATACAATTTTGCCCTGCGCACCTTGCCTGTGCGTTTTACTTCGATACTGGCAATGCGCGGAGAATGAATAGGAAAAATTCTCTCCACACCTACCCCGTTGGAAATTTTGCGGACGGTAAAAGTTTCGTTAAGACCCCCGCCGCTGCGCTTAATACAAACACCCTGAAAAACCTGGATTCTTTCCTTCTCGCCTTCGATAACTCTTACATTTACCGCAAGCGTATCGCCGGTTCGAAATTCAGGTATATCTGCTCGTAATTGATTTGCTGTTACACTGTGTAAAACATCCATTTGACTACTCACATTTTAATTTATTGATTTTTATATTTTTCATAAAGATCGGGACGTCTTTCCCTTGTTATTTTTTCGCGTTGCTGTTGACGCCATTCATCGATATTTTTATGATTTCCCGATAACAAAACCTCTGGCACTTTTTTTCCCCTGAAAACTTCCGGACGTGTATAATACGGCGCATCCAGTAAAAGATCATTAAAGGAATCCGTCCATGCCGAATCAATATCACTCATTACACCCGGTAAAAGTCTGACAATCGAATCAACCATGGCCAGCACTGCAATTTCCCCCGCGCTTAGTATATAATCCCCCAAAGATATCTCACGCACCGGATAGAAATCATTAACTCTTTCATCGATTCCCTTGTAATGCCCGCAAATAAACACAAGATGCGAAGCCAGGCTGAGTTTTGTGACCATTTCCTGGTCCAGTTTTTGTCCCCTGGGACTGGGCATGATAATAACGGACTCATCCACAGAATACTCTTCAAAAATCGCATCCAGCGCCAGTATCAACGGTTCAATTTTCAGCACCATACCCGCCGCCCCGCCATAAGGATAATCATCAATGGTTTTATGTTTATCCTTCGTGAAATCGCGCAGATTGTGCAATTTTATATTTACGGCATTCTTACGCTGACTTTGCCTGATCATACTTTCATTCAGCGGCGCTTCGAGAATACCGGGAAATCCGGTTATAATATCGATGTGCATTTCAAAGAACTTAGTCTATTAAACCATTAATACGGTTAATAATCATTTTTTTTGATGATAAATTGATTTCCCTGATAAAATCCTTAACTGCCGGTATCAGATAACTTTCTCCTGTTTCGGTTTCAAGGACATAGGCATCGTTACTCTGATAATTTTCTACTCCGATAATTTTACCCAACCGGACGCCGGCATCATCAAATACTTCCAGATCGATAAGATCGTGAATATAATATTCATCTTCCTTTAATTCCTTTAGCTTTTCTGCAGGAATATAAAGGAACTGGCCGCGTAACTTTTCGGCATCGTTTCTGGATTCCACATCCAAAAACCTGATATAAGCAAACCTGCCTTCAATTCTTATATTTTCCACCAGGCAAGTCTGCCAGTGATTATCTCTTTTAACAAAGAGTTCTTTAAGGCCGGTAAAATGATCCGGGAACGAGGTGATTATTTCAACTTTTAATTCGCCTTTTATTCCCTGGGGTTTTAAAATCTTACCGACGATATACATCGTGTACTAATTTATTCCAGGATTTCGAGAACAGCTCTCTTCCCGGCTTTGGCGGAAGCGGCTGCCAGCAAGGTACGGATCGATTTTGCCGTCTGACCTCTCTTACCTATAACTTTGCCTAAATCTCCTTCACCTACGCGCAGTTCATACACAGTAACCCGCTCGCCTTCAACTTCTGTAACTTCTACTTCATCAGGTTTGTCAACCAGGTGCTTTGCGATAAATTCAACAAATTCTTTCATGTTCACATTCCTCCGTTATGTGTTGGATCACTTTCGCACTAATTGGTTAAATTAGTTATGGTTAAGATGTCTTTTCTTCTTCACTTTCCTGAACTTCAGGTTCTTCCTGTTTTTCAGCAGTTTCTTCTACAACATTTTCCGAAGCCGCGGCCGGCTCAGCGCTCTGGGTTTCGGCTTCCGCCGCTGCCGGCGCTTCTTCCTGTACCGGAGCTTCAGCTTTAACTTCTTCTACTGTCTCTGGTGCAGCCGCCGATTCCTCTTTGGCTTTTTTCTTAGCTTCTTTTTTTAATTTTGCCTTTTCTTCCAGGCGTTTTTGCTTTTCTTTCTGAACCAGTTCCCATTTTGCCAGCTCTTCAGCAATCTTTTTTTCATCCACACCGCGTTTGGTCATATCCCACTTCATCCATAATCCAATCCGGCTTAAAAGGTTCTGCACGGTTCTGGTAGGCTGAGCACCATTTTTTAACCAGTAAAACACGCGATCTTCCTTCACTTCCACCGTATGCGGCTGGGCAATCGGATTATAGGTTCCGATTAATTCAATAAAACGCCCGTCTCTGGGCGCGCGGTTATCAGCGGCAACAATTCTGTAAAAGGGCTGTTTCTTTTTGCCCATTCTTCTTAATCTTAACTTTACAGCCAAATTAAAACCTCCATCATTTTGTATATCAGGCAAATCCCATCGGCATTCTGGCGAAGCCGCGACCGGATTTCCCTGTCATTCGTTTCATCATTTTTTTCATTTGATCAAATTGATTCATCAGACGATTAACATCCTGAACCGATGTGCCGCTTCCTAAAGCGATCCTTTTTCTGCGGCTGCCGTTCAGGATTCTCGGATTTGATCGTTCGTTGCGGGTCATCGAATTTATAATAGCCTCTACTTTAATCAAACCCCGTTCATCGACCTGAGCGCCGCTTAACTGTTTGCCAACGCCCGGTATCATCTTTAAAAGCGATTCCAAAGAACCCATTTTCTTTATCTGCTGGAGCTGACCGAGAAAATCATCCAGGTCAAACTCTGCTTTTTTGAACTTTTCCTCCAGCTTGGCGGCTTTTTCTTTATCAATGGTATCCTGGGCTTTTTCAACGAAGGTAACCACATCGCCCATTCCCAAAATTCTGCCAGCCAGACGATCCGGATAAAACTGTTCGATTTCATCCGGTTTTTCGCCAATACCGATAAATTTAATCGGTTTTCCCGTAACCGCTCTAATTGATAAAGCGGCGCCGCCCCGGGCATCGCCATCCATTTTTGTAAGAACTACGCCATCAAAATCCAGTTGTTCCGAAAACTCTTTTGCCGTATTAACCGCATCCTGACCAGTCATACCATCCGCTACAAATAATATCTCATGCGGACGGACTCTTAACTTTATTTTGACGAGTTCATTCATCATCTGCTGATCGATGTGTAAACGACCAGCCGTATCGAGAATAATCGTATCGCAAAACTTTTGCCGCGCCGCTGAAATCGAATTAAAAGCAATCTGAACCGGATCACCGGTACCTTCATCATAAACCGGAATTTCCAGCCCTGAACCTAATATTTTTAATTGCTGAATCGCAGCCGGACGATACACATCGCCCGCGACAAGCATCGGTTTATGGCCACGTTTCTGAAGAAATTTTGCCAGTTTAGCGGCAAATGTCGTTTTTCCCGAACCCTGTAAACCGGATAACATGATTATGGTAGGGGGGATACCGGCGGTTTTAACCTGCATAGCGGTATTACCCAACAATCGCACCAGTTCATCATGGACGATTTTTACAACCATCTGTCCCGGAGTTACACTACGAAGAACCTCTTCACCAATGGCTTTCTTCTGTACTTCTTCTATAAAGTCTTTGGCAACTTTATAGTTTACATCCGCTTCGAGAAGAGCGCGCCTGATCTCTTTAAGTGAATCCGCGATATTCTTTTCGCTTAACTTCCCGTATCCGCGTAGTCTTTTAAATGCCGCTTCCAGCTTCAGCGTTAAATCTTCTAACATGACTCCTTAACCAGTACCGAACGATTATGACCGGGTAATCTAAACAATTTTGTTTCGCTTATCAAGTAAGGAATAAATTTTTAATTGATTTTGTCTTTCCGGGTTAAAATGGCCGCGAAACTGCCGTCCATGTGGTGTCGATGCGGAATCGTATTAATAAATCCGGACGCGGAATAATCGGCCAGGGATTCCGGAATTTTTTCTAATTTAAATTGGATCTGTTTCTCCAGAAAACGCTTGATGACTTCTGTATTTTCCAGTTCATCGATAGTACAGGTACTGTAAACTAATTTGCCTTTTGACTTTAAAAAAGCAGCGGCTTCTTTTAATAAATCATACTGAATACCTGAAAATTCTACGATATCTTTCATTTCCCGGCGCCACTTTATATCCGGGCGCTTACGAATTACGCCCAACCCGGAACATGGAGCATCCACAAGTATTTTATCAAATTTAATTTTAAATGGCAGTTTCCGCCCATCGGCCGCTACGTAAAAACATTTTCTTCCGGGATATCCGGACGCGTTCTCCTTGACCTTTTTTAATCGTTTATGATCGGAATCGACTGCCACCGCACTTATATTTTTGGCATTGCTTTCCAGAATCTGTGTATACTTGCCTCCCGGTGCGGCGCAGACATCCAGTATCCAGTCATTCTCAGCCGGATTTAATAACCTGACCGGGATGGATGCGCTTTCATCCTGAACATAACATAATCCGTCTGCAATCCAACCTCCCTGTATAAAAGACTGCATTTCATTAACTTTTATAAAATTACTGAATTTTACCGATGGGCGGGCGTCGATACCGGCTTTTTGAAGTTTTGTCAAAAAGTTTTCTCTGCTAATCATTTGTTCATTTATACGAATATCAAAATCAGGGAAGGTATTCAAATATGCACACAATTTTTCCGTTTCCTGCAATCCGAAAAAACCTGCCCAGCGTTTAACAAGCCATAGCGGAAAAGAATATTGAATACTGATTTGCGTAACCGGATCGGTAATTTTTTCCTTTGGAGAAGGCAGCGGCTCTGTCCTTAAAAGCGTTCTTAAAATGCCGTTAATTGTTTTGCTTTGGCTGATGCCTGATGTTTTTTTGGCAACTTCAACATATTCATTAACCGTGGCGTGAGGAGGAATATGGCTGAGAAAAATGATTTCGTAAACCGCCGGCCTGAGCAGGGATTTTAATTTATTAAGCAGTTTTTTATAATTACCGTGATACAAACCGGAGATAATCCAGTCAATGTATAACAGATGGCGGACAGTTCCCGAAATAACATTATGAATATGTCGTTTTGCATTATTATCCGGATTATATTCTGAAAAAATAGAACCGAAAAGATCGTCTAATCGTGTTTTATGTTGTTCGAATTCCAGCAGGCCTTTATATATAAGCCGGCGCGCCGAAATATCAGCGGCAGTCATAATAATATTTAAAATTTTGCCGTTAAATTTACACCAAAGTAACTGAAATTATCCGAAAAGTTATATGAATCAAAATGAATATTCCAGGACATACCTTCTTTGATTTTCCGGTTATATTTTCTGGCCATAGCCATGGAATGAATGGCGCTTACCATGCGATTGAGCAAAAGGACGCCCATAAAATACACATCCCGGTTTTTTAATTCCCCGGCATCCAGTCTTTTTTTATCATAGATAAAACGATTTTCCCGCGAATCCCAGCTCCAGTAATAAAAATCCGTATTGGAATAAATACGGTCAAAATAACGGTCTCTTTCCCTTTGATCGTTAAAAGCATAAATGTCGTCAAATTTACCTATATCTATCCAGTATTGGATATCCTTGCCGGATCGGTTTACCCGGGCATGCTGAACGGCGAAGGTCTTATATTCATGTTCCATATGCCCGGCATACAGATCATTGGCGATATAACCCGTCCATGCCAGTATTTCAATACCTAAGAACAAGGCCGCCCTGTTTTTATAACCGAGATAGTATTCGCCGCATCCGGGCAAAATAAGGCTGTATAAAAAGGCTTTACCGGGTGATTTCAGGTTGCCTTTTGCGAATTCTTCCTGAATTGTCATATTACTAAGGGAATCGGCATTAAAATTACCGGAAACAGAGGCCTGCAAAAGAGAAGCCGCCTGCCGGTTAAACGGAATCATTGTAAACTCCTGATCCTGCGCAGCTAAAAAACTATTAAAGCTTAAAATTATAATAAATAAAAAACTTTTTTTCATAATATGTCCTGCGGGTATTATCCGGTTAAAAACTTAGAGACAGGTTTAGTGTATTTACTATTTTATCACCTGATCTTTTAGCGCCAAAACTAAACGAATAATCCAGATTTTTATTATATGCTTTAGCCGAAAAAGCCGCATCGATTGCGCTGACCAGGTGGTTCAGCAGCACCAGATTCACCATGGTTGTAGCCACCGCATAATGATCGTTGCTTTCGTTCCTCAGATCGCGGTAATGCATGATGTGTGGCGTTAATAAACTAATGTCATTGGTATTCGGTTCACCTTCTATATCTCTGACAGGGCTATAATAAAAGGGATCGCCAAAAGTGGCATAAACATCATCCCAACCCACGCCAAACTGAACAATATATTTATAGATCATTTCATAATACTGCTGGGTTTTGGTTAAAGGCAGGCTATGTGTGAAGCCTAAATTAAGAGGCTCAAGAAATTTTAACGCTTTTTTATCGTAATCGCCAATAAACTCAAGCACTTCAATATCACTGCCACCGCTGGGGTCGGGAAGACGATTAATTACATATTCAACTCCTTCATTATATCCAAGCTCGTTAAATATACTTTCCCAAGACGGGTCATTATTCTGCACATAAACTAATCCCGTTTGATAAAGATACGACCAGTATTTATTTTCGATCCAATGTTCATCGGCATAAGATCGCATCTGCGCGTCTACATCATCACCTTTTTTAGTATACACCGCATAAGCGCCCCAGAAGGCGATTTCAAGTCCGGCATAAATGGCCGCCCGAATGTAGTTTTCTGTATAGAATTGTCCGGCGCCCGGAAAAAGGGCCGAAAACATCACCGCTTTAAACCCGGATTTTTTTTCCATGGTTTCCCGGGTCATCAGCGAATCTTCTTCGCTGGCTTTCAGCAATAAATCGAATCGGGCCTGGTTAAAGGCGATTAACTGATCCGGATTCGCATTTTCATCCGAAAATTGCTGATCCTGGGCAAACCCGGCATTTAAAACAAATAAGATTAAAACATAGACCAAATTTCGCATCCTTCACCTGCCTTTAGTCTTAGTTATTGGTTAATATACTTTCTTACAGGCAGCTTCCTGGCTGGCTGGCTCAGACGTTCCCTGATATCAAATTCAAAAAGAATTCCAAAGTAGAACCGCCAGTCCTGCTGATATTTAACATTTACATTTTTATTCGTAATGCTTTTTAACGGATAAGCCGCCTCAAAGAAAAAGCGCGTCGGGAATAATGAATTGGAGAAAGTATTGAGACGCAGTTGAAATCCGACATCCTGTTTAAAATCCGCCCAGTCCAGTTTGCCATCCCAGGCATTACCGTAATCATAGAAAAGGCCCATGTAAAGTTTATCAAGATAAATATGGCCTAACAAGGCATCGATTTTACTCCAGACGGGAAAACGGTAGCTGACCGATCCGATCAGTTTTTGACGGCCTTCGATACTAAAATAAGAATAGCCGCGCATACCGATAAGCCCGCCGGCAAACAGGTTAAAAAAATCATCCACCCGCCGATCGATGTATCCGGCGCGTAATCGCAGGCTCAGCCCGTGATTTTTTGAAAGCGGACTTGCAAAGTATTCTTCCCAATCCATGAGAATCTGGTTATAGAAATAGTTTTTATATGCTTCGTTTCCACCGGAAACATCAAAGATAAAATCATACATAAAATCACTGGATTCATAACTGTATTTCAGATATACATAACGTCCGCCTGTCGGATTGATATGTTGATTGACATCCGTTTTAACAGCATCCATCGTCAGCGATGTCTCAATCGCCCAGCCTTTCAGATAATCATAGCGAAAAACCCAGCCGGATTCGGTGGTAAAATTATAGGGATTATACGTTGATTTCTGATCTATTTTAGCGCTATACCGCCGCCAGACGAAATTCAACTGGGCATCGATAGCATCTAACAATCGATCCTGCAATCCGAAGCGCATTTCCATTAAATTAAAACTCACATCCCGGTCATACCTGACATAGTCTGTTTCGTTTTGTGCCAGGTTAAGTGTATCAACAATAGTTGCATTAATATTATAGATTTCGAAAAATAGTGTCGGCTGTAATTCCCTGTACTCAAAATATCCGTAAGCATCGTATTCAAAGTCCTTATTCACCGCAAATCCGCCAATCACCAGGTACTTATCCAAAACATCATTGCTGACGACATAGAATCCCGGTTTGATCGTGCCGTAATCGATCAGCAGACGAGGCAAAATATGTAATTTAGGAAAAGTTGACCGGTAAGGTTTAACTTCCGGATTTAATGTTACCGTATTGTCGAAATCTTTCTCTGGAACCGAACCCGGATAGTTTTCATCATAAACCGCCAAAGCCGGGTCTACCGGCACCGGATCATCAATTGTATAAATTTTATAACCGATGCTGTCGTAAAGAGCGTAAACCATACGGCCGTTTTTATTTACGGAAGGCATAAACGCGCCACCCGGCACATTGGTTATCAACTGTGTTTCACCGGAAACCAGATTTTTTCGGTAGATGTTATATAATCCGCTGAGACTGGCAGAATAATACAGGTAATCGGAATCCGGCTGAAAAGAGGGATACCGAAATTCTTCCCTGCCTTTGATGATAATCGTAAATGCTTTCTTCTCCAGATCATATTCTGCAATATCTCTGCCATAATCTGTTGCAGTATCGAAGACTATTTTTTTATCATCGTTTGACCAGCGCGGATGATAAATCTGTCTGCCATCCGGGAAAGCTATCAGTTGCTCAATGTGGTCGCCGTAATATTCCGCGATGCGGTATTTATTATTTTCTTCTTTGATGTTTTCCACAAGCAGGCCGGTTTCAATCTCAAAGTACGCCTTCCTGGTCTTATCCTGATTACGCAAAACAGGCCTATGCAGAATATTTAGCTGATGCAAGCCGTTGCTTGACGAAACAAACACAATTTTTTTCCCGTCATGACTAAAGTCCGGATTTGTACCCCGCATATTTTTGGTCAAAACGATTTCATCCTCCGCCTCAAAATCATATACCATTAAATCATGGTAAATCGAACGGTGTTTGTTAGTCTGATCTTTAGCGTAAATAAGATAGCGGCCATCGGGCGACCAGCTTAAGGATGAGGTAACCATTGCCGAGACGGTTTCGTCTTTCCCGGTTTTTATATCTTTTACAATAAGCTGATTATATCCAAAGTAATCGCTGTTTTTATTGCTTACATACGCTATCTTCGTGCCATCGGGCGACCAGACCGGATACAGATTAGCGAATCCTTCGTTTTCAACCGCTTTACCTTTAACAGTATTATTTCTGATACGCGAAGTTTTTTCCGAATAAGATTTTGCCAGATAATTCACCCAATCCTGGTAAAGACTGTCGGCGCTTCGGTTTAAAACTTTTTTCAGAACGCCTTCAAATGAATAGGAAGACCATTTTGCCGACCTATGCGTAATTTTTTCAAGTATCTCTTCGTCGTATACATCCGTAAGGTAATTAACAAAAGCAAATCCGAGGTTATAGGAAGATTCATTCCCATGACTATTTTTACCGAACACCGTCATTTCATTGTAAGTCAGCATTTGATCGTTTAAAATCCGGTCGCGCAGGATCATGTCACGGTGGGGATCGCGGTAATCATACCGGCTGCTGTCCACCTGGTGCTGGGCCGTTCCCTCGGCAAACCAGATGGGTATATTAACCGAACTCAAAGGATAGGAAACCACCACATTGGGAAAACCGCGCACCACATCTTTACGTTTTTCAGGCTCGTATCCGAAAGCCTGAAAAAAACCATAAGGAAAATTAAGATTGGTTTTAACCATGGCCTGAATGGAAATCATGTGCACAAATTCATGGGTTACCACATCACGCAGCCAGTTTTTGGTTCCGCGCATCACATAGTCCAGATTAGTCGCCCAGATTTCTACTTTATTATCGAAGAAAAAAGCGCCTCCGTTTGAATAGTCATCCACATCCTTTATAACAAAATGAATTTTATCTTTGGGATAATAATTATAGGTTTTTGTTACATGCGGATAGATATCCTCGGCAATTTTAGCGACGATTAATGCCGTGTTTTTTGTTCCATTATGAAAATGAAAGGTAAAATGTTCGGTATTAAACGTCTGCCATTGCAGTTCCGGATGGTTATATTGTAAAAACTGGGCCGCCGAAAAATGCGTCCAGACAAACATCAGGATTAAAAAAGGAACGATTCGTCGCATGAGAAATATCATCCTATTGAATAACCATAATCTTTATAATTTTGCCATCCGAACTGTTGCCGGATTTTGCTTCGATATGGCACAGATACACACCGGATGCAATATCCGTTAAATCCCATTTCACTTCATTATCCGCATGACCGATTCCCGGGCCTTTAATTGTTTTGACGGGCGTACCTGAGGCATCGTAGATATTGATTTCCACGTCCGCATCCTCGTTCAGGTAATAGCGGATAATCGTAAACGATTCCTTATTGGGATTGGGATAGTTAAACGCCCGTTCCGGCGGCATAAGACTTCCACCTACCATTTTTACGGTCAGAGGCGATACAATAAGTTTATTATTAGTGGCGTTCATTCTGGCCTGTGTCCAGAACGGTACGGCATCTGCTTCAGTAACGGATAATTGCCACATATAGAGCGAACCGTTAATGGTTGCCGCCGTTAATTCCAATTCTTCATCCGCATCATAATTACCAACCATCGGGGATGTGTTTAAACCGGCGCCCACAGATAAAGGAAATTCAGGCAAAGATTTACCCAATGCCGAAAATCCCAGGATCTGGCCTTTTTTCGTACCGGCTATAATATCGGTAAGACCATCGCCATTGGCATCCAGAATAAGCGGCGCTCCCGTTAACGAATCTCCCAAGGCCAAAACAGGCTTTATGGGGAACCCTGTTATGATAGCGCCCGACTGGTTATAGGCATATACTTTTTCCGGACTGTTAAAAACAAGATCATAAACCCCGTTTCCATCGATATCAGCTAAAGAAAATGGTCCGGCAGGCTTTTCCGCAGTAACGAAACTAATACAATCCGGATTTTCCGCGTTTACCGTGCAGAGTTTAAATCCATCATCAGACAAATTCCATTCGATGATCCGGGCGGTTTGATCATCAGCCGGAGCCATAGCCGCAAAGCGGGTATCCGGTGATAAAATTACCGGGATACCAGCCGATCCGACTACAAGATCAACGGCATCAGAAGGATGATAATACGATCCTGTTTTTTGACCTTCATGATTAAAGCGGTACGCAGAATCATTAGAACAACCGAAATAGATTGATGACCCGGCAGTGACTAAAGGAGTGATAATATCAGCCGGCAGTGGCACAGCCGTGAAGGCTTCATTAGCTAAAGAATCCGTATTGGAATCCGAAAGACTAAAACCATATAAGTAGTTTTTACCTGCCGTAAATAAAAGATCGAAACGATTGTCCTCATTGAGATCAGCCAGAGCAAGCGGCGTATTTATTCCGGCTTCTGTTTCATTTATACGGGCAAATAATCTCTTCTCCGGATAAAAAAGGCCGTTTCCCGAATCACTCAGGGCGAAAATTTTTCCTTTTTTTGAAGATATAAATAAAAACTCATCCGGATGATTAGCCACTTTGCCGCTGATCATATTACCGATGTCATTAGCATCGATAGCCAAATTTATAGGATATCCCAGTTGTAGCTTTTCTCTTATAAAATCAAAGGTCATGACCGTATTAAGATTTGTACTGAAATTTTTAACCGTAATATGGGATTTTGACTGATTTAGATTTGCGTTGGTATTGGGTCTGCTGCGGGGAGAAAATTCATTTCTGTATAATTCGAAATCTTTAAGATCCTTCGGCCGGTTGGAAAACCAGAAATCGGCAAACCAGCCCAAATCTTTTTCATAACCGGCTTCGAGAAAATCATAGATATGGCCAATATCCTGGGAGCCATCTGCCTCTTCCAGATCCACGGCCCGGTAATCCGGATCATCATTGATTTTATTTTCAGGACCCTTTTCGCGAATAACCGATTCATCAATGTGCCAGATTAACAAACCGGCTCCTCCGATGCCAAGATCATAATCCGAAACGGACAGCAAAACGCCATTTTCCGACACCGTGATTTTTTCAGGATGATAGGTCTTAAGCAGTTCCAGATAACTGGGCAATTTATCGCGGTTTTCAAGAAGTTCCACATATTCAGAATCGATATTAACCGCATCATCGCCTCTGTATTCCATCAGATAATATTCATCATCATTAATCGGGATTTTAACGGTAGTATGCCCGGAACCTGTATTATCCGCGCTCAGGTTCGTAACCGGCACGTTATTCTGAGGTTTATTAAGTACAAGCGGCTCATCCCAGCCCAGCTTCACCCTGGAAAACGCGCAGGGCATAGAGGGAACGAGGCCGTTCAGATTCATCAATCCGAAATCCATCAATCCGAACCGCCCGATACCCGTGCGTTGTTCGGAAGGACTGAACAGATCATATAAACCGAGATAGGTGCCAATATTGGAAGCAAATATTCCGGTCAGAGCAATTTGATAATCCTGCTGATTCTCGGTTTCAGGCAGAATAATTCCCCGGGTTACTACACCGTCTTTTACCGGTATACCCGTAAAATCATCGCCGAGGGATTCTTTTAAAAAATCGAGAGTAATAAACAGAGAAGCTAAATCCTGCGGTGTTTCGTCATAATCAAGACTTACATCTCTGCCCACGCCGGCATGGAAAACAACCAAAAGATCATAATCATTTATTCTGAGATCCGTATCGGTGTCTGCGGCCTTGACGGCATCCACAAAAAAACGGCTCAATCCACGGTTAATTTCCTCATCGGTGGTATTGGGATTATAATATCCCATTGTATTCTGCACCAGGTAAGCGCCATTATCTGTCACAGGATATACATCCCCTGAAATGCTTAACTGATCCCGCGAAACATTTTTATAGTAGTTGCTTACCGCTGTGATCTGATCTTGGAAATAAGGTTTATCGTGCGGCGCAGGATCAATTGCAAATTGATCCGTGGTAACCGTATCGATCATAAACCTGCCATTGCCGGTGGTAAGTTTATTATTATCTTCCACAAATTCCACCCGGACGGCGCATATCGTCAACGAACCGCTTACTGGCTGCGAAAAAACATCATTAATCATGATCATCAGCAGAATAAGCAGATAAGCGGACTTAATCTTAAATTGTTTGGCAGACAAAGCTTGGGTCTCCATGTTAAGCGCAGAATAATTGCATTATAACCGGAATTTCCGGCATAAGAAAAGGAGGAAATCAAATTGATTCCCTCCTATATTTTAAAAGCTTATGGTAAGCGAATATCGCATGGTATCCGACAAAGGATGTTCCTCATCAGACCAGGTATATAAATAACTGAAATCAAATTTAAACATGCTTACTTCAAGTCCTCCGCCGAAGGTAAAAAACTTACGCGCGCCGTAAGAAGGATCTTCATAAAAGAACCCGGTCCGGAGTGCGATTAACGAACCATAGTAATATTCTACTCCAATCGAATGGGTTAACCGTCTAAGTTGTTCGCTAAAGCTGTATTTCGTCCAACTGGACCAGAATATTGCTTTCAGAAAATTATCCGGCGTTCCCGACGAATCCTGTACGGTAAGTTTTTTCCTGTAAACCAGCAGTTTATTCAGATCATAAATCACATTTAATTTGTTGAACCCGTCATCATAAGCCGTATAAGCAAGTCCGGCTTTAAGGTTGGTTGGCAAAGGATCGGCCTGTTTCTGATCGATATAGGTTATTTTCGGACCTATATTGGATATATTCATGCCTGCATTTAAACGGTTTTCAAAAAATTCAAAGGCCGGCGTCCATAACACACCCAAATCGACCGCCAGAGAATGCGCCCTGCCCTCGCCTCTTTCATTTCCCACGGTTACTTCGATAGGTGAAAGATCGCTTCGGATATATTTTAACGTTGTTCCAAGCGCCAGATTAGGCTTTATTTTCGCCGCATAGGATACGCCGATGGCATATTCCTTGGAATCAAAGGTGCCCAATAGTTCCCCCTGAGCGCTGGTCCATTGATTTTCGCCAAGATTTAAATAGGTAATGCTGAATCCCAGCATACCGATATCTTCAAGATAAAAACGTGCGGCCAAATAATCATACCACAAATCACTGAAATTAAACTGTGGCAACCATTTTACGTGCATCAGTGAAATCTGATTTTTAAAATCAAATTCAGGGTCCTCATATTGGAGAGCCAGACCGGCCGGATTCCAGTAAATGGCATTTACATCGTTAGGCAGTGCGACTCCGCCTTCGCCCATACCGCCATTCCTGGCTCCCGGGGCAATCATTAAAAATGGCACAGCGGCTTCGCCCTGCGCGAATATTTGAGCATCGGGAATAATCATCAAAAGAGTTAAGCTCAATATTCCTAAAATTCTTTTCATCCTGAACCTCCTTAAAAAAAAATAACCGGTTTTTGGAAAATCCACCTTTATCCAAAACAACCGGTTAGAAATATGCAAACAGTTAAAGGCAGATCTTTTACGATCAATTAAACACGTTTCAATTCAATATAAAACCTTTAACAATTTGCGAATAGGCAATCCTTATTTTTAAAATGTTGCACAATATAAAGGCGTATTATAACGAAGTCAAGTGCAAATTTAATTCCCAAACCGTTGGTTGATCCAGATCAAAATTTTTCGGCCTCATCGATCAGCATTATCGGAATATCGTCTTCTATCCTGTAAATTAAACGACAGTTGTGACAGATTAATTTATCCTCGGCCTCTTTGTACTCCAGATCGCCCTTACATTTTGGACAGGCTAATATTTCAAGTAATTCTTTATTTAGCATATTTATAAAATTCCTGATAAGTTTCACTCATATATCTAATTTATTCTATCCAGGCGCCCATTTTACTGAATTTATCAATCCGCTGATCGATTAGCCTCTCAACAGGGATTTTTAATAATTCCTTCAAATGTCTGAGGATAGCCTCTTTAACTGCTTTTATGGCTTCCGCATGATTATAATGCGCTCCGCCTTCAGGTTCTTTTAGAACTTCATCAATAATTTTAAGTTCCTTTAAATCCTCAGCTGTAACTTTCATAGCTTCCGCAGCCAGCGAAGCATTGGCGGCGTCTCTCCACAAAATGGCGGCGCAGCCTTCCGGACTGATTACCGAATACCAGCCGTTTTCCATCATTAAAATTCTATCGCCCACTCCGATACCAAGAGCGCCACCGGAAGCGCCTTCGCCAATCACCACATTGATTATCGGAACCGGCAGATGGGACATGGCAAACAAATTATAAGCAATAGCTTCCGCCTGGCCCCGTTCTTCGGCGCCAAGACCGGGATAGGCTCCGGGCGTATCGATAAGCGTAATAACCGGTTTGTTGAATTTGGCGCCCAGTTCCATGATTCTAAGCGCTTTACGATAACCTTCGGGATTCGGCATACCGAAATTCCGATATAGTTTGGATTTGGTATCCCGCCCTTTTTGCTGACCGATTAATATGACCGAGTATTCGTCGATCATGCCAAATCCGGCGATTATGGCCGGATCATCCGCAAAATACCGGTCCCCGTGCAGCTCTTCGAAATAGGAACACATACCATTGATATAGTCCATGGTATAGGGCCGCTGAGGATGACGGGCTAACTGGACTCTTTGCCAGCGGTCGAGCTTCGAGAAAATTTCCTGTCTTAACTGTTTGGCCTTTTTTTCCAGCCGGTTTATATCATCATCGAGCTCTATGCCTGTTGTTTTTGCATACTCGCGCATTTCTACGATTTTTTTCTCCAATTCTAAAATCGGTTTTTCAAAATCTTATACTATTCCCTGATTCTTTTTCGCCATATCAATCCCTATTGTTTGTTAAAAAGAGCGGCGATCCGCAGCCGCCATACCAGAAAAAATGCTTCCCACATTATTTTTCCTGATAACTTTGATTCGCCGAATACCCGGTCTATAAAAATAATCGGGATTTCGTAAATTTTAAATCCTTTACGCCACGCTTTAAACGTAAGCTCAATCTGGAATGCATAACCATTGGAACTGATTTTTGAAAAATCTATATTTTCCAGTACCTTTCTGCGAAAACATTTGAATCCTCCGGTCGCATCACGGACAGGCATACCGGTTACTAACCGGGTATACATATTGGCATAATAACTTAATAATAACCGCTTCAAAGGCCAGTTAACAACATTCACACCCTTGATATATCTGGAGCCAAGCACCATATCGTTTTCCTGAATCGCTTTAAGAAAATTAGGGATTTCCGCAGGATTGTGGCTGAAATCGGCATCCATTTCAAAAATGTATTCATATCCCTTTTCCAATGCAAATTTAAAGCCGGTAATATAGGCGCTGCCCAGCCCCATTTTACCCGGTCTTTCAATCAGGTGAATATTCCTGTTAGATTTCATTATTGATTTTACTGCGTCGGCAGTCCCGTCAGGTGAACTATCATCAAGAATCAAAATATGAATTCTGGGTTCAGATTTAAAAATTTCTTCGATAATCCGGCTTATGTTCTGAATTTCATTATAAGTCGGAATTATAATTAATGCCTTATCCGCCCCGGCCATTTACGACATCATCTCCTTCTTTAACAGCTTTAATGCATCTTCGAGACTATGCGGCTGCCAACCGCTGTAATTTACCAATTTATCAATTTTAAAAGTAGAATTTTTCGGCCTGGGCGCTTTTTGCTTTAACTGGTTGGTATTGATTTCATGAAGCAAAGATTTATCCAGATTAAAAACTTCTGCAATAAGATTGGCAAACTCAAACCGGCTTACGGAAGATTCGCTTGAAACATGAAACAGACCAAAGGCTTCTTTTTCCAATAGGCGGCTTATCGCCTCGCACAGATCAGGCGCATAAGTCGGACTGCCTGCCTGATCGTCGACAACGTTAATTTTATTACCCTGCTGAAGCTGTTCGATGACCCATGTTACAAAATTCTTCCTGATTCTGGCCCCATTCCCGAATAATATCTGGGTTCTGATAATCTGGTATTCAAAAGGACAGGATTTTATGATATTCTCCGCCGCCAGTTTACTTCTGCCATAAACGCTGATAGGATCAGGCGGATGTTTTTCTCCATAAGGAGGCGTTTGTCCGTTAAATACATAATCCGTGGAAATCTGTACAAATACAGGTTTTAAATTTTTGGCTCCTTCAAGAATATTCTCAACGGCGCGGACATTGGCAGCCCAGCATGTCTGAGGATCATCTTCACACTTATCAACATCGGTATAAGCAGCGGCATTTATAATTATTTCAGGGGAAACTTTTTCGATAAACTCTCTTGTTTCCCTTCGTTTGGATAAATCTATCGGGTGATAGTCAACCTTTAATCCGGATATAAAACTTTCGTCTTCAATCGATGCGGCAATTATCTGATTCCCGGAAATAAACTTTTTTACCAGGTTTTGTCCCAGTAAACCATTTGATCCTAAAATTAAAACTTTTGCCATTTCAGCTCTTCCTGACTGCTTAAATATATTTTTGCAAATATAAAGGCCGGGCTAATCCCTTAGCAGAACCGGCCAGCGCGGCAATCCGATTGGCATATGCCGCGGCAGATTCTATATTAAACGTGTACATATATTTTAAAGCGAATGCCCCGATAAACACGTCGCCACAACCCGTCGGATCGATTACTTTTATGTTATAATCCGAATCGATCCAAAACGTCTGAAAATACTGATCATTTCTTATAATAGTCAAGCTGCCTTTTTCCCCTAAGGTAACCGTCAGAATAATATCGTTTTTATTTATATTATCCCTGATAAATTTTTCCGGCGCATTCAGCTTTCCACCGGCGGTTAAAAATTCGTTTTCATTCATCTGAATATAATCAGACTGATTAAACCATTTCCGCTGTTCAGCGCAGGTTTTGTAATAACGACTGCCATCGTTCTTCCGGCCCAGGGCCAGGCTGTGAAAATCCAAAAAAATCTTATTCTTAAATTTTGCCCTGATTTTTTTGAAATCCGTAAGGTTAATATCCCATCCGGAAATCATATTCATTATCAGAACATCGGCGTTTAAAAAGGGTTCAACGGCATCATATTCTAAAGGCGGCAGAGGATAGAGGGATTTTTCTATTCTTTCGGATTGACTGGTATAGCGTAAACTTACTTTATTGTTAGGCTGATTCAGATATCGAATGCCATCCGGACAAATATTTGGCGATAATTTTAGAAATTCTTCTATCTCCTCCCGTAAATCGCTTCCGGCGTTGCACACCGGTATAATAATATCTTCTTTAGTTGTAAAAGCCATTAACGGGCTAATCGTATGGCATAATCCGCCCAGGCTTTGTACACTTTCACCCGAAATACTGATAATTTCATCACGGATAAAGGTGCCGATAACTAAAAATATCATTATTCTATCAGGAAAAATTTTATTCTGTTTTCCGGGTGGAAGAAACAACTTCAAAAGTTCTGGCCATTATTTCCAATTGATCCAGATAAGGTTGTTTCAATTTACCCACCGCCTGCACGGCATAATCGATAAAATAGAATTTTGATTTTTCCTTATCATGGACAATATAGGTTCTGAATGGTCCGCCGACCAAATCGTTATTCGAATCATTACGCCACAGACCGATTATTTTTGTTGCGTGCTTACCCTGAAAATCCGATGTAATTACATAACTGTCTTCTCTGACCACATAATCGCCGGAGTAATATTTTTTTGTTATCGTGTCACGAATATCGAACAGCATACCTTCACGCAACAGGGAACTGTCCCCTTCCATTTCCCAAATAGATAACCAGCGGTCGGGATCGATTCTTCGGAGCCAGACATACCGGTCATCCATATCATGATTTGCGATAAAATAATCATGCTGAATTCTGACTTTCCAGCCGAACCGGTTCACAAGAAATTCCTCAAGATCCTCCTGCTCACCGCTATCATAGATACTTTTGCTGAGGCGGTCGAAATAGGCCGATTCAAACTTATCATAAATTTCATTCTTCAGGATTTCAAAATTTTCAATAAACTGCGGGGTGTTTTTAGCCATCATAATCAGGCCCAACTGATCGCGGACGAACAGATCATTCTTGAAAATATAGAAATATTTACCGTTATCAACGCCATCAATAAATTCTGAGGGGATTTGATTTCGTAAGTATTTATCCACTTCGGATTGGCCTGTTGTAGTACCTAAAATAAAAACGTTCATCCGCGATTTATAGTCGTTTAATTCATTTAATCCGATTCTTTTTACATAAAATCTCTTTTCCACATGAGGCGTATAAACGATCGTTTCAAACGCCGGTAAAACATCATTTTTAATCTCATTCCAGAAAATTGAATCCGCTAATATTACAATTCTGTGCTGGTATCCCATAGATGTCGGGCGTATATCGCAGCCATTTGCAAAGATGATAATAACGATGACTAAAATGGAATAAATCCACCTTCTATAAGGATGATCTGATGGCATCAATATCTCCTTGTTTTATTTTACGTTTCTGGAATATAAATAAACCAGCGCCCCAAACCGAAATTAAAATTGGAATAAGAATATTCATGAACGACAACGAAATAGCGGCCGCCTTATCTATGCCAACGACAGAGAGCAGACGCACATATCCGAATTCCCTGACTCCCATACCATTAATCGAAGGCAGCATGGTCAGGATAAAAGTAACCGGAACCACCATAAAAAGGTAGAAAAGATCTATCTTTAACGAAAAGGATTTTACAATGAAATAATTCATAAAAACAATGGCGATTTGTGAGAACAGGGATAATATAAAAACATAAAGAAGTATTCTTCGTCTGGCGCGAAAATAATGAATCGATTCCAGTAGTTTGTTGATTCTTTCGCCGATATGGAAAATTGTGATCTTATCAAATATTTTTAAGAGCAAAATAAAGGGCCGGCGTCTGATTAAAATATACATAAACCCCAGAATAAATATAAATAGAGTAAAAATAATATAAAATACCCGGGCGCTGGTTACATGCTCGGAGATGAAGGCCAGCGATACAATCGCTAAAAATAATGTGGCTGCTATACCTAATATGCGCTCGATGATCACGCTGGAAAATCCGTGAGTCCGGTCTCCGGTGGATTCGATGACTTTATATATCCGCACGACATCTCCGCCGATGCTGGTGGGCAAAAAATTATTAAAGAACAATCCGATGATATAATACCCGAATAAAGTGCTTATGGGCAATTTGATATGGTAGCCTCTGAGAAGCACATCCCATCGCACCGCCATTAAAGCGATCGAAATCAAATAGAGAACAAGAGCATACAAGGCATATACGATTCCATCGGCTTCAACAACCTTTTTCATGGTTTGCAAAATACGCGCCGGATCGGCATCTATAATCAAATAGGCCAGCAGTCCGAAGGAGATAACAATTTTTACCGCGTTCTTTAAAAATTGCATCAGTTTGATCTGGATGTATCTCGTTTTAATCTGTTTAAATAGTTTTGTATTTCCGTATCATTCGGATAAAAATATAACCAGCTTTCCAGGGGAGCGATGGCTCGTTCCGGCTGCCCCGCCATCTGGTAAGAATTGATCAGCAGACCCAGCGCTCTTTTGTCTTTCGGATTTTTTTGATACGCATTTTCAAGCACTCTTATGGCCGGTTCCACCTTACGCAGTCTCAACAGATGTTCTCCCAAATACTGTAAATCGCGCGGATGACGATCGCTTTCGAGTATTTCCTTTATGGCGGAAGTATCCGCATTGATGTGAAACGCATCACGTACGGAACGCATCGCGCCGCTTGTCCAGGGAATCACTTTAGGGTCAACTTTCTCATCCATTTTTTTAAGTACTTCCAGCAAGCGCAGATTATCCTCTCTTACCGTATAATATTCCGCCAGTCTGATAAAAGCCGTACGATAATTTTGCAGCAGATTTTTTATATTACTATTATAATACACATCCGGATCATCCAGACCGCGATATTGGTAGACATCCATAAGGTTATTATAAAGTTTTGTGGGTGAAATCTCCCAGTCCTTAAAAGGCACAAGTTTCAGCACCAGCCCATCCATTCTAAAATACTCGGCAAATTCACTGAGCATATTGCTTTGCGGAACCGTAACTGCAAAATAAATCGGCCGGCGCCATTGATTGGCCGTAACGATATTCAGAACCATATAATCCTGCGTGCGAATCGCTCCGCCCATCCGCGTATTATACGTTGGCTCTACCTTGAATTTTATTTCTTCGGGCACCTCAGCCGAAAGCATTGTATATTCGTTTTGAAATTCACTCAGTTTTTTCTGGCCGAAATCCGATGGCACCTTTACACTGACTTCGGTGGATTGCCAGGGGAATAAACCAAGCCGTTCCAATACGCCTTCATTTATTTTCATCGGAACTCTTGGTTCCAGATCCCGCAATTGCCGGATATACCAGTCTGTATTCAGCAAGCTTAAATTTACTATCCGCACATCTTTGCGGATATTTTCCACTTCCTGTAAATACCATAGCGGAAAGGTATCATTATCGCCATTGGTAAATAAAATACCGTTTTCTTCGCAGGACATAAGCATGTTATAGGAATAATCCCAGGCCACATAATTACCGGTGCGGTCATGACTATGATAATTCTTTGCCAGCATTAACCCGGGCACCGCCAAAAGAAGAACAACGAACACCGAATACATTACAACCGAACTTAAAACTTCATTTTTCTTTTCATAATAGGTCTTCAACCAGTCTATGATAGCCGCATATCCCAAACCGATCCAGATAGAAAATGCAAAGAAACTGCCTACATAACTGTAATCCCGTTCCCGGGGCTGGGGATCGGGTTGATTAAGATACAGGATAATTGCCAGTCCCGTGAGAAAAAATAACGCCAGCACCGATAGAAATCGCTTATTATCCCTGCTGGAATGCCAGAATAGTCCGACTAAACCTAAAATCAAAGGCAGGGCAAATAACTGGCCGATTGACCAATCCTCCTCATTTTCATGCATACCGACAAATTGCCAGGCAAAATAACGGTTATACATTCTGTGCACCTGATATTTCCAGAAAAATTCAGCCGTCGATTTATATTGACGTCCGTTTGGAGACGACTTCCAAACACCTTCGCGGTCTGTAATAGAATGCTCACCATATTGCTCGCGATTGATATACTTTATAAAGTTCTCCAAGGTTTCCGGATTATTTTCATCAATCGTCGGATTAAGATTCGATCTGATATAAATGGTGCCGTATGAAGCGTATCCCAGCATTATCAGTAAAACCGAAACAAATACCAAACTTAGGACATGACGATGGTTATTGATGGCCCATAAACTTAATCCAATGATGATAATGAAAAGAAGAAATAAACCCATAAAACCGAATTTAAGCGCCAATAACGGCATCCACTTTACAATTCCGGGATAGATGGCTATCATCACCGCTACGGTAATAGCCGTCATAATTGCAAATGATTTCAGATTATATTCATATTTTTTGTAATAAAATATCATAGCGACAAAGGGCAGAGCCAAAACATTAAGAAGGTGAACGGCAATCGCCAGACCAATAATATAAGCGATCATCAACAGGTATCTTTCGTTACCAGGCTGATCCGCTTTTTCCGCCCAGACTAAAATCAACCACACAATCAAAGCGGTAAACAACATGGAAAGCGCATAAACTTCCGCTTCTACGGCGTTAAACCAAAAGCTGTGGGTAAATGCAAAAGCCAGCGAACCAATAACGCCGGAAAAAATTGCATTCAGCCAGTCGGCACGGTCTTTAATTTCTCCTTTCCATTCACGGTAGATATGAATAATGGAAAGATAAAGCAGCATTATCGTAAGTGCGCTTGAAATCGCCGAAATCAGGTTTACTTTAAAGGCGACATCGCCGGGTATGGGCAGCAAAGAGAAAATCCGGCCCAGCAACAGAAAAAATGGCGCGCCGGGCGGATGAGGCACTGCCATTCTGTAACTACAGGCGATAAATTCACCGCAATCCCAAAAAGACACCGTTGGAGCCATTGTGAGCAAATAAATGATTCCTGTAAAGACAAAGATCACACCGGCAACAATTCGATTAAGTTTTTCCATTTGCATTTAATTTTCCTCGATATATTTTCAATATAAAAGTCAGAAGCTAAATAAATTGAATTTCTTAATCAAGTGATCTGACTTATTCAATCCAGCCTGCACATAAGCAATAATTGTTTTTTAAGGACTGAATGGTTACCGCCAATCTTGTCAAATTAGTGATCTGAAATTCCGTATACATTCCAGAGGCTTTTTCTTTTTTATAAAATAATCAATTACTACACTTCTGCGGTACATATTTTTTTTAATATCCCGGTCTTTGACTTTACGTAATCTCTGAATCACCCGGCGTTTTTTATAAATGAGAAGCGGATGAGTCATTATAAAAAACAGGGACTTAAGCGCCGCTTTGGCTCTTTTACCTTCCCAAAGAATAAAATCCGCCAAAACCGTAGAAATTTCCATTAGTATCCTGACAGGAAAATAGATCAGCAGATTATGCAGGGCATAATTTTTTAACATCATTATTAAATTATTGCGATGATTAAGATACATTTTATATTCATTGTGGCTTCGTAAGGTATAACCCGAATAATGATAAATATAGGTATTCATGGTCGCAAGGCATTTAAATCCGCATAGCTGAGCGCGCCAGTTTAAGTCGATTTCTTCCTGATGGGCAAAGAAATCAAGGTCTAACAAACCGATAACATCGGTAACGCTTTTTCTAAGCAGCAGGGCGCAGCCCGATGTCCAGAAAACCTTGTTTTCCATATGGTCGTATTGACCTGTATCTTCTTCAACCAGTTCGAAAATGCGTCCCCGGGCAAAAGGATAGCCAAAGACATCCAGCTCACCTCCCGCACCGCCGGAATAATCAAACAAATGCTTATTCTGAATGGATAGAATTTTTGGTTGCACCATGGCAATTTTATCATCAGCGATTATACAATTATACATCTCCTGCAAAAAGTTTTCCGGCATAACCGTATCGTTGTTGAGCAATAAAACAAATGGTGTTTGTGCAATTTTAATTCCCTGGTTACAGGCGCCCGCATATCCCCGGTTTTCTTCATTCTGAATCAGCCTGGTTCCCGGAAATTGTTTGCGGATCAAATCCTGGCTGCCATCGGTAGAACCGTTGTCGATAATAATAGTCTGAAATGCTTTGAATGAATTCTGATTCAAAGCATTAAGACAATCCCGCAGAATTTCAAGACCATTAAAATGAGGTATGACTATACTTATCAGAATTTTTGTGTTTTCGATAGATTTCTGCTCCACATATTCCTTATACTAGCTAATTTTATACAGATTTATTCGTTCTTTTAAATGCGTTTGTACGAATTGATTTAGTTTTTTGTTCTCTTCCAATCGTAAAAAAGGATCTTTTTGAACAATCTGAAAAGCGTCTTCCCTGGCCTCTTCCAGAATCTGACGGTCGGCTATGGGATTGGCGATACGAAATTCCGGCATACCGCTCTGCTTTGTACCGAAAAAATCACCCCAGCCCCGTAATAATAGATCCTTTTCGGCGATCACAAATCCATCCTGAGTCTCGGTCATTATTTTCATCCGCTCTTTGGCCGTATCACCGATATTAAACGGTGTTTTAAGGATACAATAGGATTGTTCCGTTCCCCGGCCCACACGACCCCGCATCTGGTGTAATTGAGACAGGCCAAATCTTTCTGCATGCTCAATGACCATAATTGTGGCATTGGGGATATCCACCCCGACTTCAATAACGGTAGTCGAGATCAAAATATGAATTTTATTGGAAACGAACAAATTCATAATTTGTTCTTTTTCGTTGGCTTTCATGCGCCCGTGAAGCAGTCCCGGTTTATAATCTTTAAAGATACCTTTACTCAGTTTTGAATACCCGTCAACGGCAGCTTTAAGGTCAAGCTTTTCGCTTTCTTCAACCAGCGGATAAACAATAAACGCCTGCTGTCCTTTATTAACTTTTTCTTTGATCAGATTATAGATTTCCATTGCTTTATCTTCAAAACGCCACAGGGTCGTAATTTTTTTTCTGTTTGGCGGCAATTCATCAATAACCGAAACATCGAGACTGCCATAAACGGTCATGGCCAGGGTTCTGGGTATAGGCGTTGCCGTCATCACCAGGGTATCGGGCGTAATTCCTTTTTGAATAAGACTCGCACGCTGCATCACGCCAAAGCGGTGCTGCTCATCAATTACAACCAGGCCCAGCCTGCTGAACCGAACGGATTTTTGTATCAAAGCATGAGTTCCGATAATAAGAGCCGGTTCCCGGGAACTGATAATTCGTTTTACCTTATTCCTTTCCGCTTCAGTGGAGCTTCCTGTTAAAAGGCAGACGGTAACATCCAGATCTGCAATGGTATTTTTTATGTTAAAATAATGTTGTTCCGCTAAAATTTCCGTTGGCGCCATCATCACAGCCTGATACCCGTTATCAATAGCAATTAGAATAGCCATTAAGGCCACCAAAGTTTTGCCGGCTCCCACATCGCCCTGTAAAAGTCTGTTCATCGGGGTCGGCTGCTTCATATCGGCTCTGATTTCTTTTACAACCTTTTTCTGCGCAGCTGTCATGGTAAACGGCAGATTCTGGTATAGTTTTTCCAGCCGACCGCTGGTTTTTTCAAAACTAATTCCCTGTTCATCCGAATTGTTATGATACTTTTGCAAAGCAAACAAAAACTGATGATAAAAGAAATCCTCATACTTGAAACGGTTGATTGACCGATCCAGCAGAACTTCATCGTCCGGCATGTGTATCTGAATATAGGCAGACGATCGTTCGGGTAAATTTCTGCGTTGGAGAATTGAATCAGGAAAGTACTCCGATATTGTCCCGGTAATTTTATCCTTCACTCCCGGAAATATTTTCCGGAAAAACTGTGAATTTATCCCGGCCCGTTTCCAATGTTCATTTTCAGGGTAAAAGGGAATAATTCTGCCGGTATTATAAAGATTATCTATTTCTCCACTGTCCAGCCGGTCATAATCCGGGTGAATCAACTGATATCCCCTGTAGAATCCGACTTTACCTGATAAAGAAACCCAATCGCCTACTTTAAACAGATTTTTAAAATAATCGACAGATTGAAACCAAATGCCCTCTAAAAAGCCATTATCATCACTGATCATGATGTAAAAAACTTTTCTGCGCCCATACCGGATTCCTGTAGCAATAATCTTCCCGATAACCGTCACTTCCTGTTCCGGTTTTAACTCGTTCAATTTAAAGATATTGCTGCGATCTATATATCTGCGCGGGAAAAAATTAATCAGATCAGCAAAATTATTGATTTTATATTTCGACAACAGAATCGCCCGCTTCGGACCAATACCTTTGATATATTGAATTTCCGATGCAATTTCTTTGGTTGAGGACATAGGCGGGATTAAACCGGCTTATAATTCTTTAGAGAGCGTACCCTGAGATTGCTTTGCCACTCGACCGTCATCCAGAAGAATGATACGGTTCGCCCTTGAAGTCATATGTTCATCATGGGTAACGATGACCAGTGTTTGTTTTAATTTCTGATTTAAATTAAGCAGAAGATTATATAAGACTTCGCTGTTACGGTTATCCAGGTTTCCGGTCGGTTCATCAGCCAATAAAACTTCCGGCTTGTTCATTAAAGCCCGGGCCACGGCAACTCTTTGTTGTTCTCCGCCGGATAATTCAGACGGTTTATGTTCCAGACGATGTGAGAGACCTACTTCCTCGATGAGATACTTGGCATATTCTTCTTTTTCCGCGGTTAACGGCTCATGCATCATCGCCGGGAGAATTACATTTTCGTACAGGGTAAATTCCGGTAACAGATGATGAAACTGGAAAACAAAACCTATGGCTTTATTTCGGAAACGGGCTACTTCATCGTTATGTAGTTTCAATAAATCCTCGCCGGCAATCAAAACCTGCCCGGACGAAGGAAGATCAAGCGCGCCGATGATATGTAAAAGTGTACTTTTGCCGACGCCCGAAGGTCCCATAATGGTTACAACTTCGGATTTATAAATTTCCAGGCTGATCCCTTTTATAACTTCAACAACCTGCGGACCGTTTTCGTAATTTTTATAAACATCTTTTACTTCAATTGTTTTGGGGATGTTTTTATTATTCATAGCGGATGGCCTCCACCGGCACTAACTGCGAAGCCTTGTATGCCGGATAAAATGATGCGAGCACGCTTAAAAATACAGCGATACAGGAAATGATAAAAAAGTCGCTCCACAGCATTAAAACCGGCAGTGCGCTTATCAGATAAACATCGCCCGGTAATGTAATAAAATGAAAATAGTATTGTGCAAACGTGATGGAATAACCCAGGATACTTCCTAATAACGTCCCAATAAAACCCACCAGAAAACCTTCAAAAATAAATATTTTAAGAATACTGGATGAAGAGGCGCCCATGGATTTTAATATTCCTATTTCACGGGTTTTTTCCATCACCACCATAATCAGTGAGCTGATGATATTAAAAGCCGCAACCATAATGATTAGACTTAAAATTACGATCGCTCCGATTTTTTCAATTGCCATCCAGGAATATAGTGATTTGTTCATCTCGTGCCAGGTGCGGGCGAAATAAGGATAACCAAGGTGTTCATCTACAAGTTCATCCCGCACAGCGGCGGCTTTCTCATAATCATCCAGTTTAATTTCCACCCAGGAAATACCATCGCCCATATCAAAAAGACGCTGCGCATCCGTAATTGACATATAACTGAACACTTTATCATACTCATAATATCCAATTTCAACAAGACCGGCAACATAGAA
This sequence comes from Calditrichota bacterium, assembly GCA_003854985.1. GTDB lineage: Bacteria > Calditrichota > Calditrichia > Calditrichales > Calditrichaceae > Zgenome-0002. The sequence continues at coordinate 103,735 of RQOG01000035.1, forward strand.
GGTTTTAACTACAGGCTGGGCAAATAATCCACCTTCTTTGGGGATACTAGCCACAGAAACGATATCGCCCACATGCCGGGCGTTGATATTATCCGCAAGATGAACGCCCAGCACAATTCCGGAATATTTTTTTCCTTCAATTTCTTTGATTGAAAAATCCAGCTGTCCCAATTTTATATTTTGATTTATTTCAGTTACCTGACCCGCAGTTTCCGGATCGATAGCCTTTATCACGGTCGCATGCTGGCGGTCCTTGGAAGCGATCATACCTTCTTCATAAATAGCCGGACTGGCGCCTACCACATGTTCTGTATGCTTCAGGAGATTCAGGATTGAGTCTGCTTCGGCTTTGCTGATTGTTTTCTGGAAATACTTTCTTAAACGGATATGCGCATCAGCGCCTAAAAGACGCGAACGCACCTCCTGTTCAAAGCCATTCATGACTGAAAGGGCTACAATCAGCGCCATTACGCCGATGGCAACACCGCCAATAGAAATGTAAGTGATAATGGAAATAAAACCTGTTTTTCGCTTCGCCTTTAAGTAGCGTTTGGCAACAAATAGTTCAAATGACATGATTATTTACTTTCCGGTCTCATTTGTGGAAAAAAGATAACATCTCTGATACTCGGCTGACCCGTGAGCAACATGATCAACCGGTCAATACCGACACCCAAACCCGCCGTGGGCGGCATGCCGATTTCCAGCGCTCTCAGATAATCCTCGTCGATAACCTGCGCTTCCTGGTCACCGCGCTCTTTCAATTTCATCTGATCCATAAATCTTTCACGCTGATCAATCGGATCATTTAATTCGCTGAAGGCATTGGCCATTTCTTTTCCGGCGATAATCGGTTCAAACCTCTCGACCAGTCTGGGATTATCGCGGTGCTTTTTGGCCAGCGGTGACATTTCTACAGGATAATCGATAATAAATGTCGGTTGAATTAATAATGGTTCGACTTTTTCACCGAAAATTTCATCGATTAACTTGCCAATACCCATTTCGGGACTCGTTTCAATATTTAGTTTTTTACAAACCTTCCGTAATTCCTTTTCATCCATTGCGCTGACGTCAATACCCGCATATTCCCTGATCGCATCAAACATACTTAACCGTTTCCAGGGCGGCGATAAATCAATCTGCTGGCCGTTTAATTCTATTAATGAACTGCCTACAATTTTTTGGGCCACATGGTTGAATAATTGTTCAACAAACTGCATCATCCATTTATAGTCTTTGTAAGCGACATAGAGTTCCAGCATGGTAAATTCCGGGTTATGAAAACGATCCATACCTTCATTTCGAAAATCCTTGCCAAACTCATAAACCCGGTCAATTCCGCCAACGATCAGCCGTTTCAGATAAAGTTCATCGGCTATTCTCAGGTAAAGCGGAATATCAAGCGCGTTATGATGCGTAATGAATGGCCGGGCGGCGGCGCCTCCATATATTGGCTGTAACACCGGCGTTTCCACCTCTAAAAAATCATTGTTATCTAAAAATTCGCGGATGGCCGTGATGATGCGACTTCTGGTAATAAAGATTTCTTTGATTTCCGGATTCACAACCAGATCGACATATCTTTGCCGGTAACGCGTTTCTTTATCGGAGAATTGATCGAATACAACTTTTTCCCCATCTTCTTCTTTTTCTTTTACAATAGGCAACGGCCGGATTGACTTGGATAACAGTTGCATTTCTTTAGCAAAAACCGAAATCTCGCCGGTCTTTGTTTTAAAAACCTGACCGGTAATCCCGATATGATCACCGATATCTAAAATTTTGAATAAGTGAAACATTTTTTCGCCAATTTCATTCTGACGCAGATACACCTGAATACGCCCCTGCTTATCCTGAATATGACAAAAAGCCGCTTTACCCATCAGACGAACGGACATTATTCTTCCCGCAATCGATACTTCTTTTTCATTCAGATTTTCAAAATCCCTGGCTATATCCAGGGAAAAATGAGTTTGTTCAAAAGAATACGGATAAGGATTGATGCCTTCTTCTTTAATTTTATTTAATTTATCTTTTCTGATTTGAATAAGTTGATTATAGTCTTCCACATTGTTCCCTTAAAATAATTTAATATTTTCCGTTCAACTAAATTCCACAAGGTATTGTTCAATAAATTTATCCAGCTCGCCATCCATCACAGCCTGAACATTGCTTGTCTCGACGTCTGTGCGGTGATCTTTGACCATATTATAAGGATGAAATACATAAGATCGTATCTGGCTGCCCCAGGCGATATTTTTTTTATTGTTTTCATATGCTTTCATTTTTTCTTTTTGTTCATCCAGCTTTTTCTGATATATACGTGAAGCTAGTATTTTCATGGCATTAGCCTTGTTTTTATGCTGCGACCTTTCATTCTGACATTGAACGACTATTCCGGTAGGAATATGCGTAATGCGAATGGCTGAATCGGTTTTATTTACATGCTGTCCGCCGGCTCCGCTGGCCCGGAATGTATCAATTCTTAAATCCGCCGGATTGATATCGATATCGATATTTTCATCAATTTCGGGTAAAACGAAAACAGAAGCAAATGAAGTATGCCTGCGGTTATTTGCGTCAAAGGGAGATAATCTTACCAGCCTGTGGACGCCGGCTTCAGCCTTTAAATACCCATAGGCATAAGACCCCGTAATTTCGATGGTAACGCTTTTAATACCGGCTTCATCACCGGCCTGCTGATCCAAAATCTCTGTTTTAAATCCCCGCCGTTCGGCGTATCTCAGATACATGCGCAGCAACATTTCCGCCCAATCCTGGCTTTCAGTTCCCCCGGCTCCGGGATGGATAGTTAAAATGGCGTTATTGGGATCTTCTTTGCCGCCAAGCATGCGCCGAAATTCAAGATCAGAAATTAACCTGGATACTAATTCGGATTGTTTTTCTATATCAGTACTTAAATCTTCTTCGGGCGTTTCATTTTGTATGTCAATATATACTTGTAAATCTTCAAGCTTTTTTGAACAACCATTCCATTGCTCTATCCATTCTTTACGCAGATTAATTTCCCTGAGAATGGACTGGGCTTTTTCATTATCATCCCAAAACCCGTTAATAATTGTCTGCGATTCCAATTCGCTGACTTCTGTTTCCTTTTTATCCAGGTCAAAGATAACTCCGCAGCTTCTGAAGCCTGTCTTTATAATCATTGAGCTGTTCTATAAAACCTGTATCCATTATTAATAAATCCTTTTTAATTCGCAGTTTTCGAAATAATGCAATAAAATTTCCCTGGTTGTTTTCTGATAACGGGCCATGTGCAACGCGCCTGTTTTGCATAACCCCACACCATGACCTTTACCGGCGCCGATGAAGGTAAAGTTAATCGGTATTCCGTCATCATCCAAATCTGAATGTACATAAAAACAAGAACTGTTTAAAAATGTGGACGAAAATATATACCTTATATTTTTTTCACCTGAAATTTTGCAGTTTTTTAAACTGCCAAGAACTTCTATCTCTTTTATTCTGCCCGAAACGCCTCTTTTAACAGGCACGATTTCATAAATTATTCCGGGATTTTCACCGGTCTTTTTCTGAAAAATTTCTTCCAGTTCATTTCTGGTATATAGAACTTCCCAGCGAAAAGAATCTGCGTTTAATTCCGTCACTTCGTTTAATTCCGACGGATCCTGCCGGCAATATACATCAGGCCGCGAATTTATCCATTTTATGGCGTTTTCTTCAATCCTCAAATCTCCGATATTATCATTTTTTGAATCAGAATCAGGCTTTCCGGTACAATACTGATCATCATCACACAACCAAATCTCACTGGCATTTTCTCCATGGCCGCCGCAATTATAGCTGTAATGGGTTCTGCAGATATTATCGTCCGGCATTTTTAAAACCTGCCCACGGGTCATTTCCATCGCTTTATCAATGACGGGTAAATCATTTCTTATCCCATAATATCTTACACAATGGCTATTACTACAAAAATCAAATTGTTCTTCCTGATGCCGGGTTCCTATAATAGAAAAAATATAACTTCGTATAACAATGGCCATACACATGGCATATTCGAGATTCGCGGTACTCTCGATTTCGGAAACCAGAACACCTTTTATATACTGTTCTGCCGGAAGGGTATTTATACCTGAAAACAGATTATTTTCATCAATTGTAACCTGAAGCGTCCCCTGATAATAAAGGTTTTTCCTGATCGATTTATCATTATTGTTGGACTGATTTAACTCAAAATTGGCTAATTCAAAATAGGCTTCTTTTTGTTTGGGAATAAGTTTAAGACCGTTCTGCAGTTCCCGAATATTCTCAAATTTTGGATCGTAAACTTCGATAACTCCGGAACCTTTCCGGGTAATTTTTTTGATTATATTACAATGATTGATGCAACCATCTTTGGAAGAGCACTGCTTAATCTCATCAACGGAAGCAAAAGGACCTTCCAGTAATCTGTATTGTACATTATTATTAATTAACTTTTCATTGCAGATAATATCGCCTCCGGCCTCAGTCAAACATATTTTATCACTATTTTTACTTAAGGTTTTATACTGGTTTATCAGCGAATTTTTATCTGAAGATTCCCTGATAAGCAAATAATATTGAAAAACAGCGTTATCTGCCTGTTTTATCTTTACCCTCCAGTCAACAGTTTCCGGGATTTCCGGGAAAATAGAATTACCATTTAAATCCGTAAGATTATATTCGGAAGCATTTATCTTAAGATCGAATAGTCTTTTATTATTAAAAACCTGTATACTCACAACAGGTTCATTGTTTTCTGTTTGCAGAATAATACCGGATTTTTTCATAAGGAGACTAATTACAATTTGCGGGCAGGAAATTAAATGATTTCAGTTAACTATACAAAACACCTTGCGCTAATAAGACTCACAAATAAGCGGCACTTAAGACAATAAAAAATCCCTGCCGGTCAGGCCGGCAGGGATCTAAACTTCACTTACTATTTACCCTCTTCTTCCAATATCTGCTTCAATTCTTCTAGTTCTTTTTCAGCCTCTTCACGCTCGCGTTTCAGACGTTCCAGTTCTTCTCTTACATCTTCCGATCTTTCTCTTTCTTCAACAATCTTCTGGAAGAATTCTATACGTTTATTGAATTCATCGCGCTCAAGCTCTGCAGCCGTTTTTCTGGATGGTACGAAGGGCAGAATTTTGATATTCATACCAAGCTGGGCTTTCCAGGGAGGATACATTGGGATATCATAATCACCTCCAAATTCAACTTTTTTGCTGATTAAAACATCCACGCCCATAACAAATGTTAACCAGTTAAACGGCTTATATTTCATTCCCGGTGTGACAAACATCCAGTTTTCTCTTGAGCGAATTCCGGCATTTTCACGGGATTCAAGGTCGGATAGATATGATATACCGCTCACATCCAGCATAAAATCAAACATCGATGTAGGATACATTAAGCCTAAAGCAAAATTCAATTCACTGGTGTTCTCGGCAATTTTAATATTTCTTCTATGTTCAATCCCTGTATCGTTGTGATTATACCAACCGATATTTAAATGCGCGCTGAACGATTTTTCCGGTATATAGGGATCGGCATAAAACGATAACATACCGCCTAAGCCGTATTCTACGGCCCCGGAAGCATATTCCGCATTTTGATAATTATAATATTCCCCGGTAGGAAACCTCATTTTAAGATTAAAACCGCCGAGAAGGCGATTTTTCGCAAGATTAAAGGAGGCCGCCTTTAACATTAAGAAAACATCGTCCGGAATATTGGCTTCCTCATCCTCGCCGCGGTGTACATCCTGGTAAACGCGAAGACCAACCGTCGCATCAAAATACTTTGTAAAGCCATAGGTAAAGGCGACATTGCCGGCAACCGCCCAGAGGTTATAACCGGTAACATCCGGTGTAGGCCCGGTCCCTAAAAATTGAATATTTTTCGTGTAAAAATTCATATTCGAGAAAAATTCCAGCCGGCCTTTTTCAAAGGATTTAGCCGTCTGAGTGTGAATCAAATGATAACTGCCATACGGCTGTTGTGCCTGAATAATACCTATCGTAAATAACAAAAATAACAGGCAGAGCTTTTTCATCTCAACCTCCCAGAAAAGAAATATTATTGCGCTTCAATTTATTTATCGTTTTCTCATTGCCCCTGAGTATCAGTCGGGTTTAATAAATTAATTAATTTCAATTACATAAACTTAATATTTTTTTTCGTTTATGGCAATAATAGTTTAAAACAAAAAAATATACCACCTATTCGCCAAAAACTCGTTTTAAATTTTGTATTTCCTCTTCGGTTTCTTTTCGCAATTTCTTTAGTTCTTCGACTTCTTTTTGCCTTTTCTTTGTATTTTCTATCTCGTCTATGAGCGTCTGTTCCATTTCCACTTTCTGCCTGGCGCTTTTTTGATACCGGGTAAATCCTTCGCCGCCCCGGTTTTCCTTGAAATTATATTTTATGTTAATTCCAAAATGGACTTTCCAGTCCGGATAGCTTGAAGTAATTCCTGATCCTGCCGGAAACGCAGGCGGAATCTCCGCAGTTGTCCATTCTCTTTCAGGAGATAATCGAATATCACCCCCCAAATCTACTGACAACCAGCTTAATATACCAATGCGTATGCTTGGCGTAAGAAACGCATATTCTTCCGCGCTGTAAATGAAACCATGTGGTTTCTGTAAATATAACATGCCGGTTAATTCCATTCGGTATTCAACATATTCCGTGGGGAATGCAAAAGCCAGTGCCATTCGAAATTCCTGAGAAGGATGATCGGCCTCTAATTCCAGATTTTCTCCGAAGGAAAACACTTTACCTTTTTCATTGTGATTCCAATATCCAAGATTGGCGTGCAAATTAAAAAACCGGTAAGGTAAGTTCTTGTTTGAATAAAATGAAAATGCGTAAGTCACGCCAAATTCTATAGAACCGCTGGCATACTCCGCTAACGGGTAATTGTACTGAGCCGCTGTCGGAAACCGTGAACCGAGAACAAAGCCATGATAAAAATGATTATCGCCAAAAGAAAATGAACCTATTCTCATTGACAAAAACAAATCGTCAGGTACATTGGGATCCGTTTCACGGTTTGTTACCTGGTAATACCGGAAACCCAATGATACATCAAAGTGGTTGAAAAATCCATAGGCGAAAACTACATTCCCGGCCATCAAATTATAGGTTTTCTTCACCCCGCTTATTTCATCAATTAATTTAGAATCCTTTGAATAATAATTAAAATCCGTATAAAAGGAAAAAACACCGGGATTGTGGTTTTTTGCCTTTTGTGTATAAATCAAATCTTTACTTCCGTTGAACAGCTGGGCCTGGGCAGTTGACATAAATACGATGATCAATGCAATACTGAATATCTTTTTCATTTTCCTCTCCCTACCAGGGCTTTATACAATAATCTATTCAAAATAAGTACCTATATTCGGGAGGCAAGGATAAATACATTAACAATAATTGCTAAATCCCGAAAAATTCCTACAATTTTTGTAAAAACTTCACCCATACTACCCGTAATTACAATAGTATCGCCGGGCTGTAAGGGCGGTAAAACAGAATAATCTCCCGTCTCAATAAAATGTTCAACATCAACCTTAATCACTTCCTGGTTTTTACGGATAATACGCACATCATCCAGTCTGGCGCTTTTTGACGGACCGCCAGCCGAAGACATTAGTTCAATCAACGTATACGAACTGGGTATACTATATATACCCGGCCGCTGGACATGGCCCCAGAGATTAACGTTAATCAGCAGTATATCGCCGGTGCCAAGAATATATTGCGCCGGACGGTCTGAAAAACGTGATAGCTGGCTGTCATCAAATGAAGACATATCGTCAAACCCCTGAGCTTCCAAAAAATTAATACCGAGACAAACAAGTATAAATAATAAAATTTTTTTCATTTAGTCCTCATTCCAATTCAATATTAAAAAATCTCCAATCGGATTCAGAACCCCGGTGGAGTTCGTCATCACCGATACAATCTAATCGCCATCTGAAAGGAACCCCGTATGTCGGAGACTTCATCCATTCTTCAGCCAATGTAACAGACATATGACCTTCATACATACTGTCATGATAATCAGCATAAACCAAAGGATGATAATTTTCATCATAAAATTGTTCAATCCTCAAAATATATACGCCCGGTTCAATTGGATCCGAATAACTCCATTCGAACGTTATGATTGTATCCGTAATCGTATAGTTATCAGGCGGATAAAGAGGAATCGCTTCCGGATCCAGTATATACCAGACGGTATCGGATGAAACGCTCTCTTTGTCTTCTTTGGATACTGCGGTAACATAATAACTATATCTTTGTTCAGTTTTTACCTCGGTATCAATAAAAACTGTATCTTGAGCATTAGCAAAAACAACTTTTACCACACCGATCCTGTTATATCTCCGACTGCCATCCGGTTCAGCGCTTCGGTAAATCCAGAATTCAGACAGTTTTGAACCCTGAGGATGGCTATGCCACATAACTTGTAGAACCGTATCAGAAAAGGAAGGCACCGGATCAATCCCTGCTTCATATTCGAGTAAATCACAGCCGGGCCATTTCTGAACCATTTCAACCCGCTCCGGCGGATCCTGATTGCCGGGCCCCTGATCATCACAGGAAATTAAAATAATGAAAAATAGAAAACAAAAAAAGAATAGCTTCATCATTACATTCCGAATAAAACTGAAACACGATGACAGTTTCCAAGATCGTGACTCTGATAGGCATAGTCAACTTTAAATTTCCATAAATAAATGCCTGCGCCTGCAGTAAACCGGCCATAAAACGCGCCTGCTCTGAGCGCCAGTGTTGATCTAAATAAAAACTCCGTTCCTAAATGCGTGCCGCCTTCATATTTAGTATCGATATCATACGCAAAGGTTATCTGGCTGGAAATAAACTTCAACGGCTGCGCATAGGCAATACCATATTTGATATTATGTTCAATCTTGTCTTTGTGTTTTGTGTCGGTATTCCATGTAATCTTGGTTCCGGCGATATCCTGCAAGTTGATACCGAGACTGAAATTGCCAAGAAATTCTTCCTGAAATATTTCATAAAACCCCACCCGGGTTATAAAACCCAGATCGATGCCGCCGCCTGAACCGGATTTATCGTCAATTTTACTGTTGATATATTTAATATTAACTCCAAAGCCGGCTTCAATAGGGATTTTATTGTACTGCCAGCCCATGTCCAATTCCCATTTATAGAACTTGGCAAATGTTAAAAAACCGGCAATATCATAGCTTGAAAAGGAACCTTCCGTATTTGTTAACTTTGGATATATATTATTCAATCTTCCCGAGTAATCTGAATCATCCAGATACCTTCGGCCTATGTCATCTATAAATAATCCCACAGCGCCGATTGATAACGTAGCGCCGCCTAAAATAGGCATGGAAGCGCTGAAATAATTATGCGTCTCAAGCCCTTTAAAAAGGTCTGCATGCATAAAGGCCGTTTCAAAACTGGTCTGAAAAGCCAACCCGGCCGGATTCCAGTAAAATCCGGGCGCGTCGCCGCTTAGGGCTACATAGGCCCCGCCCATGCCTAATGGCCGGGCGCCAACGCCCAATTCCAGAAAAGAAGCGCCGTATTTGGTGTCTTCCGCTGATGCAAAATTAAATATTAAAATTACTATAATTACTATGTATCTCATCTGAGCCGCGCTATTTTAAATGTATGTGAAATCTTCTTATCACCCGTCGTCCCGGAAACAACGCAGAAATAGACGCCATTGGCCACCTGGTTACCGTCGTCGTCGGTTCCATCCCAGATTATTTCATGATAACCGAAACTTAAAATATTATCATTGGGCACCGTTTCATCAACTATATCTGGTATTTTTTGCCGTATTAATCGGCCCGATGTGGAATATATTTTCATGGTCAGATCATCCAAATCATCTGAAATTTGATAAGCGATGCGAGTTTTATCGGTAAAGGGATTGGGAAAATTGCCATAAACGATAAAATCAAATGCCGCCGCTACCTGAACCGCTACTTCTTTGGTTGTGGAATTCCCATTGACATCGGCAACCTCAACCCGTATTACATGACTACCAGGTTCCAGTTCCGGAGATGTTAACACCGATATCGTATTGGAATTTTGTATTTTTTCCGGATAGCTGATTTCATCATCTGGTACGGGCGTATTGTCAATATATACTTTAAGGCTTTGGTCAACATCAATGCCGCTTTCATCCTGAACAATCAGCGAAATTTCCGGACGTCTGCCCAGATTCATATTCTGATAGATATTCTGGCCGTTAACCGTCATCTCGATAATCGGATCCTCTGAATCCGAATTATTAAAAACAGTATATATTCCCGAGCTGTTGACTTCTGCACACATAAATTCCTGATACATTGCGGTAGTTTGTTTGACCCAGCGGTTGATATTTTCTTCATATTTATAAATAGCGGTTTTTCCACTTACAATGTCCGAAATCCAGGAAGCTTCCGGCAGTAACGCAAGATATGCAGAGCCGTCAAGAAGGTTTGAATAATTCATAAATTCCAGCTTTAAAGCGGCCGGATTGCCGGTTTTATCCAGGATAAGAGGCGTTATATCGGGCTGATCACCCGGATCGGCTTCGGGCTGAGAGAAAGACATTACTGTGGACTTACTCAGGATACCTTTGGCTATATTAAAATGCCAGCGCTCCTTTAGCACCAAAGTGTCGTTTGTGATTTTATTTAAAGAGGTGCCGATGCTTTTTTCGATAAAAAGATGATCGGTTTCCAGTTGTGCATTATAAATATTATTATCTTCGTTTCTCTCGGTAATCACATTATCTTTATCAATAATTATTCTGAATTGGCGGTTTGAATCATATTCCTGAACATCAAAAACCGTTTCCACAATTTTCTTTTCCCGGAAACCAATAGTCACAACTTTTTCCGCAAAAGGCTGACCGGATTGAATGCCCTCTCCGGTATAAAAATTGAGTTTTACATTGGAAAGAGAACTGTCCGATTCGTTTACAAGTGTACATTTCAGTTTCAATGTATCAACACCCGTATAAGCCAGCGATTTGGATTTAATATATAATTCAGGGCGGTTGTCTTCCACGTATAATTTATTCCAGCGGAATGTAATTTCTTCATTTTCCGATGTTCTAACAAAAATATCAAAAAGTTTATGCCCGCCTGTCTCAAATCCGGGAAAAGGCGTTACGGATTGAAATAAAGAATCATTTACTTTACTCATTGGAATCTTATCGGCATAGTAATACTGGTATGTATTCCGTACTTCCTTAAAATTTAACAGAAACATCGTATCAATTGGCGCAAAACTTTTAGCGATTACCTGGAAATGAATCGGTTCGTTAACCTGCGGGGAAACCGGATTTGTATAAAAATTTTTAATTAATGAGTAACGTACAAATATTTCGGTAAAACCATTCGCGTCTTCTGTGCCATTGGTTTGATAGGCCTTAACAATGTACTTTATGCCCTCACTGCTGTCGGGAATGGCAAATGATAATATTTTTCCATATTCCAACTCCGAATCCAGTACGATATACCCTTCCGGATCGACAATTTCAATATTAAAGGCTGCGCCGGAAATTTGAGAATTTACAGATATAGAGACAGTATCATTCGGTAAAGGCGTTTGATTATCTGCCTGTACATTTAGTTTATAATCCGGTTTCTGAATTTTTAACGCCGGATCGCCTAAAAGATTATACTGAAACAGCATCGAAGGATATAACTGATAAAAACTGTAAGTCGTCGTACTTGATTCATCAAAAAAATAAGTAGGATCGGTTTGATAAAAGATTTTCATTAAATTCACGGATTGTCCAAAGGTCAGATCATCATCCCACAGGAAATCATAAAGCGACCAGCCGATAGCCATATCGTTATACATCCAGCCAAGTCCTGATGAAGCCAGTAAGCCAATCGCGCCTTTTCTGTCGGCTAACAACATTTTTTCTGCCAGACTTACCCGCCCGGGACTTTCAAATGCGCCGGTATAACAGGTCATACTGGCTACAAACGGATACTGATCTACATTATTTAACCGGTTAACATCCGCCACATTCATCAACTGCACATCCGACCAGATGGCGCCTCCCCCATGGCCGAAAAAATTCATAAAAGACAGACCCGTATCAAAATATTCAATCAGGTCTGTTGTACTGCCAAATTGCGGATCTTTTCCTTCACCCAATTTTTCATTGGCTATTGTATTTAATTTTCTGCAAAAAATTTCTTTCGGTAATTGCTGGTTTATAATACGCTGATTCTGAGCGCGAAAAACCGGTTTTTGTGTAATGGTTTCTTCCGTTCCCTTATCATTACCACTTATAAATAAAGCTTTGTTTCTCCACGAAGAGGCAGAGTTATTCTGCTGATACACTTCAATTTTAGCGATATAGTTATTCAGATCCGTATTATTATTTACCGGAATTCTACTGACTACTACATCAGGAATATAATCATCACCGGAAATAAGACTGTACCAGAAATCGGCCGATGATGAACCATATTTAACAGTTTCAAACAACATTGTAGGAATCAAATCTGTCGATGTTTTATAGTCCCATGAAGCATCGCCCACCAAAACCACATATTCTAACCGGGAAGACTTATCCCAGTTCTCATAAACATACTGTATAAAGTCTTTGATAGCCAAAGGGGATTTAATGCCATGATTAAAAATATCATATATCTGATCAACCATTACCACCTGAGGCGTATAGCTCTGTGATTCTTTAAGCGTCTTAATTCTATTGCTGTTATACTCAAAATCTTTATGTGTAATAATCAGGTAATCGCAGCGGTTGGATTCATCTATTAATTGCAAAGGATCGATTTCGCTGTTCCAGTATTCATAACGACTGATACTCAGCGGTTTTTTCTTATTATTCTCTGTCAGCGCTATATATCGGACGTTAAGATCAAAAATATCATCCTGAAAACTGACCCGGTAAGAATCACCATATTTGGTATCTTCAATAAAATCAACAGGGCCGTTGACAATCTTACTGATACCCAGTTTATATATTTGAATGTCATTAGTCGAAAATCCGGCAATTTCAAATTGCGGCGTCATTTCCCGGTTTAAATCAGGCTGAACCCGAAATTTTAAAAAATTATCGTGCGCCCGGTATTCTCTCTTATAGGTAACGTTGAACCAGTTTAACATTACCCAGTCGGTTACCCCCGTCTGCACCATATCCACCCGCAACGTATTATCGCCATGAACCAAATTGGATTGTAAAAGACCGCTTGTGCCTTCGTTGGTTAAGAATTTAGGCTGCTGATATATCCATTTATCCGCCGCTGTTATTTCACCTACATGCTGGGTGTTGAGCCACAATGATAACTGATGATAAACATTATCTTCAATAGAGCGGCCGCGAAAGGCGGCGGTTACATAGACATTGGGGCTGCCATCATTATAAGGATAGTATAATTCAAAATTATAGGGTTTACTTTGAACGGCCATAATACCGCTATCAAAATACCAATGATCGATTTCATATACATATTTGTTGATCAGACCGGGCGTTTCCTCATGGCCAAGAGCTTCTCTGTAATTGTTTTTTTCAACATGTATTGTTTCCCTGAAATAACGGGGACGTATAAATGAACCCGGCTGGGTTTTAACCAGGCTGCCGCTCTCCTCAACCATACGCAAGCCGTTGATTTCTCCGGAGACCAGCCAGTAAACATTGATATCCGTAAACGGGTCCGTCCACATCTCGGGATAGGTATCGTAAAAAGTTTTTTCTGTCTTTTCTCCCCAAAATTCAAAAAAGTCGCCTTCATCAAACTGATCGTCCTTTGAGCCATAAAAGTAAACCGGAATTTCTATACCCTTATTGTAAAGCCTGAGCTTTTTAGGGTTAACGGAATTTACCGGGTAACCGGCTTTAATCAGATCATCGTATGTTACCTTGTATAAACCATCCTCATTAACTTTAATTTTATAAATATTACCGTGTTTAAAAACAGGATTTGAATGCAGATCATCCAATTCAGTTGCCTGGGCACTGACCGTCGCCTGAGGCGATGCATAGAAGCTTTTATTCAGGATGGCGGATGCAGGCAGCTTTGTCCGGCTTTTTACCGGAACGGATGAGGAATGAAGACCGGAAATATCATTATAATTATCAACTGAAATTTCTATTTCGACCTGTTTGATCCAGGTAAGCGTTTTTGTTTGCGGATTGTATTTAATGGGAATGATGTTTAACGCATATAAAGGTAAATCCCTGTACTTGCCCAAATACTGAACCACGAAAGACATTTGCTGATACTTATGGTTTTCAGTATAAACAGATGTCACCGCATAATCCGCTACCATTTCGGACTGGTATTGAACATTGTTCAGCCGGACGGCGGGTTTGGCATTTTCTATGCCCAAATTGAACAGTTTAGTTATTAAGGGCAGAATAGTGCCATCTGTCCCGTAAACCATTTTTGCCGATGGATATGCAGCGACAAGGCCATTTTCTTCCCGTGTTAAATCCGGTTTATCAAATTCTGCTTCTATCTTAAGATGGCTGACTGAACTGCTAATTGTTTTATATTTTATGTCGCCGGCAAGTACAGAGCTATAAAACAAAGATATTAGTACTAATGTAAAAATAATACGTTTATTCAAATGCATCAAAATTCCCAGTTAATACTTCTGTATACAAAGAAATAGGAATTTGGCTGCCCAAATTCCTATCTCCCATTTTTTATTTCATTTTTATGATATAATCGAACAAAAATTCAAAAAATTTAATGGTTATTTCAGTAAAATCATCTTTCCTGTTTTGGCAAATCTTCCGGCCTCAAAACGATAGAGATACATACCGCTGGCTACCCTTCTGCCCGTTTCATCGGAAGCGTCCCAGCTCATCATATGTTCACCGGCCGGATATTCGCGACCGGCAACAAGAGTCTTTACCTTTTCACCCTGAACATTATAAATCACAAGCTTTATATCTGATGCTTCGGGCAGTTGAAATTTTATATGCGTAACCGGATTAAATGGATTCGGATAATTGTTGAATAACACAAAATGATCAGGCAAAGGAACGGCAACTTCTATCGTCATGTCTTCCGAACGTGATCCGTCTAAACTCATAGATTCCAATAGGTATTCGTAAGTTAGTCCACCGATTACACTTTTATCTACGAATATATATCCGCTTTCATAGGAAACGCTGCCTGCGCCCGGAATAAGCGCATCATTAACCTGCTTCCAGCTTTCTTCTTCAATACCCTTGCGGTAGATATTGAATCCAAGGTTATTAATTTCAGACGCCGTCGTCCATGCCAATGAAACCTTACCGAATTCGGGCTGTGCTTCAAAAGAAATCAGTTCGACGGGTAACGAATTATCGCCGGTGATCGTGCCAAGGGTAAAATAACCGAGTGATGTCCCAACGCCTAAGGTTGACGTAACAGTTCCTGTTGGCGTTGTACCGCTCGCTTCCCCTCCAAGATCGGAATAAGGATCGGAAGAGTTATCTGACGATCGGGCCACCACCACATCGCCCTCTTCATCAAAATTAGTCACGCCATCGTCGCTGCCATAGCCTAAAGTAACCTGTCCACCGGTAATACTGCCGGAGGTGACGCTTCCTAACCAGTATCTAATTTCCGATATCTTGATTATTGGCGGATCATCAAATGAATTATTTGGCGCGGTATCGAACACCTGGAACTGAACCGTAGGCGATGAGCCGGTTAAGCTCGTTTCCACCGGTCTGTAATGTCCTGCACCAATAGGAAATAATACCGTCCCTGTGGCTCCAACCTTGGACATAGCGCCCTGGACATAACTGGACTCACTGCCGCCGCCTGAAACAGTGGCGCCAGAGCCCAGCGTAAATACGCCGGAAGGTATCGAAATCAATCCATTGGTTAAAGTCAGCGTGCCCGAAACGCTGGCCCCGTTTGCACCGACAGTTAAATTATTGGCCGATTTATTGATGGTAAGCGAAGAAAAGGAAGCGGAAACGCTGCCGCCCAATGATTGAGCATTGGCGCCGCTGAACGTAACCGTTCCGCCAAAGGAACCGCTGTTGACCGTTATGGTCGGACAGGAAATGTTAACCAATCCGCCAACAGCTCCGCTGGCAACCAAAAACGTAGCAGATGCGCCATTAACGGTTAATCCTCCATCATATGTGGCATTGCCCAATGTATTCGTATAGTTCCCGGCTACGGTAAATGGCGCCGAAGTGGAAAAAGCCGTGCTGCTGTTCTTGGTTAAATCCCCGTTAACCTGAATTGCATTGGAACCTACCGTGCTGGCGGCTCCATTAATAATCAGATTATAAAATGTATCTTCATGGATATTGCCGGTATTATATTGTACCGTTGAGCCGGTTTGCATATCGGTACGGGAAGCATTATAAGCGCCGGCATCCATGTTTAAATTTGTGCCATTATAAATCAATGTACTGTTATTACCAGCGGTGAGACAGGTTGCATCGTCTGTTAAATCCAACGCCGTTTTGGTCAATGTAAGGCTGATGGTTCCACCCGCAGGATTTAAAATAATACTTGTAAATTCATCTTGGGTAACGCTGGCGTCATAAATGGCCGCGTCGGTTCCGGAACCATAACTTCCGGTAAAGGACACTACGTCTCCGGTCTGAGGCACTGCGTCGCCCGTCCAGTTTGCGGCTGTGCTCCAATTGTCATCCGAACCTCCGCCGTCCCAGACGATAGTCGCGCCGGCGGCGCCGAAAGCCAAAATATAATTAACTGTCGGAAATGCCGTTATGCCTGTGGCTGTAACATCATCATTGGTTTCATTCTGACTCTGTGACGCCGGAACGGTAAAAACCGGTCCGCTGCCGTTTTGCACCAGAATGCGGGTGCGGGTTTCGGGATTATACGCAGTTCCCGTATAACGCAGCGTTAAAGAATGCGTTCTTGATGTAGGCGGCGTTCCGCTGACGCTCTGCATGGTATAATATCCATAAGAAGAAATATCAAAAATGCCCGATGGCTCTGTGCCGCCGGGATTTTCCGGAATATATTGAATCTGCACGATTTCGTTCGAGCCGCCTGTAAAACTATCATAGTCAAAAACCGCCGGCCGGTACCGGCCGGTGGAACCAACCGGAAAGGTGTGAGCGTTAGCGTCATTGATGACAATCTGCAAAGGCCC
This sequence comes from Calditrichota bacterium, assembly GCA_003854985.1. GTDB lineage: Bacteria > Calditrichota > Calditrichia > Calditrichales > Calditrichaceae > Zgenome-0002. Next base: position 120,880 of record RQOG01000035.1, read on the forward strand.
GGAAACATAACTGGAATCAAGACCTCCGCTTATAGTTGCTGATGTCCCGAGACGTAATAAATTGGTTGATGAAGAAGTGATAACACCATCCGTAAGCGTGAGATTTGTTGAAACCGTTGTGGTTCCGGAACTGATTAAACCGCCATTCGGATTATTAATAACCAATGTTCCATAACTGGCTACCGGAATATTCTCCTCGGTATCTCCGTCAAAAATGACAGTTCCCGAAGTTAGAGTCATTGTTTCAAAACCGCCTAATGAAGTGCCGCCTGTTCTCAATTTGCCATTCGTCTCAACCGTCAGGGAATTGGAAGCACCGGTAGCTTCAATGGTATTTCCGTTGATATTAAATATCCCTGCGGCAATAGTAAGCGAGCTGTTATTAGTGAAAGTTAAACCGCCTAAACCCTCTAAAGAAACTGTATTGGAATCATCATTTGCACCACCGGTTTTATTTACAACAAACTTATTTAGTGTCAATGTGCCCTTAATTTTTTGTGAATAAGATGTACCACTTCCGCTACCAATTTGTAGAGTTGTATTATCTGATATTGTAGCACTTCCAGAAATTTCTGATCCAAAGACATTACCTGAAACCGTTAAAGTATTGGAGCCGAGACTAACTACCCCTACGTAAAAATACAGGTCTCTTGACACATAATAATCACTAGACCCTGTAAGCTGGTAAGACGGATTTAGGTTTATTTCAACATCCTGGGGTAGATTTGAAGTACCCGTAGGCCATTCTGGGCCAATTATAACATCGCCTGCGTTTGTATAAAATTCCAATTTGCTTCCGGAGCTGCCATAAACCAAAGAACCATCTATCGTAATTCCAACCGTTCCGATAGTCTGCCGTTGCAAAGTACCATTTATAGTTAAAGTAACGCCAGAGCCCACAACAAAATTACCGCCACTCTGATTTAATACAAAAATACCAGTGGAAGGAATGGTTCTGTCAGCGGATAAAGTTACATTTACAGAGGAAGCGTTTGTTACGTTATCCGGGCCGTTGGCCGCCGGCCATTCCAACCCAACCGTCATCGCCGAATTGCTGGCGGAATAAGTAAGCTTTAAACCTGTGGCATAAGCCAGCGTTGCCGCCGGACTGCTTGAAAGAGACAGACTATGCCGCCCGCCGCGTTCAACATTACCATTGACAGTAAAAGTAACAGCGCCACCAACGGCCGTCAAGGTTAATGTGTTTGAAACAATACTTTTAAATATTAATCCTGGCAAATTCGTTGATGAAACACTTGATTGAAGTGTAGCAGTTTGATAAAAATTTAAAGAACCTAAAGAATTTGAAGTAAAATTACCACCCGTTATGTCCAGTACGGTTCCACTAGCACTAAATAATACTTCATTACTTGATGATATTTCAACAGATCCTGAGGAAAGTGTCATAGCGTTTACAACATCAATATTATTATCTATTAAAATCGTACCGGCAGACTTATTGATAACAATATTATAGAATTCATTACCGGTACCTATTGTCTGCGCGCCGGAACCGTTGAATGTTACCGTAGAACTGGTTCCACGATTGAACGTTGTAACCGACCAGTCCCCACCAACCGTTAGTGTTCCCGTGGTCATACTGATGGTTCCTGTGCCGGAAACATCGCCTCCGGAACTCAGCGCATAGGAAGCGATCGCTAAAGAGCCTGTGCCGTTAACTGTAACTGAACCCACAGCGGCGGGCACATCGGCGTCAAGCGTAACATCCGTCCCGGTGGGAATAACAACGATATCCGCGCCGTCCGAAGACTGGTTAACCGAACTTTCTCCCGGATAGGTATTTGACCCCGGATTATCCCCGTCCCTGGTAATCGTCCAATGAGATCCGGTATTCCAGTCGCCGCTTGTTGTATTTAATGTGAATGTATCCTGTGCAAATACATAGATCAATTGGATTAATATGAAAAGCAATGCAATATTAAGTGTTTTCATAAACCTCAGCCAATAACCTACCATGTATCCTCCATCTGTGCTTCAAATAATCAAAATTCATTAAGATGCAAACCCAAACCACCATCTGCTTCTCTCAATGGATTTGGGTGAATAAATTTCATTCATCTTTTCTTTTAGTATTTCTTCTGTAATACCTCTGGTTAATTTCCCGTTTTCCGCATAGGAAATCATTCCTGTTTCCTCTGAAACGACAATCACAAAAGCATCGGATTGTTCCGATATACCCAGCGCCGCCCGGTGCCGCGTTCCCAGTGCCGGGTCAATTTCCTGGCTTTGGGATAAAGGCAGCAGGCATTTCGATGCTACAATCAAGTCATTCTCAATGACCAAGGCGCCGTCATGCATCGGGGAGCGCGGATTAAAAACGGAACTTATCAACTGCTTCGATATTTTTGCCTGTAACGAAATCCCGGATTCCACTATCGATTTTAATCCCATATCCCGCTTGATGACGATCAGCGCGCCAAAATTCTTCTTTGCTAATTCCAAAACAGCGGCGATTATATCATCGATAAATCTTAAATCACCAACCTTTACAAAAGTGCGAATTAACCGGCTTTGCCCGATATGAACCAATAACCGCCTTAATTCAGGCTGAAATATGATTACAAACGCCAAAACCCAGACCGTTTTTAAACTGGACATAATCCAGGTCAGCGCCCGCATACTCAGCAGTTCGCCTATTATGGAAAAAACAATTATGACAAAGAGCCCGATAAACATTCTTATGGCAACGCTGCCTTTTAGAAACTGATATAACTCATAAAATATTGCAGTAACAATTGCCACATCGATAATATCGATTAGGGTAACTGGTAAAAACCCGATTCGAAATAGCATCTAATTGCCGATAACTACCCTTCTTTTATACTTTTCTTTTCCATTGGTTTTGGTCGTCAAAATTATAATAAATAAAAATTTAAAGCAATTTATATTAAAATATATCAAAGGTCAAGGTTAAATCTTATAAGAATTAAAGTTTATTTATAAATAGTTATGCGTTAGTTTCTTTGATCGATTGATATATTTTTATGGCATCGACCGTATCACGCACATCATGCGCGCGTATAATCCCGGCGCCGTTCTGAACCGCAACGATCGCTGAGGCCAGTGATCCCGCCAAACGACTGTCCGTTTCCCTGTTTAATAGTGCGCCGATAAACGATTTGCGCGAAACCCCGATAAGCAGGGGTTTTCCTAACCATTGAAAATCTTTTAAGTTTTTCAATATTTGCAGATTATCCTGCAACCGTTTTCCGAATCCAATACCCGGATCTAAAATAATTTTATCGATTCCGGCTTGTTCCGCCTGTTTTATCCGATCCTCAAAATAGACATATATTTCATCAATAACATCTTCATAAAAGGGATTGACCTGCATATTGCGCGGTTTGCCTTTGATATGCATCATGATATAAGGGCATTTTTTTTTAGCCGCCAACGGCATCATTTCCGGATCAAAGGTTCCGCCGCTGATGTCGTTAATCATATCCGCGCCCGCTTCAAGAGCCGCTTTTGCCACTCTGTTTTTATAGGTATCAACAGAAATAATTATTTTCGATTGTTTATGCAATTGTTCGATAACAGGCAGTATCCGGTCCATTTCCTCCGATTCGCTCACCGGTTCCGAACCGGGCCGGGTGGATTCTCCCCCAATATCTATGATGGAAGCGCCCTGCTCCGCCATCTTCAAAGCATGATCTACGGCTGTTTCCGGATCAATGTACCGGCCGCCATCCGAAAATGAATCCGGCGTGATGTTTAAAATTCCCATGATATGGGGAGCGGCTGTAAAATCCAGACACTTGTTATTCCAGGTCCACTTTTGATGTTTAAAGCTGTTATTCAGCTGTGCTAATTTCAAAAAAAAAGTTTGTAATTCCTGATCCTGAAATAATTCCGCTGATGGTCCGCAGGAAATACTATGCAGACCAAGGATAAAACCGGCGAATGCCGGAATTTCACAATAGTTACTAAAACATGCACCGGAAGATAAAAAACCGGATAATTCCTGCCGCTGCGTCTGAGTCAAACGGGTTAATACAGCAAGATAATCACCGGTTAATGTTACTGGCTTTTTAACTTTACAGGCAGAAAGAATTTTACTGAGTTTTGCCGGATTCGTCGGATCATAAACACGGCTTATCATTCGGAATTTCCGGCATTTTTAAGTTCTCTGACTTTTCGGATTCCGGCCATGGCTTCTTTGGCATATTTATCATCATCACCGGTTTTAAGCCTTACCCTTTGCCGGAAATAGTGCAGCGCCTTATCGTAATCGCCAGTTTCCTTATATATGATCCCGGCATACAAATAGGAATCCAGGTTCCCGTCCATTTCAATGGCTTTTAGGAAACAGGCCAGGGCTTGCTTATAATCTTTTTTGAAATAATGAACAATACCGATGTTATAAACCATATTGGAATCTTGCGGATATCGTTCTTTTAATCCGGTAAAAACCTCCAGGGCTTCATCAAATTTTTGAATCTTGATATAGATGGATCCTAACAGGCTTAATATCTGTCCATCCCCGCCGCTGATCTTCAGATAGTCTTCAATGGTTTTCATCGCTAAATTGGTGCCCATTCCGATCTGTGTACCCGTTCCCGACCGGTAATAATCATTGGCCAGTTCATAGACGGCATTGCGGAAACCAGGATCGAGATAAACCGCTTTTTCAAGCAGTTCAATTCTGTTTTTATAACCCAGTTCCTGAAACCTGGTATAATGCAGGAAACTTAAACCGTAATGTATTCTGGGATTTGTCGGATCGAATGATAAAGCCGTTTTGAGATAGAGATCGGCATTATTATAGTCTTCTTCGCGCCAGGCAATCCGGCCTAAAAGATAGGCTACTTTATACTGTTCAAATCTTTTTCTTCGCAAATTATGCAAAAGACTTTTTGCCTTTTCGAAATACTCGTTTTTTTCCTCGATATATTTTGCTTTTTCTCTGTCGATAACAACTTTAAGGCCCTTTTTAACCAATGCTTCAGCTTTGATCAGGTTCGCCGCCAGAGAAGTGTCCTTTTCAATTATTTTCAGGGCATTATCTATTCTCTTGCGGTTAATTTCAATTTTCGCCTGTAGGACCTCCGTATAAAAATTTAATGAGAGTTTGTACAGATCATTGAACAGATCATATTCATCATTCAATTCATTGAGAACGGAGGCTTCGGAAAAACCGGCCGGAACATAAAACATCTGCGTTTCTTCTTCGTTTTCTATGCGTGAATGTACCAGGCATTTCCATTGATTACCCTCTTTAACCGGTTCGATCAGTATCCCCGGTTTTAAACTTAAAGCCGTTTTTTTCCATATACCCGGACTTTGGAGGGAATCATCGTCAATGGTCTCAAACAGCCATTCCCAGCGGTGGAAAATAAACCGGCGGGTCAGATTGTCAAATGCGATCTGCTGAAATTTTTCCGGCAATTCAAAATTATCCGCGCTCAACGACATGTTTTTATTTTCACCGATACCCGGCAGAACAATAATCCTGATTTGCGGCAGAGGCGGACGCAGAAAAAACCAGAAGCCAATGTAAATTACGACAATCAGTATGGAAAACCGGATGGCTTTCTTTAAAACTTTATCCGGATCAAGCAATTTTGATGATTTAAAAAACAGCAACGTTAAATTTACAATTAACAGCGCGATAATAAGGATAAAAAATCCGCCTGGAATACCTCCGGAAATGAAATTATATAAATCACTCATTAATAATCTGAATCCTTCCGGTTAACCATAATATCGTAATAAGATGATACCCTTAATAAATGAAATATTCATAACCGATAATTTTATTTATCTTCGGATTTTGATTCTTCGTCGGATTTCTTTTTACCGGTTTTCTTTTTCACTCCGGCAGTTTTTTTCGAAGGGCTTTTCTTTTTATCAGTCTCGCCATGATCGTTTTTAGAGGCAAAAGCCACGGATTTAATATCCCGGCCCTGCAACACCAGGTCTATCTGATAGGCGTCCAGTATTTCATGTTCGAGAAGCGCTTTTGAAAGGGCATGCAATTTATCAATATTTTCGTTTAAAATATTTATAGCCCTTGTTTCGGCTTCGCGTACAATACGATGGACTTCGGCATCTATTTCTCTGGCAATTTCTTCGCTGTAGTCCCGGTGCTGGGCAATTTCGCGTCCAAGGAATATTTCCTGGTCTTTTTTACCAAACGTGATCGGTCCTAATTTTTCACTCATTCCCCATTCGCACACCATTTTTCTGGCCAACTGGGTTGCCCGTTCAATGTCATTACCGGCGCCGGTAGTCAACTGGTTGAATACAATCTTTTCCGCCGCTCTCCCCCCCAGAAGCTGAGCCAGCATTCCGTTTAAATAATCTTTATTGTAGGTATGCCGTTCATCGATCGGCAGATAGGCCGTTACGCCCAATGCCCTGCCGCGGGGGATAATCGTAACTTTATGCACAGGATCCATACCGGGAATAAATCTCCCAACCAAAACATGACCGGATTCATGATAAGCGGTTGTTTTTTTCTCCTTATCGCTGATCAGCATGGATTTGCGCTCCATACCCATCATTATTTTATCCTTTGCTTCCTCGAAATCCGCCATAGCGACTTTTTTCTTATCCTTACGGGCGGCAAGCAATGCGGCTTCGTTAACTAAATTAGCCAGATCGGCTCCGGATAAGCCGGGCGTACCCTTTGCCAACGCTTCTAAATCCACAGAATCGTCAATGGGCACTTTTCGGGTATGGACTTTGATTATACCCGCTCTGCCTCTGACATCAGGATGATCCACAACAATTTGTCTGTCGAAACGACCCGGTCTCAGCAAAGCGGCGTCCAGAACATCCGGACGGTTGGTAGCGGCGATTAAAATGACGCCTTCCTGGGTATCAAAACCATCCATTTCAACCAGAAGCTGATTGAGGGTTTGCTCCCGTTCATCATGTCCGCCTCCCAAGCCTGCCCCGCGATGGCGGCCAACGGCGTCGATTTCATCAATAAAAATAATGCACGGAGCGTTTTTCCGTCCCATTTCAAATAAATCCCTTACCCGGCTGGCTCCAACGCCGACAAACATTTCTACAAAATCCGCGCCGCTCATGCTGAAAAACGGTACGCCTGCTTCACCGGCTACCGCTTTGGCCAAAAGCGTTTTTCCGGTCCCGGGAGGGCCAAGCAGCAACGCTCCTTTGGGAATTTTACCCCCAAGACGGGTAAATTTATTCGGGTCTTTTAGAAATTCGATAATTTCCTGCAGCTCCATTTTTGCTTCATCCGCTCCGGCTACATCATCAAAAGTAACTTTGATTTTATCTTCGGTAAGCATTTTTGCCTTGCTTTTACCAAAGCTGAAAATACCGCGGCTGCCTCCGCTGCCGCCCTGCATACGCCGGAACAAAACAACCATGATGGCAATAATAAAAAGCATGGGCAGCCATTGTAAAAATATAAAAGTGAAATCGTTTGAGGATTCATTGTACTGAATCGACACATTGTGAGCTTTCCATTTTTCTTTATCTTTTTCATCGATCGGAGGCAGTAAGGTGCGGATATATTTGGTGGAAACCGCTTTTTTGGTACCTTTAACAGCCATGGATTCTTTCAGGGTACCCTGGAATAGATATAATTTATCCTGCGGTGTCACAATCCCGCTGATAATTTTATCTTCATTCAATAACCGTTCATATTCATCCGAATAGATTTCGATCTCATCGGGCCGGGTATCCGGAAAAATATTACTGAAAAAAATGATAATCAGAATAATAAAAATCCATATGATTCCGGTGCGCGATGCTTTTTTCCATTGAAATTCATCATCCTTTTTCTTGTTGCGGTCAAAAATAGATTTTTTCGGTTCCTTATTATCTTTCTTATTTTGATTTTTATCCATTATATAACACTTCCTTGAATTTTATTCACATGCATAAATAGAACGTAAATTGCGTTTAAACTGTTTGTCATCCAACCCATAACCAACCACATATTTATCATCGATATCAAATCCTATATAATCAATAGAAAGATCGACCCTGTTTTTACTTGGTTTATTTAACAAAGTTGCAAATTTTAATTCACTGGGTCCATAAGCCTCCAGCATATTCCTTAAAAACTGAATGGAAAGCCCCGAATCTACAATATCTTCCACGATAATCACCGCTCTGCCTTTAATATCGGCGCTCAGGGGTTTAAGTATTTTTATATGTCCGGAGGATTCCTTTTCATCGCCATAGCTGGAAATACGTATAAAATCAACTTCCAGATCAATATCGATATAGCGGATCAGATCCGCTAATACAATTACCCCGCCATTAAGCACCCCGACCAAGATCGGGTGTTTCCCTTTAAATTCAGCCGCGATCTGAGCGCCTATTTCTTTCAGACGGTTTTGTATGCTTTCTTCCGAAATAAGCATCCTGTAATTTGCCGGTATTATTGCTTTCTGAGTCACTATTTTCCCTTATCCTTTTAAAAGTTCCAGTTTAAAAATTCTTTTACAATTTTTGCCCACCCGAAAGCGGTTATCAAGCCGTAATCCGGCTAACCAGACTATTTCTCCACCAGATTCTATGATTGGCACCTGCTGCTTTTCATCCCGGTCGATTTTATGATCCACAAAAAAATCACTCACCTTCTGCCGTTGGCTCATGCCCAGCGGATAAAAAAAATCCCCTTTCCCCCATGATCTTACTTTCACAGGCAGAGTCGCCCGGTCGCCGCAAATATATTCCACGTTTGGGTTACCGGTAAATTTAACATCCCTGCTTTGAACTTCAAGTAAGCTAAGTTTATTTCGCCCGAATTTTACCTCGCCACCGGCTTCCAGAAAAAATTCCTGTTTTTTATTTATCTGCTCTTTCCGAAAGACAATATGCCGCCGGTTCTTATACATTGTAATTTTCGGATTAATCTTAAACAGGGAACCTGTCTGCGCCTGATCGATGAAATCCGAAATGACCTTCACATAGCTCCCGGCAAAGTGTGAATTTAACCGTGAAATTTTATAAACACAACTTTCCAGAATCAGCTTTCTAAACGGCAAATCAAGTTTGCGCCATTCGGCGATTGAAACGGAACAACTGTTTTCCCTGCAGATGCATTTTTCCGCATACAGTTCCCGGCCTAATTTATAGAATGCGTCGTAAAAGCTCTCAATTTCCGTTATGGTATGATGGATATTCTCATAAAATCCGGCGCCGAAAATATCCCTTAGCGTGGGTATAACCTGAAGCCTGATCCGGTTTCTCGTTTTATCAGCAATATCATTGGTAAAATCTTTCCGGTAAGGAATATTATTTTCTTTTACAAATACTTCGATCTCGTTTCTGGTCAATTCCAGCAATGGCCGGATATAGGGTCCCCGTCTGGCAGGAATTCCCCGCAGCCCTTTTACCGAGCTACCCCGGGCTATACGCATCAAAACGGTTTCCACCTGGTCGTCAAAATGATGGCCGGTAGCCAATTTTGAACGCGGATTATCTTTGAGAAGCGTATTAAAACAATTATAACGTGCAATTCTCAATTGTTCTTCGCTCGATTTTAGATCAAATCCCGATAAGTGATTAACGATAAAAGGAATCTCAAATTTACGGCAAACATCCAGCACAAACCGTTCATCTTCGTCCGCATCCGGGATGCGAATGTGATGGTTTACATGAATGGCTTTCAATTGGAAATTAAACTGATTTTTTAATTCATATAGAGTATAAAACAAGGCCATGGAATCCATTCCGCCTGACAGGCCGATCCAGACCGCATCACCGGGATTAATCAAATCCTTTTTCCTTATAAACGCTTCTATGCGGGCATACATGGACATATCATTGGCGGCCGATATAAAAAAAGTAGCGGTGCAGGGACTCGAACCCCGGACACGAGGATTATGATTCCTCTGCTCTAGCCGACTGAGCTACACCGCCATTAAAAAAATGGGCGATCTTCTGATCACCCTTTAGTAGCGGGGGTAGGATTTGAACCTACGACCTTTGGGTTATGAGCCCAACGAGCTACCAAACTGCTCCACCCCGCGATCAATAGGCGAGCAATATACAAAGTTTATGCCTGTCTGTCAACCAGATGCCGTAACTTTTCCAGGAAGATTTTGCCATCGACAATCTCCATTTCCAGCGAAATGCAAAGCAAATGAAAATTCTCTGGTATATCCGGTTTAAGCGGCCGGATTTTAATCATATCTTTTTCCGTACAAAGCAGATATTCTGCTCCCAGCCCGATGCATTCGGTGATCATGCCGTCCACTTCTTTTATGGAATAATCATGATGATCTTTATACTTTTTAAAAAACACCAAATCCACTCCTGCCTCCCTGAGCATGGTTTCATATTCTTCGGGATGGGCCAGGCCGGCAAAGGCCGCTACCCTCTTCCCTTTCAGCGAAGATAAACGGCCGGCTTCCTTAAACTCAACAGACATTAATTTTTCAATTCCGGATTTGACTTCGAACAGAGGGATATCCGTTTCTAACTTTATACGTTCGCTTTTTCCCCCGCTCTTGGTCAGAAAAATAAAATCGCTTCGTTTAATCCTGTATTGAAATTCGCGCAGATTGCCCGAAGGCAGGGGCAGGTTGAAATAAAAATGATCCTGGACATTCCACAGAACAATGTCCATATCCCGGTGCACGGAACGGTGCTGAAACCCGTCGTCCATTAAAATGACCTGCGGTTGAAATTTCGCCAGGATCATATCGATGGCCTGTTTTCTTTTTTCTGCCACAGCCACAATGGCAAAAGGAAGTTTTCGGGCTATCAGCTGAGGTTCATCGCCGGAGATATCGGCCGGCGCCAGAATATTTTCTCCATCGGAAACCAGAACCGCCCCCCTGCTTTTTCTTCCGTAACCTCTGCTGACTATGGCAATTCTTTTTCCATAGGTATTTAATAACCGGCTTAGCATAATAATAAAAGGCGTTTTTCCCGTTCCGCCGACGGTCAGATTACCAACAGAGATCACCGGCACCGCATATTTTGTTATGGGCATTATTTTCAGATCATACAAAATATTCCGGATTTCAATAATCAATCCGTACAGCAGGGCAAAGGGAATTACTATTATTTTAAGAAGTCCGATTAAATATTTCATAACAATTATTTTTTTATAATCTGTTTAAGCCGGTCGATTTCAATCTTATCAAAAAAGCCGCCCACAAGAAACATCACAGGAATGAACAAGGCCAAAAGAATCCGGATTAATAAACTCAAATCAACCGAATAATAAAGGGCGAGAAATGCCGCCAGAAAAATCAATAAAAATCCAAGCCGTTTATAATCATAAGCAATGGGATATATTTTTTGATTAAGAATGAATACTAAAACCGCCATAGCCAGATAACTGAGCAGGGCGGCCATTGACGCGCCCATTACGCCGTAAGCCGGGATCAGGTATAAATTACTGCCAACGTTTACCAGGGCGGCCGCCCCGGTGATCAGCGCCATATATTTCGTTTTTTTCATGATATAAACGCCGACGGTCATGTTAACATAGATTCCGTAAAACAGGTAAGAAGTTAAAATGAGAGGAATGATTTTTAGCCCGTCCCAGTATTCCCGGCCCATCAAAGTGGCGCTCGAACCGACCGGGATTTTAACCAGGTATTCAATAAAAAAACTGCCCCAAAGAATCAGAAGGGTTATGCCGAAAACAAAATAGGTGAGCGTCCGCGAATAAATCTCTTTGGCATTAGTCTCCTTAGCCAGCTTCAGGAAAAAGGGTTGCCAGGCCGTGCGAAACGCCATTACAATCAGCATAATCAGCGAACCCCATTTATGATTCGGCGCATAAGTGCCTAACATTTCTTTGGTGCCGATCAGGCGCATGACGTATTTATCGCTCACTTCCACCACAAGAAAGGCGATGCCGTTGGGCAGCATGGGTAATCCGAAGGCCAAAAGCGTTTTAAGAATTGGCCACGAAAATTTCCCTTTCAGATACTTCCATTGAAACGGAAGAAGCATAAAAAAATTCAGGATACTGGCCAGCAGAGTGGCATAAAGAATGCCAATAACGCCCTGGCGTAAAACCATTACGAAAATAATATTGAGAATGAATTCCAGAAAAAAGCGGGTCATCCTCATCGCCGAGTATAATACCGATCGTTCTTCCGCCCGTAAAACCAGGTAGGGCATATTGCCCAGCGAATCAAACACAAGGATCAGCGCGGTCAGCTCCATATAGCGGGACAGGCTGGAATTATCCAGGATAACAACTGCCAGCGATTCCGAAAAATAAATAATCAATCCCGATAAGAAAATTACATTTACGATCAACGACAAAAAAGCGGTTTTATAGACATCCTCCCTTTTGTATTCGCCTAAAAAGAAATAGCGCAATACAGCGGAATCCAGCCCGTAGAGAAAAATAATGGTCATAAAGGCGATAAACGTATACACCAGGGCCTGATCCGCCAGATCCGTTTTACTCGGGATGTACTGCAGATTGGTATAAACCGGCAGCATCACCAGACCGAGAGCCCTTTGCAGAAAAGTGCTTATGGTATAAATGGATGAATGCCGCAGCAGATTTTTAAGTTGCTCGGTAATGGACAAGATCATTCACTCTTGCGTTTGATCAGATGCGCCAAAGCCTGAATGCCAATGACATAACTATAAGCACCGAAACCGGCCACGCTTCCGATACAGACCGGCGCAATAACCGATTTATGGCGGAAGTCCTCGCGGGCGGCAATGTTACTGAGATGCACTTCTGCAACCGGGATGCGGATCGATTCTATGGCGTCACGAATCGCATAAGAATAATGGGTGAACGCGCCGGGATTGATGGCAATTCCATCATAGGCCGCATCGGCTTTCTGAATCTGATCGATAATTTCGCCTTCGGAATTGCTCTGGAAAAATTTGAGTTCGACTTCTTTAAAATATTTTAAAATGAATTTTTCAACTTCTTCCGGGGTACGATGCCCATACATATCAGGCTTCCTTTTCCCAAGAAGATTCAGGTTGGGTCCGTTAATAACCAGAATTTTCATGCTTTTGTCCTCATCTTAAAACCGGCTTTATTTAAACCGGAATATGATAAAAAAACATCAACCAATTCAATATAAAATCAGCTTCCGTCTTTTTCAGCATCCTAAAATAATTTCAGGTATAAACCCGTCTCATAGCTTAAATTCTGAAATCATAATTACAGAATGCTCAGTTTTTCAGGATATCAAACGCTTTGATTATCTTTTCTCTGTTTCCGTTTGGTTCAATTCTGTACTGACCGATCTTTTCGAGCAGGATCAGACGAATTTTACCATCCTTGACTTTTTTATCCAGCAACATGCGGTCAGCCAGTTTTTCCGGATTAATGGACGAACGGTCATAAAACACCGGAATCCTGTTCAGAACACGCATGCCAAGTTCATAGTCTTCCTCGGAAAGCGAATTTTCCAGACGCTGATACTGTAACGCACATTTTATACCCAGGATCACCGCTTCGCCGTGTTTAAGCGTACCGAATTTAAGATCGGTTTCCAGGGCATGACCAAAGGTATGGCCATAATTCAGAATCATGCGCAGATTTTGTTCTTTTTCATCCTGGGTTACCACATCGGCCTTGGCAGCCGCCGAAATCTCTGCCATCTGCCGTAAAACTTTTTTGTCTTTTAAAAGCGCTTTTTCCAGGTTCTTATCGATATAGTCGAAGAAATTTCGGTCAAGGATAAAACCGTATTTTATAACCTCGCCTAATCCGCAGCGCACTTCGGCATCCGGCAACGTTTGCAAAGTCCGGGTATCGGCCAATACAAGAAGCGGTTGTTTGAAGGCGCCGATCAGGTTTTTACCCAAAGGATGATTGATGCCGACTTTTCCGCCAATGCTGCTGTCAACCTGGGCCAGGATGGTGGTCGGCACCTGAACCAGAGATATACCGCGTAAATAGGTAGCCGCAATAAATCCGGCCAAATCACCGACAACGCCCCCGCCAAGAGCTATAATTAAAGAGCTTCTTTCAAATTTATTCTCGAGCAGACCGGTATACAACCGCTGTACAATTTCATTGGATTTGGCGGTTTCACCGTCGGGCACATGCAATGTAACGAGTTGAATCTCCCGGCTGAAATTATTACGCAGTTCATCGCCGTATAGCTGGTCAATGTTTTTTGAAGTGATAACCGCCGTCTGCCTGGTTTTGTGTTTTTGCTGTAACAGGTCGTTCAGCTTCTGTAAAATATTTTCACCGATGTATACCGGGTAGGTATAACCCGGCGTTTTAACTTGTATGGTTTTCATTATCTTTCCAATAATTTGTGATTTTTTCTTTAAGCTTCTCCACCAATTCTTCAATTTCCATGGCATCGCGTTCAACAATCAAATCGGCCTGCCGGTAGCGATTCTCCCTGCTTTGTAAAAGTTTGCTGATTTTATCCAAAAGCAGGGCTTCCGAATTTTCGCCTTCTTCCACGCTTAATAAAGGACGCTTTTTACTGTTTTTGACCCGTTGCAGAATCTGTTCCGGCGAGCTTTTAATGTAGATCAGCAGGCCGCTCTCTTTTATTTTGGCCAGGTTTTCATCTCTTTGCAGCGCGCCGCCGCCCAGTGCAATGATGGCTGGTTTTCGTTTTTTGGCCAGCTTTTTAATGCTTCTACTTTCCAGATCGCGGAAGGCTGTTTCGCCATCCTCTTCAAAGATCATTTTAACTTTTTTACCGGCTTTGGCTTCGATCCATTTATCCGTATCGTAAAACGGACAATACAGTTGCCCGGCAAGCAGCCTGCCGGCCTTGCTTTTACCGGCGCCCATGAATCTGCTTAAATATACATGTCTTTTAATCAGTTTAGCCATTCGTCTTTAACACCCGTTGTAGCGTTAATTTTACGTAAGAAACTGCGGCGGTGAATTTTGGACGGGCCGAACTGCAGGATGGAATCGCGGTGCCGTTTGGTGCCATATCCTTTATGATCGGCAAAACCGTAAACGGGAAAATCGGGATCCAGTTTATTCATCAGGTAATCGCGGTAGGTTTTAGCGATAACCGATGCCGCGGCGCTACATTGGGAAAGACCATCCCCTTTTATAACCGCCTTTCCCCTGAGCGCTGCCTTCTGATTTTTATAAAAGATCAGCGGAAAATCCCGGCCGTCGATCAGGCAGTAATCGGGTTCAACCGGCAGATTATGGACGGCTCTCTGCATGGCAAGAAACGTGGCCTGAAGGATATTCAGACGGTCGATTTCTTCAACCGAAGCCTGCCCTATACCAAAACCCACCGCCAGATCCCGGATATCTTCCGCGGCATCAATCCGCTGATTGGGCGTTAATTTTTTTGAATCATCCAATCCTTTTATTTCGATACCGGGGGGAAGAATAACCGCTGCAGCCACCACCGGCCCGGCCAGCGCGCCCCGCCCGGCTTCATCGATACCGCAGAGCAGGTGAACGCCCTGTTCCGAGAATTGTCTGTCGAATGAAGAATCCAATATTCAATCCCTGTTGATAAAGGGCTAAATTTAACCGCCGGCGGGAGAGGATTCAATAAAAGGTTTTTTTTATCGACTAATTTTTCCGCCAGTTAACCAGTTCTACCTTTTTCCCGTCGCTTTCCACCATGACTGCGCCGTGCCGGTCGGTTCTGACAACCATAGCCCCGGTCTGCGCCAGCCGTTCCACCGTTCTGCGGCTGGGATGGAAAAAGCGGTTTCTTCTGCCAACGGATATTACCGCTATTTCCGGTTGAATAAAGTCCAGAAATTCCTGTGAACTGGAGGTGATACTGCCATGATGGCCGGCTTTTAAAACATCGGATTCCAGTAATTCGCCGTAATTGAATAACACCGGTTCGGCGTCTTTTTCCAGGTCGCCGGTCAACAGGAATCCTGTTCTCCCGTAAACAATCTTTAACACAATGGAACTGTTGTTGACTTCACTACCGGAGGAGGCTATTACACGTTGATGCGCTTTGTCCGGGTGCATAATGTAGACCCGGCATTTTCGTGAGACCGGTAAACGGTCGCCACGCTGCTTGGTAACAACCGGAACGCCATTTTTTTCAGCCGCAACTATTAACCGGTTATGTAAATCCGTCCTGAAAACATAGGGCGATAAAACAAGCGTATCCACGGGCAGGGATTCAATAATCGAAATAAGCCCCCCGATATGATCGCTGTGTCCATGGGTGCCAATCAAATATTTTATCTTTCTGATGTTCATATAACTAAGAACGGGAAGCATATAGCGTTTCCCGGCATCGTTGAAATAATTTCTGTCGCCGCCATCTACTACCATAATCTCTTTACCGGGAAATCTGATAATAGCGCCGTCGCCCTGTCCCACACTGACAAAGGTTATTTGTAATTTTTGGCCATCGTTTGATAAAATGATCCCCGTATGAATCATGCAAACCAATAGCATTGCGCCTGCCAAAAACAGCCAGCGCCGGTGATAGACCAGCAACACCATGACAAACGAAAGAAATACTATTAAGGCCGAAGGAAAACCGAAATTCAACTGCACAAAAGGCAAACCGGAATACCAGTGAATCATGGTATAAATGCCGTCAAAACTGTTTTCCAGCAACCAGGCGGTTCCTTCCAGAGGAAAAAAGACAATTAGTAATCCGAATAAAAAAATAAAAATCAACGCCATATAAAAGAAAATCAAAGGAATAATGATGATATTGATCAGCAGCGCCCCGGTCTGTAAGACACCGTAATGATACCAGGTTAAAGGAGCCGTGGCCAAAACAGCGGCCGCCGAAATAAGAAACGGCTGACGGACCCACCGGTGCAGCCAGCTTCCGATCCGCCCGGACCATTTTTTTCTGACGAGCCAGCGGCTGAGTGCGGGATACCCGTAAATAATGCCCATCACCGCCGTAAAGGAAAACTGAAATCCGGGCATCAATATTTGCGCCGGATTTACAAGAAGAATAACAATTGCCGCAACCGCCATAATATTCAGCGGATGGGCACGGCGTTCCGTGAACCTTGAAGCATAATACAGTGTAGCCATAAAAGACGCGCGGATTACCGGCGCCTTAAAATTTACCAGCGCTACAAATATCCATAAACAAACCAGCGCGGCAATCACTTTAGTCCGCCAGGATAATCCAAGCGATGAAAAAATGAGCAGGAAAATCAACAGGATAAATCCGGCATGCAGGCCCGATATGGCCAGTACATGAATAATCCCGCTTTTCTGGAAGTCCTCCAGAACCTGCCGGTCCAGATCCTGCCTTTCACCCAGAATCAGCGCTTTGATAATATCCCGGGCCGGAGGCCGAATCCGTCTGTTAATCTGATCGGTCAGGTAATCGCGGACGGGCTGTAACAAATATCTTTGTAAATAATATCCCCGATAAGCTTTCTCTATCCGGATTGAGGCAGACTGATGCATACGATACTGAAAAAATATACCGTTGAGCTGAAGATAATTTCTGTAATTAAAGCCACCCGGATTTTCCGGCAGCGCAGGCCGTTCAGGCATACCATTCACGGCGAGCGCTGTTCCGGGAACCATTTTGTTTTTAGTATGATTATCAATGAGTAAAATTTTTCCTGTCACGGCATGGGCAATGGAATCGATCCAGAAGGTATCGCATTCCATGAAGTACCGGCAGCTGTCGTCAATCCTGTAATGCGATTCGGAAATCACGCCGGAAAATTTAGTAATCGGCTGATCTTTAATGATATTGGTAAGATGATTATCAGGTAAAACCGTTAAAGACGCATTCAGGTGAAGCGCGCCGGTTAAAACAACAAGGGAAATAACTGCTTTAAAAAACAGGGGCTTTCTAAAAAGATACAGCAGAATGGATGTAATCAGTAATGTAAAAGTCAGGATAAACAACCAGTCCGGATTCAGAGCCATCCGAAGATTCCAGCCAGCCAGCAAGCCGGTGATATAGGCCAAAGCAAACCAGAAGGCCGGGTACTTTTTATAGATCAGCGGATTGCTTGTCACGCCACCAACCTTTTATTTTCGAAAGACAACTATTTCATGAAACAAATAAAAATTGTATATATGGTCATTCCATTTAATAAATAAGCTAAAAAAATTAAAGACTGCGCCGCTCACCGCCGATAACCTTTGTAGATCGGTTGTAAAGCATTTTAACCCGGTCATAATACGTTTATACTTTTAATAATTTTATTTAAAGGAGATGAAAATGAAATCTTTATCTTTTTTATTTTCTATCATCTTCCTCAGCTTTTTATTGATACAGTGCGGAGGTAATCCGGAAGCAGAGGGCGACGATTTCTATGCTCAGGGTAAATACAAACAAGCCCTGTCCAAGTATCTGGAAGTTAAGAAAAACCAACCGCAAAATTCAATAATCGATGAAAAAATTGCCCTTGCCTACATGCAGTACGGAAATGAAATGTTCGAAAAGCGTAGCAGTCTTACTTCTTTCGTCGGTAATTTCGAAAAAGCCCAGGAATACATTCATCCCGACGAGGCCGGCCCGGATTTCAAAAAAGAATACAGCAAAACGCTTTACAAACTGGCCGTGGCCTACAACACCACCAAACCCGATAATGAAATCCAGAAGGAGCAATACTTTTCCAGCACCCTGGAAAACCTGGAAAAGGCTTTGGAATACGATCCTCAGAATACGGAAGCCGAAGCCCTGCTTTCCGAGATAAAATCCGCCAATTTTCAGAAAATGTATGATAAAGGCATGGAATTTTATAAACAGGCTAAAAAAGAGAAAACAAACGGCGATCTTTATCTCAGTGCGGAATTTTATCTTAAACGCGCCGTTTCCTTTGACCCGCTGAATGAAGAGGCTAAAAAACAACTGAGCCTGATACGCAAAGAAACCTTGTCTATTGCAAACCCTCATTCTGATTTTCCGTATGTTGTCGCCGCCATGCAATACCGCGGGCCGCATCTTTTTATCGCCTTTACGGGATTTAACAACATCGGCGAGGATATGACCTTTGATCCGGCCAAACTTATTCTGATCGATGAAGAAGGCAATGAATATGATTATGATAAAGAACAGACTGCAGAACTAAAGGGCGGACTTACCACAGCAAAAGTCCTGAAAGCACGGGAACGCCTTGACTGCGACCTGGCCTATAAAATTGCCAAATCGGTTAAACTGAGCCGTTTAAGTTATGAAATGGATAACGGCGCGTTTATTGATAAATATTTTCCATAATTTTAAAATTAAACGCATTTGATTATAAAGGGGTACCGGCCTGAGGTCGTACCCCTTTTTTATACTAATTACGCATTGATTATTGACTTGTTGAATTCTATATTATTCCTGTAATTTGTCGATGTTATTTAAGTCATTATAAGAAATTTTATTCCACACGGGATATTTTCAAAAGGTTGTGTTTAAAATATTAAAACTAATTTTTCTGACTCTTTAGAAAGGAGGTTGAATCTTGAAGAATTTAATTTTGTTGAGTTTTTTGGGATTTCTATTAACCTGTTCCAATTCAACCCAACCTTCGGAATATATCATCCTCAATAATATACCCGTTGTGGAAGAAATGGCAATTATGAGTAATTATGGAGAGATTTTAGGCTTCTGGTATAATCCTGGCTATTCGCTGACTACCTTTAATACTGGCAACGATTATAGTAAAATATCAGAATATTCACGATTAAATGATGTTAAAATTATTACTGGAGATGGAGATAATACGTATTCGGGTCTGCCAACTCCATTTAAGGTAAATTATCCTTATCCGAATCCATCGGACGGAACGGTTAGTTTATTTTTTACCATACCGGTAAATAATGAGGTTTCAATTTGGGTCGTACCGGCTTCCGCCGGGAACATTACAGCGGATAATAATACTTACTTACCGGGCCATGTTTTTATGTCGGAAAAACATAAGGAATATATAGTTGTTGAATTACTTAACGGATTATATGCGCCAGGACATCATAGTATTATATGGAACGGCTTAGATTATAACAATAATCCGGTACCGGCTGGTTTCTATCGGATTTATTTCAGGTTAGGCAAATATTTTACATACAGAGATATATTCATTTACCGTAAATTATCGGATTTACCGGAAAATCTAAGAAAATATGTGCCTTATCAACAACACTATCATTATTAATTATGGAGGCTACAATGCATTTTTTTAAAAAAAATATGTTTCTGATCTCACTTATGTTCTTATTCTTATTTCACTCTTTTTCCGCAGCACAGGAAGATATCCCAGGTTCGGGTATGGGTATTTCCGCATCCTACCAAAAAGAACATTTTAGTATTCAACTTCCTATATGGCTGAATGAGACAACGACCCTGGCACCCAATTTCGGCGCCTATTATATGGATAATATCGGAACCGAATTACAGATAGGTCTGTTGCCGAAATTTTATTTATCAAAAAAGACGGTTTCTCCGTTCATAGGCATTTTAGGCGGTGTAATTATATCCTTACCAGATGAGAACGATTCCGTCACTGACTTTATTTTAGGCATTTCAGCAGGCGCGGAATATTTTGTAACCTGTCATTTCAGCATGAGTATAGACGCTCAGATTAACGCCAGTTTCTCGGACGAAAATTCCTTCCGTTTCAGTAACCCGGGCGGAACTAACCTAAACACAGGAACGGGCTTCACGGCAACCATTTATTTTTAGGATTTTCAGGTTTTATGCACAAAAAAAGGGAAGCGCACACTTCCCTTTTTAATTTTTCATTATGTTTGTTGATAGCAGAATTTAAAAAATCCAGTTGAATTCCGCGCCGTATTTAAAGCCGTTATAGCTTTCATAACCGTTAAAATAAGCCGGTCCATAATCCGGGTCAGCTATCACCTTCAGCGCTTCTTCCCTGGAATAATCCATCGTGCGTCCGTCGGTGCCTCCGATGGCTTTCACCGAAAAATAAGAATTAAAGAAGTATTCAAATGAAAATTCTATGGCGAGCTGCCGGTAGTTGCTCAGCATATCCTGATAGCCGTCGTATCCGGATGCATCGTTAAGCGCCAGGTTCAGGTTGGTCTCGAAAACCAGACGGCGGGGAATGAGCTCCCAGCGGCTGCTCTCGTAAACGATCAGGCTGGTATTTTCCTGATTATTGGTCAGGTTTAAAGCGCTGTAAACCAGACCGCCGGAAATAAATAAGGAAGAAACGGGCCGGGTATAAAAATTAAAATTACCGATGAGCTGATCGGTGCCCAACGGCGTTCCGGCAGGCAAAAGACTATGATCCTCAAAATCCACATAAATCATGGATAACATCAGGCGGTGGTTTTCAAAATTATGGGCAACGGATGTTTCTACTGTCTTTGAGACTTTATCGGTTTTTAAATTTACAGAGTCGGGATTTAATATCATATCGCTCAGATCGTCCCTGAAACGTCCCTTCAGGGTAAATTCCGGCACATTTTTAAATTGCGTGGTAAAACCAAGTTCAACTTCGCGGGTGGTCGTTTTCGGATACCATGCATTATCCTTCAGATTGTCTTTATAATATTCGCCTTCCATCATCACCATAACCATATCCGGTTTCTGCCAGATACTTTCCAGAAACACACCCTGGCGGTCATTCAGAAGATAGGGATAACCGGTGGTATAATAATCATAACCGATACGCTGAAAATAAGTGCGCAGTTTAAACTGGTTCAGGCGCAGATCAATCCCCGCCTTATAGGCGTTATCCTCAATATCCGCCGCCGTAACCGTATCCTTATTACTGTGATAATATTCGCCAAAAATCTGCATTTTTTGTTTGAATAATTCTATTGAAGCGTCAACGCCGCCCACCAAATTCCTGAGCGGTTCATTCAGTGAATTATCAACCGATTTTTCATCGTCTTTTCCGTAAAGAAAATTGAAACCGATTTCGTACAAACTGCTTTCGCCGACTCTGGCCCTGGCCGCTCCGAAATATCTCCTGAATTGTCCGGCGGTATAATATTGCTTGTAATAACCCCTCATCGGGTCGCCTGTGTTATATTCCCGCTGCACAATACCCCCGGAGACATAGGTTTCAAGAAAAGAGGCTTTATTCCAGAGATTATTAAATTTGAGCTGTACTTTGCCGCCTCTGATCTCACGGCTTTGCATGAATAGCTCCGAACCCGAATCAAAAAAATCACCCAGAACAATTTCATTTCCCGAAAAACGGGTGGTCAGGCTTAAACGATCCACCCGGTTATACTCGTTGAGTTTTGTCCAGTCATCATTATAAAGATCTCCGAGCAGAGTAATATCCATTTTTTGAGTCCGGGCGAACAAGGCGATATTCAATCGTTCCTGTAAACCGGGAATCAGCCATGTTTTGCTGTAATCCTGAACGGAATCCGGTTTAATATCGGATTTTTCATCATACGCCGTATTAACGATGTTCAACGAAACTCGTCCTGTGATATCCAGGTCTTTCTGGGCTGAGACTATTAACGGCCATAATAAAACAATTATCAGCTGACAAAACTTTTTCATGCAGACCTCTCCGCTTATGGAATACGAATCGAATGACTATTATTACGGCTGATATTTCCCGCCAGGTCTTCCGCGGTAACAATAATCGGAGCCGTGATCCCTCTCTTCACGGGGATATAGACTTCAAAACTGCCGTCCGAACGGGGTTTCACTTCTTTACCGTTGATGGTCACCTGTTTTAGCCCGGAAGAAGGTTCCGGGTCAATAATAACGCCGCGGACAACCCGCTCAAATTCCCTGGCATTCGTATCCGGTGGTCCCAAAGGCGGCCTGATATCAACCTGAACGTTGCTGGTCGGCTCGGTTATGGTAATGATTGGCTTGATGGTGTCCAGAAACATTTGTTCGGTTATTTCTGTCGTATTGTTCGAACGGTCTGTGGCTGCGATGCGCACATTATTTTTACCTTCATTAAGGATAATGGTCCTGTTGAAGCTGCCTTTTCCGTCTATTTCCGCAACCATGTCATCATTGATAAATACTTTCACCTTATCCATAGGTGTGGGATCAAATACCGCGCCGCTCAGACTATAATCCCGTCGGTTCATGAACCGGCTGGTAAGCGGCCGCGAAAGATGAATTTGCGGAGATTTGGTATTTATGAAGACCTTTAAATCTTTATCAACGCTTTCACCACTTTTCTGCGCCCTAAAATTAATAACGTTCAGGCCTGCTCTTCCGGACACTTTTCCCGCAAAATTACCGTCCGGCTTCACACTTAACGGTTGGCCGTTGGCTGTAACCAATGCGCCTGGCGTTGCTCTGCCGCTGACAGGAATTCCTGCGGATAACACAACCGGATCGTTATACTGAAGCCGCTCCGCATTGATGTTCAGAAATAAACCGGCCTGCATTTCATCCGTTGTCTGATCTTCCTCTTCAACCGGCGTAAAGGCGCTTGGTTTTGTAGGCGCTTTGCCTTTTTCAACCAGGGTTTCCTGGTTTGAACCGACTAAAACCTCCCCGGCCGCTTCTTTTGAGGTCACGGCTACCTGTCCTTCCGTAACACTTACCCTGGTCGTCTGATTCTGGTCCACATTAATTTCCAGAGTCGTGCCTCTGATCGCTACTACGGCGCTGGGGCTTTCAATCCGTCTGTCCTGACGGGAACTTACCACTTTCTTAAATTTTGCCCAGATGTTTCCGGCCCAGATGGTAAAACTCATTTCATCCTCATTATCCGCATCGGGCGTTTTAATTTCCTTCACGTCAAAAACCGTATTTTCCCTGATTTTAATAACGGAACCGTCCGGCATCTCCAGTTCCATGCGGGCCTGAAGAGCGGTGCGCAAACGGTCGCCCTTATGCACCGGCATATTGACCCGCACCTTTTGCCAGTCGGTCTGATTTGCCCGAAGCAATTCCGCTTTGCCGATTGAAAATTTTATCATTGCAGCGTTTTCATTCTGCCGGAAGGAGGACGATATTAATCCGGCGCAAATAAACGCAAAAAGTAATAAACGAAAAACTGATTTCATGGCCGTACACCTCGTCTTTTGGTTTTCAACAAAGCAGACCCCGGTAAAAGATTGCGCCGTTCCCTATCTATCATACTTAAGATCTATCACAGCTTCAGATCATCTTACCGGTTTAATGCATTGTCGGTATTTCAGTCAGTTATCTTTAAAACTATATATAAAAACCTCATTTCAAAAGAATGAAGATCACATTTAAAAAAAATTACTGATTTTTTATCCTGAAATATTTATTCGGATAACGTCTGCCGGTAAAAGCTGCATCGTCCGATATATAAAGATTGACTTTATTGATAACCGGCAGGGTTGATTTAGGAGGCCAAAGGGCTTTGGAAATTTATAGAATCACCCTGTATGCTTCGTAAAGCCGCCAGATGTTATCAACATAATTAATGGTTTCATTATAGCCGTAAAAATAACCATAGGGCGGTTTTCCAATCGGCCATACCTGCAGATGCAGCTGCCAGTCTGATTTTTTAAGCAAAGCCAGGTTAGGACTGATATTTATCCATACATTTTCGGGTTTTTTAAAATAGCGGCTTATATCCTGGGCGTCAAAAATCCTGCCGATACCGCAATTATAACTGGCCAGGGCCAGTTTTATCCTGTCCGAATACTGCGCTTCCGGAAACATCCGGTATTGTTTTTTAAGATGATAAATACCGGCGGTTATATTCTCGCGCGGATTTTTCATGATATATTCAATATCCAGTTCCTTGCTTATTTCATGTGCCGTTCCCGGCATTAACTGCATTAATCCGTGAGCACCGACTCTGCTGCGCGCTTCCGTCTTAAATCCGGATTCCTGCACAATCTGAGCCGTAATCAGCCGCCAGTCGAATCCGTACCTTTTGGAATATTTTTTTATAATGGGCTTATAGCGGGAAAGCGATTTGCCCATATAGCTCTCTTCAAATTCAATCCGCATCCTGGCAATCTGTTTCTTCTCTTCGATTTTCCTCTCAACAACCGCTTTAAGAGAATCCGCCTGTTCCGCGGTCAGATTTTCAGGTATACGCTCCGAACACCCTGCGCATAACGCCAGGCCGGTCAATGAGAATAGCAGATAGCGCATTATTTTCAATTCAGGCTCATCCCGATAATTAAACCTACAATCAAACCAATCATAATAAAAATCCCGCCCACAACAACGCCAACGGCTAAATTACCCTTTTCAAGCTCGTTGGGTATATCGAAGCGGGTGGTTCTATTGACCAGTTTATAAGTGCCAATAGAAGAAATCATGCCAACCAAAACGCCGAAAATGGCATAAATAAAATTGCGGATCATGATTAAATCAAACCACTCAAATCCCATAAAACGTCTTCTCCCGGTTTAATGATTAAATCGTTGTTTCCATCCGTCTGCCCGAATTTCTGAAAGTGCCGCTTATAAAAACATTGCAACGGAATGTATTGATTATAAAGATTTTTATTTTTTTTGTCAATGATTTACTGCCGTCACATTAAACGGACATACGGCGCATGATTGATAACGACAATAATTTTCTTTAATAAAAAGCAATCCCTGGCTGATATAAGCCTTGGAGGGTAAAGCGGCGTTATGTTCTATTTTTTTAAACCGACCGTAAGGCGTGGGCTGCGGAATAAAGAGAAAAAAATCTTTGAGATATTCCAGATATCCGATACTATTTTCCAGAGCGGCCCGGCCAGCGGCCACGGGAATCAGCACATTGATTATCCACTCCCTTATCCGGGCTTTACCAAAGAATTTTTTGGGTAAGCGGCTGCCGGCAGAACGACCTAAAATATAGTGTTTTGACCAGTATAAGGGCATGGCGTCCTCGAACAGGGCTTCGATTTGAGGCAGTATCTGCTCATAAGACCGGCGCCCGGATAAAATTTCCAAAGCCTTTAACCAGAACGGCCGGCCGGAAGAAGTTAATAGATGAACAAACCCGGCCAGCCGGAAATGAGGATGATTAACCGGCCGGCAGCGTGCCATGGTCCAGCTTTCAGGATTCAGAGGCGCAGAACCGCATTGCAGGGAAAGAATTTTCAAACGCTCCTTGAGTTGAATTATATAACGGTCGTCGCTGGTTTGGGGACTTAAGAATCCCGCCGTACCGGCGAAAATCGTATAAAGCGCGTTAAAATCGTGCCCCCATTTCATAAGCCATTGATGCACGATAACCCAGGGTAATTTTTCCGCCAAAGCCATGAAAGGAATCGTATTCAGAGGATAACCCAGCATCCGCAGGGTGGATTCGTAAAAAACCTGATCGTCACGCATCATCGATAAACGCTGGAGACTCTGCCTTATCTTTAATTCCAGACGCTGCAATGCAAACTGTTTTAAAATATTTTGTATTTTGCCGGAAGAAATTCCCGACGCTAATATACAATCACATAAACGGCCCGGTTCGGAAAAATGCCTGGCCGGCAGGGGAAGCGTGAGAATATCGCGGCCCGAACTTTCATGCCTGACGCTGTATCCGGTTCCGGAAATTTTATGCACAAGATGGCGCAGGACATCTTCATAGGCCTTGTCCAGATGATGATGATGCCGGTACCAGTCGGCCGAATCCGGATGAAATTCCACCGAGCCCTGGTATACCTGGTTATCCAGAATAAAGCGGGCTGACCGGATATCTGGCCCGCGATGCAGATTCAGCGTGCCGGATTCAATGATTTTTAATCGGTGTCCTGCCGTAACGATTGTATCACTGGCCCTGGCCAGGCCGAACCAGTATTCATAGAGATCGGCTTCTTGCATTAAAGTATTCCTATGCTTATTTTGATACATCAGACGACGAAATCAATATAACAATTATTATAAACTATTACAATTATTATGGATCTTGATCTTAATAAAATAACACAGCGTATCGATCTTGTCCGAAGGGAAAAAGGGCTTACGCAGGAACAATTTGCCGCCGAACTGGGCATCAGTCAACCGGCGGTGAGCTATTACCTGAAAGAGCGTATTCCACCGGCGGAGATTATGCTGAAAATCGCCAACCTGGGTAATACGACTATCGAATGGATTCTTACCGGTCAGAAAAACTATCTGAAGCATAAAAAAGCGGATGCGGTAAATGAACCGGGGGATTCCTATGACGCCGAACTGCTGTTAGTGCGCAAAATCGCCGGCCTGCCCGCCGAATTGCGGTCCGCCCTGAATGTGCTGATTGACTATATGGAAAGTCATCTGGGTAAATAACGCCTGGCGGTAATCAGCCTTTTCCGGTAAAAATCATCGTCTAACCGGTCAATTATTACGCCCGAAGAGGTAGAGGCATGAATAAACTGCTGGTCGCCCAGATAAATGCCTACATGATCTACCGGACCTCTATTGCTGTTTTTGAAAAACAATAAATCGCCTTCCCGGTAGTTTTTACCGCCGATTCCACGTCCTTCTTTTAACATAGCGCTTACCGTACGCGGTAAATCGATGCCGTAAACCTCGCGGAATAAATATCCGACCAGCCCGGAGCAGTCAATCCCTGCCCGATCCGTACCTCCATAGCGATACGGCGTCCCGACCCAGATAGAGGCTTCCTGCCATAGGCGTCCCTCTTTTTTTACGGATGTTTTATCCGCTTTGACGGGAATGGGATCAGATACCTGAGAAACTCTTTTTTTGGCGGCGCTGAATCGTACGGCGGAAGTGCAGGAATTTAAAAATACCTGACCGGCAGAAATAGTCAGAATTAAAAACAAAACGGTGGATAATAAATAATAAGACCTTTTTTTATACATGGCGGTTATAATGCTTTTTGAATTTGCATAATAGGACCCTGTTTTTTTATCTCCACGTTCTGTTTTCTATCATTTTCGCCAGTGAATATAATCTATCCCTTTGCGAAGTTACCGGAAGACATTCCAAAGCCGCAAAAGCCAGGCGGAACTGGCTTTTATATTCCGTCTCGATTTCGCCCTGTACACCGGTATCGTGTAACAGTTTTTTAAAGGTTTCCAGGTCTTTATCATAGAAATCGGGTTGCCGTAATTTTTCTCTTAAGCGGATGGTCAGCAAAGTCTGCTTATGCATTTTCAAATCACTGCCAATTTTTTTGCCAAGATTATTTTCAGCCGCGATAATATCCAAAAGATCGTCCTGAATCTGGAACCCCAGTCCCAAATGATACCCGAATTTTTTCAGGTTTTCAATGGTTTTGTCATCTGTTTCGGCCGCCAGCCCGCCTAACTCGCAGGACAATTCCAGCAGCACGGCGGTCTTACGGGCAATCATATCCATATACTGTTCAACCGAAACCAGTTTTTGGTTTTCAAAACTCTTATCCAGAGCCTGACCTTCACAAATGATGATCATCGTTTGAACCATTCGTGCGG
The DNA here is from genome assembly GCA_003854985.1 of Calditrichota bacterium. Lineage (GTDB taxonomy): Bacteria > Calditrichota > Calditrichia > Calditrichales > Calditrichaceae > Zgenome-0002. The sequence continues at coordinate 149,005 of RQOG01000035.1, forward strand.
TCATCACCGCCCGGTCACCGACCGGACTCTCCAGTAGTTTCTGAAAAGCCAGTCCCATCAGCCCGTCTCCGGCCAGAATAGCCGTGCTGATATCCCATTTTTTATGAACGGTTAACTGCCCCCGGCGAAAATCGTCCTGATCCATAATATCGTCATGCACCAGGGTAAAATTGTGCAGCAGCTCGACGGCGGCCGCAGCGGCCAGCGCATTCTCTTTTTTCCCGGCGCAGGCTTCCGCGCATAAAAGAACCAGCAGAGGCCGGATGCGTTTGCCCTTAAGGTTAAGCATATACCGGATCGGGTCATAAAAAAGGGGCGCTTCAACATTTGGTGTAAAGGCCCCAATCTCCCGGTCAATTAATTCGATATCATGACCAAATTGTTCTTTAAAATTTCCCGACATTTTCAAGCAGAAAATTCTTCTTTCATAATACGGTAAATTTCCCCGGCGGAACCGGCATTGTAAAGCGCATCCCGAAAATGTTTTTCTTTCAGATTGCGGGAGATAAAAGCAAGAGCCTGAATATGAGGTCCGGAGGTATCGCGCGGTGATAAAACCAGGAAAATCAAAGAAGCCGGTTTCCCGTCCAGAGATTCAAAATCAATGCCACCCTCCTTAACGCCGAAACCGATTTGTAACTGTTTTACCCCATCGGTTTTGGCGTGCGGAATAGCCAGTCCGTTTTCCAGACCGGTGCTTAAATAACCTTCACGGGCCAACACATCCTGCAAAGCAATTTCACGATCGATGATCGAACCGGACTTTTCCATCAAATCCATTAATTCTTCAATGATCTGAAATTTTGACTCGCCTTTTAACTTTGGCGTTAAATGATCCTCTTTTATATAATCAATTATCTTCATCGGACCTCCGGGTATCGAAAACGGAAATTTATATAATCGTTAAATTTATGTCAAACCTTTCATAAAACTATTGGCATTGATTATCAAATTGTCTAAATTTACGGAAATTATTACAAGGAGGAAGAATGCGACTTACCGATATACTGCAAGAAGAGCAAATCATTTTACCGCTAAAAACCAGCGATCGTGATGAAACGATCCGCATACTCATAGAAAAACTGGCCAATTCAGATATTTTTTCCGATAAGGAACAGGCGTTTCAGGCTGTGCTGGACAGAGAGAAAATTATGACAACAGGAGTTGGAAACGGTATCGCCATTCCTCACTGTAAACATAATTCCTGCCCTGAATTCGGAGTGGCTTTGGGTATTCATGCATCCGGTGTGGATTTTAATGCGATTGATAAAAAGAAAGTAAATATTATTTTTCTTCTTGTTGGACCTGAAAGCAATCCCGGTCTGCATATAAAACTTTTGAGCAGAATTTCTCGGCTGATGAGCAATGAAGAACTTAGGGATCAGCTTTTGGACAGTAAAAACGCCGCTGAGGTCCATGAGCTTTTAAAGGAAGAAGAAAATTACTATTTTGATTTAGACTAAACTTTGCATAATTCTAAATGTTTTGGTCGTAAACTGAGGAGACGACGGAAATATATCCGTTTTTATCCATGACAAATAAATCCAATGGCCTGATTCCCGGCAACACCGCAGGCCGGGACACCGAACAACCGGATGAATACGATAAAAATAATCATGTAAAAGGCCGGATACGGGTTAGTTAAATAATGTATTCAGACTATATTTTAATTTAAATTTATGAGCGCTCATAAAACCGACGATTTAATTGGCAGTTATAAAATCATCAGTAAATTTGGCGAAGGCGGAATGGCCTATATCTATAAAGCCGCCCAGTCTTCTCTGAAGCGCGATGTGGTGATAAAACAACTTAAAGATCCCAACCGCGAAATCATCAACCGTTTTAAAAATGAAGCATTTCTGAGCGCATCATTTCATCATGAAAACCTTGTTACTATTTATGATTTTATCTTCCTCAATAAAAATTATTACCTGGTGATGGAATATGTGGACGGCGAGGATTTAAGAACCATCATCGACCATGCCTCTCCTTTACCGGCGCATACCGCCTCTCTGATTGCTCTCGGCATTGCCCGTGGTCTTGAATATACCCATTCCCAGGGTATTATTCACAGGGACATTAAGCCAAGCAATATTCTTATTTCGCGCCAGGGCGATGTGAAACTGATTGATTTCGGGATTGCCAAGGATGACGTTTCCGCGAAACTGACGTTAACCGGAATGATCGTAGGCACACCGGCTTATATGGCGCCTGAGCAGGCAAACGGCGATCCTCTTTCCGTACAAAGCGATCTTTTTTCGCTGGGTATTCTGCTCTATGAGATGCTAACCGGTGTGAAACCCTTTCTCGGCGAAAACAATACCGAAATTCTGGCCAGAATCGTACGCAACAAATATGTTTCTCCGGAACGCATCAATCCCGGTATACCGGTTGCCCTGCGCCGTATTGTTAAAAAAATTTTGCGGAAAGATCCGTTAAGGCGCTATCAGAACAGTACGGAACTGATTTACGATCTCGAAAAAGTTATCCCGTGGCAATTGCGAAGCCGGAAAAAGCAGATCATCGCCCGCATGTTGAGTCACCTGAACAAAGACCGGCCTATTTCGGCTACTACCATCGATATGAATGTTTATACCGGACCGCAAACCTGGGCATGGAAATTATTCCGGTACAGTCTTTCCGCTGTTATCCTTTTTTGTCTTATCTTTCTCGGTTCGCAGTTTTCCGATAATCACCTGGGACACATTAAACTCACCCTGCCGGAAAAAGATTATCTTGTGCAGATTGACAACCGGGTCGGTCAGCGGGCTGCTGAACAGGAAATGGTTATAGGTCCTCTGCTAAAAGGCACTCATTCCCTGCTTGTGCAGGATGAAGCCGGCGAGAATATCAGCTATGCCAGCCTGTTTATAACCCCGTCCGATACGGTGCGGATGAAAATAGCGGCGCATACTTCAACCCTTCCTTCAACCATCAATATTAAAAGCGATCCCCCGGGCGCTTTGGTTAAAATGAACGGAGATACCGTCGGTTTTACGCCGGTTAACCAGTTTTTTGCGCTGCCCGGTAAGGTAACGATTGAATTGTCCAAAGAAGGGAAAAAAACATTCACGGATACATTACACATACGCGCCGGAAAACAATACGATATGAATTTTAAGTTGTCAAAAGCGGATGCGGATCGATTCTAACCAATGATGCCCGCCAAGCGCCTGCCTGATTATTAACTTTTCCATTTAACACATTATTTTTGTAAATTGCGGCTTTTTAAAAACATAACAATTATTTAAACCGGGAAGCAATGAAACAATTTAAACGCATCAAGGGAACCCAGGATATTCTGCCACCGGAAAGCAGACAATGGGCGGCACTGGAAAACCTCATCCACGAAATAATGGAACGGTATAATTTCCATGAAATCCGGACGCCTGTATTTGAACAAACGGAATTATTCGCCAGAGGAATCGGCCAGTTAACGGATATCGTATCCAAGGAAATGTATTCCTTTCAGGATCGCGGAAAAAAACAGATTACATTAAAGCCGGAAATGACCGCGCCGGTGATGAGAGCTTTTATCGAAAACAAAATGTATGCCCAGCAGCCCATACATAAACTGTATTACATCGCGTCTTTGTTCAGGCAGGAAAAACCGCAGGCCGGACGATTACGCCAGTTCCACCAGTTTGGCGCTGAAACCATCGGCAGTGCTGACCCGGCCGCCGATATCGAAATGATTGATCTGGCGGTTGCTATTTACAAAAAAACCGGCCTAAAAGATCTACAACTGTCTATTAATTCCGTCGGCGATCCTTTATGCCGTAATCGTTTTCGCAAGATTTTACAGGATTATATCCGGCCGAATCTTAACCTTTACTGCGAAGACTGCAAAAAACGGTTCGAGACCAATCCCATGCGTATCCTGGACTGTAAGAATGAATCCTGCATCAAACTGAATGAGCAGGCGCCCAAATTGACCGATTATCTTTGCGATGGCTGCGCTGAACATTATAAACAACTGAAATCGGGTTTGGATAATTTAGGTATTGCCTACCGGGAAAATCCATACCTGGTAAGAGGCCTTGATTATTATACGCGGACGGTGTTCGAAATAACAAGCGGCGCTTTAGGAGCTCAAAATGCCGTCTGCGGCGGCGGCCGATATGACCTGCTGGCGGAAGAATTAGGCGGTATGCCCACGCCGGCAACCGGATTTGCCGCGGGTATGGAGCGCCTTCTGCTGGTGCTGCAAAGTCAGCAAATCGACATGGCGGAAACGACCGGACTGGATGTTTTTATCATAGGCATGGAAAATGACGCCCGGCCGATTATAGACAAAACGCTTTTAAAATTAAGAAACGCGGGATACCGCTGCGACCAGGATTTACTTAAGCGCAGCATTAAAGCCCAGATGCGGGAAGCCAACCGCCAGGCCGCCCGATACGTTCTTATTATCGGTGAAAACGAATTGAATTCCGGTAAATTTGCCGTTAAAGACATGAGCAACGGCATTCAGACAGAAATTAAATTTGAAGACATTGAAAATTTTTTAGAACAACAAAAATTGATCTAAGATGTTTCTAAGGCTGTTGACTTAAACATTTGACGGGAAATTCACAGACTGAATGATCATCCCGGGATTTTAAGGAATAGAATTTATTATGTATTTCCCTTGCAGATATTTGGTATATTTTAAGTCATATTACAGTTTTCAGAAATATAAATATCTGTTTTACCAATATACGGACGCAGTAACCGAATAAGCTTTTTAAAATTTAAAATAAAGTTTAGCATGAAATCCGACTGGAAAAAAACTTTTCGTGATTTGCAGATTAAAAGCCTGCAAACGTTGTACAAACTCGATATTCCCGGCGACTTATATCTGTTATTTTTAGCCGGGATGACCGGCGTGCTGACAGGCTTTGGCGCTTATCTGCTGAATGTTATCATCAATACCGTTCATTTCGTTCTTTATAATCAGGGCGGCGCCGATCTGATTGCCGCGCCCGTAATGAATTATTTACGAATATTATTTCCGGCTTTTGGCGGCCTGCTTGTGGGTTTGCTGATCTATTACTTTTCACCCGAAGTTAAGGGACACGGCATACCCGGCGTTATGGATGCCGTTGTCAACAAAGGCGGTGTGATCCGGAGAAGAGTGGCGGCGCTTACATCCATAAATTCCGGATTAACGCTTGGATCGGGCGGATCGGCCGGGAAAGAAGGACCGATTGTTCAGGTTGGCGCGGCTATCGGCTCCGGGATTGGGCAGTTTTTTAAGGTTTCTCAAAGCCAGCTTAAAATTTTAGTGGGCTGCGGAGCCGCCGCCGGACTAGCCGCCGTTTTTAACGCCCCGATCGGCGGGGTAATTTTTGCCATTGAAGTTATTTTAGCCGATTTCAGCCTGACCGCTTTTACGCCGATTGTTATTTCTTCGGTAATCGCCACCGCTATATCGCGTTACATGATTGGTTCCAGTCCCCTGTTCGCCATACCAACCTATGCCCTGAACAGCCCCCTGGAATTTCCGCTCTACCTGACCATGGGACTTTTAGGCGGTGCGCTGTCGGTATTTTTTATCAAAACCCTTTATAGTATCGAAGATGTTTTTGAACAAAAAATCGATATGCCTTTTATCGTAAAACCGGTGATCGGCGGCCTGCTGACCGGTATTTTGGCATTTAAATTTCCCGAGTTGTACGGTTTTGATGATTCCGCCACACACAGCGCCCTGACAGGACATCATGAAGTTTATCTTCTGCTGATACTTATGCTGGCTAAAATACTGGCAACGTCTTTTACCCTGGGATCGGGTTCAACCGGTGGATTGTTTACGCCTTCTTTGTTTATCGGCGCCATGTTTGGCGCAGCCTTCGGCGCTATCGCCGGATATATCTTCCCGGATTTTACCGCTCCGCCGGGCGCCTATGCCCTGGTTGGCATGGGTGTGGTGGTCGCAGGTACGGTTCATGCGCCTCTGTCCGCCCTGATTATGATTTTTGAAGTCACGGGCGATTATAAAATTATTCTGCCGCTTATGCTAGGCACCGTAACTTCAACCCTGACAGCGCGCTGGATGAAAAAAGAATCGATTTATACCATGAAAATATCCCTGTTTTCCAACCGGCTGGAAGGCGGACGTAATATGGATATTCTGCAAAACCATAGGATAAATTCACTGATAAGAACAGATATCCCCATCATCCAGGAATCAACCGGGTTTGATGAAATTCTTAATGACCTGATGGAGTCATCCTATTCCACTTTTCCCGTAGTTAACAAAAAGAACCATGTTACCGGAATTATCGCCCTGCGCGATTTACGACCCGTATTATTTGACCGCGATGTGGCTCCTCTTTTGCTGGCTACCGATATCATGAGCGAAAATATTTTTGTTCTGCATCCCCAGGATACGCTGGCCGATGCCCTGCGCAAAATGGAGATGGATGACCGGGATCTGCTGCCGGTGGTGGATTCCAGGGAAAAAATGAATTATCTGGGCGTTGTGTCCAAGGAACAGATTCTGGATAAATACACCAAGGAAAATTTTTTACTGTCGGATACCGGAGACTAAAGCGTGCTGCCGCTTACAAAAAAACAGATTCAGGAGCTTGCGTCCCTGAAAATAAAAAAATACAGGGACCGGCAGGGTTTATACATTATCAGCGGTTTGAATACCGTAGAACAATGCGTGAGCGGCCCCTATTTAAAAATCAATAAGGTCGTTATTGAAAATGGCAGGGAACCTCTGCTGAAATCAATTAAATTGCCCGGCCATGCGATTATTCAAACCTGTTCAGCAAAAGATTTTAAAAAGATCAGTGATGAAAACACGCCGCAGGGAATTCTGCTTGTCGTTCAAAAACCCGATATTGATAAAAAACGGTGGTATGATTCGCCATCGGATATTTTGTATTTACACGAAATCAACGATCCCGGAAACCTGGGCGCTATTTTCCGTACCGCTCTCTGGTACGGCATAAAAACCATCCTGCTGAGCGGTAATTCCGCCGATCCTTATCAGCCTAAAGTAGCCCGCTCCTCCGCAGGGAGCATTACCTATCTTAAAATTATAGAAAATGTCCATCCGGAATGGTTATCATCGCTTAAAGAAAAAAATGTGTTGTTTATCGGCACCGATTTAAAAAGTGGTCAGCCACCGGAAAAGATCGCACAAAAAATTGACAAACCCTGGCTTTTAATGATGGGCAGCGAGGCTCACGGACTTAATGCCGGTCTGCTTCGTTTATGCGATCATATCATTTCGATTTCAGGAAAAGGAATAGGAGAATCGCTTAACCTGGCGGTTTCGGCCGGTATTTGTCTGCATATTCTTACCAATAAACCATGAGGTGATTTTAAAATTGAATAACAAAATACAGCAGGACAATAATCATAAAAAATATCCCGAACCATTGGAAGCGCTGATGCTGATAGCCGCCATTGTGTTCGGAATATTTATCCTGGTTCTGTCTTATACGCTCGTTTTCGGCGATATGGAACAACCTGAAATGACCATGAATCAGGCCAGGTATATTTATATTTTCGCCGGCAGCCTGTTTTTTATCATTCCTTATTTTTATGGCAGATCCAGGCAATATGAGGTTAAAGAATTATTCCGTCTGAATCCGGTTCCTTACGAAACCCTGATTATAAGCGTTTTATTCGGATTGTCTTTGTCTGTTCTCGGCGACGAATTAGACCGGTTAATTGCCCTGATTATACCGGTGCCGGACTGGCTTAAGGAGCAGTTAAAACCGCTCGAGGCAACTAATTTTATCGAGTGGACCCTGGTTATTTTAGGCGCGGTTATCGTAGCTTCCGTTTCGGAAGAAGGTCTGTTCCGGGGATTTTTCCAGGTTACCCTGGAAAAGAAAGGCGATGTTACCCGGGCGGTAACTCTGTCGGCGATCACCTGGACGCTGGTTCATGCAAATCCCTACTGGGCCATTCAGATTTTTGTCACAGGCGTTTTTATCGGCTTTCTTTCCTGGCGCACCAATTCTATTTATCCGCCTATCATCGTGCATGCTCTGAATAATATTATTGCCCTGCTTTATCTGAACGCCGCTACCGAAACCCCGATTGAGTGGTATGAATGGCATGGCCATGTTTCACCGTTAATCCTGCTGCCCGCCGCCGCCATTTTATACTGGTCTGTCAGACAACTGAATATCATTCATCGCAGGTAACGGGAAACTTTTCCGGATCGTAATAACGCAGTATAAAATGCAGAGAATTTTCGGCTTGTAAAACATCGATTGCATTGGAGTTATGCAGTGAATCCCAGACGGCTTGGGCCGACACGCCTTCTTCGGCGGCAACCCGTTCATAGGTACCTAATTCCTTATATTTCCAGTAACGGGTGTAATTAACATCGCTCCAGCGTCTTTTTATGGCGTAAATCAACTGATAAATTGTGTTTACGGCAATATCATACGTTTCAAATCCGGTTTCCACAAACACGGATGATTTTTTCTTTTTTGCCATTTGAAGAGCGGCATTGGCTTTATGAAATGCCGGGCCGTCCATTTCGATTGGAATATTGCTACCCATTTTGTGAATCTTGCCATAACCGACGCCATAACGCAGCCGCAACGGAAAAATCAATTGTTCAAATTTCATCATCACCTGGTGCACGTCGGCCAGATTTTTCAGCACGCCCTGAAATTCATCCCCTTTGGTAATCATGAACGGAGCGTCTATGATATCCCTGAAATTATCATTTATCTGCACGATTGCATTTTTAAGATAGAGCTGCCATTCATGCCGTTCATAGACCTGCATCTTCCTGGAAGCGGTAATATCTGCGATAATTACGGTATAATCAGTCATCGTCAATCCCAGACAATTTGATATTCCACGGAAATATCGGTTTTGTCTTCCAGGCTTATACGGACATTTTTAGCGCCGCACATACTACAGCCTTCATCCAGAAAAGCCATTTCGCTGAGACGCACGGATTCAATATACGGCTGGCCATAATTGATCCTGGCTAAATGCGTTTTGGCATCCATCTGCACAACGGTCATTTCTCCCAACCCGATCAGGATATCGCGCACACGGGACATTTGCTGAAGAAACTGAGAGGCGTTTTTACTGTCTATATATATCTGGAAATACCGCGGAAGAAGCGTCCGGGCATTGTATTGCCCGACTTCATAAAATTTTGAAACATCATTTTTAAAATAATCGCTCAGCAACAGTTCATCAATTTCCTTAAGAAGGATTTCCGGATATTCGTTGGAGATTATTACCGGCTGATGAAAATGATCTTTATCTTCCGCATTTAATTTTTGATAAAACAAATCCAGCGTATCCTTGCCGAATTTATTATCGATATAATCATAGCGGGATAGAATAACCAACCCTTTTATTCCGCTCATTTTAAGCTCCGGAGTTAGTTTTTAAATTTAGTTATTTCCTGATAAATCAATTCATCATTTTTTAATGGTGAAATTCCCTGGGCAAATCCCGGCGTACCTCCTCCTTTAAGCTCTAAATCCCGTCCTTTTTCATTCAGAAATTTGACGGTGTCAAAGTGTTCCGGCGAGGGCGCCGTTAAATAGAACCGGTCGCCGCAAAGTCCCACGGCAACAAGTTTATGTTCACCGGATAATTGACGGGCGATTTCCATAACATCTTCCGTCGGCAGATCGTCGCGCCGGAATATAAGACGCTTATTTCCGCCCGTTTCAGCGGCAATTTTAATTACCTGGCTGTCTATATATTCCTTCCGGTAAAACTGCATCTGCTTAGTTGTCCGGGATATATCCGATTTGAGCATTTCTATCCTGGAAATTATTTTAGCCGGTTCCGTTTGCAGTTCCTGTTTTAAAGCGTTTTCCCATGCGGCCAGACTGCGGATATACTCATCGGCCCGTGCTCCGATAAAGGCCTGAACCCTGATGTTGCCTCTTATTTTTTCCAGGCCGCTGATTTTGATATAGCCTATTTCCGCCGTATTACCAACGTGGATTCCGCCGCAGGCCGAGTAATCCATTTTTTCTATTTCCACAATCCGCAGATTCTTCCAGTCGCCGGCCGGTTTTCTCAATGGTAACTGTGCGATCTCATCCCGTGAAACGAAATAGTTTTTAACCGGCTGAGCTTCCCTGATGAGCCTGTTCGCCTTATCCTCGATATCCGCTAGCTGATCCTGACCGGGCAGGCCGCCATCAACTTCTATCAACGTGTATTTTTCGCCGAGATGCACCGATACGGTACGAAATCCATATTCTTCCAGGACATACGACAACAAATGCTGACCGGTATGCTGCTGCATGTTATAATATCGTCTGGGCCATTCCAGTTCAACCTCACATGGCGCGCCGGATTCTGGCTGATCATTGCCTTCCAGATGATACCAGATTTCATTTTCCTCTACCTTTATCTCCTGAACCTTTTTACCGTTGATCTTGCCCTGATCCGCCGATTGCCCTCCGCCGCCGGGATAAAGCAGGCTCCGGTCCAGGGAGAACCAGAATTTATCCTGAATAATCTTTGACTGCTTTACAACCGCTGAACAGGATTTTAAATAAGGTTCCGTATAATAAAGCTTTTCAGTCATCAGCATACCCGCTGCATTTTTTCCATACTTACAAAGAAAAATACTTTTCGAAATTAAATCCGAAGCCGCGCGCTTTATATTCTCCGCTGAACTTATCAAGTTCATAATTTCCGGTAATTTCTCCCCGGATTATTTTTTCCAGCGCTTCGATTACGGCGTCAATTTCATCTTCTTCATTATACATACCGAAACTCATACGCACGGCGCCGGGAACATCGCTGCGATCATGCTGGAGAATCATATTTTCAAGTTTCACATTTTCGTCATCGCTTACGCCCAGCAAATTTTTGATGTAAGGATGAGCGCAGAAACACCCGTTGCGGACGCCAATGGCGCTTTCATAATTTAATATGGCCGCCACCAGTCCGTGCGACATTCCCTTTATGTTAAAGGAGATTACTCCCCGTCTGTCTTTTACATCCGATTCATCTGTTGATCCGTAAATGCGTACTTCGGGAATTTTATTCATTTTTTTCAGGGCATAGGCCGTAAGCCGGGCTTCGTGTTCCGCTATTTTATCCATACCGATTTCCATAATAACCTGCAGAGCCTTGGCCAGGGCAATGGCGCCAACCACATTTGGCGTACCGGCTTCTTCTTTTTCCGGCACATCCGTCCAGAAAACATGGTCTATGGAAACAACATCCACCGTGCCCCCACCCACATAATCGGGATCGCCTTCCGTAAAAGCCTTTCGGTTAGCCGCCAATACACCCAGTCCGAACGGCGCATAAATTTTATGTGCGGAAAAAGCCAGGTAATCAATGTGCTCCGGATCGTTCTGGTTTCCCATATCAATGGAACGATGAGGCGCATACTGGGCGGCGTCTATCATTAATTCCGCCCCGTTTTCATGCACCATGCGGGCAATTTCCGGAATCGGATTTATGTATCCCGTTACGTTAGAGGCGCCTGTAATCGCTACCAACTGTACCCGGCCTTTATATTGGGCGAGTTTATGCTGCAGATCATTTAAATCCAAACGTCCCCGGTCGTCAACGTCGATATGAATAACCGGTTTGCGCATTCTCCAGGGCAGGTCGTTGGAGTGATGTTCCATTTTTGATGTAAAAATAACGCTGTCTTCCCTAAGCGGAATACGCCGGGCTAATTTATTAATGGCTTCCGTGGCATTTTTCCCGAAAATGATCGTATGATCTTCATCCCGGATATTACAGAACCGGCGCACGATTTCCCGGCTCTGCTCATAAAAATAGGTGCTGATCTGGGATTTGAAACCGGTCCCGCGGTGAATACTCGAATACCAGTTCATGAATTCATTAACCGTTTCCATGACCGGTTTGAGCGTGGGTGTGCTGGCGGCATTATCCAGAAAAATATAACGCTTTTCCCGGCCTGAAAGAATAGGTACTTTTTTATCGTACCCCACAATCAGATTACTGGCATTGCCAAGCGTATATCTTTTTTGATGCATAACGACACCTTTTAAATAACGCCTTCCACCCGTCTCTGATGAATTTCTATTTCTTTGAGAACGCGGTTGGCCAACTGCAGGGCGGCAAATCCGTCCTGGGCGGAGACAACCGGCGTCAGGTTATTCTGAATGGCGTCGATGAAACTGTTGAGTTCCTGTAAAAGGGGATTAACATCGGAACGTTCGAGACGGTTATATTTTATTTCTATTTTTTGTTCGCCCTGTTCAATCTGGCCTAAAGAAAAGGCCAGCGTGCCGTTATGAAAAGGTTCCTGCCCATCTTCAGGGATATAAAAGATTTCGGAAAAACCATCCGTAAAATCCATGGAAATATAAGCGTTCTTCTGAAACAAACGCATTTTACGCATCTTCTTGGCCGATATTCTGCTGGTGGTTACGTTGGCCACACAGCCGTTTTCAAATTCAATCCGGGCATTGGCAATATCTATTGTGGAAGAAATAACGCCAACACCGCTGGCCGCAATTTTTCTGGGTTTACTTTTAACCATATGCAGGATTAAATCCAGGTCATGGATCATCAGATCCAAAACGACCGCCACATCCGTGCCGCGGGGATTAAAAGAAGCCAAACGGTGCGCTTCGATAAAAACCGGATCGATCTTAATATCCGACAGGGCCAGCATAGCCGGGTTAAAACGTTCAATATGACCTACCTGAATTTTACAATTTTTTTCCGCGGCTAATTCGATGAGTCTGCGGGCTTCATCTTCCGTACGGGTAATTGGTTTTTCCAAGAAGATATGCTTTTTTTTATTAAGCGCCGTTTCCGCAATCTGGAAATGAGTCGATGTCGGCGTGACAATATTAACCGCATCAACAGCATCGATAAGTTCTTCCATTTCACTAAAACAATTTATGCCCAATTCATTGGCCAGATTTTTCGCTTTTTCGCCATCCGTATCATAAACGCCTATAAGATTCGCATCCGGCGATTTAAGGTAGAGTGATGCGTGAAGTTTACCAAGATGTCCCACTCCGATCACGCCAACTTTAATTTTTTCCATATTAAATTCCCTTTAGTCTTCTCCGATAAGTGTAAAATCCCCGTTATTTTGCTTATCCACAAACACAAACTGTTGCAGGTCCGGATACTTCCAGATAATATGAGGCCACTGTGTGGTGCTGTATCTGCGATTTTCAATTTCCAGCGGTTCACCGTATAAAATCAGTATTTTGCCCCTGTCTGTCCGCCAGCCTTTTTTGTTTTTTATACTATATCTTTGGTTAGCCATAACCACGCGTTCATAAAATTCATAGGATAATTCATTATAGATTGTTTCGGGCGTGGGATCTTTTCGTTGCCAGTAATCGTCAATCCAGGAAGACATGGCATCGCTATCCAGCGATTTTACTTTTTCAAATTCTTCTTCGGACAAAATGTAGCGCATTGGTTCCAGGGCCATTTCGTTTTTGTACAAATATACCGGTTTTTTAAACCAGATAACCGAGAACCGTTTTTCCGATTCAAATTTTAATTCATCGGATAAAATCCTGATATTATAATCACCTTCCGGCATGGATTCTACCGGCAATTCATAGTACAGGGAAACCAGACCATTTTCCGGAATTACATTAATAAATTCCTGAACAAATAATTTATCCGCCTCTTTAACTTTCCGGTAAAGCCGCAGATTTATAAGGACCGTATCGGATGAAGCGCTCACAGCCCGGAGTAAAGCCGAAGACGGCTTGCCAAATTCAATTACATTTTTCAAGGTTGAAATTTGCAGAGTGCCGCTGTCGGCATGAGAATGCTTTATAAAAACGATCTCCGTATGAGAATTCTTCGTCAGATCGGGAATTGTAATATTCCTTTTTGACTTGAAATTCTTTCTTGATATCAGATCGCGAATTTCCATCCAGGCTTCATATTCACCGGGAGCCACTTTATTCTCCAAATCAATTTCAAATGATTTTTCATCAAATTTATCGCGGGCATTGGTCTCATTAAAATCGTTTAAGTAAACTTCCTGTTTCCAGTTTTCCTGGAACAACGCATTTTTTTTATCCCGGACAGCAAAACTTATTTCATATCTGGAAATATAATTCAGATCGGATTTTTCAAATTGCAGCAGATCATACATTACTGCCGTGCCAAGACGTAACTGAATTACCGGCTTTTGACGCGCATGATCAATGTCTGCGAAAATATTGAAATTGACAGGCGGCCGGCTATTAACATGCACATTATAAGTAGTGGGTAATTTAATAACGTCTTTTTGTGTCTGGCCTTTTGCCAATGGAAATTCTTTCGGCCCAGGCTGGGCGGACAACGTAGCCGATAGAAGCAAAATTATAGATAGAATAGATCGCATAGTTAACTCCAAAGATTTGAATTTAGTTGTAATCTCGTTTTAAATCAAGTCATAAGACTTGATCTTACTCTTTTTAAGCATATTAATTTTAAATTGCTTTCAACCGATCCTGTCTTTACAACTCACTACATATCTGATGATACTAAGTTTTATACGGCGCTGTGACTTTGTATTTTACTTTTTGTTTAACATTGAATATTTTACCGCTCAAACAGGACGCCTATGAAATATATTTATTGTATAGTACTAATTCTCATAACAGGATTATGTTCCGCTCAGGATGTTCAGCTTGAATTAAACGACCCTTCTCCTGTATATCTTACTGGTATCGATTATGATTTTGAATTGAAGTTTGACGGCTGTTTAACGCCTCCGGACACGGTTTTAATATATTTAGACAATATTCTTGTGGAAAGTATTCCGGCCAATCCTGAAAAATACGGCCTACAAAGTTCAGTTTCATTTACCTACCAATTTCAGCGCAGCGGCGCATATCGGTTTTCGGCGGCCGGTTATAAAATAAAAACCGATTTAAAGGTTATCCCGGGCTGGTTAAGCATTCTTCCACCGCTGGCCGCCATCCTACTGGCGTTGATTACCCGCCAGGTTTTAATTGCGCTTTTTGCCGGCATCTGGCTTGGCGCCCTGTTTATTTTCGGATACAATCCGTTTAGCAGTTTTCTGTATACGCTTACCGATTATATTGGCCGGGCGCCCGCCGACAGCGATCACATGGCTATTTTAATCTTTAGTCTCACTCTTGGGGGAATGGTGGGCGTGATTTCCAGAGCCGGAGGAACGCAGGGGATTGTTAAACGTCTTTCCAGGTTTGCTTCCACTTCGAAAAGAGGCCAGCTTGTGACCTGGCTTATGGGCATTCTTATTTTTTTCGATGATTATGCCAACACCCTGATCGTGGGCAATACCATGCGTCCTCTCACGGATAAGCTGAAAATCAGCCGGGAAAAACTATCCTTCCTGGTGGATTCCACTGCGGCGCCTGTGGCTAATATCGCCATAATCTCCACCTGGGTCGGTTATGAAATCAGTCTGATCAACACTTCTATGCAGGAACTGGGATTGAATCAAAACGCCTATATTACTTTCATAAAAACAATTCCTTACAATTTTTATCCTGTATTTGCCCTGTTTTTCGGTTTGATTATTGCGCTGAGCGGCAGAGATATGTTTTCCATGCATAAAGCGGAAAAACGAGCCGCGGAATCCGGTCTGGTTCTGAAACCCGGTTCCGTTCCTCTGGCCGATCTTTCGGGAGAAGACCTGAACGCAAAAAAGGATGCGCCATTACGCTGGTATAATGCGCTGATTCCGGTAGCGACGGTCATTCTGACCACGCTGGGCGGTTTATGGTTTACAGGAATAGCCACACTGGAAAACAGCGGGCAGTCATACGATACTTCAGGGCTGGTTCAATATGTAAGCGCGGTTATAGGCAACTCGGACGCTTTTTCCGTACTGATGTGGGCGGCCTTCATCGGCAGTTTTTCAGCGATTATTTTAGCCGTTTCGCAAAAAATATTGAACATGAATGAAGCGGTAATGGCCTGGGTCAGCGGCGTAAAGGCTATGGTGATGGCGGCGCTTATTTTAACCCTGGCCTGGGCTATTGGCAATATCTGCATCGATCTGAATACCGCGGGCTATGTGATTGAAATTTCGCGGGATTTATTATCGCCGCGCCTGCTGCCGGTAATATCATTTGTTATCGCCGGCGTTATTGCTTTTGCCACCGGAACTTCCTGGGGCACCATGGCCATTTTAATGCCAATTATTATTCCATTGGCTTATGAATTGCCATTAAATGATCCTGTTGTTTCCAATGCGACCGCACAGGCTATTTTTTTAAGCGCCATTGCTTCCGTTTTAGCCGGAGCGACCTTTGGCGATCACTGCTCGCCCATTTCGGATACTACGATTATGTCGTCAATGGCGGCCGGCGCCGATCATATTGATCACGTGCGTACCCAACTGCCATATGCTTTAATCACCGCGGCCGCCAGTATTTTATTGGGCTACCTGTTAACCGGGTATGGCATCCCGGCCTGGCTGTCGTTGATCTCAGGTTTTTTTGCATTACTTATACTTCTAAGACTGACCGGGAAAAAATTAACCGATAAAACCTATAAATAAACTGAAATACCAAGTTTTACGGCCGTATCATCAAATCGCCAGCCATCCCGAATAGCGTCTCCAAGATATTTATCTTCATAAAAATGGTTTTCAGGCAGATATTTAAATTCTTCGAATTTTTCATAATTATAGTAATAATAGTAAAAATAAAAACCATACTCGGCCATCAGGCTCATATTATTTCTAAAAAACCATTCGATCCCATATAGGCATGAAACACCTATGTTATAGGTTTTAAGAGTATATACCTCATTCCTATCAAAGCGTTCAGGATAATTATTATTATAATTTATCCTATATTTGTTTCCTCCTATAAACGGACCCGCTCCCGTGTAAAAATTAATGTTCTGATCCGGTTTCAGATAATATAAATAAAACAATGATAATGAATAAGTATATTGAGTTTCATCCCTGTTTATTGAATAAGAATACATGTTTTCAATTGAAGATGGATATTTCTCAATACTTTTTCTTTTAGAATCTCTATCCAAATCAAAAGTTGAAACCGATATTCCCGCCCGGAAAGCATGTTTATCGGAAAAATGATATTTATAGGAGAAAAATGCGCCTTGAAAACTTAATAATCTGAAAGAACCTGAAATACGGAACTGTAATGAATGCTTTTCAAACTGTTTTAGATATTTCAGACTGTCTGTACTTTGCTGACTATGGACTTTTGTAACAGATATTCCAATTACAAGAAAGACCAGAAAAAATATTAATTTATATTTCATTTTAATTTCCAATCATTCATAAAATCATTCAGGAAAATTTTATATGAATAAAAGTTCAAAAAGTGTTTAACTCTAAAAATAAACCGAAAGTCCAAACAACACACCTTCGGAACGAAAACTCAAACCTTTGCTGGTTTCATTTTGTGTATTATTTGACTCATGGCTATTACTATAATATGAATACTCTGTGATTATTTCATTTGTCATTTTCATATCTTCATAGCTATAATAAAAAAGAAATCCATATTCGGCTGTAAGACTCATGTTTTCCTTAAAAAACCACTCTAATCCGTAAATACCGGAAAGACCTAAATTATAGGTTATTATTTCTTGCTCATATGTTCTGACTCTACTTTGAATTTCACTATTTGGCGAATAAAATCCTTCTTCCGTACTTTCATTTGTACTAAGAATATACGCGACATATGGACCTGCGCCGGAATAAAATTTAATTTCATTTTGCGGATTAAAATAATACACATATTGCGCTCTGAAAGAAATATTATAGTAACTTTCATTACCATTAAGATAAATAGAAACTGGGTCTGAATCATTGATTTGTTTTTCTGTATCATCAATGTTATCCATATTGAAACCCAGCCCTATGCGAACGGCTGATTTGTTTGATAAATGATATTTGTAAGAGATCAGAGTGCCTTGAAAATCAGATAAACTAAAAATATCCATGACCTGAAATTGCATGGCATTGGTTTTAAAGATATCTGAACAAACAGATTTGTTTTTAGTCTCCAGACTATCCGGATTATTCCCGGCCTGAAGAAACCCCAAATTTAAAAAGATCATGGAAAAAATGGCTAAAAAAAAGTTCTTTAAATTCATAATTGCTTTCCTCCTACTATTAATTAATTGATAAGTAATTGATTTAGGTTGTATAGTGCAGTTCAATATCTATGCCAAAGCTGGATTTTTTGTTATATGCATACTTATAAAATAATTAATAAAAAATGTTTGATATGTTTGTATACTTTATTATCACTTAATCTGTTAACAAGGCATACAAATTCGTTAGTGCTTTACAAAAAAATCAGAATGTAGAATATCCACCTCATATTAAATGATTTATATCATGAGTATTTAATACAACCATATCTCCCTTATAAAATTTCTCATGCTCCTGATGGTCGAGAATGTATAATTGATGGGTACTGAACATACCGGTTTTAAGGTATTGATCCAGACGGCCGTCCTGACGTACGTATAACAGCAGTATTTTATTAATCTGGTTAAACATTAACTGGTCTCTGCGATCGACCAGATAGCTGACCGGGCGGTCTTCACTGATTTCCGGGGCCAGCACTAACAACTTGTTATGGTCGATTAATTTCTGCTGATGCGCATCCGGGGAAAAAGTGTTGATATTTCGTGCCAGGTAATGAATGTATGCGGCTTTGTCGCCTGTTTCCGCCAGCTTAAAAAGCACTTTTTCCAACTTAGACTGCCAGCCGCAGGCCATCGTAATCGGCTGTTTTTTAAGAAGCCTGAAAAACTGGACGGCGGTTTCCTCTATTGACGGCGGCGGATTTTGCGAAGCCAATAAAATAATTTTGTCGCGGCTGAGCAGTTCAATGTTTCCCCTGCTCTGAAAAATAGTGGATGCAGTATTTGTTCTCATAGCACAATCCGTATGATTTTGGTTATTTTGGCTTTTTAACTTCGATCAGACAACATACCGGTCAAATATGGTGTGTTAATATATTTACCGGATCATTCAATTTCCAGAATTAAATAAAAAAATACGGAATGAGTTTAAAAGTATTATATGTCAAAACACATAGTGGAAACGATTCTATAAAATAAAAAAGGGCACAGCGCACCGTGCCCCTGATCATTTGAATTATATAAATGGTTGTTATTTATTTTTTAACAGAACTTCAACCCGGTCAACCAGATTTAAAAATTCATTCCGGTAACCGAAAGTATCTTTACCTATGGCAGATTTAGCCAATTTTTTGACGGAGAGTATATTTGCATGGCCTTTGAATTCCGAATCCCTTAAAATCATGGCAAATTCAGCCACCGCGGCGGAGAACCTGAAATTTATGGACGTTTGCCCTAAATCAGCCGGTTTACCCGTTAATACTTTAGAAAATTCACGGCTTTTATTTCCATCAGGATCTTTATATCGTATTCTAACGGTTAACACTTCATTGGATTTTTGGGCGCCCTGCCTGATATGGGTTTCCTGGTATTTCAGTTCATGTTTAGTCTGCTGGTCTTTTTCATCCGCCGGTACAACTTCATATAAAGCGGTTACCGTATGTCCGGCCCCGATCTCGCCGGCGTCTTTGGTATCGTCTTCAAAATCCTTGTCTTCCAGTTTACGGTTCTCGTAGCCGATTAACCGGTAAGATTTGATCTTCACCGGATTAAATTCGACCTGAATTTTAACGTCCTTGGCAATGGTAAATAAGGTAGCGGTGATTTCATTGACCAATACTTTTTTGGCTTCCAGGATATTATCGATATAAGCATGATTACCGTTACCCCGGTCAGCCAGTTCCTGCAGGCGGTTGTCTTTATAATTACCCATACCGAATCCCAGCACGGTCAGGAAAATGCCTTCGTCCTTCTTTTGCTCGATAAAACGCACTAATTCCGAGGTGCTGGAAATACCCACATTAAAATCACCGTCGGTCGCTAAGATTACCCGGTTATTGCCGCCTTTGATATAATTTTCCTTAGCGACTTTGTATGCTAACTGAATTCCTGCGCCTCCGGCTGTGCTGCCGCCCGCCGAAAGATTATCCAGGGCATTCATTATTCTTGCTTTTTCCGAACCGGGTGTGGCCGGCAATACCAAACCGGTGCTGCTGGCATATACAACCATGGCAATTCTGTCTTCGGGATTCAGTTGCTCAACCAATAACTTAAAAGACTGTTTCAGCAAAGGCAGTTTTTTGGGATCATCCATCGATCCGGATACGTCAATTAAAAATACCAGGTTACTTGGTTTTTGTTCTTCCTTGGTCAGTGTCTTGCCCTGAAGTCCGATGTGGATCAGTTTGTGCTCTTCATTCCAGGGACAATCCGCATATTCCATGTTAATGGAAAGCGGGTGCTCCTTTTCAGGCAGTTTATAATCATAGTTGAAATAGTTGATAAATTCCTCAACGCGAACCGCATCCTTATAAGGCAACTGATCCTGCATGATAAAACGGCGGGCATTGCCGTAAGAAGCGGCGTCAACATCCGCGGCAAAAGTGGACAACGGTTTGGTGATTACATCAAAATAGCCGCTTTCATTAATCTTGTCGTATTCCTCCGTGTTATGCGGAATTTGCGCTTCATAAACGGCGCTTCTACTGAATGATACGGTGCCGGCGGCCATATCATACATTTTTGATTTCGGCATTACCCTTTGTGGCGCCACTTCAATCAGCTCATCTTCGACTGTCTGAAATTGCAATTGAAAATTTACAATCGTTGTGGAATCTGCCGTTACTTTGATATTCCTAACCATTTCTTTATCGTATCCAACCATTGCCGCTGACAGGCTATAGACACCCGGCGAAACATTTTTAATGATATAATTGCCGTTTTTATCGGTGCTGGCGCCCAGATTGGCGGATTGAATAAAAACATTTACACCGGTTAAAACATCCCCGGATTGTTTGTCTGTGATTTTGCCTTTAATCTGGCCGGTATTACCGGCAAATAAAAATCCTGTGAATAAAACCGTACATAAAACCAAAATCTTCTTCATGTCAAGTCTCCTTTTAATTTCTGTTACATTTCTTAAACGTTAACGTTGTTTGTTTTTCTATATATGTCATAAGAAGACGAAAGGTAAATTTAACCAAAACAAAAATATTAACAACCGGCTTTAATTTAATCAGATTATACATTCCAACCAGTCCGATACAGGAATAATACATAAAATAGAAAATTATTCCATCTTGCCATTGCATTTAACTTACAACGCTTATATATTGAACGCGTTCTTTCTAATAAAATGTTTTCAGTAACGGGAAGCGCGGTGAAATTCCGCCACTGCCCCGCAACTGTAAAAGCAGACGAAAGCCGCAATCGCCACTGTCCCAAAAAGAAAGGATGGGAAGGCGCGGCCGGTAGGATGAAGCTTAAGTCAGGAGACCGGCTGAAACATATCAACCCATTAACGCTCACGTGGGTGAGCAGGGAGACTGCGTGTTTTTCATAAACTTTTTTACCCGAATCAAGGTTAGCTTTATTGTTCAGTCGCCCGGTTACTTTTGCCGGAGCGACCAAATTGAATTTTAAATCATACTTTTTTCCGGTTTTACTTTCATCAATTTGCGGGCTGCAGGCTCAGCAGATTAGTATTATCGATTTCTGGACCGAACTTCCTGTCGATAGTGTCATGGCGGTTTCGCACCAAGACACCCTGTTTTCAAATTCAAACGGCGTTGTTGATTTCGGTTTATTCAAAATCGCTGAACGGCCAGTAATTCTCAAAAAACAAGATTATTATCCTCAAACCATTTTATATAAAAACATAAAAAATGGCTCTGTAAAACTTATGCCCATGGAATCCAGCGCACCTATTGACGTTTTCTCCGAAAGACCGGGTAATCCTTTATTGATGACGCCAACGCATACCACATTTATCCATGCATCGGAAATCAAAGAACAGGGCTTCAACACGCTGGATAAAGCGCTGGCAGCCCAGTCCGGAATATTCATCAAATCTTACGGGGGCCCGGGGCAGATTCAAAGCATATCGGCGCGAGGTATGTCCGCCGAGCAAACACAGGTCTTTCTGGATGGTATTCCCGTTAATAGTTTTCAATTAGGCAGCGCCGATCCCGGGCAATATAACCTGGATCAGGTTGAAAGCGTGGAAATTTACCGTGGAGGTAACCCGCGTCTGGGCAGTGGCGGAACGATCGGCGGCGCAATTAATTTACACAGCCGCGTCATTCCCGATACTCTGGATTATTCTCTGAAACTGCGCGGCGAAACATTAAACAACCAATTCGCAGATTTAACTATTGGTCTACCGACAGGATTTTTAAATCACGAGTTTTCGCTTCATTACGAAAATGGTGAGAACGAATATACTGTTAAAACCGGTTCGGAAAAAATCAGCCTGACCAACCGGGATTTTAATAACTGGAATTTTCGCTATCGTTCCTCACTGCCAATAGCCTCAGACCTTCATACAGAGCTGATGTTTTATACCTATAAGTTTTCCGGGGGATCGCCGGCTTCATTAAAAAACGAACGTACAGAGGTAACAAATAATGCCCGTATCTCCTACGATAATAATCTGACCGCGTTACATTTGAGTTATCAAAAACAAAGGTATAAACTTAATCTGCGCGCCTTTTTACGTAATAACTGGAATGAATATATCGATCCCGATTCGGTTATCGGCAATGACATTATTTCCGGTTGTCATTTTAATCATGAAACAGGACTGATCGGCCACGGACAGTTTATTATAAGTAAACGGTTTTTATTAAATTCCGGTCTGGAAGTCAGCCGACAAAAAGCGCAAAGCACCGCGTTCGGCGATAAAAACCGGGAGCGTTATGCCTTTTTCCTGAGAGGCGACTATGAATTACCCTGGCAGTTCCTAAACGATTGCACTACCCAGTTATACACCGGCTTGCGCGCCGAATCCTATGCGGATTTCGGTAATGCTTTTCTGCCCGGAATCGGAATAACTTTTTACGCGTCGTTTATTAAAGTTTATCTTTCGGGTGGAAAAAATTTCCGCGCGCCGACATTCAATGAACTATACTGGCAGCCCGGTGGCAATCCCGGTTTGAAACCGGAAGAATCAATTAATTTTGAAGCCGGCGTCGAATACGGCAGATCGTTACGCTCTTTTAATTTTATGCTTGGCCTGTCTGCCTATTCCATCAGGCCAAAAAACCAGATTCGCTGGATACCCCTTACTTCAAATATCTCTTCACCGGAAAATATCCTGGCCGTTGACAGCGACGGCATTGAAATCGAAGCCAGACTTGCGGATGTAACAAAGCGCTTTCAAATGATAGCCAATTATAATTATGGCTTTGCGGTTAAAGCGGACAGCGATCTGCCGGATGATCCCACCATTGGTAAACGGCTGCCGTTTCTGCCTGAAGAAAACTGGAGCATTTTGTTGCAGACGGGTACATCGGGTTTACAGTGCGGATTTGTAATATCAGGTTCCAGTTTCCGGTACACCACTTACAGCAATGATCCCTATGATATTCTGCCCGCCTATCGCACCGCCGGATGCTGGGCAGGATATGAGTTTACGGCATACAGACAAAAAATTACTGTCCGCGGAGGATGCGAAAACTTATTCGATAAACAATATGAATTAACGCCCGGCTATCCCATGCCGATGCGTCATTTCTATTTTGAATTACATGTAACCAACTAATAAAAGGAGGAAAAATGCTTAAGCAAAAGATCTTTTATATTTTAATTACCGCGATCCTGATATACGGTTGTAAAAAGGACCCAAACAGCCCGGAGCCAACGCCCACACAATACGGCGCTTATGTTTTGAATGAAGGTAATTTCGGTCAGTCAAACGGTTCAATCTCATTTTTTAATCTGGAAAAAAAGGAAATTGAAAACCACATCTTTGAAAAAGTAAACGGAGAAAATCCGGGAGACGTAGTGCAAAGCATGACGATCATCGGCGATAACGGTTATATCGTGGTTAACGGTTCGGATAAAATCGAAGTGATCAGCATGAAAACCTGGAAAAAAGTCAAAACAATTAATTCACCCGCGGGAAGCAGTCCGAGACACTTATTACCCGTATCTGAAACCAAGGCTTACATAACTAATCTGTACACCGCTTCCGTATCCGTGTTAAATCTGGAAACCGATGAAATAACCTCATCAATAAACGTCGGACTTAATCCGGATGAAATGACATCATCCGGCAACAAAGTATTTGTGGCCAATAATGGGTTTGGAAACGATCACACGGTATCGGTAATTGATATTACCACCGACCAGGTCATTAAAACCATCGACGTGGCAGATAATCCCACGGCGACCTTTACAGATAATAACGGGGATATTCATGTTTTATGCACCGGCCGTTATCCGGCCTGGGATAATCCGGACGACACGGGCAGTAAAGGTGGAATTTATTTAATAGACGCTTCCACCGAAACGGTAAAAGACTCGCTTAGCCTCACGGGATTCCCTACCCGGCTGGTTTACGATGGAGAAACCACGGGTTATTTTCTGCGGTGCAGCGCCGTAACATCCTATTCCACAGAAACGGTGGATATTATAACGGATACCCTGGTTAGCGGGAATTTTTACAGTCTATCCGTACATCCGGAAAGTGGTGATTTATATCTGTTTGATGCGCTTGATTACAGTCAGAACGGACTTTTAAAAATATACAGTGCGGAAGGTATTTTTCAGGATAGTTATGAAACGGGAATAATTCCGCACAAAGCAATCTTTCTTCTAAGTGAATGAAAATGAATAATATTAAAAATACATTTTACCGGCTCTGCTTTTTTGTCCTATCAGTAATCCTCATCAATTGTGTGGAAAAGAATACGTCAACTCTGGCGAATACCGGGCCGCAGCGTATCATCTCCCTGTCTCCGCATATTACTGAAATTTTGTTTACGCTGGACTGTGAAGAATCGATAATTGCCGTTACGGATTTTTGTACATATCCGCCTCAGGCAAAAGCAAAAACTTCCATTGGCGGGCTGTTGAATCCTAATCTGGAAATAATTCTTGCCCTCCAACCGGATGTTTTAATCGGATCACCCGCGCATTCCGAACTGGCAATAAAATTTCAGGATAAAAACATGAAGTTTGTTTTGCTGCCGGATCGCACTCTGCAGGATATTTATCAGACCATTGATTCGATCGGTATTATTCTGCACATAGAACAAAAGGCAGTGCAATTAAATAAATCAATACGGGATTCCCTTACAAAATATCATAACATAAAACCGGAAATTAAAGAAATACCCCGGGCGGTATTTCTGTTCGGAGGCGATTCCGGCCCTGCCCAGGCATTGTCCGCTATCGGACCTGGATCCTTTACGGATGATTTATGGCGGGAAATCGGAGGGCAAAACGCTTTAGCCGACCTGCATACCTCTTTTGCCCAGATCAACAGAGAGGCGTTCATAAATGCCAATCCGGACATCATCATCGAATTCCGGCCGGATCTTCCGGAAAAATCCGGGATTGAAAAAGCATCCCTGGAAGACTGGTCTGAGTTTATGCACTTAAAAGCTTATAAACATAATCAGATTTACCGGATTCCCGGCCAGTATGCCTTAATTCCCGGTCCAAGAATTATAAAATTATCCCGTGCCTATCTGGAAATATTAAACTTATATCAGCACAAAAATGACGCTGTGAAATAGGATTATAACACCCGATATGAATAAAATGGTAGTGGGTTAAAAAAAAATAATCGTGGAATCGCTTATGTATCAAGGCCTTATAATTTTTTTTAGGAAAATACCAGAAATTCGGTTTGTTTTGCTGGTTATTTTTTTTAAATTAAACTCATTGGTTGTTAGCGGTTAAAATCCATTTTTAATATAGTTTAACTTTAAAAAATACAGTTAATTACGATGGATATCGTAAAAAGTGAAATTATTTTTTCCGGTTTGTATTATTTTGTATAAGTAAAGGGAATTGGGGAAATTTAACTGAGGAAAATTTTATGTTTCTTGACATGTTCAAATACAAGGGAAAATTCACTAAGCTGGGCGGCAAAAAGAATCTAAGCAAGTACCAGAACCTTTATTTAATGCTCAGAAAAAAACAGAATAGCGGTGATATTCCTGTTCATCCGGAAGGACAATACCTTGGCGAAAACGAACTGGCGAAAAATATTTATGAGAAAAAATATTTTGTCAAGGACCTTGATAATCAATTGTTGGAATTTGTACCGGAAGATCTGTTTGTGAGGGTTTCCGCTTTTATCGCAGCCATTGAACCCGATTCGGCGAAAGCAGAAGAAATTGCCGTCGAATTCTACAACAATCTTTATGAAGGATATTTTGTACCTGGCGGCAGAGTGCTGGCCGGCGCTGGCGATTTATACCGTTTAAAAACCCTTTCCAATTGTTTTGTTACTCAAATTGAAGATGATAATATCGAATCTATTTATAACGCCGCTTACGAATGCGCCCGCACTTATTCCTATGGCGGAGGCATCGGAGTGGATATTTCACCGTTAAGACCGATAAACTCGGTTGTACACAATGCTGCGGATAGTTCAACGGGCGCGGTTTCCTTCATGGAATTATTTTCGCTTACCACCGGTTTAATCGGGCAGAGCGGACGGCGCGGCGCGCTGATGCTGACAATCGATATCAAGCACCCGGATATCATAGAATTTATCAGAGTTAAAAAGAATCCCAATTGGGTAACCGAGCAAATCGTTGAACAACTGCGCTGGAGCGATCAGTTTGAAGATGATCAGATTAAAGAAATTGAAAAACAGATCATGGAAAACACCCAGGTGCGTTTTGCCAATATCAGCATAAAAGCGTCTGATGAATTTATGCAAGCGGTTGACGAACAAAATATCCATGGCCGGAACAAACTGATTGTTTATAAGAAATTCTCCAAGAAAATTCTCCGCAGCGCCATGCAGGACGAAGGTTATCATTATTCTTACCAGATACCGGCAAAAAATATAGACGACTACGAAAAATTTCATGTTTTTGAAAATATCAGCGCGTTAAATGATTTCCTCTATAAAAATTATGAATTGATCCTCACCGAAAACGATCTTAATGATGTTAACAAACGCGATGTTTTTGGCGACGTGGTTTTACATCTGGATAGCGAGCCCTATGATTTAGCCGTTAAATACAGCGGTGATTTTATGCTTTATTTCGGATCTGAGCCTTCCGGCGAAATTCGCAAATTAATAAAAGCCAGGGAAATATGGGATGCCTTTGTGGAAGGTAATTACCGTACCGCTGAACCCGGACTGATCTTTTGGAGCCGGATGAGTAAATATTCTCCTTCCAATTATGTGGATCGTCCGATTTCCTGTACCAATCCCTGTGCGGAAGTCCCTTTAGAAAAAGGCGGCGCCTGTAATCTTGCTTCGATTAATCTTGCCCGGCTGGTAAAAAACGGCTTCACCAAACAGGCGGAAATTGATTGGGATACGCTGGTATCCGTCACTAAAAATGTAGTGCGTTTCTTAGATAATGTCGTCAGCTGGAATGAATTACTGAATCCGCTTGAAAAGCAAAGAATTACCGCTTCCGAAACAAGACGTCTCGGTTTAGGCACTATGGGAGCCGCCGATATGCTTAATCAGCTTGGCATTGCCTATGATTCTTCCGAAGGTATTGAAATCGTCGAAAAAGTGATGAAGATGATTGCCAATGCGGCTTACCAGGCTTCCGCGGAATTGGCAGCGGAAAAAGGTGCATTGCCGATATACAATTTTGATAAGTATTCAAAAGGCCCATTTTTCAAAGAAGCACTATCGGAAGAAACTCAGAAGCTTATTAAAGACAAAGGCCTGCGCAATGTGGCTATTCTGGCCATCGCGCCAACCGGTTCAATAAGCAATATCGTGCTCAGCTTTGTCAACGGTAAAAAACATTATTTAGGCGTTTCCAGCGGGATTGAACCGGTGTTCGCACTTTTTTATACCAGACGATCCGAATCCTTTGGCAATAAGTTTTTTAAGGTTTTTCATTCGAGCATTCAGGCCTATATCGATTTGCATGGTTTAAATAAACAGGTAGAACATGCCCAGACCGAAGCGGAATTGACCGAATATCTGCCCAGCTATTTTTTCCGCACCGCGCATCATATTGACGCTCAAAAAAGAGTTGAAATTCAGGGACGCTGCCAAAAATACGTCGACCACAGCATTTCATCGACGGTTAATCTTCCGGAAACCATTGAACCGGAAGTGATTTCCAATATTTATCTTAATGCCTGGAAAAAAGGATTAAAAGGAATTACCATTTACAGAGACGGCAGCCGGTATCCGATTCTTAGCGTTAATTCCGAGAAATCAGATTTCCAGAGAATGAAAGAAAAAACCTTTAAAATACATTTGTCAAACGGTTCTTCCGAGGTTACATTAAAGGGCGATGATGTTATTGTTACACCGGACGACCGGTTGACAACCGTTTATCATCATGTTAAATCACGGAATAATAATCTGTAAACGTAACCTGGAGGGTTAAACTCACTATGTACAGGATAAAAGACCGAGAGTTTGAAATAGAAGAAATAAAACGTGAAGAACCCCTCGATCATGTAACTGATCATGTTGCTGTCCGGCCTGAAATCGTTAACGCGAAAGTTTACAAATTGCGCAGCGGGTTCGTTAAACACAGTGTTTATATCACTCTGGGATACATTACTCAGGGTGGTCGCAACAGACCAATTGAGATTTTCATTAACAGTAAAGACTTAACCAAAAACGCGGAATATGCGGTATTGACCAGGTTAATCTCTGCTATTTTCCGGAAATCCAATAATCCCGTTTTTATTCTGGAAGAATTAAGCAGTATTCATGATCCCAACGGCGGGTACCATAAAAACGGCAAATATATTCATTCGTTCTATTCCGAAATAGCCGATGTTATTGAGCAATTTTTTAAGGAAATCGGCTGTATGGAGCAACCGGAAGAAGCCACATTGGCTCCGGAAGTTAAAGAAGCGCTGGATTCCGCCAGTCCGGATACTAATATCAAGTATCAAATTTGCCCGGAATGCGGTCAACGGAGCGTTAAAATGGAAAATGGCTGCCTGACCTGTATTAATCCGGAATGCGGTTACAGTAAATGCGATAAATAATTTTCTGATTTTTTAATGATAACCCTGTTTGTTACCAGACAGGGTTTTTTTATAGATATTAATGATGATGATTCCTGTCTCTGTGAAAATAAATAATTTATCTTTTGGTTACGAAGAAAAAAATATTCTGCACAATATCGATATCTCCATAGCCCAAAATGAATTTATAGGATTTATCGGCCCCAATGGCGCCGGAAAGAGTACCCTTCTCAAACTGATCTGCGGATTGCTTGAATCTGAAATAAACACGGTGATAATCAATGGCAAAAATATAGAAAGCTATACGCCAAAGGGCCTTTCCAAAGTTATCGGATATGTTCCACAGCAGGTAAACATTAATTTTCCCTTAACGGTGGAAGAAATTGTTGCTATGGGTCGATACCCCTATCTGCAGGGATTTTGGAATGAAGATGAACGCGGCGTTGAAATGATTGAACATGCGCTGCAATGGATGAATCTTGCAGCGCTGCGTTTCCGGCCATTTAACGAACTGAGCGGCGGAGAGCAACAGCGGGCAATGATAGCCGGCGTATTAGCGCAGGAAGCTTCCATCTTTATTCTTGATGAACCTACTTCTGCGCTCGATCTGCGTCATCAGCAGGAGATATACAGAATTTTGAATAAGCTGGTTAAAGAGGAAAATAAAACCGTACTTATCGTTACGCATGATATCAATCTGGCCGCCCAGTTTTGTCAGAGACTTATCATATTAAACCAGGGAAGAATAATTTCATCCGGGCCGCCGAAAGATGTTCTAAAATTCCCCCTTATACAGGAAATATATGGCGTAAAGGTATACATTGATATCAATCCTTTAAACGGCTCGCTTTATATCCTGCCCTATGATCTTGCCTGAGAAAACAGCGATATTCATAGTTGATGGGAATTATCAGATTTAATATATTCTATGCCAATCAATGTATCTTTTTAAAACAGACATCATCATACAAGGAAAGCAGGTAAAATTTGAATGATCAGCGGCTGGTTGAACTGGCTCAAAAAGGCAACCGTAAAGCTCTTTCTCAACTGGTAAATCAATACAGCGAACGCGTTTATAATCTGGCATTAAGAATTTTGAGAAACCGGGAAGACGCGGAGGATGTACTTCAGGAAACTTTCCTGACCGTAGTGCAAAAACTGGATACATTTGACGGACGATCTAAGTTTTTTACCTGGCTGTACAGAATCGCTACCAATGCCAGCCTGATGAAATTACGAAAAAAGAAACTTGTTTTTCAGGAGTTAAATGACGAATCGGAATATCAGGATAACATAGAAAACAGAACTTTCATCGACTGGTCACAGGATCCGTCGATTAATATTTATGATCGAGAGGTAAAAACAAAAATAGATGAAGCCATAAACAAACTTTCGGATATTTATCGCAGCGTTTTTGTTTTGAGGGATATAGAAGAGTTATCGATAAAAGAAACCAGCCAGATTCTGGATATAAGCGAAGAAAACGTAAAAATACGATTGCGACGCGCCAGACAATTTTTGAGAGATCAATTATCCGATTATTTTGATGAAAGGGTTTCAGAACATGATGCAGGCTAAAATAAAAAAAGGTAAGTTTAAAAAGCTTTGCGATATATTGGGAGAGGATCTGGACAGCCCGGCATGCCGGCAAATTATAGATAATATAAGCAACTCTCCCCCCTGCAAAGTATATTACGATACCGTAAAAAAATCCGTATTGCTCTGCAAACAAAATGACTGCGTTGAAGAGGTGCCCAACGGCGTTAACAAACGATTGTTGAAGATACTCGATCTCGAGGAAGAAAAATAAAAATATTCAGCTTGTTTTATTTTATCTGTATCCTTTAGAAAAAAGCGACATCATAAAAAGGAAATTATTTTCGAAAAGGATCAGTTAAAAGGAAGAAAAAAGGGAGAAAATTTATGCCTGAAAAAATTAAAAATGTCCAGTGGCCTATACTCGGTCTGACAGCGATTGCTGTTGTTCTTTTGGGTTATTTATTTATTGGAAGTTCATCGGAACAGAAGGGATCAAAATCCTCTGCTGTAAAATCTTCGGTTGCATCAGTAAAAGAATCCATGCAATATCCTACCGCACCTAATTTCGCCCTGCCGGATTTGAACGGAGAAACAATATCCCTGAGCGATTTCAGGGAAAAAGTTGTATTTATAAATTTCTGGGCCACCTGGTGTCCGCCCTGCCGTGTTGAAATTCCCTATTTCATAGAACTTATAGACAAATATGAAGGAGAAGGTTTTGTGGTTTTAGGCGTCGCTCTTGACCCGCGGGAGTTTGATAAAGTCCAGCCGTTTGCTGATCAGATAGGCATTAATTACCCTGTTGTGCTCGATAAGACTGGCGCTTCCAATTTATATGGAGGAATTCGCAGTATTCCGACAACCTTTGTAGTTAACCGTGAAGGCAAGGTTGTTGAGCAGATTGTGGGCTCACGTCCCAAAGCGGAATTTGAGAGAATTATAAAAAAATGGCTCTAAGATTAGACCATCCTAATAAAAGCGATTCTTCACGGGATCGCTTTTTTAGTTTTAAACAGGCCGTTTATTTTCCCTTTATTTAACAGATTATAGACTCTATCAAAATCATTTGAAGCGCAATTAAAATCATATTACCATGTATTTTTAAAAATTGTATATTTGTACTCATTAATAAATTTTAAATTTATAACACTCTGTTGATAGGAGTTTAAGATGACCCGTAATTTCCTGCTATTTATGCTCTTCATATTTGTGCACGTACTTTTTTCTCAGGATAAGATGCTGACCATTAAAGAAGCAATTCTTGGAAGCAATAGTACATTAAAAATTCAAAACCTGGAGCAGTTGCAGTGGCTGCCGGACAGCCGGGAATTTGTTTATACGGACTCTCTCGATGGAAAATTCGGTTTAATAAAAGGAAAGGTTGAACATGCTCAGATGGAAATACTGCTTCCGCTTGATGATTTAAATAAGGAATTAGTATCACTTGGCGGAGATAAATTATCCCGATTCCCGAAATTGAATTTCACCGATCAAAATTCATGCTGGTTTTTTTCAGATAACACTATTTATAAATATGATCTTACGAACAGCAGGATGAGCGTTGCCAATACCATATCCCGCTCAGCGAATGACTATCAGATTGAACCTTCGACTTTAAAAATTGCCTATAATTTCGAAAATAATTTATATCTGTCATACGGCCCGGAAGAAGATATTCAGATAACACACGATACGGAAGATGGTATATCCAATGGCGAAAGTTATGTACACCGGGCTGAATTTGGCATAAACCAAGGCATATTCTGGTCACCTGCCGGAAATTATATGGCGTTCTACAGGCTGGACCAGCGTATGGTTACGGAATACCCGTTAATCCATATTGATAGCCGGCCCGCCGTATGTGAGAAAATTCGTTACCCTTTTACGGGCATGACCAGTGAACAGGTTCAGATTGGCATTTATGACCTCAAAAGCGGCTCTATAACCTTTTTACAGACCGGTGAACCAAAAGATCAATATCTTAGCGGTGTAACCTGGAGTCCTGATGAAAAGTACATTTATATTGTGCACTTAAACCGGGATCAAAATCATTTGCGTCTGGTTAAATACGATCCTGTCAGCGGAAACCCGATAAAAACTTTATTTGAAGAGAAAAATGATCAATGGGTGGAACCGCTGAGCGGTCCGATATTCCACAAAAATAAAAGCGACCGTTTCATCTGGTTTTCCAAAAAAGAAGGTTACAATCAGCTTTATCTATATTCCAGCGAAGGAAAATTAATTAAAAAACTGACCACCGAAAACCGGGATATAACCCATTGGATCGGATTTGCAGACAATGGTGAATATGGTTTTTTTACAGACGCATCCGAAGACGGTCTGGATCGGTTTGGATACCGAATCCGCATTTCATCAGGAAACATAGATAAGCTCACAAAAAGATCCGGAATTAACACCATTCTGCCTTCTCCGGACGGTAAACATATCATTAACCGCTTTACCGATATTAAAACGCCAAATGTGATAGATTTATTATCCGCGGATGGAAAGCCGGTTCGCAATTTACTTTCTGCGGAAAATCCTCTAAAAGAATACCGGTTAGGCGAAATAAAACTCCTGAAAGTCAGAAACGGGAACGGTGATGAACTGAATGCCCGGATGATTTTTCCTCCGGAATTTACACCTGATAAAAAATATCCGGTGATTGTCTATGTCTATGGCGGGCCACACGGCCAGATGGTTTCCAATAGTTTCTTAAAAGGCTGGCATCTCTGGTTCCAGTTTATGGCTCAGAAAGGATACATCCTTTTTACTCTGGATAATCGCGGCACCGATAACCGGGGACTTCGGTTTGAACAGATTGTTCATCGCCGGCTTGGTTCAATAGAAATCGAAGACCAGATGGCTGGCATTAGCTATCTTAAACAGCAGGTTTTTGTGGATTCTATGAGAATTGGCGTTCACGGCTGGAGTTATGGCGGTTTTATGACAATTTCCCTGTTAAGCCGTAAACCGGGCGTGTTCAAAGCGGGTGTTGCCGGTGGACCTGTCATTGACTGGAAATATTATGAAGTAATGTACGGGGAACGTTATATGGATACGCCCCAATCCAATCCGGAAGGATATGCTGCCGCCAGTCTGTTAAATTATGTCGATCAACTGGATAGTAAACTACTCATTATTCACGGCACAATTGACCCTGTTGTAGTCTGGCAGAACAGCCTTTCTTATCTGCGTAAAGCGATCGATTCCGGAAAACAGGTGGATTATTTTGTTTATCCGGGTGATGAACATAATATGAAGGGAAATGACCGGGTACATTTATACCAGAAAATTGCCGATTATTTTGACCTTCATTTATAGAGGCGTTCATCCAAAGCGAGCGGGTACTTTGCCCTTTGCCACTGACCTTAGCCGCTGCCAGTTAAATCAGAATAATTTATATTTTTACAAATGATTTAATAACCGTTCACGCTCTAAATATATTTGCTTTAGGCTGTATTTCTTTTTACATATTAATCATAATCCCGGATATTATATTTTTGCAGTGCTCCGGGATGACTGGTTGAATTTCATTGGATGATTAAAATTATTTATGATGAATGCCATTCACTCCGATAATGATTCATTATTTTGGGATTATAAGGTTGCCATGTTCTAAATGGGGGAAATATTGGTGATAAAAAACCATTATAATGATTTGCCTTTCCCGATACCTCAGTTTTTTTACTTATATATTTCCTGTATAAAGCCATTTCATATTTACAAATTTTGTTAAGGAAGCTATTATGCGATTAAGGACAAAACTAATTATTTCCTTTTTACTGATAACCGCAATTCTGAGTTCACTGGGTATTATCAACCACTATATTTTAAAAGAGGTGGATTCCGCTCTCTACACTTTATCCGGCGATATTAAAATATTACATGACCATACGGAAAAAGCGAATATTCTGGTTTTAAAATTTTATGGAGAGAATATAAACTATCTTCTTTATCCCGGGCAAAACCAGGCAGAAAGCATCGGGTTGATTGAAGAATATTCTGAAAATTTTTATAACTCTATGGCTGAACTAAAGAAGTTAAAAACGGATAAAACTCAATTGATTGACGCTATTTCTGCAGAATTTGATGTGTTTGTTAAGTTTTCAAAGCAAAACATTCTCGAAAACAATACAGCCGGAATTCAAAAGCAAAATGCAAATTTAAGACGGTTCAATTCATTAAAAAATGCTATTTTAGCTGATTTATCCGAACTACTGACTTTCACAAACAATAACTATAATGAATTGATTGATAGAGCGCATAGGCAAGCCAGGCTTTCACAGCAGATATTACTTCCATTTATTATCATTGCCGTTATCTTTTCCATTATATTCTCGTTCTTAATCACCCGATCGTTAACCCGGCCGATCAGACGTTTAATTTCCAACATCAAAGAAATTGAAAGCGGAAATTACCAGGTAGAGGCGCCGGTAGAGGGAAAAGGAGAACTAAGCCGGCTGACTTCGGCTTTCAATCACATGGTTAATAAACTGAATTATACGCTCACCGAACTTAGGAACGAAATAAAGCAAAGGAAGAAAACCGAATCCGTTTTACGTGAAAAGGAAGAAATGCTCAGAGCGGTTTTTGAATCCACCGATGCCGGTATTCTGGTCACGGATATCAATAAGCAGGTAACGCATTTCAACTATCGTTTCACAGAAATGTGGAAAATACCGTTGGAACAGATGGCCGCCGGCGAAATAGAAACGCATCTTGAATATGGTATGGAACAGCTTTTAGACAAGGAATCTTTTCTTAAAAAAATACGGCTTCTCTATAAATCTGCAAAACGCAGCCGGGAAGTTCTTTTATTTAAAGATGACCGCGTATATGAACTATTTTCCAGTCCGCTGCTTAAAGAAAACCAACCTGTTGGCCGGGTCTGGAATTTTAACGATGTTACCAAACGGATTCAGGCTTTGGAGAACGTTAAAAAATCTGAACAAAATTACAGAAATATTTTTAATTCAACCAACGACGCGATATTAATCCATACGATAGACACCGGGAAAATAATTGATGTCAATCAGACGGCCTGCGATATGTATAAAATGTCTTATCATGATATTATTTCAGGAACTGTACTGGACTTAAGCGCCGGATTTGAACCTTATTCAAGCGAGGGCGCACTGACGCGCATTCATGACGCCTATCGGTTTGGCGCGCAAAAATTTGACTGGCTGGCAAAAGATAAAAACGGTCAGCTCTTTTGGGCAGAAATCAATCTGAAACTTGCTATGATAGGCGATCAGGAAAGAATTATTGCCGTTGTAAGAGATATTTCTGATCGAAAAAAAGCAGAAGAAGCCATAAAAGAAAGTGAAGAACGATATCGCGGCATTTACGAAAATGCTACCCTTGGAATCTACCGTACATCGATAAAGGGCGATGTGCTAATGGCTAATCCCGCTTTGGTGCATATGTTAGGATATGATTCGGAGGAAGATTTAAAAAAACGGAAAATTAACAACAATAGTTATAATGGAAATTATAAACGGGCAGAATTTATTAAATTATTTGATGAAAGCGATGAAATACGCGGCCAGCTTTCAGCCTGGAAGAAAAAAGACGGCAGTATCCTTCATATACGGGAAAATGCCAGAGCTATTCGGGACAATAAAAATAAAATTATCTATTTTGAAGGCACCGTAGAAGACATCACTCAGCAAAAAAGATATGAAGATCTGCTGAAATATGAAAGGAATCTGTTCCGTTCATTCCTCGATTATGTCCCCCATCCCATCTACTTTAAAGACCTGGATTCCCGCTTTGTGGAAATAAATCGGGCTAAAGCAGATCAGTTCGGATTGAAAAAAAGTGACTTAATCGGTAAAACGGATTTAGATTTTTATCCCAAAAAAATTGCCGAGCTTTGTATCGCCGATGAGAAAAAAATAATGAGGACCGGCCAGGCCATCCATATAGAGGAAAAGGCTGTTTCAGCCAAAGGGAATACCTGGTTCTATACTGTGAAGGCGCCGAGATATGATGAAAACTCAAATATCATCGGCACCTTTGGTATTTCGATTTATATAACCGAACAAAAGGAACTACAATTCGAGCTTAATAAATTAAGGAATCTGCTGAGCAATATTATTAATTCCATGCCTTCAGTCCTGATTGGCGTGGATACTGAAGGCAGGGTTACTCAATGGAACAGGCAGGCGGAATTATCAACAGGCATTCAGCAGGAAAAAGCCATCGGCACCGTTTTGGATCAAGTGATGCCCAGGCTGGCCAGGGAACTTAACAATGTCAATAAAGCCATTAAGACCCGATCTACACAATTTGATAGCAAAGTTGCCGAAGATATCGGTGGAGAAATCAAATATTCTGATATCACCGTATATCCGTTGATTACCAATGGCGTTGAAGGCGCTGTTATCCGGGATGATGATGTTACCGACCGCGTACGTATTGAAGAAATGATGATCCAGTCTGAAAAAATGCTTACAGTCGGAGGCCTGGCCGCGGGTATGGCGCATGAAATAAATAATCCTCTGGCCGGCATGCTCCAAAATGCGCAAGTGGTTTTGAATCGTCTCTCGGCTTCGATTCCGAAAAATGAATCCATCGCAAGGTCGCTGGGCACCGATATGTCGGTGATAAAAAAGTTCATGGAAGAACGGGATATCATAAAAATGCTGAATCTCATCCAGGACGCCGGCAAAAGAGCTGCAAAAATCGTGGAAAATATGCTTTCGTTCAGCAGAAAAAGCGAATCCGGATTTATACCGGTTAAGATTAATGAACTGCTTATTCAAACGGTGGAATTAGCCGCAAACGATTATGATTTAAAGAAAAAGTTCGATTTCAGAAAAATTGCCATAAACTATCGATTGGAAAAAAAGGATCCTTTTATTTCCTGTGATAAAGTTAAAATTCAGCAGGTCCTCCTCAACCTTCTAAAAAATGCAGCCCAGGCTTTAATGGAAGTTCCGGATCAGAAGAAACCCCAGATTAATATCAGGACGAAAAAGGAAAATAAATATCTGAAAATAGAAATTGAAGATAATGGCCCGGGTATGGAGGAAAGCATCAAAAAACGTATATTCGAGCCTTTTTTCACAACAAAGCCGGTAGGCGTCGGCACAGGCTTAGGCCTTTCCGTATCGTATTTCATTGTAACTGAAAATCATTCCGGTTCGATGATGGTTGAATCTTCTCCCGGCGCCGGTGCTAATTTCATTATAAGACTCCCCATATCGGACTCAAAGAAATGAAAGAAAACAAATCAAGAAGCTTCGTTTCCGAAAGGAATTAATCATGACCAGAAAACAATATCGTATACTTGTCGTTGATGATGAAGATTCTGTTCGTTTAAGCCTGATGGCTTATCTTGAAGATATCGGATATGATACCTATACCGCCCAAAGTGCAGAGGATGCGCTGGTTCTGATGGAATCGGTAAAAATTGACCTGGCAATTATTGATATTCGACTGCCGGGTATGAATGGCAATACGTTGATATATGAAATTCATCAACGCTATCCGCATACTAAATTTCTGATCCATACCGGTTCGGTTTTTTATAATCTGCCCCTGGAATTATCGGATATCGGTATCCGGAAAGAAGATATTCTGATTAAACCGATAAATGACATGCAGATATTGGTTCATGCCATTGAATCTGTTATTAAAAGGGGAAAATAGAATGACTGAGAATAAGCAGATAAAAATACTGACTATTGACGATGAGGATGCCATCAGGCACAGTATCCAGGCCTTCCTTGAGGATTACGACTTTAATGTAAGCGAAGCTGAAAATGGTAAAATTGGCCTTGAAAAAATTCATTCGGATAATCCGGATTTGATTTTAGTCGATCTGCGAATGCCTGAAATTGACGGTTTGGAGGTTATCAAGCAGGTTCATACCCAAAAACCCGATCTGCCCGTAATTGTTATTTCGGGCACAGGCGTGATGGCGGACGCTATCGAAGCTGTGCATTCAGGCGCCTGGGATTATATTCTTAAACCCATTCAGAATATGTCAATTCTGCTTCATTCCGTTAATAAATGTCTCGAGCGCTACCGCCTGATAAAGGAAAACCGGCGTTACCAGGAACATCTGGAAGAAGAAATAGAAAAACAAACCACCGAACTGCAAAAAGCCAATACCCTTTTAAAGTCAGAAATTGAAGCGCATAAAAAAACCTTAACGGCATTAAAACAATCGGAACGAAAATTAGATTCAATTATTATGACCGTGCCGGATATAATCTATCGTCTGGATCCGAACGGCATCATTTCTTTTATCAGTAACTCTGTTAAAAAATACGGTTATTCCCCAAAAGATCTAATAGGACAACCCATATTAAAACTTGTACATCCGGAGGATCATCAGATAGCCTTGAATCACATTAATGAAAGACGAACGGGGAAAAGAAGAACCACTTCACTTGAACTCAGATTGATATCCTACAGCAAAAAATACAGACCATTTGAAATTTCTTCGCGCAGTGTGACAATGGATCCTGTGTTTCATATCGAAGCGGAAGGACTTTATGACAGCCAAAAAAATAACGAGAAAAAATTTTTAGGAACCCAGGGTATTGCCAGGGATGTTACGGACAGGAAACTGGCCGAGCAGGCGCTTAAAGAGAGTGAAGAACGTCTTGATCTCACTTTACAAAGCGCAAATCTCGGTTTATGGGATTGGGACATCGTAAATAAAAAGATATGGTTTAATCAGCACTGGGCAAAATTAATAGGTTGGCCAGCCGATAAACTGGAAACCAATCCGAAAGGGCTGGAAAAAATCATTCACCCTGAAGACCTTTCTGTTTTCAGAGAATTAATTAAGCAGCATTTCGAAAACAGCTCCAGAATGTTTGAAGCCGAATTAAGAGTTAAAACCAATAAAAGCGAATGGAAGTGGATACTTCTCAGGGGAAAAGTAGTCCACCGGGATAAAAATAATTCGCCTTTAAGATTTACAGGAACTCAGCTGGATATTACACGCCGGAAAATTGCCGAAGCCTCATTAAAGACAATTGCCGGAGCGGTCGAACAGGCGACCGATTCGATTTTACTATTGGATAACTTCTTAAAAATAACTTATGTCAACCCGGCATTTATTGCAGTGACCGGTTATAGTCAAAAAGAAATTATAGGAAAGCATTATTCAGAAATTAATTTCAGTGATGCAAATAAAGAGTCTCTTCGGGAAATGCAGGAATTTATAAAAAACCAAAATCCCTGGTTTGGGCGCTTCGGGCAGGTCAAGAAGAATGGCCAGGAATTTGTGGTTGAGGCTTCCATATCTCCCATACGCGATCAAAATGGCGCTGTTACCAATTATGTGCTTGTACAACGTGATATCAGTAAGGAAGAAAAACTATCCGAGCAGCTTCGTCAGGCCCAAAAGATGGAATCCGTAGGCAGATTGGCCGGAGGCATAGCTCATGATTTTAATAATTTACTGACCGTAATTTCAGGCTATAGTTCTTTGACGCTCTCCGGCTTAAAGGCTGACGATCCATTACATAGAAATGTTAAACAGATCATTAATGCCTCTCAAAAAGCAGAATCATTAACACGGCAACTGCTGGCTTTCAGCCGCAAACAGGTTCTTCAGCCCAAAGTACTTAACCTCAACGATAGTCTAAAAGATCTTAATAAAATGTTATACCGGCTTATTGGCGAAGATATCGACTTTTTAAACAACTATGCCGATGATTTAGGCTTTATCAATGTTGATCCCGGACAAATAGAACAGGTCGTAATGAACCTGGTGATTAATGCGCGCGATGCAATGCCGCAGGGAGGTAAACTTACTATCTGTACAAAAAATGAAGTAATCCGGGACCTAAATAATCCCCAGTTTTTAGGGCTTGGCATTCAGCCGGGCGAATACATTATGCTCACAGTCAAAGATACGGGTATTGGAATGGATGATAGAATTAAAGAACAAATATTCGAGCCGTTCTTTACCACTAAGGAAGCAGGGAAAGGCACCGGTCTGGGATTGGCGACTGTATATGGCATTGTGCATCAAAGTGATGGTTTTATCATTGTAGACAGCAAACCTAACAGAGGTTCCGAATTTAAAATCTATCTGCCGCGTATCGATAGCCAGATTATTGAACTTAATCATAATGAACAGGATGACCGGCAACTTTGCGGATCAGAAAGTATTTATGTTGTAGAAGATGAAAAAGAAGTACGGAATTTAATCTGCAATATTTTAAAACAACATGGCTATCGGGTTGCTTTTTCCATCAACGGCGCCGACGCCCTCAAAAAACTGGCAGCCATTAAATCGCCGGTGCATTTGCTGTTGACGGACGTTGTAATGCCCAAAATAAAAGTAACCGAAATGGTGGACAAGTTTAAGCTAAAATTCAAAAAACTAAAAATACTTTATATGTCCGGGCATACCGAAGATGTAATCGTTAATCACGGCGTGCTTAATCCGGACATAGAATTTATTCAAAAACCTTTTACTCCCTTAAACTTATTGAAAAAAATACGCGATAGCCTGGACTCCTGATAAAAATAGTCCGTATGTATAGTTTTTATTATAAACCTTATCTAGCTGACATTCCGGCTTTATTTTCTATTTAATCTCGCGTAAAATTTCCTGAAAGAATTCCCAGATATGCTCCACGGATTCAATCCGGATTCTTTCATCGGGAGAATGCGCCCCTTCAATATCCGGTCCGAAAGAGATCATATCCATTCCCGGATAATGCTCACCTATTATTCCGCATTCCAGACCGGCATGAATAGCTTTTACCCTGGCTTCTTTCCGATATTTTTTTACGAAGATTTCCTGGCAGGTTTTTAGCAACCTGGAATCCGGATTGGGAGCCCAGGCCGGGTATCCCCCGCCTTGCTCTACTTCAAAACCTGCCAGTTCGCCGGCAGCTTTCACCTTTGCAGCAATGTCTATAATACTGGAGGCAATACTTGATCTTTGTGAGGTTAATAATTCTACTTTGTCTGCTTTCGTTTCAATTACCGCCATATTGGTGGAAGTTTCCACAAGCCCTGCAATAGCTTTACTCATCGCATAAACGCCATGTGGCATTACATGAAGTAACTTAATCAGTTGATCACTAAATTGCGTATCGAACACCTTATCAGGACGTTCATGATTTTCAAGGATTACTGAGACATTTTTCTCCACCTCTTTAAATTCATTTTTAAGTATATCGTTAAAATTAGCGGCCAGTCCGGATAAAGCTCCGATTTGATTCGTAGGAATGTCTATAACAACTTCCGCTTCTCTCGGTATCGCATTGTGTTTACTTCCGCCAGCTATATTCGTGATATGAAAATGAAATTCCCCGGTTAAGGAATATAGGAAGCGGGCCAGCAGCTTAATGGCGTTCCCATAGCCCTCATGAATATTCAATCCCGAATGTCCACCACGAAGCCCGGAGACTCTGAGCAGAAAAGATTTGTAATCATCGTGCGGTTTAACCCATTGTATCGTTTTTTTAAGAATCGTATGCTGCCCGCCGGCGCAACCGATATAAAGAGCGCCTTCTTCTTCCGAGTCTATATTCAGTAGAATACGCCCGTTTACAAAATCACTTTTTAATTCAAGAGCGCCGGTAAGTCCCGTTTCTTCATCGACGGTGAATAGAAATTCTATCGGAGGATGTTTAATTGTATTATCTTCCATAACAGCCATGCCCATGGCGACGGCAATACCGTTATCTGAGCCAAGAGTGGTTCCATCGGCAGTCACCCATCCGTCTCTGATAAGCATTTTAATCGGATCTTTTGTAAAATCATGAATAATATCTTTATTCTTTTCGCATACCATATCCAAATGTCCCTGAATCACAACGGCGGGTCTGTTTTCCATCCCGGGCGAAGCCTGTTTGGTAATAACAATATTTCCCGTATTATCTCTTTTCCATTTTAAACCGAGTTTTTCAGCAAAATTTGTGATATATTCCCCAACCGCCGTTTCATTGCCGGAACAACGGGGTATTTGATTGATATTATAAAAATTTTTCCAGACCGACTGCGGTTTTAAGGCCAAAATCTCCGATTTCATAAAATTCTCCAATTTAATATTAAACGAAAGGTTTCTTAATTTAATGAATTATTTTTTAAATTTAAACCCTGCATTTGATTAATTTCATTTCCAACTTGCTTTGTTATTCTTTAAATTGATTTCTACAAACTGTAATTTGAACGCTCAGTTTTAACTAATGGGATTTTACCGTATGAAAAACGGAATCCGCAGATCGAGAGGCAGACCTTTTCCCTTTGGTGCAATAGCACATAAAAGAGGAATCAATTTCGCGCTATATGCGCCGCTGGCCAATGAAGTCTCGTTAATCATTTATCACCCGGGCATAGTCGAATCCATATCAGAATTTAAACTTAATTATAAAACGAACAGAACGGGTCAGATCTGGCACATCCAACTTGAGGGATTAAGTAAAAAAATACGCTATGGCTACCGTGTGAATTGTCCGGATCAACTTTCGGGCAAAATTAAGACCGATCCGCGGACAATATTATTAGACCCCTATGCCAAAGCTACGGCGGGAGGCGAATTATGGGGAGAACCGCAAAAAATAAAACGCCAGAACCAGTTTCATACCTTTCGTCTTGGTGCTATACCCGATAACAATTTTAACTGGGAAGATGATTGTCCTTTGAATATAGCTCTGCGCGATACCATTATTTACGAAGTGCATGTCCGTGGTTTTACAAAGCACAATTCATCCGGCGTTAAAAAAAGAGGTACCTTCGAAGGACTCATTGAAAAAATTCCTTATCTTAAGCAACTGGGAATAACGGCTATTGAATTAATGCCGGTAACGGATTTTGACGAAACACATCCCGGCAAAAGCAACCCTCAAACCGGCGAACGGCTTATGAACTATTGGGGCTACGATCCAATTACTTTTTTTGCTCCTAAAGAAGCCTATGCCCACAATCCCCGCGACAACAGTCAGGTAAATTCATTTAAAAAAATGGTTAAAGCATTTCATAAAGCCGGTATAGAGATTATTCTTGATATGGTTTTTAACCACACAGGCGAAGGTAATCATCTTGGTCCTGTGTTCAATTTTAAAAGTCTGGGCAGTCACATTTTTTATTTAATCGATCCCATAACAGGAGAATTCATTAACTATTCGGGGTGCGGCAATACCATTAACTGCAATCAAACAATCGTTAAAGAAATTATTCTGGACAGCCTTCGTTATTGGGTAACCGAAATGCATGTGGATGGATTTCGATTTGATCTGGCGTCAATTTTAGGAAGGGGAAGAGACGGCTCGGTATTGAATAATCCTCCGCTCATCGAGAGAATTACCGAAGACCCTATCCTTGCCAATACCAAATTAATTGCCGAAGCATGGGATGCCGGCGGTTTATACCAGGTTGGAACATTTCCCGGAGGACAACGCTGGATGGAATGGAACGGACTTTTCCGGGATGATGTAAGGCGTTTCCTGCGCGGGGATTATAATATGATTCCCAGGCTTGCTACCCGTCTTGCCGGTAGCTCCGATCTTTATCAGGATGATGGACGCGAGCCCTTTCACAGTGTTAATTTTATTACCTGTCACGACGGATTTACATTATTTGATCTTGTATCGTATAACAGGAAGCATAATGAAGCCAATGGCGAAGATAATAAGGACGGAAGCGATCAGAATTTTAACTGGAACTGTGGTGCGGAAGGCCTTACGGATAAACCGGAAGTTATTCAATTGCGGGAAAAACAAATACGTAATTTTGCGGTAATCCTTTTGCTTTCCCAGGGTGTGCCCATGCTTTATGCCGGCGATGAATTGATGAATTCCAAAGGCGGAAACAATAATACTTATTGCCAGGACAATGAAACCGGCTGGCTCGATTGGGACATAACGCCGGATAAAAAGAAGTTTATGCGGTTTATTAAAATTCTTATTCATTTCAGGAAAAAACACCCCAATTTGCGGCGTTCAAATTTTATTGTAAAAGAAAACAGTAATGGAATCCCGGAAATGAGCTGGCATGGTTACAAACAAAACCAACCGGACTGGTCGGAAAAATCACGGATTCTCGCTCTAAGATACGCCGGTACCGATCTGGATCCATGTAATATATTTATTATGATTAACGGCAGCCAGAAAAGCCAGCGCTTTGAACTGCCTCAATTGAATTTTGCCGAAAAATGGCATATGGTAATTAATACCGCCAATAAACCGCCTCATGATATTTATCATGCAGATAAAGAACCGGTGCTAAAAAACCAGAAATCCATTATTCTGAGAAACAGATCGATTATGGTGTTAATTTCGAAGGTATCCGAATGAAATATTTTTTACTGCTTTTCCCCGCATTTGGGATTTTTTGTCTATGCGGTGGAAACAATGATTACCCGGCATATGAGGAAACAGAAAATGAGATTGAAGTGCGACGGTTATCTGTTTCCGCTCCGTTAACCGATCCGAAAATGGAAATATCAGGACTTACCTGGTA
The DNA here is from genome assembly GCA_003854985.1 of Calditrichota bacterium. Taxonomy (GTDB): domain Bacteria; phylum Calditrichota; class Calditrichia; order Calditrichales; family Calditrichaceae; genus Zgenome-0002. Next base: position 193,945 of record RQOG01000035.1, read on the forward strand.
TAAAAACCGTTTGATCATTCTTCCGCAGTATCCCGAAAAATTCGAATCATATTTGTATTACATCGAAAAAAATGATCTATTAAATCATATTTTTAATACGCCGAAACAGGTGATTGAACCCCAAAAAATACACATTGAAAATTATGAATTCCTGAAAAAAAGAAAGGGCTATGAGGGCTTTGAGGCCATATGTTTCCATGATAGTATGGTTTATATGACTTCCGAATTCTGTAATAATGATTCGTGTTTCTCAATTTTAATCAGTGGTACCATTGATCCTGGAGAAAATACGATCAGAATGGATGACAATTTAGTATATAGGATTAACGCCCAGACAAACCTGACCAATTTCAGCGAGGAAGCAATAATATATTCCGACAATAGGATCATCACTTTTTATGAAGTAATGGGTAGAAATGTAAACGCCAAACCTGTTGCCCATCGGTTTACACCTGATTTGAAAGCCTTGCCGCCCTTACAGGTTGAAAATATCGAATACAGAACCACCGACGCTACCATCCTGGATTCAAATAATCATTTCTGGATCATTAATTATCTATGGCCAGGTGAGATACCAAGCCTCGGAATTGAAGATGATCCATTATTCAGAAAATATGGAATCGGAAAAAGTCATAGTAAAAGCAGGGCCGTAGAGAGACTTCTTGAGATGGAATTAACGCCTGATGGAATAAAACTGACGGATCGGGAACCCGTACTTTTAAAACTAATGGATGAACGGGAATCAAGAAACTGGGAGGGCATTGTCCGGTTGGATAGCCTGGGCTTTATCATTGCCACAGATAAAAATCCCGAAACTATTATTGGATTTGTTCCTTATCAGTTTAAGTAAAGTCAATCAACAGAAGGACAGCGACGTTTAAATCAAGATCAATACTGCAACCTGACAATAATTTGCAGGAGAATTATAGATGAAAAAATTTAAAAAAAGAACGAAAATGATTAATCCGGAAACCGGACGTTTAGTATTTGAAGAAATTATTCAGAATACATTTAAAAAATACCGGGATAATATTGTTTGTTCTGATGATATTATACAAAAAATTACAGAAGATATCGCACTGCAGATCAGAACACAATTAAAACTGATTTAAATAAAAAAAGCAGGCCGAAGCCTGCTTTCCGTCCCAGATTCAATTATTTTACTTTAATAGCTATTTCTTTTGGTTTCGCTTCTTCGGCTTTAGGAACAACGATGTTTAAGACGCCGTCTTTATATTCCGCATCAATCTTATCAAGTTTCACTCCGCTTGGTATTCCGATATTGCGGCAGAATTTCCCCGAACTTCTTTCAAAGTGATGGAAATTTCCTTCTTTAAACTCTTTTTCGGTTTTCTTCTCGCCGCTGATGCTGAGTACATTGTTCTCAAAAGTAATTTTAATATCGTCTTTTTTCATTCCCGGAAGTTCAGCGCTGATATTAAAGGTATCATCGGTTTCTTCCACGTTAATCGCCGGAACTACTGCGCCATACTGATCATCATACCTGAAATCACTTTTGAAGAAATTATCAAACAGTTTTTCAACATCATTTCTGATATTGAATAAGCTGTGTGCTGGTGAATATTTTACTAATGTCATGACTCATCCTCCTTATGTTTATTGTTTTATTGTCTTTGTCTTCTATAATTACAAACAGCGTGCCAAAGATTAAATGATCATTATTAACTTATTGTTTTTAAATAAATTAAGGTTAATACTTCAAAAATAATAAAAATACATGTTCTTAAGCGTGGCAGACTGGGTGGCCATATTGTCAGATTATGATTTACAAAAATTTCAGCGTTTTGAAAAATTGACAGAAGGAATCAAAGACTTATCAGAAACAGATAAAGGCAAAAACAAAAAATTCCTGCCTTTATCCCCAGGATACATTATTCAAATAAACCATCCACTGAAAGATATCTTTCCCCCGTATCATAATTAAATATCAAAATTTTCGATCCTGCAGGTAATTCGGGCAATTTTTTCCCAAGAGCCGCTAAAGAAGCGCCGGAAGAAATACCAATAAAAATACCTTCCTGTCTTGCCGCTCTTCTTGTATAATCATATGCCTCATCTTTGGAGATTGTTATCACGCCGTCTAAAATTTGCATATTCATTATTCCCGGAATAAAACCTGCTCCTATACCCTGAATCGGATGAGATCCAGGATTCCCGCCTGAAAGCACGGGCGATAACTCGGGTTCCACCGCAAAGACTTTTAAGGAAGAAAATTTCTTTTTTAGGATTTCCGCACAACCGGTAATATGACCGCCCGTTCCGACCCCTGTAATTAAATAGTCCAGCCCGTCCGGAAAATCATTAATAATTTCGCGGGCCGTGACCCGGCGGTGTATTTCCACATTGGCCGGATTATCAAATTGCATAGGTATCCAGACGTTTTTATGTTCTTTCTGCATTTCTTTCGCGCGTTCGATAGCGCCTTTCATACCTTTTTCACGCGGAGTGAGTTCAAATTCGGCGCCATAAGCCGACATTATTTTTCTACGTTCAGGCGACATGGATTCCGGCATAACCAAAATGATACGGTATCCTTTAACAGCGGCAACCATTGCCAACCCTATTCCCGTGTTCCCCGATGTCGGTTCAACAATAACACTATCCTTTTTTAAAATCCCTTCCTTTTCAGCATCTTCAACCATAGAAAGTGCAATTCTATCTTTAATACTCCCTCCGGGATTATTCTTTTCGAGTTTCATCCACACTTCATATTTCGTATCAAACAATTTATTAATACGAATATGCGGCGTATTTCCGATTGCTTCCAGTATATTGTTAAAACGCATACGATCACTCCTCAATATTAACTTGTTATATGGATAATATGGAAATCCAAAAAATTAAATTTTATGCCCGCCGCAGCGGACAGCGGAAAAAACAGAATCGGATGTTAAAGTACCATTTTATCTTAAATTTAAATCTTAATCCCAACTTTTGCGGTAACAATGGAACTTCTATTCCCGGAAACTTCACTAATCTCTTTAAATCCATAATTATATTTGGTTAAATAATAAAATTAATCGGGTCATCATCAGATTTCTGCGTCCTCACATGCACCTGGCTTTTATGATATACAATAGAATAAGGAGGTATACTTTCAGTTAACCAGACGTTACCTCCTACAATACTATCATGGCCTATGGTATTATTTCCGAGAATCGTCGCATTCGAATATAGTATTACATTATCTTCAATAGTCGGATGGCGTTTCTGGTTGGCAAATTTTTTACTGACACTGAGAGCACCAAGCGACACGCCCTGATATATCTTTACATTATCACCAATTATCGTAGTCTCCCCGATGACAATGCCGGTTCCGTGATCTATAAAGAATGAATTACCTATTTCTGCGCCGGGATGAATATCGATACCTGTTTTCTTATGAGCGTATTCGGTAATTATTCGTGGAAATACGGGAACATTCAATTTATAAAAGGCATTGGCAATTCTGTAACTATAAATGGCGTCAAATCCGGGATAAGCAATAATCACCTCATCGATACTTTGCGACGCCGGATCACCATCGCAGATAGCTTGCGCATCCATCCATAGTTGTCTGTATATATGCGGTAATTCCTTAAAAAAGGAGGCTGTAATATTTTCAATTCCGTTTGACAGATTCTGCTTTTGAGGAAATAATATTTTTATTAAGTCACGCTCCAGCAAGGCTAACTTTCCGGCGACTTCACCGGCATTAAAATATTCATATTCGCCATAAAAATGGGGAAAGAGCAATTCCAGTAAATCATCTACAAAAAGATAGACCCGGTTTTTGGAGGGTAATATTATGTTGTGTGCATGCCGGTTCTTTAATACTTCTTCCGCAAATTTTTTATTTTGTGTCATTATTTCCTCTTTTAACCTATAAAGTTATTCTAATTCATTTTTATTAAGAATCATTCCTGAAAATAATAAAATTTTCATAAAATGGTATAAAAAATACCTGAAAAACTTTTTAGGTTGTTATAAAAAACGCATGGAATAAAAAAAATAATATTTAACCATAAAAAATTTAAGAATATTCGTCCGATTTTTCTTATATTAATGTGAATTAAATTCAAATACATCAATTTATAGCGAGGACCATATGCCGGAATTATCAAAACGAGCTGTTCAGATGCCGCCGTCTCCAATCCGTAAACTGGTTCCTTTCGCAGAAGCGGCTAAAAAGAAAGGCCTTCATGTTTACAACATAAATATCGGGCAGCCGGATATATCTTCGCCTGTGAATTTTCTCAATGCTTTTAAGAATCATCAGATAAATGTGCTCGAATACGGTCATTCCGCCGGACTCTGGGAATATCGTGACGAATTGGTTAAGTACTATGCCCGTTTCAATATTCATATAACCAGTGATGAAATTGTTGTGACAAATGGCGGCAGTGAAGCTATTATTTTCGCCATGCTTGCCACCATGAATCCCGGTGATGAAATAATCATACCGGAGCCCTTTTATACCAATTATAATGGTTTTGCCGTTGAGGCCGGCGTAAAAATCGTTCCGGTCACCAGCCGCATCGAAAATGCTTTTGCACTTCCACCCATCAAAGAAATTGAGAACAAGATATCGGCGAAAACCAAAGCGGTCATGATTTGCTCTCCGAATAATCCCACGGGATATATTTATACAAAAAAAGAAATGGAAGATTTAAAAACCCTGACCATTGAAAATGATTTGTTTTTCTTTTGCGATGAAGTGTACCGGGAATTAGTTTTTGACGGAGATGTAGTTACTTCTATCTTCCATTTAAATGGAATTGATGACCGGGCCGTGATGCTGGACAGTATTTCAAAACGGTACAGTGTTTGCGGCGCCCGGATCGGTTGTTTGATAACCCATAATAAATCAATCCTTGACACGGCTCTCAGATTGGGTCAGGCCCGGCTTTGCCCGCCCACAATGGAGCAACTGGCCGCAAAGGAAGCCATTAATACACCGCAGTCCTATTTTGAGAAAGTAATTGCCGACTATAAAAACCGCCGGGAAGTTGTATTTGAAGAGTTGGCAAAAATCAAAGGCGTTGTCGCCTTAAAACCTCAGGGCGCTTTTTATACAATAGTAAAATTGCCTGTAAAAGACGCCGATGATTTTGCGGTCTGGCTGCTAAAGGATTTTGAGTCCAAAGGTGAAACGGTGATGTTAGCTCCCGGTAATGGGTTTTATGCCACGCCGGGAAAGGGCAAAGATGAGGTGCGTATTGCCTTTGTTTTGAATACGGCAGCCATGCGTCGTTCAATGGAAATTATAAGGGAAGCTTTGGAGGTATATCCGGGCAGATTATAAAAATACCTGCTGAAAAGTCTACCAGTTAAAATGGCTGCGGATAGCTTTGCCTGCATTGCGGCTGACCTGTAACTGGCTTCTGTTCTTGTCTTTAACCGTCATCACATAAGTGCCGCCGATTAACGGTTCAATGGTCTGAATATAATCCAGGTTAACAATGGTAGAGCGGTGAATGCGAAAGAAATTTTCCGGATTTAACCGGTTCTGAAGTTCATCAAGCGTAAAATTAATTATAAAATAATCATGATCGCGGTGGGCAAAAACCACTTTATCTTTACTTGTAAAATAGACTATATCTTCTACATTAAGCACAAAGATTTTATCACCGATCCGGGATGGTATCCTTGTTAAAAATTCTGCCTGAGGCTTCCAGTGTCTTAAAAGATTCTGTAATTCCAGGTGTAAATTGGGATGGTGGTCAATTCTTTTAACCACTTTATCTACCGCCTGACTAAAACGCTCTTCCGAATACGGTTTCAGTAAAAAATCCACAGCTTCATAATTAAACGCATCAACGGCATAACGATCATAGGCCGTAGTAAAAATGATATGAGGCCTGATTTGAATGACCTTAATGATATCCAAACCATTTAAATCCGGCAATTCCATATCGAGAAAAAGTAACTGGGGCTTATAACGTTCAATTTCGAGTATGGCTTTTTCTGCGGAAGCGCTAAAACCGGCAAGCTCCAATGCTTCATGCCGATTAACCCGTTCTATCAATTGATTAAGAGCCGGTTCTTCATCTTCAACGATATAACATTTTATCATAAATTCTCCGGTATGATTATAGTAATAACTGTTCCGATATTTTGCCCGGATTCAATCTTTAATAAATTATTTCGGGAATATTTCAACTGCAGCCGTTCGATGATATTTTGCAGGGCATGATCCTTTGGCGGGAAATCTGCTTTTCGGTGCATATTATACCGGAAGCCGCACCCGTTATCTGTAATTTTTATGATTAAATTGTTTTCATCATGTCTGCAATCAATTTCAATTGTTAATGAAGAATTTTTCTCCCGTTTCCAGCCATGCTTAAGGGCATTCTCCACACAAGGCTGAATGATCATTCCGGGAACTTTTACTTTTTCACAGTCTTCATCCGTATTAATCTTCCAGGTCAGCCTGTCTCCGAACCTGGCGCGATTAAGCTGTAAATAGTTTTCTGTAAACGCTAATTCATCTTTCAGTGATACTTGCGCCTTATCGGCCAGGTTAAAATTATATCGTAAAAATTCAGCCAGGCGAATTAATAAATTTTCAGCCTGATCGGGACTACTTTTAATTAATGCTGAGATGGAATTAAGAGAATTAAATAAAAAATGCGGTTTCATCTGCATTTCGAGAATTTTTAACCGTGATTCTTTCAGCCTGACTTCTGTAGTATATTGAATCCAACGGGTATCAATATAACCAAGTCCGGCGGCGACGAACGCTATAATAAGCAGGAGAGCAAACAGGCTTGTAAGCACAGAAACCGTTTGCGGTGAAAAGAATTGTTCATATTCGAACCGGGTCGACATCGTAAACAGCGCGGTAAATGCTTTCATAATGCCGGGAATAATTTTATCGGTTATATCCGAAGAAGATATTTTATAGATAATCTCTCCAACCAATACAGGCAAATAGCCAATTAAAATCCCCGAACCGTAAAATAATGTTTTAAGAAGAATCTGCACCGGCGCTTTAAAAACTCTTACACGTTTAATCAGAACCTTCTGAATTACAGCTATCGATAGGACGATCGCGATCACATAGAGCAAAGAAAATATCAACCGCACGCTTAAACTCATTGAAATATCATGTTGAATAAAAAAGAAGAATCCCCATAATATAAATACGGGGATTCCCCAAAACATTATTTTTCTAATCAGAACCATCAGACAGTAATATGATTTTGTTTTTCTCTTAGTTTAATTAAATAATAAATGAATGTACCGCAGCCGATTATTAGGGTCAATAGTTCGACAAAAAAGCCTATTACTGGTATCTCGAATAATAGCGTTAAGATTACCAATCCTGTCAGAAAAGATAAATACGGATTGATTTTTTTTGAAGGTAGTATTTTCATGAATATATAATGTCCGCCCCAAAAAGCCGTAAAAATCTGGCTAAGGTATAAAACGATCGCGTATAAAGCCGCTAAAATAAAAGCCAGCGGTAAAACTGTTATAGCAAGGATTGCCAGAAGCGGCATGATAACAATAAACAGAATACCCACGCCGGCACTGGTTAAAAACTTTTCATCGCCATAGGCGATAACATTATCATAAACCGGGCGAAACAGGACAAGGATTATAACGCCGATAACAAATGCGGCGATTAAAAACCAGTAAAATGAAAACGATGAATAAAAATGCTTTTTAGATTTTACTGAAATTTCCAGATTATCCGGAGCATTTTTCAAGGCGCCGGCTGGTTTTTCAGGCAATGTGATTTTTACCTCTCCTGAAGAGGAAAATGATTTTCCAAATGAAATGTGATCGGTTTCTAAAATAATATCTTTGCCGATTTTGCCATCAAGATCTGTTTCCCCTGCTCCGCCATATATACCGCCGTGTATCAAAGCATTGCGCACTCTAAGATGGCCTGTGCCGACATAAAGGTCGCCTGAAATTTCACTGCCATCGGAAATTTCCACATAACCGCCATAGGCCCGGACATCTCCCGTTACTTTACCGCTGATAACAATCATCTTACCGGCACCAATCACACCGCCGCCAATATTTCCCTTGATATTGAGCGTTTCGCAACCGGCATATACATCATCGCCAACATTACCTTCTATTGTTATCAACTGCCCGCCCGCAACAACATCGCTTTCCACAGTTCCAAATACATCCAGCATACGACCGCCAAAAAATAAGTCGCCGGAGAGCGTATCCCCTTTTGATAATTCAAACCTATCGCCTGACTTATAACTTGTTTTGCCGGTCAGTATGAACGGCGCAGCTATAAATAATAAAGAAAAAATAATTGCTCGGTACATTACAACCTCCATCGGTTAATTATATGTTTGACTTACAGGAACAAATATACAAGTCATTTATAAAAGAAAAACATATAGGCGATGAATGGTTATTTAAGAGTGATGAATGGAATAAAAAAAAGGGATACGGCGTAAACCATATCCCTTTAGTTTGAAAATCTTTGTTATTATTTCAACAGCATCATCTTTTTGACCTGCCGGAACAACTTACCGCCGTTGGCTGACTTAACGGTCAACTGGTAAAAATACACGCCCGAACTTACCCGCTGGTTATAGCTGTTGGTCCCCCGCCACAAAATTTTATGAAA
>RQOG01000036.1 GCA_003854985.1 Calditrichota bacterium
GGAGCTTAAAATCAGGTTAGGAATAATGATAGAAAAAGTTGGAGATAATCGATGACAACTAAATGGCATACACTTTTATTACTTGTATTATTATCATTGTATTTTATTTCATGTTCAAAATCCGATAATACGACAAATCCGGTAATTTTGTCTGATTTTGAAAAAGATTCGATTCTTGGGTTAACCTTCGGCGATTCCATAAAGGCCATTCATCTGACGAACAGTTTTGGAAATATTACCATTAATGGCTGGAATTTCCATGACTCAATGCGCGTGTATATGCAGAAAAAAATCAGTGCAGCAGATGAGGAAACAGCGGAAAGATACTTTACCGGGTTTTCCTGTGGAACAAAGCTCCAGGCCGATACGCTCGCTCTGATAATCGTTTCGCCGGAGAACAATGCGGAGGTTACGTTTGATCATCTGGATATATCCGTAAACATTCCCTCAGAATTGATCTGCAAGGTTTTTGAGAGCGCGGGATTTACTTTTGCGGATCAGTTATCGAATGATCTGACTGTTTTAAGCTCAAAAAAAAGTGTTCAGGTTCAAAGGCATATTGGTTCATGCCGGATAACTTCAGAGGAAGATATAAACGTTCAAAGTTATTTACTGGTGGATGGAACATGTAACTTAGCTTCTTTACACGGTGATATTTCGCTGGCGATACCTGATCATACATCAAGTCTTGTTTCGGCATATGCGGCTTCGGGTGAAATTAAATATTCAGGTCTGGTTTTTAATTCCGTGACAATAAGCGGTCAGACCATGACAGGCGTTTTAGGTTCTGGCGACGGTATGATTGATCTGCGGACTGATGACGGCGATATTCTATTAAGAGGCTATGCTTCAAGAAAATGAAAGAATTAATGGATCGTAAGGCAGGGAGAAGCAAATGACAGGCAATATCCCGGTTTTGTTTATCGAGGGAAATAATTTACCGGAAGTTTGGGAAAAATCACTGATTAGTCTTCACCAAAACGGCTGTACTGTGAAAACCGAATACGACAGGCCGGATGATCCTCCGAGTAAGGATTGTACGGTAATGATGGTTGTAAACGATCCTTTGTCCGAGCCAATGATTCACCGGGATTTACCGGGCGGACTGGATGATCTTCAGGAATACGTGATGGAAGTTTTGGACGGGATTAAAGATCACTGTATCAGAAAAGCCGGAGATGATGCCAACGATACGCGCTGGGAATATACCTATCATCAGCGCTTATTTGATTATAATGTCCCCTGTGTGGAAAAGCCATTTGACCAGATAGAAATTATCGCCCGAAAATTAGCCAAAACACCTTATACACGCCGGGCGCAGGCTATAACCTGGAAGGTCTGGGAAGATAATGACTGCTATGATCCGGCCTGCCTGCAAAGTGTCTGGTGCCGCCTTATGAAAGGGGATAATGACAACTGGTTCTTAAACATGAATATCCGTTTTCGGTCTAACGATGCCTATAAAGCCGCTTTTATGAATATGTTCGCTTTGATCCAGCTGCAGAAAAAAATAGCCGATAGAATTGCAGAACTATCCGGCAGGCAGGTAAAGATAGGCCGCTATGTTCACCAGGCAGACAGTTACCATGTTTATGGATCATCATTCCGGGACTTCGAAGAACGATTTTTAAAATCCGTAAGCGCCATGAAATTTGAAGACAGAACATTTCGTTATGCCGATGTGAAATTTATGATGGACGACGCAATACCCCGGATTCTTGAAAAAGCAAAAAGGATGGGGCAGAGATAGTAAGTTCAATAGCATATTGCAGTATGCAAATATCTATTGTAAACCATTTAAAAAATCTGTAGATGCAGGCGATGCTCAATAATCTTAACACCAAAAATATTGAAAAATATGGATATCGATTTTAAGCCTATTCAGGGGACTTTCAATTTCTGTTGCACAAGGTGCGGTAATTGTTGTACGGGAGATATGACAATCTATTTAAATCCCTATGATTTATATAAAATGTGCAGATATTTTAATTTCGATACAACAGATGGACTTTTTCTAAGGAATATAATTCGTTTGGAAAGCGCGGAGAATAATACCTGGCAGCCGGTAATAAATTTCAGAAAAAAACCGTTCGTATTCTGCCCTTTTCTGATCAATGAGCAGGATGAACAGGGGAAACTGAAAGGATTATGCAAATTACATCCTGATTATAAGCCGCTGATTTGTTCTCTCGCTCCTGTCGGCCGTGCCATATGTCTGGATACGGACAACGATGAATTCATATTTGTAAAACCGGCTCCGGACTGCGCCGGCATCGGCTCGGACATCACGAATGACCTTTCGGAAATTGTCAAACAGAAATATAAAGAATTATCCTTTCAGAAACGATTTTTTAAATTATTGGAAAAGTGTTCGGAAAAGAGTTATAAAAAAGATGATTATAACCGGTTGCTGTATACCTTCAGTATGAATAAAAATTTTCCCGATATTTTAACCGATATGGAAAAGATGATTAAAAACCGGGGAAACAGCCCTGAAAAATATCTTTGACAATAGCTCTGATTGTAAATCTTTCTGAAAAGCTCCGAAAGACTGTTTTTAATTTTTTTTATAAAATTCGCAATTATCTGATTTTACCTGCAACTTTTAATGCTTTCCGGTCGTAAGAGAAAACTAAACACAGGAGAGCAAAATGGAAAAACAGATAATCCAGGCCATTGTGATAGCAATATTGGCAATACCTTTCATATATATGTTTGTTGACGTAACGGTTGATATTTCAAAACAGATTTATAAGGGATTACATTTGAAATTAAAACCGGTGTTGATAAGTATTGTCAGTTTGTTAGAAAAATAATCATCTCATACCCAATCCCCATAAAACCTCAGAAAAACGGCTCGTAAGAGTCGTTTTTTTTTTGCGCTTAAAATTAATGACCTATAATTTCCAGACATGATTATTATTGCAGCAGCGTTAAGAGCGGAAATATTTCCTTTAATTGAGCGGGCCGGTGCCGTTGAGAAGATCAATACCGGTTCCGCAATATTATATAAAGGGAAAACATTTTCGGTTTTAATTACCGGCATCGGTGAACAAAAAGCTTTAAAGGCATTAAATGAGATTATATTTAATCATCATATTTCATTTGTTCTCAATGCCGGTTTTGCGGGCGGATTAACCGATACGGTAACAACCGGCGAAGTCTATTCGATTTCCAGAGTATTTCATATGGATAAAAGCAAACCAGTAATACCATTAACAAATCAGGAAGATTCGCCTGAATTCCTTAAAATAAATAACCTGCTTACAGTCAGTCAGGCTGTTATAAAATCATCGGAAAGGAAGTCGGTTTATCAAAGCTATGGCATTCCTTTAGTGGATATGGAGTGTTACGGATTAGCGGATTTTTGCCGAAAAAAATCAATTCCTTTTTCTGCACTCAAAATTGTCAGCGATATTCCGGGCGAATCCGCGCATGAAGCGATTAAACACCGATATAAATTACTGGCCGGGCGTTTGACTGACCAGGCGTTTGGTTATCTGGAGAATTATCAGCTTATATGAAAATTTCCGTTGTTATCCCGGTTTTCAACCGGGCTACGTTAATAGAACGGGCGATTAAATCCGTATTAAATCAGTCCGAATCTCCGTATGAAATTATTGTCGTTGATGACGGTTCAACCGATAATACATCTGAAATATTATTAAAGTTTAGAGCCGAAATAAAAATAATCACCCAGGATAACAAAGGCGTCTCTTTGGCGCGGAACAGGGGAATCAACGCGGCGCGGGGAGAATGGATATCCTTTTTGGACAGTGATGACGAATGGCTGCCGGATAAGTTGGAGCATGCCCGGAAATTTCATGAGTTAAATCCTCAATATGCGATTTTCCAATCGGAAGAAATCTGGGTCAGAAACGGCAAAAGGGTAAATCCGCAAATCAAACATAAAAAATATGGCGGGTGGCTGTTTAACCGTTCCTTACCTCTATGTATTGTTTCGCCTTCGGCCGTGGTGATACACAGGCAGGTATTTGAAAAAGCCGGACTTTTCGATGAACATTTTCCAGTCTGTGAAGATTATGATCTTTGGCTGCGGGTGAGCAGGTATTACGAAATAGGGCTTGATCCGATTCCGGGAATAATCAAATATGGCGGCCACGCGGATCAGCTTTCGCGAAAATACTGGGGAATGGATCGCTATCGGGTAAAGGCCATCGAGAAACACCTGCAGGATCCGGAATTACCCGCTGAATACAGGTTTCAGGCATTAAAAGTATTCCGGCAAAAACTGAATATCATTATTACCGGTATCGAAAAGCGAAACAATGATGCTACGGATTACCGGGAAAAATTAGCTTTATACGACGAAGATTAAAAATTCTTATTTTGCTCAATCTGTCTGATGCAGGATATGCGGTTATATTTTTTTGCGACCTGAAGATACTATTCTTCTAACTACCAATGATATGGCCAGCAAAACTCCTATAATAAAAAGCAGCCATGGATAAGTTTCCGGAATCTGTCCGTTTATAAACCGGCCGGTCTGATATAGAAAAGTATACAAGATAATGAGCATTGAAGCTAAAACAATCAACCATTCATAAAGGTTAAAAATATATTTTTCGAAACGTTCCGGAAATATAAATACCAACGTTGAACAGATAATCATAAAAATACTGATAATCACCGGAACCAGCCATGGCGCCAGCCATGCGGTTGGTATTAAAAAAAGAATATCCCATTCCAGCCAATACTCCGGCCAGTTAATGAAGACTTTCAGCCAGATATAATAAAATAAATCCCAAACTCCGAAGCAGAAAATAAAACCGGCGAATCGGGTTTTGAATTCACGGGCAGCAATCCAGGCTAATGCGACCAACATAACCAAAGTGGCGGCTTCCCGGCCTATTTCGATTGTCAGAATTTCAGGAGGGATTTTAAATACCGACAGATCAAACGTTTCGGGATAATATATGAATCTGAGGTACACAACAACAGCCGATTCCAGGTAGGCCATAGCTACGGAAAAAAGAGACAAATAAATTATTCTGACAATTGTACGGTTCATGATTCATTTAAGGGAAATAAAACATACGCGAAAACAACTAATTGCTTATGCTTTTTCCATTAGTTTTTGAAATTCTCTTTGCGCGGCTTCCAGGCCGGAAATATCTTTAGCTCCCGCCGTAGCCAGATGTGCCCGGCCGCCACCGCCACCGCCAGCCGCTTTTGCCGTTTCGCGAATGATATTTCCTGCATTCAATCCTTTGGACTTGATCAAATCATCGGTAATTACGCAAACAAGATTAAGTTTGCCGTCTGATTCTCCCGTAATCAACGCCGCCGTATTCATGGATTTTCCGCGGATACTATCACCTAATTCCTTTAACTGTTCAGCGTCAGCATTTTTTATATGACGGACGATGACTTTAATATCATTGATCGTAACGGCGGAATCGATAATCTGCCCGATATCGGCTTTAATATTCTGCGTTGATAGTTTATTAATTTCTTTTTCAAGTTTTTTTCTTTGATCCAGTAATTCCGTAATCCGTTTAACCAGTTTATCCGCAGGGCTGTTCAATAAAACAGACAATTCCTCAAGGCGATCACGCGCTGAAAGCATATACTGAACCACCTTTGATCCGGTGATTGCTTCAATCCTTCTTACGCCGGAAGCGATGCTGGTTTCAGCCGTGATTAAAAATGCTCCGATTTCTCCGGTTGAATGAACATGCGTGCCACCACATAATTCAAGGCTGAATCCGGGAACGGCAACCGTACGCACTATATCGCCGTATTTTTCACCGAATAAGGCCATAGCGCCCTTTTTTTTTGGCATCAGTCAATTTTTCCCGGGCAATCTGTATCGTTGTATTAAGCTGAATTTTCTGGTTTACTATCGTTTCAATTTCCTGAAGTTGATCAGGCATAATTTTATTAAAATGGGTGAAATCGAACCGTAATCTTTCGGCCTCAACCAGCGAACCGGCCTGCTGAACATGCTCACCAAGCACTTTTCTTAATGCCGCATGAAGCAAATGCGTGGCCGTATGGTTCTTTGCCGTATCCATTCTTCCGGATTGCAGGACTTCGGCTAAAACCTTTGTAGTCTCAGGGTTAAACTGGCCGGGTGATTTGCAGATGTGAATAATATGTTCGTTTTCCTTTCTGGTATCCAGCACCTGCAACTCGAAACCTTCTCCGGAAAGAGTACCTTTGTCGCCGACCTGCCCCCCGGACTCGGCATAAAAAGGTGTTTGTTTTAAAACGATGTGCAGTGTGTCATTATCCATGTGATAACGGGTGATTTCCGTTTCAATGGATAGCTTTTCATAACCGACAAACTCTGAGTCCGCTGTATCTTCAAAAATAATCCAGTCAGTTTGATTAATTTGCCGGGCGTCGAATTTTGATGCGGAACGGGCTCTGTTCTTCTGAGCTTCCATTTCTTTCTCAAAACCGGCGGCGTCAAGACTCAAACCATTTTCTTCAGCCAGAATACCGGTCAGGTCAACGGGAAATCCATAAGTGTCATATAATTTAAACACTTCTTCTCCGGGGATTATTTTCTTCTTTTTTGCCCGGAGTTCTTCCTTTATTTTGTCAAAAATTTCCAGACCACGGTCGAGCGTCCGGTTAAAATGCTCTTCTTCCGCTTTAATCACTGATTGAATGTGCGTCTGTCTGTCGGCAATTTCGGGATAAAAATCGCCCATATTTTTTACCAGAACGGGCACAATTTTATAAATAAAAGGTTTGCTGATATTCAGTTTGCGGCCATATCGGGCTGCCCGTCTTAAAATCCGGCGCATCACATAACCCCGGCCTTCGTTGGAAGGCATACCACCGTCGGCAATGGAAAAAGTAAGCATCCGAACATGATCGGCAATGACATGGTAGGGTGATTTGTCAACAGCCTTTTTATAATCGGTTTTGGTTATTTCTGCGATTTTATCGATTAGCGGCATAAAAACATCGGTAGCGTAATTGGAATGTTTATTCTGCAAAACAGCGACAATCCGTTCGAAACCGGCGCCGGTGTCCACATGTTTTTTAGGCAAAGGATGTAGTTTTCCGGAGTCATCGCGGTTATACTGGATGAATACCAGATTCCATAATTCAATAAATCGGCCGCATTCACCGTTAACCTGACAAATATGCTTTGTGTCTTTCTTATCGCAGTATTCTTCGCCTAAATCAATATGAATTTCCGAACAGGGGCCGCAGGGGCCTGTATTGCCCATTTCCCAAAAATTATCCTTATCGCCAAAACGCAGAATATGATCAGAATTAATATCCGTTTGTGAAGCCCAAAGATCAGCGGCCTCATCATCGGTAGTATAAACCGTGGCGTACAATTTTTCTTTAGGTAGTTTCCAGA
Source organism: Calditrichota bacterium (assembly GCA_003854985.1). Taxonomy (GTDB): domain Bacteria; phylum Calditrichota; class Calditrichia; order Calditrichales; family Calditrichaceae; genus Zgenome-0002. The sequence goes on from RQOG01000036.1 coordinate 7,349, forward strand.
CCTTAGTAAATAATTCCCACGCCCATTCAATCGCTTCTTTTTTATAATAGTCGCCGAATGACCAGTTGCCCAGCATTTCAAAAAAAGTGTGATGATAAGTGTCATGGCCAACTTCTTCCACATCGTTATGTTTTCCGCTCACCCTGATGCATTTTTGAGAATTTACAGCGCGTTTGTAAGAACGGGTTCCTTTTTCCAGAAAAATATCTTTAAATTGATTCATGCCTGCATTCGTAAAAAGTAAAGTAGGATCTTCAAGCGGCACCACGGAAGAACTCGGCACAAATTTATGGTTTTTATCTTTAAAAAAATCAATAAACTGTTGTCTGATTTCGCCGGCAGTCATTTTTTCCTCAATTAAATTGTCTGTGTCTCAAATATAACAGGAATGTATGTATGCATACAAAAAAAATACCTTGAAATTTTGATATTTTTAGATTATATATCGGGAACATTTTTTATTGTAAAAACATTTCACAGGGGTATATTTTTAAGAATTTGAAATAGTATGAAGAAACTGTTATGAATACAATCGATACTCAAAATACATACAGCGTGCTTTATATAGATGATAATGAGCAGGCCGGACGGTTGATGACCATCTATCTTCTGAGAGCCGGTTTTGATGTTGTTGTGGTAAATAGCGCTTCAGAGGCCAGAGAAAAACTCAAAGAAACGGGTATTCAGGCCATTATCATTGATATTGGTCTGCCGGGAGAAAGCGGCGTTGAATTTTATAAATGGTTACAAAACACTGAGTCGTATAAAAATATCCCGGCGCTGCTCGTTTCCGCGCATGCTTTCGGGTTTGACGGCTTTATGGCCGAACACCGCGATATCTTCTTTTCCAAGCCGATATTTTTCCCGGACCTGATCAGCAGATTAAAAAAAATGTTAAACCTGTGAATAAACTGCCATATTAAGCCTATTAGTATTATATCATTCGATAGTGTATTTATCCAGACAAAAATGAATGACATCCCAGCCATAACCCTTTGAGAGTAAAAAACGCTGTAATTTTTGTATTTCAGTTCTGGTAACAGTCGTTTTATTCATTTGCTTTTTTATGAGCAACTTACCGGCATTATATTTTTGTTTTTCTTCATCGTATAGCTGTTCAATTTGTTTATCCACCTGTTCTCTGGAGGCGCCTTTTTCCATAAGCTTTTTACGGATGAGCAGGGGACCGCTGCGCTTGATATTTATTTCTTCACGAATGTACATGGTTATAAAATCTTCATCATACAGATAACCTTTTTCCTTAAGGATAGCCACAGCTTTATTGATGGTTGTTTTTGAATACGATTTCTTATATAGTTTTCTTTCAATTTCCTTCACCAGATGGGCTCGCCGGCTTAAAAAACGATACGCCTGATGAACGCATTGAATAGTCTGGTCATAATCATGAATTTCATCTAATTGATTTTGCGATATCTCTTTTCCGCCGTATATATTAAACTTCACGATTGTATCTTCGGTCAGAGTCATCAGGATGGCATTTTCGGCGTAGAGATGATAAATATTTTTATTTTTTTGTTTTTCGATTTTATCTATTATCATAATAGCGTTTATATCCATTCTTTTTATGAAAAGTCATTACGATATTTCGCATTTTCATATCACTTAAGAGCAGTAAAAATTTTAATTGTTTAAATCATATTTATGATCCTCATTTATTTCAGGTAATTTAAAAACAAATCCGGTTGCACCATAAAATTAATTTTTCTTAAAATTCTAATTTGTTTTTTCATAGTCCGATTCGACTGGTTATTCGGTAATACTCTATTAAAACTGATAATCTTGTTTCCGGAATACGAAGTTAATTTGCGTCATGCTGCTCAAGGGTTTATATTAAATTATCAAATCAGCAATATGACTTATTAAAGGAGTTTTTTCTATGTTTTTTTCTTTTAAAAAATTTAGTAATTCCAAATATGCAAAATATCTGCCTAAAAGAGATTTGGACAACTTAAAATATCTGACCGGTATTTTCCCGTTCAAAGTCAGTGAATATGTTCTGGATGAACTGATTGACTGGCAGAATTACAAGAATGATCCCATCTATCGTTTAACTTTCCCAACTAAAAAAATGCTCTCTTTAAAAAACTGGAAACTGTTAAAAGAAGCTAATACAGAAAAAGATAAGAGATTTGTTGTCAGGCAAATAAGGAGAACACTGAATCCTCATCCGGATGGGCAGAAAGATAATATTCCAAAAATCGGAAACAGGACCTTTGAAGGAATTCAGCATAAATACAGGGAAACGGTATTGTTTTTTCCTGCACACGGACAAACGTGTCATTCCTATTGTACCTACTGTTTTAGGTGGGCGCAGTTTGTGAATCTTGATGATTATAAATTTAAATCAAATGATTATCAGGTTCTTTTTGATTATCTGGTTTGTAACCGTCAGGTTACCGATATTCTTTTTACCGGCGGCGATCCCATGTGGATGAACAATGAACGGTTATTTAAATATCTGGATATAATAGCCATGCCGGAACTCAACCATGTAAAAAATATTCGTATCGGAACCAAATCGCTGGCTTTCTTCCCGGAAAGGTATCTGGGTGAACAGGGAACGGAATTACTGCAAAAATTTGAATCGCTTAAAAAACAGGGGAAAAATATTACCATAATGGCTCATTTCAGCCATTTTAAAGAGTTAGGAACGAAGAAAGTCCAGCAGGCTGTTCAGCGCATTCTGAATGCCGGAGTGATGATAAGAACTCAGGCGCCTCTTATCCGTGGAATTAATGATTCTCCGGATGTATGGAGAGAAATGTGGAAGAAATCGGTTTTTATGGGAATGGTTCCTTATTATATGTTTGTGGAAAGAGATACCGGTGCGCATGAATACTTTTCGGTGCCCCTGAGCGATGCCTATAATATTTTTACGGAAGCGTATTCCAGGGTGACCGGTCTTGCCAAAACCGTTCGAGGTCCGTCTATGTCTGCCTGGCCTGGTAAAGTAATGGTAGACGGCATAATTGGTTCAGGCGTTAATAAAAAGTTTGTATTAAAATTTATCCAGTGCCGAAATTCAGATTTGATCAATAAGCCTTTTTATGCCAAATATGACAATCAGGCAACGTGGCTGGATGAACTGGAAATAGAGCCTGAAATGAATCGGTTTTTAATAGAAATGGCCGAAAATTCCGATCTGGAAGATGATTGTATGAATGATGTTGCCTGAGATTTTACCAAGATTATAATTCTTCATTTGTTTTTTTTGATTTACACATTGTTAATTGCTAAAATTGCGCATTCATTTTGAAAAGGAAGTGGAGGAAAAAGTGACCGATACACTTAAAATAGGATATCAGGGAGAAAAAGGCGCATACAGTTCCAGAGCAATTAATGCTATGTTTGATAAGGAAATCGTTGAGCAAATTCCCTACAGAACCAGTTATGAGGTTGTTGATGCCTTAAAGAAAGAACAGATTAATTACGGGCTTTTACCGATTGAGAATTCAATTATGGGTAATATTACCCACACCTACGATTTACTGCTTGAAAATAAACTGGCTATTATACAGGAAGTTATAATTCCCATCCATCACTCCTTACTAGGTCTTAAAGGAACCGAATTTAAGGATATAAAAACGATCTATTCGCATCCGGCTGCGATTTCGCAATGCGAGGTATTTCTCCGCCGGTTTAAAAACGTGGAAATTCTGCCGACTTATGATACGGCTGGAAGCGCTAAGATAATATCCGAAAAAAAATTATCGAATTGTGCTGCGATTGCATCGGAAGAATCGGCAACACTGTATAACCTGGAAATCCTGGAAACAAATATTGAAGATTATCCTCATAATCAAACCAGATTTCTTCTGCTAAGTCATGAGAGTATTAAAGCCGAGCATAATCCTTATTTACCTTACAAAGTATCAGCCGCATTTGATGTTCTGGATCAGCCGGGAATGCTTTACCAGTGTCTGGGCATTTTTGATAAATTTGGCGTGAACCTGAGTCTGCTTTCATCACGTCCGCATAAAACAGAACCCTGGAAATATCATTTTTTTATTGATGTGGAAGGGCATGCCGAAGACGAAAATATTATCAACGCTTTTGAAGAGATAAAAAACCTGACCGGATTTCTTTATGTTTTTGGATCCTATCCTAAATTTGAAGGAGTGTTAAATAACACTGCCGCCCAAAAGACAGGCGCTAAACGGATCAAAAAAGAGGGACCGCTTTATTCCATCCATACCAAACCGGATAGAACCGTCGTACAGGTGGGCAATATAGCGGTTGGAAGCGGTGATTTTATTATTATTGCCGGACCATGCAGTGTGGAAGGCCGGCACCAGATGATGGAATCAGCTAAAATTGTTGCGGAACATGGCGCTCATTTATTACGCGGCGGGGCTTTTAAACCCAGGACCAGTCCCTATAGTTTTCAGGGTCTTGGAGAAGAGGGATTAAAGTTGTTAAGAGAAGCAGGTAATGAATATAAACTACCCGTAGTTACGGAGGTTATTGCACCGGAAGATGTGGAACTGGTAGCCAGATATGTGGATATGCTTCAGATAGGCGCCAGAAATATGCAGAATTTTGTTCTTTTACGGGAAGTAGGTAAATCCAATAAGCCTGTGCTTTTAAAAAGAGGCATGATGTCAACCATAAAAGAATTACTTCTTTCTGCGGAATATATTCTTGCACAGGGCAATCCGAACGTGATATTATGCGAAAGAGGCATAAGAACATTTGAGACGGCCACGCGGAACACACTTGATATAAGCGCTGTGCCCTTATTGAAAGAAAATACACATTTACCCGTTATAATTGATCCGAGTCATGCTACCGGTTTACGGACCCTGGTTGAACCGGTATCCAAAGCGTCGGCCGCCATAGGAGCCGACGGTATTATGGTGGAAGTTCATTTTAATCCTTCAGCCGCATTAAGCGATGCGGATCAGGCTTTGGATGAAAGACAGTTTAAAAGTTTGATTAAAGCGGTAAATCAGATAACGGCTATCCGCAAATGATCATAAAAAAAGCTGGTCGGGAAGACCAGCTCTTTTTATTATAATCTGAATCGCTTTCGATTGTCCACAATATCCGCATTTGCCTTTAAGTTTTCATACCATTTTTGAAAAACAGTGTTGCGTTTTGCAGAAAACAAACGGCGCTTAATGGATTCGAATTGCACCTGATAGGCGGAACTGTCAAAGGCTGTTTTTTCAAGCAATTTAAGATAATAAAAGCCGGCGTCTGTTTCGACCAGATCAGAAATTTGGCCTGGATTCAAAGAGAAAGCGGTTGCATTAAATTCAATGGATTTTCCAATACCGGGAACCCTTGAATCAATAGTAAATAATGGTGTGGTATTGTATTTAATTTTTTCATCTTTATCCTGTTGGGCTATCTCTTCAAAAGACATTCCGGAGTTAATTTTTTCCTTGAAACCTTCTGCGAATTCGCGGGCTTTTTCCCTGGCAATCTCGAGCCTGACACTATTTTCAACTATTGTGCGAACTGATTCCAGGTCTTTATATCCGGCTTTTTTAATCTCAGAAATAATAAAAACGCCATAACCCTTATCCAGTTGATACACAGCGCTTTCGTTTAATTCACCGGCAAAAGCAAATTTACTGATTGACGACTCAACACCTATGCCGGGTATATAACCACTGCCCTCTTCAAATAATCCGGTTTCCTGAATGGTATAATTTCTTTCTTTGGCAACTTTGGCACATCCTTGTTCGGCGGCATATTCTTTGAATTCACGTGCGGCATTTCCCTGGGATTCAACCGTAGATGGGGCAGGGGAAACTTTAATCAGAATGTGACTAGCCTTCACCTGTTCTTTGCCTTCCTCGGTCTTTTTATCTTCCACTTTAATCAAATGGTAACCAAAGGAAGAAAGGACCGGTCCGACAATATCACCGGGATTTGCAGAAAAGGCAGCTTCTTCAAATTCTTTAACCATCGAACCTTTTTCAAAATACCCTAGATCGCCTTTATTGCTGTTTACGGAGGGATCTTCCGAGTACTCAAGCGCCAGTCTGCCGAATTCTTCGCCGTTTTGCAGTCTTGCTTTTATTTTTTCAAAATCCTCAAACACGCGCATTGTGTCATTTTTAGTAATGTCAATCGGGAAGATAATATATGATAACTGCCGTTGCTCGTCCTGTTTATACTCGTCAATATGATCCTTGTAATATTTACTAATAGCATTTTCGCTGACTTCAATGTTTTGGTTAAAAGCAAGATTTGTGACACCAAGATAGTCGCATTTTACTTTTATATTTGTCTTTTTGAATTCCTCTAAGACTTCATCATCGGTAACATGCACGGTATTGCTGATAATGTTTTGCAATTTGACAAAAGGAATCTGACCCCGGTAAATCTCTTCAATTTGACGCCATGGAATCTCCGGGTTGCTGAATGACATCCTGTATTTATTAATATCAAAAACTTCATTAGTCTGAAAAGCGGGATGGCGCTTAAAATCATCAAGCGGATAATTATAAATCTGATAAATGACTTCGGAATCGCTTACCGAGATACCTAATTTTTCCATTTCAGCTGAAAACAGAGTACGCTGAATAAATTGTTCCCAGACCATATCCCTGAGACGCTGAAGCTCCTCTTCGCTGTAATTTGTTTTTCCGGTCTGAGCACGATCGTTTTCATATAATTGCTGAAACAACTTTTCAAACTGGGCATATTTCAACTCTTCACCATTCACGCTGCCAACAACGTCATCAACTCTTTGTTGACCGGAAATATCAGCACCCCATTCAAAAACCATAAGGCCAATAAATGACAGTGCTACTATGATAATGAAAAGCTTACTAAATTCTCGTAATTTCGTCATCATGGGACTAAAGTCTCCTCTCCAAATTTTATAATACGCATTCCGACCTGTTCATTTTTTATCTGCATAAAAGCTAGCAAATTTAAGAGCTTAAAGCGCATAATTCAACACAATCAAAGAAAAAGATAGAATAACTTTTTACATTTTTACCCGGACAGTCAGTTTTAAATGGCAGGCACAGGTTATTTTTGTGTAATTAATTGTTTAAGATGATGATTAAGGTGTTCAATATAGGATTCGATTAATCCCCTTAATGTAATCGGTTCATTAGGTCCGATAATCATCTTTCGTTCCATCACATCTTTAGGCATTTGTTTCAAAATGCCCGCCAGATGATAATTATAAAATTTCCATAATTCCAATAGGTATTTCCATTTGGCGTTTTTATAGTCCTGTATTTCCACCCACTCATCCTGCTGAAAAGCCGGAAACGCCAGTTCGCTGCCAATTCGTGACCGGATAAACCGTTGATGATTATTGGAAGCAGAATCGATCAGATGCCCCAGAATCTGTTTTTTATTCCATTTACCATCGGGAGTTTTTTCCAGTGACAGGTCTACTTCAGTAAGTTCTGAAAGCGCACCATACCCATTATTCACAAGATCCAATAATTCCTTTGCGTATTCGGTATTTTTTTTCATAATTAAGAATCTGCCATTATCTGGTTATATTTAAAAATGATTACCTGAATTTATGGCCTTTATTAAACTTTGGAGTAAGTTATCTATTATTAAGCAAAAATACAATGAATTAACCCGTTGTGCGAATTAATAAAAGAGATTGTACATAGTCCTTATTTTCGCTAAATTAGCGATAAGTCATATATAAACAAGGAA
>RQOG01000037.1 GCA_003854985.1 Calditrichota bacterium
TAAGATCAGCAGCGATTTCCCGTTGAAAATTGAAGAAGACGAAGACTGGGAATACGATCATGGCGAACCGAGAAAAGTAATACGCGGCGCGGGAAAGACAGGCGACGGTAAAAACCGCGTGCATATCGAGACGATTAACGGGGATATTCGCATACATAAAAAATAGCAAATACCATAAGCCGCCTGCGGACGGCTTTTTTTTTGCCTGTTCAGGGCTTGTTATTGATGGGCTAAAAATATTATAGGATTTTTTGTTTGTACCTGTTTTAATACTTATATTTCGCAATAAGCGGAAAAAAAATTAAACTATAGGCGCAATAAACCAGTCAGTTGCCGGGCAGGTTTATCTGGCCATAGGACAGACGCAATACGTTTATTGAGATGTTAGCGGTCATTGTAGGATGCACCACGAAACAGACTGACAAAAAAGAAAATATGAAAAAAGTAATTGCAGCAATCAATATGACGCTTGACGGGTTTTGTGATCATACCTCAGGTATCCCTGACGAAGAAATACATCAACATTATGCTGACCTGTTGAGAAGTGCTGATACCGTTTTATATGGCAGGATAACCTACCAGCTTATGGAATTTTGGCGAACCGTGCTGGAAAATCCCACAGGCGATAAAGCAATGGACGACTTTGCGGTCGCAATAGACAATACCCCGAAGATTGTTTTTTCTCGCACACTGAAAAATTTAGATTGGAGAAGTGCGAAATTAGCAAGTCAAGACCTTGAGAAGGAAGTTTTGGAACTCAAACAACAATCGGGTAAAGACGTTTTTGTGTCCAGTCCGAGCTTGATTGTAGCTTTGACGAAACTTAATTTAATAGACGAATATCAACTTTGTGTTCACCCTGTTATCGCAGGAGGTGGTTTGCCGTTATTTAAAAACATTAGCGAAAAAATTACGCTTAAACTTATAAAGACTAAAACGTTTAGCAGTGGTGCTGTCATTCTTTATTATGAACCGACAAATGAAAAAACAACGAACCGCTAACAGCGTGTATAAGCCATTGCTGGTAGCGGGTTGCGGAACTAATCACTTTTGGTTACCTTGGTGTACCTCGATAAGTAAGCGCTCTGGCGACGCAACGGCTCATACACGCGGACGTTAGGCACAAGCGGATTCAAAGAAAAGAAATTGCTATTCTTATTGGATAACTTTATAAAAATAATAATTATGGATACAAATCAAA
>RQOG01000038.1 GCA_003854985.1 Calditrichota bacterium
GGCAAGTTATTTTTGATAACTTTTTTTGGGGGTTGTTTTCCAGATCATCTAAAACAGCGGACTAAAATCAATAAAAACAACAAATCTATTTTAAGATCAAATTATTTAGGACAGCTCAGATCCGCCTTATAAATCCGGTAGGAATTATTTGATGAATTGTAATATTTTATTAATTTTCAGAAAGTCACCCTGATAAACGGAAATATTGTTTTATGAAAACGGTTTTAATAACAAAACAAATACCGCAAGCCGGCATTGATTTACTCTCGGAAAAGGGTTATCAGGTAATCGTCGGTGATGAGGATTTTTCCTTAGCGGAAACATCCTCTATTTCCGGTCTTAAAAACATCGATGCCCTGATAACGCTTTTATCGGATCCTGTTGATAAAAAAATGATTGATTCTACGCCGAATTTAAAAATTATCGCTAATTATGCCGTTGGATATAATAATATTGATATCGATTATGCCGCTTCCAAAGGCATTTTTGTTACTAATACGCCAGATGTATTAACCAATGCCACCGCCGATTTAACCTGGGCTTTAATACTTGCTGTATCCAAACGTATCGTGGAATCCGATCAGTTTATGAGGAATCGTTTGTTTACCGGCTGGCAGCCAATGCTGATGCTTGGCGGAGACGTGACCGGCAAAACACTGGGAATCATAGGCGCTGGCCGGATCGGACAGGCGGTAGCCCGCAGGGCAAAGGGTTTTGAAATGAATATTTTATATTCCGGAAGATCCCGTAAAGAAAAATTTGAAAAAGAAACCGGAGCAAAGAAAGTGACTCTTGAAGAACTGTTAAAACAATCCGATTTTATTAGTCTGCATTGCCCGTTAACTCCGGAAACCAGGCATCTGATTAATAGAAACAATATTTCACTGATGAAAAAATCAGCGTATTTGATTAATACTTCGCGTGGTCCGGTTGTGGAAGAAGAAGCTTTGACAATGGCATTAAAGGAAAAAAATATCACCGGCGCCGGATTGGATGTTTACGAATTTGAACCTGAAGTTAATGAAGAACTTTATAAATTGAATAATGTTGTTCTTTTGCCGCATGTAGGCAGCGGAACGCATGAAACCAGAGCGGAAATGTCCAGAATTGCGGCCAGAAATGTAATCAGTGTGCTTGAAACGGGACAGCCTTTGCATCAGGTGAATCGGTGATGAAATATATTTTACCATATACTCGTTAAAAAATATCTGGCCTGTTTATGCGCCAGTTATTTAGCGGGAAATGGATTATAAATAGATAATTAAAGGATGATAAATGAAAATACATCAATTTACCGTCGGTCCTTTCGAGATGAATAGTTTCATTGTCTCGGAAGATGATAAGGCGGATTGTTTTATCATCGATGCCGGCGATGAAGAGGACCGTATAATAGAATTTATTGAAAAGAACCATTATAATCCCGTCGCCATCATCAATACACATGGTCATATTGATCATACACGCAGGGCCTTTGAATTTCAAAGTCATTTTAATATCCCCTTCTGGATGGGCGAGGACGATCAGCCGCTACTGGAATCACTGAAAAATCAGGGGATAGCTTTTGGTATGGATGTAGCTGGTCTGCCTCATCTTGAAACCTATTTAACGGACGGACAGAAGATAAAACTAGGCCGGATAACTTTTACCGTTCTGCATACACCGGGTCATAGCCCGGGTAGTATGAGTTTGTACACCCCCGGTCATATATTCGTGGGAGATGTGTTGTTCAAAGATTCCATCGGTCGGACAGATTTATATGGCGGAGATTATAAAACGTTAATGAAATCCATCAGGGAGAAAATTTTACCTTTACCCGATGAAACCATTGTTTATCCCGGACACGGTCCAACCACAACCATTGGCAGGGAAAAGAAACAAAATCCGTTCTTAAATCCTACGGCCAATCCATTTTAAAGAGATAAACGTTATGCAGTTAAAAGATAAAGTGGCATTAGTAACGGGTGGAGCAGTAAGAATTGGCAGAGCCATTTCACTTGAACTCGCAGAGGCAGGCTGCCGGATTGCCTGTCATTATAATTCCAGCCGGGATGATGCTTTATTCCTTAAATCAGCCGTAGAAAAAAACGGAGGCGTTTTCCATCTCGTAAAAGGGGATCTGACGCGCAGTGAATCTATTCTCTTGATTGTGAACAGCGTATTACAAAAATTTGCCCGGATTGATATCCTTATTAATAATGCCGCAATATTTTTTAAAACACCTTTAGGTTTGGTAAAGGAAAAAGATTGGGACCTTTTGCATACGCTTAATCTTAAATCAGCTTTTTTCCTTTCCCAGGAAGTCAGTCGCCATATGTTAAAGGCCGGTTCAGGTAAAATTATCAACATTGGTGATTCAGCCGCTGAGGTTCCTTTTCCCGCTTACATTCCTTATTCGGTTACCAAAGCCGGTATTATGGCCCTGACCAGAGGATTAGCCAAAGCCCTGGCGCCTAAAATTCAGGTTAACTGTATCAATCCGGGCCCGGTGATGATACCGGATACCCTGACCGTTGAAGAAAAAGAATTTGCCATAAACCAAACGTTATTAAAAAGCGAAGGCTCTCCGGCGGATATTGCTAAAACGGTGCGGTTTCTTCTGGAAGGTTCGGATTATATTACCGGTGCTATAATTCCTGTGGACGGCGGCCGGCAGATCAGATAACATTTAAATTTCGATAAAATCGATTCGATGTTTGTTATTAAAATCGTCTATGGATTCTGCAATTAGTTTACAAATATTGTTTTTTACAGAAAGCTCGGCAATTCTTATGGCATTGGAAATCGCTTTGGCATTTGAACGTCCATGCGCTTTGATTACTAATTTTTCAAATCCAAGCACGGGTGCGCCTCCATATTCGGAATAATCGGTTTTTTCTTTCAGTTTTTGGACGCCGGTTCTCAGCAAGGCTAAACCGATCTTCCAGCTCCATTTTTTCTTGAATGCATAAACGCCCATGTCTTTAATGACTTCACTTACGCCTTCCAGCATTTTTAAAACCACGTTACCGACAAAGCCTTCGGTTATCACAACATCGGCGTAACCTTTGGGAATATCTTTTCCCTCTATATTACCAATAAAATTAATACCTTCTGCCGCTTTAAGATATTTGTAGGTCTTGGTTAATGTTTCACCGCCTTTTGTTTCTTCCTCTCCGATGTTCAGCAACGCTACATGAGGATCTGCTATATCAAGAACCTGCCGGGCATAATAACTGCCCATAAAAGCAAAATGTACTAATTGTTTAGGTGTACATTTAATAGTCGCCCCCACATCTAACATTAAGGCAAAGCCTTTGCTTTCCCTATAAAATTTGGCAACCGGATATATGGACGCCATTGCAGATCGTTCAATGCCGGGAATTATGCTGAGGCTCTGTGCGGCGGATAGAATAACAGCACCGGTATTTCCTGCGCTGACAAGCGCATTCGCAAGTCCGTCGTTGACTAGTCTGGCGGCAATTAAGAGACTGGCCTGGGGTTTTGCCGCTAAGGCTTGTTTAGGTGAATCATCCATGGTAACCATTTGATCGGTATGGATAATTTCCAATCGCGATCTGTCGATTTTTCCCGGTAGAAATTCCTCGATTTTATTTTCATTGCCCACGAGGATAATATTCAGCTCCTGATGATTATCCAGTGCAATTAAGACGCCGGCCACGATTTCTTTTGGGGCATGATCGCCTCCCATCGCGTCAACAGCTATTTTTACAGACATTTATTCTCCCGGTAATCAGGGCAAACTATTAATATTTTGGTATAAATATAACTAAATATTTGTTAACAATCATTTAAGTTTAAAAAAGGATGTTACAGCATCACAACTTCTGGTGTTTAAAACCCTGTCTGCAGTAAACCAGCCTTTTCTTGCTATGCCTACACCATATCTAAAATCTTCAATGCCGTCAATAGAATGGGCATCGGGATTAATTGACGTGATTAATTGGTGCTTTTCGGCCAGCCGGCCCCAATGCCAATCCATATCCAGGCGATGAGGATTGGCATTAATTTCTATGATAACATTGTTTTGGACGGCGCATTCGATTATGGCTTCCATATCGACCTGATAAGCCTCTCGCCCTAAAAGAAGCCGCCCCGAGGGATGTCCCAGCATAGTCGTACAGGGATGCTTCAGGGCTGAGCAAATTCTTTTGGTCATTTCCTTTTGGGACAGATTAAACGCGGAATGCACGGATGCGATAACAAAATCAAAACTTTCTAAAACATCGTCGTCATAATCAAGTTTTCCTGATGTTAATATATCCGACTCGATTCCTATAAATATTGTAAAATCTGTAAATTCTTCGTTGAGTTTTTCAATTTCTTCATGTTGTTTTTTAATCCGTTCTTCATCCAGACCATTGGCATAAAAAGCAGACTTGCTGTGGTCCGTAATACCCAGATATTCAAATCCCAGTGATCTGCATTTTTCCGCCAATTCCCTGATACTGTTTGATCCGTCGCTCCAGACGCTGTGCGCATGAAAAACACCTTTAATCTGATTTTCCTGTACTAAATTTGGTAATTCATGGCGGCCGGCGGCCTCAATTTCACCCATATTTTCACGCAATTCAGGCGGAATATACTGAAGACTGAAAAAACTGTATATCTCATGCTCATCGGCGCATTTTTCCGATTTGTCGTTATTTCCTTTAAATATACCGTATTCATTCATCCGGCAATTTTTATCCTTCGCAAGCTGACGCATGGCCGTATTATGTTCTTTACTGCCGGTGGAATGATGCAATAAAAATGGAAATTGATCAGTTTCCACTAATCTTAAATCACAATGAATACCATGTTTCATAACGATCGTTGTTTTTGTTTTTCCGTGCGCCAGACTCTGTTTATTATCCGGATAATTAACAAAGTAGTCCATGATTGTTTGCTGATCCTGTTTTTTTGCCGAACCTACAATATCTATATCATGGATAATTTCCTTTTTTCGCCTCAGACTTCCGGCAATTTCCAGGTCTATTATCCCCGGCGCCTTATGCAGATATTCAAGAACCTGTTCTGCTATCCTTTTTGCCGGAGGATAATGATACTGCTCATCATATTTTTTCTTTAATTGAATCGATTTTAATAGGTTATCCTGTGTTTTCTGACCAAAACCAGGAAGATCGCGTAATCTGTTTTCCTTACAGGCATATTCCAGAGAGCCTATACTGTCAACGCCTAATTTTTCATAAACAGTTTTAACTTTTTTAGCTCCCAAACCCTAGATAGTTAATAAATCTAATAGCCCTGAAGGTACCGAGGCTTTTAATTCTTCATAATACGGAAGAGAGCCGGTTTCAACCAGGGTTTTTAATTTCAATGCAATAGCCTGACCGATTCCTTTTACTTGCTGAATCTTTCCGGATCTGATCAAATCGGAAATATCGTCGTTAGCCATTTCAAGAGCTCTGGCGGCATTGGTATAGGCTCTGGATTTAAAAGGATTTTCGCCTTTTAATTCTAAGAGAACAGCAATATTATTTAGAATCTCTATAATAGATTTTTTATCCACTTTATAATCCATAAAAAGATATTGCCTGTTCTGTAAACATACCAAGAAAGAACAGGCAATGCAAAGATGGTTTTTTATTTATATAAAGGATTATAAAGCGATGATAAACCGCGATAAAAAAAAGGCTTATGAAGCAAATGGCAACTGTTGGAAGGCAGGAATAAATTTATCCTGTTTCTCATTTTTCCTGAAAATAGCTGTAATATACTGAAATTCAGCCGGAGAAAATTCGCGCTCCGGATGCGCATAGGTGAAAAACTTAGACTTGATCTTTATCTTCATTTTAATTTTCATCATCATTCCTTAATACTAGTTTTACTTACCAAAAATCTGCTCAAGACACCGCGAAAATAGTCTTAACATTTAATTTATATCGTGATTAGGGTCACTATAACCCATTTTTTAGGAAATATTATTCCCGTTTTCAATTTCCGTCTGTTTTGATAGAAATATTGACGCTAAGATACAAATTATTTGCGATTTGTCAACAAAATTCAACCTGCATGAATCTTTTGAGGAATTTTACTCATCGCCCTTTCGCTCAGGGCCGTTATGGTGAGCGAAGGATTAACACCCGGATTAGCCGACACTGCCGATCCGTCGCAGACATACATATTTTCATAATTGAAAACTTTATGATTCTTGTCAATAACGCCTTCCTGCGGATTACTTCCCATGGTACATCCGCCTAAAATATGAGCCGTAGTCGGGATGCCGGCAACGGTTTCGGTGATTAAAGCAACCGGCTTTCCGTTAACCAATTCGGCATATTTTTTCACCAGAACCTGGGATTCCGGGATAAAAGCCGTAGGCGCAGGGCCATCTTCCATTTTCGATTTCATTCCATACCAGCATTTGCTGAACCGAAGCGTGCTGTTAAGTGTCTGCATAAATAACAGTATCTGCGTTCTTTTGGCAAAATCCCATACAAACATCGCTTTTATATTGTTAACAGGATGTTTGATAAAATCAATGGCCACATTAATCAGACGTCTGAAAACATTTCCCCCGCTTACCATCGGCGCTAAAAGTAAACGCCAGAAACCCGAACCGGAAGCATATCTAACAGGTTCCAGATGGCTATGTTCATCCGTGTGTAAAATTGACCCGATAGCCACACCTTCGGAAAAAGAAGTGTTCTTATCAAAGGTTATCACTCCCGACAGGCTTTCAGAGTTCGTACGTATTCCATACCCGACTCTGTCCGATAAATTCGGCAGGGATTTTTTCTTAAGTTTCAATAAGAGTGGAACGGTTCCTAAAACGCCTCCGGCAAACACCACGCCTTTTGCCGAACAATATTTTTTTCTTCTAAAAACACTGGTGGATTTTCGCCATTCAATCCGGTAACCATCCGAGCCCGATTTATCTTTTAAGGGATGTATTTCATATACTTCGGATTCTGCTTGTATCACAGCTCCTTTTTTCTCGGCGAAATATATATAGTTATAATCAAGTGTGTTTTTCGCGCCAAACCGGCAGCCCGTCATGCACCCGCCGCAAAAATTGCAGCCGGTGCGTGATGGTCCTTCTCCTCCAAAATAAGGATCGGGGACTGTTTTATTCGACTCTCCAAAATAAACCGCCACATTGGTCGGTTCAAAATAACCTGACCTCCCGGTAAGTTCACCGATTTTTTGTAAAGCTATATCTCCTGTCTGCAACCGCTGATTTGGCGTTGCATTTAACATGGAAAGCGCGGTTGGATAATGTTCCTTTAATTCGGATTCCCAGTCAGCTAAAGAAGCCCAGCTATCTGCCTTAAAAAATTCCTTTTTCGGCACAGGCAATGTATTGGCATATACCAGCGAACCTCCACCAACTCCGACGCCGGAAAGGATGGTAATATGCCTGAAGAAGCTGATTTTAAAAAAACCATAAAATTTTAAAACAGGTAACCACATCCATCGCTTAAGATTCCAGTTTGTTTTGGGAAAATCGTTGGGTTCAAATTTTCTACCCTTCTCCAGAACAATAACCCTGTAACCTTTTTCTGCTAATCGCAGTGCGGAAACGGCGCCTCCGAATCCGCTGCCGATAACCGCGTAATCATAATCATATTTAGTATCAGAATCCTGCAATTTTTATATTACCTTCTCATACGGCGCTTTTTTATACTTAAAATGCAGAAAAATCGTGATTATGATGATTCCTGCCGTCGCCAATAATGAACCTTCCAGGCCGAAATCTCCTCCGGTAAGCAGCTCATTGCCCTGTAAATTTTGTACAATAATACTTTGTTCTGTTGTGCCGCTGACTTCATAACCAAAAACAGGACCCTGAAAATAATTCCAGGTTAAATGCATACCGATCGGCAGCCAGAGATTCTGTTTATGAATATAATAGATACCGAGAACAATTCCGGCCAAAAACAGATTTACCAAGGCCAGAATAGACAGGTTGGGATTTCCCAGATGGATTGCCATGAATAATGCCGAGGTGATAACAAGGGCTAAGTATTTATTTACGGATTCACAAAAATTGCTTAGCACATAACCTCTGAACATAATTTCTTCGTTTAAGGCAACTACGATATACAAGAACAAGGAAATAGAAAGACTAAGAATATCAATTCTGTATTCAGCTATCGTTAAATTACCCGTTAACATAAGCACTAAGGTTCCAAATATAATCAGGACAAAACCCAGGACTAAACCCCAGATTAAATCAACGCCATATCCTTTATATTTGAATCCGAGAGACAACATGGTTTTTCGATCAATAAATTTTCTGAAAATCCATACCATCAGCAGCATCGCCAGAAATCCTGCAACTTGCAGAATTGTCCGCTCATTGGATCCCATTAGTTCGTAAATCTGGGCCCGGTCGGTCATAACCGTAGCCAGATCGATGCCCTTTACGATCAGAATAATCAGAAAAGTAACGCCTATGACAACAGTGCTGGCAATAGCATTAGCCAGTAAAAATAAAACGGCTCTTAGCCATCCCCATTTGATAGCCGGCGATTTTTCTTCATGTTTTTTAACACTTTCGGTCGGAAAAGCAGGATCAATTTCAAAGTTATCCATAACTTCCTCCATTTGAATTTTGTTAATTTTTAAAGATTCTGGGAATTACTTTCCATATAGCGTAAAATTCTTTCAAACGTTTCATAATTTTTCTGGAATATAACAGATCAATCAATTTAACCAGGTTATCGTAAAGGCGTTTGTCATACGGATGCCACCAAAGCTGTTTTTTGGCAAATGGAATGATATCATTGATGATGAACTGCGGCTGGGTCATTTCATCAAATCCAAGCCGGCCATGACTACGTCCGATACCCGATTGTTTGAATCCTCCCCAGGAAGTTTCCGGCAGGCCATGACTCATCAGATGATCGTTTATTGTGATTACTCCCGCCTGTATTTGCCGGCCGATTTCTTCGGCTTTTTTCCGGTTTCGGGACCATACTGATCCGGTTAAACCAAGATAAGAATCATTAGCCAGACGGATGGCCTCATCCGTACTTTTAATTTTCATCACCCCTAAAACCGGCCCGAATGTTTCATCTTTCATAACAAGCATATCATGGTTTACATCAGTTAAAACACATGCCGGATAGAAATTTTTATAATTATCATGATCCGGGATTTTGGATTGAGCGAATATTCTGGCACCTTTTTCCAGGGCTTCTTCCACATGATATTTTACGGTTTTTACCTGATTTTCTGTAGTCATACCGCTCATATCCACCTGATAATCCAGGTCATAATCAACGCTCAAATTTTCAACTTTTTCTTTCAAAATAGTCAAAAAATCGGCATATACGTTTTCATGTACATAAATACGTTCCACGCCACCGCAGGACTGACCGGTATTGGAAAGCCCCGCCCAAACTGCTCCGTTGGCGGCCCGGACAAGATCGGCATCCTCGCATACAATCATAGCGTCATTACCGCCCAATTCCAGATTAACCGGCGTCAGTGTTTCGGACGCTTTGGCCATTAAAAATTTGCCAACTTTAACCGAACCGGTAAAGAACAATTTATCGATTCCGTTTTCTAAAAAAGCCGGTCCGGCAATTTTGCCGGGCAGGTTAATAAATTGAAAAAGATTGTCAGGTAAACCGGCTGAGGCAATGGTTTCTTTTATGGTCAAACCAACGCTTTGAGTCTCGGTGGCTGTTTTCAGAATGACCGCATTACCGGCCAGTAAAGCCATAATCACCTGATAAAACGGAATCGAAAAAGGATAATTCCAGGGAGAGATAATGCCGATTATTCCATAGGGCACTCTTATAAGCCTGCTCTTTTTAAAAAAGAACAACCAGCATCCAGCCGGAAACTTTTGTTCTTTTAGAAATTTTGAAGCCATTTTACAATAATAAGTCGCGGCAATAGCAGATGGCAGCACTTCGGTAATCAAAGCGTCCGCCCGGATTTTCCCGTTGTCACGCGCAATGGTTTCTGCCAGCATCCCGGCGTTTTCTACAATATAGTCACGGATCTTTATGATATGTTTAATGCGTTCGGCAATTGTTTTATGAGCCCATAATTTCTGCGCATGGCGGGCCTTTGTAATACAGGTTTTAAGATCATCAACCGTTTGTAACGGTATCTGCCCTAATTCTTCGCCCGTAATGGGATTTTTTATACTTGTATAATCCATATAATTTTAAATTTTCCGGGAAAATACGATTTTTTAGCATATATGCCTAAATAAATTTTAATATGTGTTTTTTCTTCAATGAATGTTTTTTCACCTGATAATACTTAAGTATGGCAATCCTTAGTGAGATTTCTTAAGTTTAGACCTGTCCAAAATTGAGGAGTACATCATGGTTTTCGATCTTGATATGATAAAAAGAGCCTATTCATCTTATCCTTTCCGGGTTGCTGCAGCGAGAAAAATTCTGAAGCGCCCTTTAACCCTGAGTGAAAAAATCCTATATGCGCACCTGACTCAAAATAATGCCACGGAAGAATATATCAGAGGTAAATCGTATGTGGATTTTGCTCCAGACCGCGTGGCTATGCAGGATGCCACCGCGCAAATGGTATTACTTCAGTTTATGCATGCCGGCCGTAAAAAAACAGCCGTGCCTACTACCATTCATACCGATCATTTGATTCAGGCAAAAGTAGGCGCTGTCCAGGATTTAAAAGCGGCCAATATCACTAATAAAGAAGTGTATGATTTTATGGCTTCCGGAGCCAGCAAGTATGGTATCGGCTTCTGGAAAGCAGGCGCAGGTATTATTCACCAGGTAGTACTGGAAAATTATGCCTTCCCTGGCGGGATGATGATCGGCACCGATTCTCATACCGTGAATGCCGGCGGTCTGGGCATGATTGCCGTTGGCGTGGGTGGAGCCGACGCCGTTGACGTCATGGCCGGGATGCCTTGGGAACTTAAGTTCCCAAAGTTAATTGGCATCAAATTAACCGGACGGCTGAATGGATGGACTGCAGCAAAAGATATTATTCTTAAAGTGGCTGGTATTCTTACCGTAAAAGGCGGCACGGGTTCAATTGTTGAATATTTTGGACCCGGTGCACAAACACTCTCCTGCACGGGTAAAGGAACCATTTGCAATATGGGCGCTGAAATCGGCGCTACAACTTCTACCTTTGGCTATGACGAAAAAATGGCCGAATATCTTAAAGCCACCGGCAGGAAAGAGGTGGCGGATATGGCGGATAATCTGGCCCATGAACTGACAGGCGATCCGGAAGTATATGCCGAACCTGAAAAGTATTTTGATCAGGTTATTGAAATTAATCTCAGTGAACTGGAACCGCATTTGAACGGGCCTTTCTCTCCCGATCTGGCTACACCGATATCCAAAATGAAAGAAACAGCTAAAAAGCATGACTGGCCTTTAAAAGTCGAAGTTGGTTTAATCGGTTCCTGCACCAATTCATCTTACGAAGACATTACCCGCGCTGCATCCGTAGCCAAACAGGCGATCGATAAAAATCTTAAGGCAAAGGCCGATTTCACCATAACTCCCGGATCGGAACAGGTTCGTTATACCATTGAACGGGATGGCTATATTAAAATATTTGAAGAAATGGGTGGATTGGTGCTGGCTAACGCCTGTGGTCCATGTATCGGCCAATGGGCCAGAGAAGGCGCCGAAAAGAAAGAAAAAAATACGATTGTGCATTCCTTTAACAGAAATTTTGCCAAACGCGCTGACGGCAACCCCAATACACATGCCTTTGTCGCCTCCCCGGAGATTGTTACGGCATTGGCTATTGCCGGAGATTTAACCTTCAATCCTATAACGGATACATTAATTAATGAAAAAGGAGAAAAGGTTAAACTCGATGAACCGCATGGAATTGAACTGCCGATTAAAGGGTTTGCTGTTAAAGATAACGGATATCAGGCGCCCGCCGAGGATGGCAGCGCCATAGATGTGGTTATTCACAGCCGCTCAGAACGTTTACAATTCTTGGATCCGTTTGAGCCATGGGACGGGAAGAATATCATTGGGATGAAATTGCTTATTAAGGCTAAAGGTAAATGTACAACCGATCATATTTCTCCGGCCGGTCCCTGGCTGCGCTTTCGCGGTCACCTGGATAACATATCCAATAATCTGTTGATCGGGGCGGTAAATGCATTTAATGACAGTACGGATAATGTAAAAAACCAGCTAACCGGCAATTACGATTCTGTTCCGAAAACACAACGGGCCTATAAAGCTGCCGGCATTCCGACGATTGTAGTCGGTGATGAGAATTACGGAGAAGGCTCTTCACGGGAACACGCCGCCATGGAACCACGATTTATGGGCGTTAAAGTCGTATTGGTTAAATCGTTCGCCCGTATACATGAAACCAATCTGAAAAAACAAGGTATGCTGGCCCTGACCTTTGCCGATCCTGCCGATTATGATAAAATTCTGGAAGATGATACATTTGATCTGATTGACTTAACTGATTTCGCGCCGGGCAAACCTTTGACACTGGTTGTTAAACATTCTGACGGTTCAGTGAGTGAAATAAAAGCTAACCACTCTTACAATGAAAATCAGATCAGCTGGTTTAAAGCCGGCTCCGCATTAAACATGATACGCCAGCAGGTTAAAGAATAAATAAATCCAATATCATTTAAGTAAAGGGCTGACGGCTAACCATCAGCCCTTTTTTTGTGGATTGGGTTATTCCTTTTTGTATTCAATAGCCGAAAACCAGGCGCCCTGAGGATCCTGGATCACACAAAAGTGGCCAACACCGGGAATGTCCCGGGGCTCTATCAGAATATTGCCGCCCAATTCCCTGGCCACCTTCACGGTGTCTGCTATATCATTTACGGTTACATAAACGCCCCATGAAGGCGGCATATTTTTAGCATCCGGAGGCATATCCATTATTCCGGCCACCTCTTCTTCATTAGCGCTGATTACGGTATAATTTATATGTTCCATGGGGTTATCGCGCATTTTCCAGTTTAAAAGTTTGCTATAGAATTCCCTGGCGGCGGCAATATCCGTGGTCATTAGTTCAAACCAGCTGAAAGCGCCGTGTTTCATCATTTTGTCATCCATAAATTTCTCCCTGATTAATTTGTTATGTCCGGCAATCGATTGCTTAAGGTGTACGAATGTACAAATAAGAGAATACGGATGCAACTATTTATTTACTTTATGACTAAAATTTTTTCTATAGATCAAATGTAATAACATGATACGCATAAAATAAAAATCCCGGGCTTTACACGGCGCCCGGATTTAAATGAAACGGATTCCAGTTTAAATAAATTTAGCTAAAAAGAAGTCAGTGATTTACGCACGGAAATATTCACCATATCATAATCCTCACCCGATTGAATCATACTGCTCAGGGTCATATCCAAGGGCGTGTAAAGTATATCAAATCCGTAAATGATACTGCTGAAACCGTCGATCCGTCCCGATGCAGAAGGATATTCGTAAGACATACTGGATTGCATCGACGTATTAAAACTGCCGGCGCTGTAACTAAAAACGCCAAATGGAGAAAAGATAAAATTTCCGGCCGTAATATTCATTTGCATCCCGGCAGAAAAAGAACTGATAAACGAGTTGACGGTTAAGGTAACTTCGTCCTCAACCGGCGCAGTCTTCATTGGCATAAACTGGGGAAAAATCATTTTTGACGTGCTTAGCGAATAATCAAGCCCGGCATTGCCGAAAAGAAAAGCAGATAATCGTTCATTTTTCATAACCTGGATTAATCCGTTTAGTCGATACATAAAATTCATAATCAGCATTTTATTTATATTCCCGCTCAATACGGCAAGACCACCGGAATGGTTTACCGCCGTGCGTCCATAGACTACTTTATAATTTCCGGTTATCGCGCCGCCTACAATTTTCAGGTCCTTGTTGATGGTATTGGTTACCGGAAGATTATTCTCAATTACAATCTCTTCATAACTGAATGGAACGGTTATTGAAATGTAATTCAAACCAATTCCTATATCGCTGGTATCCGGTATAAAAACAGGATAACCGGCCGGCGGAGGCGCAATCGTAAAGGTCGCCTTATCCACGGCCGGGGATACAGACATCATTGCCAATAAAACCATTAATATAAAATATTTTTTATTCATAATATCAACCATCCTTTTTAATAAAATACTCATAATTAATGCTTCAATTTTTATTATTATAATCGTCCATGTTTTCGTGGTATATAAGAGGTGATGGTAAGAAACCTGTCAGATATTCCTGATAAGTATTTCTTTTATTTATAATGTTCAATGCGTTCAGTCTAAAAAGTTGAATATTCGAAAGCAGATCTGTTTCGATATACTAGTGCGGCATAAAAATAAAATGGTTTTAAGCGCTAAATAATCCGGCCAGTTCAGCCGAATCCTTGATTTTTTCCAGATTCAGGATCATTTTGACCAGGCGATCCCTTTTTTCCTGCCCTGTTTCCGGGATAACCATTGAATCGAATTTCTTCAATAAAGCCGCTTCATCGATAGGCATACGGTAGTCGCCTAAAGGATAATCCAGGGTCATTTCATATCGCTTATTCTGCCGGGTTTTAATGACCGCCCTGGCTTGTTTTAAGCGGGGAAATGTTTTTTCGAATTCCGGATTGGCAATCACTTTGATTTTAGGCAGAAATGACCGGACAACCGGATCGGAGATTTTTTGTTCTTTGAATGAAGCCGGGGTAACTGTTCCATCCGCAATGCAGACGGCGATGCAGTACGGCAGACTGTGATCGGCGGTTTCGCGTGTTTTTGGATCGTATTTGGAATGATCGGATAATATATCCGCCGCTCTGGCCACGGTATAGATAATCACCTGATCAATATCTTCACTTCGGATATTATTTTCCTGCATCAATTTGATTACAGCGGACATCGGCGTATGAGTCAATGCTTCGGTTGGAAAGGCTTTCATGGAACAGCGATTGATGCGAAACGATTCGCCTAATCCCTCCGTTAACGTATCCAGTTTAAATTCATTCGATGCCAACACATCGGTTAATCCTTCTTTGCCATCGATTATATGCGCCGGTCCTTCATACCCCATTTTCGCCAGCAAAGCGGCCTGCATTCCCGATTGAACCGCCATTGGATCTACGGTATTTTTCATCATGGTCAGATTTCCGGCGGTCACCACGCCGGGGGTAAAATTGTGACTCGCGGATATACCGAGAGCGTGAACGAGTTCTTTAATGGAAAGATCAAGCATTTTTCCCGCAGCCAGCGGCGATGCAAACTGGGTCAGCGTTGCATGGTGCCATTTGGTTTCACGGACTCCGGGGAATGCAAATTCGCATAGCCTCTGTTCCCATTCGTAGGCTAAAACAATACCGGTTATTAACTCTTTTCCGCTTTTGTGGTACAATTCCGCCGGGCCTAAAACAGCGGGAATAATATCGCTGGGATGGGATGGATCCTGTTCCCAGTATATATCGTTATAATCGAGCGCCCGGATCATCAGGGAATTTAACAAGACCTGATTTAACATAGGCAGTTTGACGGGCGAATTGATTACGGTTGTTTCCGGTCTGCCTCCCATTCCATTATAAAAATCCGCCAGGATTTTCACATCTTTTGTTTTACTACCGCCATAGGCGCACCCGATGGAATCCAGCAGAAAGCGTTTGACATTTAAAACCGTTTCCGGTCCTAAATCTTCATAGTGCAGATTCTTTGTAAACTCAGCCAGTTTATATGAAATATACGCTTGCATTATAATTTTAATTATTAATCATTTTGAATTAGTCCTGCCATTGTCCGTATTTAATCCCTTTTTTTTTAAAGCTGCCTGGCTACTTCCTCCGCTACTTCTAGAGACGTGTTTTTTCCGCCCAAATCATATGTTTTTACTTTATTGTCCTTATTAACTTTGGCAATGGCTTTTTCCAGACGCCCGGCGTCATTATTTTCTCCGAGCCAGTCCAGCATTAATTTTACGGTCAGCAGCATGGCCATGGGATTAACTCTATACTGCCCGGCATATTTGGGCGCCGATCCATGCGTTGGTTCAAATACGGCATAATTGTCCCCGATATTGCCGCTGGAAGCAAACCCAAGTCCCCCAACAAGCTGGGCGGCCAAATCGGATAAAATATCGCCGAACATATTTTCTGCGACCATTACACCGTAATCAAAAGGATTCTTCAACAGCCACATGGTCTGAGCATCGATATTTGTTTCCCATAAATCTATGCCGGCATATTTTCTGGCTACTTCGCGGGCCGTGCGCACCATCAGTCCGCCGGTTTCTCTTAATACGTTCGGTTTATCAACCACGGTTACGGATTTGTAGCCATGTTTTTTTGCGTATTCAAAGGCCTGGGTAACGATATTGGCGCATTTCTGCCGGCTCATGATTCTTGTGGACATGGCCAGGTTTTCCAGCCCGTATTCGCTGAATTTTTTCATCTTGGCATTATGTTCGGCTATTACATCAAATACTTTTTTAGGAATGGGATGAAATTCCACGCCGCCGTACATGCCTTCCGTATTTTCACGAAAAATGACCAGATCAATCCCTTCTTTAAAGTTTAAAGGATTACCCGGATAGGCCTTGCAGGGCCGCAGATTGGTATGCAGATTAAATTCCTGTCGCAGGCGGACAATAGGTGAAAAATAGATATAACCTTTATCTTTAAGATTGTCATCCAGTTCTTCATGCGCTTCCTCTTTTGGTTTCGAGGTGATCGCGCCAAAAAGCGCACAATCGGTTTTCTTCATCATATCTATGGTACGTCCGGGTAATGGTTCACCCTCATGTCTCCAGAATTCCCAGCCGATATCACCGTGTATATATTCCGCGTCAAATTTCATCCGGTCCAGAACAATCCGGGCCGCTTCCATAACATCATTTCCCACGCCGTCGCCGGGCAGCCAGGCGATTTTATACTTTGCCATTCATTTCTCCCGATTTGGTTAATTATCTATTTTCCTGAGTTTTTTCATTTAACAAGTTCAAAATCGATAAAATCCACATGATGAAAAATAATCGATTCCGGAGAACGCTTTTCATCGGCACCTTCTTTGGAATGAGTGGCGATAATATGCATTACCTCTGATGGTAAACCATGTTTAAAAGCCAGACCGACACCGCTGAACGGATGACGGATATGTTTACCGTAATCACTTTTTACAATTTTGCCTTTTTCTGTTTTAGCATATTCATATAATTTACCCACGTCGGCCAGCATAGAACCGGCGATCAGGTAATCCCTGTTAACCGGTGTTTTTCTGTCGCCGTAAGCTTCGGTCAATATCCGGTCGCAGGCGATTGCCATTTTACAGCACGTGCGCACATGCTCAACAAACCGGATACCGGGGTTTTCCGCCAGCAAGGTAAATGGAATACTTAACAATTCTTCTTTCTTCCAGTTCCGGAAATCGATGGCTTCCTGCCAGCATAAAATAACTTTTTTTCTCAGATCGGCATTTTTGATCTCGTTGATTTCCGGAAGCAGGTCTAAAATCATCTGACTCATTTAATTTATCCCCTGATTTCTAAATGTACATGATGTTCCGTTTTATTTAAAGATAAATTTCAAAATATTTATTTATAATTCCGCTCATCCGGCCCGTCATATTCAACGTCGGTCGGATGAATTTTCCGCATAGGTTTCTGCCGGGTATATTCTTCATGAACATGGGCTGCCAGACCGGGCATCCGGGCGATCATAAAAAAGCCGTTGGCCAGAGCCGGATCAATATCAAGCTCGCATAATAATGCGGCAATTGTGCCATCAACATTCAATGGCAGTTCTTTACCTGTTTTTTGTTTTAACACCTGAACGAAGGTTTCAGCCATTTTAAGAGATTCCCCGTTATAGCCTGTTTTTTTCGCGATCTGAAAAAGCTTCGCCGTACGCGGATCGCTGGTATGCACCCGATGCCCGAATCCCGACAGGCGCTTTTTTGCCGATTGATATTCGTTTATTATTATTTCCGCTGCTTTCTCATAAGATAGTTTATCGGATTTTACATAAGCTAATCCCTGTCTTAAAATCAACATGCATTCCTCAATGGCGCCGCCATGAAATTTGGAGATAGCTAAAATACCTGCGGCCATGGCCGCATTGAACGGCGCACCGGTAGAAGCAACCGTTATGGCGCTTAACGTGGAAGGAGGAGTAGTGCCATGATCTATGGATGATACTAAAATGGCGTTTATCAGCTCGCCCGCATTTTTAGAAGGCAGCTCGCCTTTAAAAAGCAGATAAATCATATCGGCATAACTGACTTTTCCCATCAGTTCATCAAGTCTGTAACCCCTGACAGAAATTTTATTGGGTTCTATTTTGGTAATCGCAGATTTCCAGGTTAATTCGGACATATAGCCTCCTTACCAATCTAAATTTTTGTATAAATGTCCATCGCTTCTTCTCCATATTTCAAAAGTACGCGAATGGTATAGATATCATGAATAATATAATCTTTGGCCAATAACACCAGTCCCTTATTCTCTGTCCAGACGGCATTGCTGTTTCCGTCTTCCGTGAAATGTCCGATAATCATCTTTTTATCATCAACAATTAAAACAATACGCCTGCCGCCTCTTTCAATACGAATCTGATGTTCCCGGCCATGCCGGTATTCATTGCCGATGCCGAATTCCTTTTGCCCGAAATGAACAATTGCAATTTTGATTCCCCGGTTATGCGCCTGTTTCATGTTAACGGCCAGTTCATCCACCTCTTCATCCCAGACCGACAGATAGATATGTTTGGCCGATTCCACAATAAAATCCTGGATTTTTCGCATAATCAAAGGTCTGCCCAAAAGATTCCAGATGTAGTTTCCGGTGAATTCTTTCCGGGCATAAAGCTGATCCATTTTAATCGACAGGTTTTCTATGGTTTCCAGATAATCGCCCTTGAGGCGTGACAAGATATCCCCTGGAGGCACCGGGACATATTTTCTTGGTTCCGAATCAATCGCCAGTACAAACTGCCGCTCAATGAGCTTATTAAGAATGGCATAAATTTTAGACGCGGGAACGCCCGAGGTTTTTGCCAGCTCATAACCAGTTACATTGGACTGCTGAAGCAACGCCAGATATACCTGGGATTCATATTGGCTGAAACCAAGCTGCTGGAGGGACTGAATCATTTTTTTCATTGCATCTGCCCGAATGTTTTGTTTATATTACCTACCCAGGTAGTCAACAAATTAACAAACAGGAAAAGAAATCTCAAATTTTTTTAAACACCGGAGTATCAAAATGTCTTTAATGAAAAATATACTTGGCAGGGAAATTCCCGTTAAAGTAAACGGCCGGCATGTTATCCCGTATATGGGAATAGGGCAGCATAAACCCGCAGGCCGAAAAACAGGACCTCCGATTCCCAGCGGCGCGGATTATCAAAAATCAAAACTATTGAAGTCCCTGGAAGAGGCCCTGGATCGAATAAATCTTAAAAACGGTATGACCATTTCTTTTCATCATCACCTGCGGGACGGCGATTACCTGATAAACCGGGTGGTTGAATTACTGGCGAAAAAAGGGTTAAGGGATATCGTACTGGCGCCGTCCGCTCTTTTTCCGGTGCATGAAAAATTAGTGGATTATATTAAACAAGGCGTCATTTCGCATATCGAAGGTTCGATGAATGGCCCGATCGGGAAATTCTGCACCACAGGCCAGATGAACAAGGTTGCGGTGCTGCGATCTCACGGAGGAAGATACCGCGCTATTCAGGACGGCGATCTGCATATTGACGCCGCATTTATCGCTGCGCCTACGGCCGATCCACATGGAAACGCAAATGGTGTAAATGGACCCTCGGCGTGCGGCCCATTGGGGTTTGCCCTGGCCGATTCTCTTTATGCCGATAAAGTTATTGTGGTTACGGACAATCTGGTTCCTTTTCCGGCATGGCCCTGGTCGATTGAAGGAGGCAATGTTGATTATGTTGTACCGGTGGAAAAATTAGGCGATCCTGAAAAAATTGTATCCGGTACAACCAAAATTAACACCGATCCGGACCGATTGAAAATAGCGGAATTAGCCGCTCGCCTGGTGCGGGACGCCGGGTTAATTGACGAACCGGAATTTTCCTTTCAGGCCGGAGCGGGCGGTATGTCGCTGGCTTTTGTGCAATATATGGCTCAATACATGCGGGAGAAAAAAGTAATTGCCGATTTTGTACGCGGCGGCTCGACTAAACTATTAACGGATATGCTCAAAGAGGGATTAACCAGATTCATTTTAGACGGGCAGTCCTTTGATTTGGCCGGGGTGGAATCGTTAAGAAATAACCGCAATCACATTGAAACCAACCCGTTTGTGTCGTATAATTACCACACAAAAGGATGTTTTGCGCCGAGAGTAAAAGCATCGGTATTGGGAGGCACGGAAATCGATCTGAATTTTAATGTTAATGTGAACACGCATTCCGACGGCTGGTTATTGCACGGTATCGGCGGTTTTCAGGATGCCGCGGATGCATATCTGACCATAATCACGGCGCCATTGTACCGTAAAAATAATCCCATTATTGTAGACCGGGTACATACGGTTACCGCGCCGGGAGAAACCATAGACGCGGTGGTTACCGATTATGGCATTGCCATTAATCCGCAAAGGCAGGATTTATCAGAGAGGTTAAAAAATTCCGATTTGCCTGTAATATCCATTGAAGAGTTGTATCAGAAAGCCGTATCCGTTACCGGCAAACCCAATAAACCAAAAACCAAAGACAGAGTAGTGGCGGTTATCGAATGGCGCGACGGTACCGTAATCGATGCGGTGCGGGAATTAGAAATCAGTTGAGTTTATGAAAGACTATAATAGTATTCCGCTTCAATTATACAAGGGATTCTTTACAAAGAACTCCACCGGTAATAATGCTTTTTCTTTCGATAAGCGAAAAAACCAGAATATCTATGTGGCGCCTTTGATCCATGGCACGCTAATGGATCTTAAACCGGGCGATTATATTGCCTTTTCCGAAGTGGAAGACGGTAAAGAGATTAACCGTTGCGGGCTAAAAAACTTTATCTGGATGGAATACCACAACCGCCATATTTTTATTTTTGATAATCATAATCATGCCTTTTTTTTCTGGATGTGGGGATATTTATCGGGTAATATTTATCCGAAAAGTAAGCTGCTGCATATTGATCAGCACAAGGACACACGCGAACCCGATGCCGATACTCCTTTTAAACTCGATCGGTTTATGGATTTGAAAACGGTCTGGCAGTATACCAATGAAGTTTTGAATGTAGGCAATTTTATCCCGCCGGCGGTTAAACTGGGTTTGTTCAGTGAAATTAAATTCATTATCGGAGAAAATGATTTTAAAATCCCTCTTCCGGGAATGGATGTTGTCGATCTGGATATGGATATTTTCGCCCCGGAGATGGATTACATTGATTACGATCTTAAGTTCAATTTTATAAAAAGTATGGTCAGGAAAGCAAAGTTCTTAACCATTTCCACCAGCCCTTATTTTATGGATCAGAATAAAGCCATTGGTTTAATTAAACAACTCCTTTTTTAGGATTAAATCGTCTTTTCCCGCTTGGCATAAGTCGGGTTGATTGGTCCGTTATCAAAGGCGTTATGATTCCGAAATCTTAAATGAGTTAATCAGGTTAATAAAAATGTGACTTATATTTTTTCCTGGTTTTGATAAGTATGGTAAATTATTCATATTTTAAAACGGATTTGATATGAGAAAAGAAAAGAACTATCAGGAAAAATTTGCAGACATAAAGGTGCAATCCTTTTTTACCCTTATGGATAAAGATGACAGGGATTTTGTTGAAAAACTTGCTCCCCAATTCAGGTTGACTTTCCAGGAAGTCAGACAGCTTGCCGAAGCCTGCCGGGATGTTCGCATGTGGAGAGAACAACCGCTGCCCGATTGGTGGCGTATGGATATTGCGCATAAAAAGAGTATTCCGGCTAATAAAAATAGTTTTTTAAGCGCATTCAGACAACATCTAAATCAACTTAAAAGCGCGCTGAAATCGTATAAGAATATGCCCAAACCGGTTTTTCACCAAAAGGCTAAAATTTTATCAACCAATACCGATCGCATTGTGTTTGGGGAATGCCCGGTCCAGTCGCCTAAAACCGTATGCTGTAATCTGAAAACCCTTGACGCGGTGGAAGGTTGTATATTCGGATGCAGTTATTGCACAATTCAAACGTTTTACAACGAGCAAATTCGCGTGGAAGCCAATCTGGAAGATAAACTTAAAAAGATCATCCTGGATCCAAAGAAAATTTATCACATCGGGACAGGGCAATCTTCGGATTCTCTGGCTTTTGGTAACCGCAACGGAATTCTTGATGCTTTGTGCGCTTTTGCGGCATCGCATTCCGCTAATGTATTGTTGGAATTCAAAACGAAATCTGATAATGTACATTACATTCTTGAAAATGATATTCCTAAAAACGTAGTTTGCAGCTGGTCGCTTAATCCGCAGATAATCATCGATTATGAAGAGCATTTTACCGCTTCACTGGATAATCGTATAAAAGCAGCCCGGAGTGTCGCCGATAAAGGCGTAAAGGTGTCCTTTCATTTCCATCCGATTATTTATTATGACACCTGGTATGAAGATTATACTTCAATTGCCCGAAGAATAATGGATGAATTTGATCCTCGGGAGATTCTTTTTATATCCTTTGGTTCGTTAACATTTATAAAACCGGCTCTGCAAAAAATCCGTCAACTTGGTTTTCCGACAAAAATTCATCAAATGGAATTTGTAAAGGACCCCCATGGCAAACTAACTTATCCTGATGATATAAAAATAAGGAAATTCAGCGCCATGTATACAACATTTCAGCCCTGGCATGATCGGGTTTTTTTCTATTTGTGTATGGAAAAATCTTCTATCTGGGAGAATTCTCTGGGTTATGTTTATCCTGATAATTCCTTGCTGGAAAAAGCACTTTTCGATAGCGCACAGAAAAAGATCAGAGAAGATTCCGGGCGTTAGCGACGTAATAATCAATTAAAACGACGTTTTATTCCTTGAATTGTCTGTTTAGTAAAAAGCTTAAAATTACTCTCGATAATCTTGATTTTATTTTGTAAATTTATCTCTCATTAATTTTTGAACTAATAAATTTACACGAAAGGATTTTTTATGAAATCGATCTTCAAATTGTCTATGCTTTTTTTATTTATTTTATTAGCCTGCCAGCAGCCGGCAGAAGAAAAACAGGAGGCGCAGAAATCACGGGCGGATATTGAGGATAAATATAAATGGGACCTTACACCGCTCTACGAAAGTACTGAGGCATGGAAAAACGCAAAGGAGCAATTTGCTTTATCCATAAAAGGTTTTGAAAAATACAGGGGTAAATTAAACAACTCGGCCCGGATACTGGTTAAATGTCTTGATGAATTAACGGAGACCTCAAAAGAGTTTGCCCGGCTGTATTCCTACGCCTCGCGCCTTTCCGATATTGATAAACGCGAATCGGGTCCGCTGGCTATGGAGCAGGAAATGAGTCAGTTGGGAACGGAATTCAATAAAGCGGCTTCATTTATTGATCCGGAAATTCTTTCGATAAGCGTTGATCGAATAAATGCCTTCATGAAGCAAAATAAAGGACTGCAAAATTACGCTCAATACATCGACAATATTCAAAGGATAAAAACACACACACGTAATGCCGAAGAAGAAAAACTGATCGCCGAAGCCGGGTTAATGACGGGTTCACCATACGATGTTTACAGCATCTTCGATAATGCCGAAATGCCAAGGGCAAAAGTAGAGTTAAACGACGGCTCCGAGGTTATACTGGATGCGGCAGGATATACCGGCACCAGAGCTTCATCCAACAGAAATGACAGACAGCGTGTATTTGAGGCTTTTTTCGGAAAGCTTAAGGAATTTGAGGGCACTCTGGGTTCCAATCTATATGCCCAGGTAAAAGGCGATATGTTTTATAAAAATGTACGTAAATACGATTCCTGTATGGAGAGCGCATTAAATGTCAACAATATTCCGACTTCCGTATATACATCCCTGATAAAAAGCACCCATGAAAACTTATCGACCTTACACCGCTATCTGGAGTTAAGAAAAAAAATGCTTGGACTGGATGAACTCTGTTATTACGATATGTATCCGCCCCTTGTGCCCAGGATTGATCTTAACTATTCCGTAGAGGAAGCGCAAAATGTAATAAAAGAAGCGCTTAAGCCGCTTGGCGAAGAATATGTTCAAACCCTGGATAAGGCTTTTAATAACCGATGGATCGATATGTTTCCCACACCCGGTAAACGTTCGGGCGCCTATTCAACCGGTTCGGAATATGACGTTCATCCCTATATTTTAATGAACTATAACGGGCAGTATGATGATGTCAGCACACTGGCGCATGAACTTGGCCATACCATGCACAGTTATTTTTCAAATAAAATGCAGCATTTTGTTAATTCCAGATATCCGATTTTTTTAGCCGAAGTTGCATCCACAACAAATGAGAATTTGCTGATTGCTCATGTATTAGACAAGATAAACGATCCCAATAAGCGGCTGGCTATTTTAGGCAGTCAGTTGGAAAGTTTCCGCACTACTTTATTCCGCCAGACTATGTTTGCGGAATTCGAATTAATCATTCATCAAAAAGCAGAAAAAGGAGAAAGCCTGACCGGTGACAGGCTTACTCAAATATATCTGGAACTGCTAAAGCAGTACTATGGTCATGACAAAGGAATTACCATAATTGATGATCTTTATGGCATAGAATGGGCGTACATTCCACATTTCTATTATACTTTTTATGTTTTCCAATATGCCACATCCTATTGTGCCTCCACGGCTCTGGCGCAAAAAATGCTTAGCGGGGAAGAAGGCATGGTTGATCGATATATCAACGATTTTCTCAGCGCCGGCAGTTCGGATTATGCCATTCCTATCCTGAAAAAAGTAGGCATCGATATGACCACCACCGAACCTTTTGAAATGGCTATGAAAAAAATGAATGACATTATGGATGAAATCGAAACGCTGATTGAAAAGTAATGTTGAGATAAAGGGGCTCCTGACGGAGCCCTTTTTTATTTCGATACTTCCTGCTGTTTAACCTGCTGAATGATTTCAAGAATAGTCTGAATTTTAGGAACAGGCGGAGCCTCAATATAACCGATTTCATCACTCTTAAAATTTGCAGAGAGAAATTCATCAACCGGAATGCGGTAATACCAGCAATTCCTTAAAGAAGCGCAGGGCAGTGATCCTCTTTCCGAACGGCAATAGGAGAAAGGCAGATGATGGCCTAATTTTCGGCAATAAATTTGCTCCGTATCATATTTACTTATATCGGACATAATTCTTACCATTTTCCTGTTTTTTGTGTGGACGGTTTTGGCAATCCGGCTATAGCCGCCAGGGATTTTGCCATTTCCTCTTCCGGTAAGTGATAATCCTGTAACTGACCGGCAAAGAATTTTTCATAACCAGCCAGATCCATTAATCCGTGTCCACTAAGATTGAAAAGAATTACTTTTTCTTTTCCTTCTTCTTTTGCTTTATTCGCTTCACGAATAACGGAAGCAACTGCATGACTGGTTTCCGGAGCAATGATGATTCCTTCCGTGCGGGCAAACAATATGGCCGACTCATAACACTCGACTTGCGGAATCGCCTGCGGTGATAATAATCCTTCCACAATGGCCTGGCTGACCAGCGGGGCCATACCATGGTAGCGTAAACCGCCGGCATGAATAGGAGGCGGAATAAAATCATGACCCAAAGAATGCATTGGTAAAAGAGGGGTCATTTTAGCCGTATCGCCATGATCATAGGCAAAGGGCGCACGGGTCATTGTCGGACACGAAGTCGGCTCAACCGGTATAATGTCAATATTGGCTCCATGGATTTTATCGGCCACAAACGGGAAAGCCAGACCGGCAAAATTACTTCCGCCGCCGGCGCAGCCAATAACCACATCCACTTTATTCTCGCCTATTTTTGCCAGTTGTTTTTTTGCTTCCAGGCCAATAATCGTCTGATGAAGCATCACATGGTTAAGCACACTGCCCAGCGAATAGCGGGTTTGACCTGTAGGATCTGTAACGGCGGCTTCAACCGCCTCGCTGATGGCAATACCAAGGCTGCCCGGCGTGTCGGGCATTTTTTCCAATATCGCTCTTCCGGCCTGCGTTTCCGAACTTGGGGAAGCGATACATTTTCCACCCCACGTCTGCCTCATAACTTTACGGAATGGTTTTTGATCAAAACTGATACGCACCATAAAAATTTTACATTCCAGGCCAAGTAACGCGCAGGAAAATGCAAGCGCGCTGCCCCATTGTCCTGCGCCTGTTTCAGTGGTCAGTTTTTTAATGCCAAATTGTTTATTATACCAGGCCTGCGGAACCGCTGTATTGGGTTTATGGCTTCCGGCCGGTGACAGGCTTTCATTTTTATAATAAATTTTTGCCGGCGTTCCCAGCGCTTTTTCCAGATATACAGCCCGATGCAGAGGAGATGGTCTCCAGCGGTAAAGGATTTCCAAAACCTCTTCCGGAATATCTATCCATCTTTCCTGGCTGACTTCCTGCTCGATAAGATTCATCGGGAATACAGGGCTCAGCATATCGGGTGAAATGGGATTACCATCCGGACCCAAAGGCGGCTGCAAAGGAGTAGGCAGATCCGCGGCAAGGTTATACCATTGCCGTGGAATTTCATCTTCGTTTAAAACAATACGTACAGGCATATGTCCTCCGTAACATAGTAGTAAATTTTATTTATTTAATCTATCAATGAATTTTTTCAGAATAGCATCCGGTTTTTTTAATTCTCTTGAACCCCGGGTAATTTTACATAAACTGAGATGTAATTCTTTTGCTATTTTTCTTTGGGTTTCTCCCCGATCCAGCCGTTTTACAAGTTCCCATCTTAAACCGATATCATGCAGTTCTTTGGGAGTAAGAATACTTTCCAGAAACTGCCGGATTTCTTTGGGATTGTTTGTTCCGGCCAGAACAGAAGTCATTTCATTTATATTTTTGTTCACTTTTTGTTACTCCAAATAGTAACAGGAAGATAAATGACTCAACAATAAAATGCAAATAAATATTAAAAGAAGTAAAAATTATTCTGACAGGATAATATATTTATAAACGGCGTTTAAAACTTACCAGCGGCATTTTCAAGCACAATTTCATTGATGCGCACGGTTGACGGCTGTTTCAGACAATAGAGAACAGCGCCGGCAACATCGCCGGCACGCAGCATTTTTGTGCGGTCCCAGTTAAAGGGTAAATCATTATGAAATGTTGTATTAACACTGGCGGGAAAGATCGTGGTGACCCGGATACCTTCGGCCGTATGTTCTTCCCGCAAAGTGTCGGCTAAAGCTTTTAAACCGAATTTGGAAACAGCGTATCCGCCCCATTCCGGGAAAACCTGTTTACCGGCGGCGGAATTAATAAAAATTACCTGACCGCCTTCTTTTAATTCCGGAATAAGTTTTTGTGATAATAAGAAAGGAGCAGTAAGATTGATTTCAATTTGTTCCCGCCACTCTTTCGGTTTCATCCGGCTCAGTTTACCCACATAGACAATTCCGGCGCTATGAATGATCGCTTTAAACTGTCCGTCAAGCTGTTTGATAAATTCCCTGGCCCTGCCGATATCTTCCTCATTGGTTATATCGCATAGCAAAGGAAAAACAGCGCCGCCCTCAGCCTGGATATATTCTGCGACGCTGTTAAGTCTTTCCGCGGACCGGCCTATAATAACAACCGCATAACCCGCATCAGCAAGCTGCCGGGCGATCTCTGCGCCTATTCCTTTACTGGCGCCGGTTACAGCAATAATTTTAGATGACATTCCGCCGCTCTTTATGCAGAAGATTTAAAAATTCTGTCCGCGTTTTCTCATCGTCTTTAAACGAACCGATCATGGCCGAAGTAATCATCCTGGCCTGATCTTTCTGAACGCCGCGCATCATCATGCACATGTGCTGACCTTCCACGATAACGCCTACGCCGTCCGGTTTAAGGGTATCGTTTATAATATCGGCAATCTGCTGGGTCATCATTTCCTGGATCTGCAGCCGGCGGGCAAACATCTCCACGATACGGGGTATTTTACTAAGACCTACCACTTTGCCTTTCGGAATATACCCCACGTGAACAACCCCGAAAAAAGGCAACAAATGATGTTCACACAGACTATAATACTCGATATTGGCCACCACTACCATTTCATCGTATTTAACGTCAAATATGGCGTCATTTATTAAGCGCTTTGGATCTTTATGATATCCCTGGGTTACTTCCCGATACATTTTTGCAACCCGGAATGGTGTACTTTTTAAGCCCTGCCGGTCCGGGTCTTCGCCGATTTCCAGTAAAATCTCTTTGACTGCTGCTTCTATACCCTTCATCTATTTTTCCTTCCTGTTTCAAAATAGTTATTATTTGTTTCCCAGAGTTTTAAATGATAAAGCAAATTCCGGGGAAGTCGTTTATTTAATTCCTGCCACAAAAATTGAATAATTATTTCACCTGTTGCAATATGATTTTTAAAAAATTCAGTTTCTTTATTTAAATGTTTATAATCCATGGTTTTTAACAGATCGTTCACAACGCGATCCAGTTCAGCAAGCGACATAATCATGCCGGTTTCAGGATGCAGTTCACCGCTGACGGTAACTTCGAGTTTATAATCATGGCCATGGCCGTTTATATTATTGCATTTGTCATAGATCATAAAATTTTCCGCATCGCTTAATGAAGGTGAATGTAGACGGTGAGCGGCGCTGAACCAGTAGATACGGCCTAATCCGATATGCGGCATATTATATTTCCTCCCATACTTCCGCGAAAAGGTCAAACCGTTCATATAGCCGGATTCCGGATAGTTTTAATCTGCCGGATAAAGAAGATAATCCCAGCTTTATCTGCTCGAAGAGAACAAGGGCGATATTCTCCGTTGTAGGAATTTTATCCCTGAAATAAGGCGTATCGAGGTTTAAAAATTTGTGATCAAAATTAATAAGTATCTTATTCACCAGCTTTTTAAGATCGGTTAAATTAATGATCATACCCGTTTGCGCGTCTACCTGGCCGCCCACGGTAACATACAATTCATAATTATGGCCGTGACCATAAGGACTGACGCAAAGGCCGAATTCTTTATTGTTTTTTTCTTCACTCCAGTCTTCCCGCCAATATCGGTGACTGGCGGAAAACTCAAACTTTTTGGTAATCGTGACGTTTTTTTCCATGATCAAATTCCCCGGATGCCCGTACTATAACTTTATTCTACTCTAAACTATTCCTTTAAATCTTCATTGATGATTGATACTATTTTATCCGCAGACCGCTCCCAGGTTAACTGAGCGGCGTAGGCTCTGCCGATCCTGCCCATTTTTATTCTTTCGGATTTATTTTCGATAAGTGATTTAACGGCACGTTTAAGTTCCATAAGGTTACCGGTCCGGCAAAGCAGGCCGCAGTCTTTTGGAATAACTTCCGACACGGCTGCGGCATCATAGGCTACAACCGGTATGCCTGATGCCAGGGCTTCAAGATAAACCAGGCCGAAGGTTTCGTGATAACTTGGCATACAGAAAATATCTGCGTTTTTAAAAAATCCCGCTATCTGCACCCGGTCGCCAATATCTCCGTGAAAGGTAATGTAAATATCCAATCCCAATGATTTTGATATATTCCGGTTCTCCTTAAGCCCGGGTCCGCCTCCGACAATATCCACTTTTATTTTTATCCGGTCCTCCAAAAGCAAACCGGTCATTTTTATCAGATCGGCAATACCTTTACGCGGATACTGTTTGGCTACACACAGAACAGAAGGAGTCTTTTTTATCAATACCGGTTGACTATCCAGCAAATTATTCCACAGGCCAAAGTCAATACCCGGATAAACCACCGATATTTTACCATGACTGACCGCATAATATTTGTGAACCATACGGGCGGTATATTGCGACGGCACAAAAATCCGGCGGGCTTTTTGTACGTTCCTTTTTTCCAGCTCTGCCTGCATGGCCAGTTGTTTTGCACTTTCGCCGGATTCAAAACGCACAATATCGGCTAAAATACCGCCGTTGATGGCATAATAAGGCGGCAATGTATTCGTATTCAGAAGATAACCGTCGAAGTCACTGCCAATGATAATATCAAAATTTTTGAAATCTTTTGTCCGCAATTTTTTATTAAAATCTTTCCGGAATGCCGTTAAATCCTGCGGTAAATTCCCGGGAATTTCAGGCGAAATTATTGTACAGAAATGACCCGATTCCCTGAAAGCCTGCCGGTAACTCAGCAAAGTCTGTACAACGCCGGAGCCGATGCGCACATCCAGCGGATAAGAAGTTAATAAAGCGATTTTCAAGGTATTCTTTTATTTAGTTGACAAACAAGATGAAGATAATAACAGGAAACAAATAAAAGCAATAAATATAAAAAATGTTTGGTTTATCCGAACAATCATTCCCGATATCTTTTCTGGAAATGTGTGAATCGGCTCAGTCCGCTTTTCCCCTTTACTAAACCATATAACCCGGTTTATTCATAAAAATTTCAATGCAGAAATGAGTTTTATTTTTTCAAAGTAAATAAACGGGAGTAAATATTCCCGGAAATTCGTTCAATGCAAAAAGGAGTTCAAACATGACCCATTTATTGAGTATATTAACGGCATTGTTTTTATTATTTAATGTTTTATCCGGTCAGACGAAAACCAATGAAAAGGAAATGAATATGGGAAGTAAATCAGACACAGCCACCTTAGGCGCCGGATGTTTCTGGTGCGTGGAAGCTATATTCGAAAATCTTAACGGCGTGGAAAAAGTGATTTCCGGGTATAGCGGCGGGCATGTGGAAAATCCGTCTTATCAGGAAGTATGCACCGGGGAAACCGGTCATGCCGAAGCTGTTCAGATTCAATATGATCCGGCTGTAATATCTTTTGAAGAAATATTGAATGTCTTTTGGCGCACCCATGATCCCACAACGTTAAACCGGCAGGGCGGCGATGTGGGAACGCAATATCGTTCCGCTATTTTTTATCATAATGAAGAACAAAAGAAAATTGCCGAAAAATCCAAAGCCGAAATCGATCAATCCGGTTTATGGGAAGATCCGATAGTTACGGAAATAACGTCGTTTACCAATTTTTATAAAGCCGAAAGTTATCATCAGAACTATTTTGCAGAGAACCCGGATCAGGCCTATTGCCGCATTGTTATAAATCCGAAGGTGGAAAAATTCAAAAAGAATTTTAAAGACCAATTAAAAAAGTAATATTTTTTTTCATAGCTTGTGAAAACAAACAGCGTATAAAATCTACTTTGATACAAACGACTGACAGCATCAAAAGACCGGTCCCGGAAAGTAAATAAAATTTCCTCATTTATATTTTTTCTTTTATAAAAAACTGTTATTTTACATTTAATTATATATAGTTATTTTTTACAGACAATAATGCTGAATTAGGAGGAAAATATGAAATCCGGAAACAGCACACATTGGATAGGTTGGTTTTTTTCCATAATTTTTATGGTGTTTTCTTCAGG
Organism: Calditrichota bacterium; assembly: GCA_003854985.1. GTDB lineage: Bacteria > Calditrichota > Calditrichia > Calditrichales > Calditrichaceae > Zgenome-0002. The sequence goes on from RQOG01000038.1 coordinate 31,467, forward strand.
CGCCCTGAATGCCGGCGAGTCTGATGATATCCACACCTGGGAAATGAAGGAAATTGAGCTGAAAGCGGAAAATTCCTATGCTAATTTTTATACGGATGTTACCTGCTGGGTGGAACTAAAAGGTCCCGGATTTTCAAAACGGGTTTATGGTTTCTGGGATGGCGATAATGTGTATAAAGTCCGGGTGGCAGCGACAGCGCCCGGGAAATGGGAATGGGTCAGCGGATCGAATCAACCGGATGATAAAGGTCTGAACAATCAAAGCGGAACATTTACCACCGTCGAATGGACTGAAGAAGAAAAAGCGGCCAATCCCAACCGGCACGGTTTTATTCGTCCGACGCCGAACGGGCATGCCCTTCAACACGCCGATGGCACACCCTTTTTTATGATAGGCGATACCTGGCTGGCCGCAACCACCTGGCGCCTGCCTTACCGGAATGCGCCCGCCAATCCGGATTATTTACCCGGCCCGGGCATCGGTTTTGAAGACGCTGTGGCTTATCGTAAAGGACAGGGATTTAATTCCGTGAGCATGATTGCCAGTTACCCGAACTGGGAATCGGACTGTAATCCCAGCACCTACGCCGATTCCAACGGCATTTACCTGCGCAACGCCTGGGAGAAATTTGACTACCTGGCGGCAGACGGAAATATGACGGCTAAAAACATGCGGGACGAGTATGGAAACAGGCCCTTCAAAATGTCCGATAAACATCCCGGTGTAGCCGATTTTGACCGGATTATTCCGGCATATTTCCAAAGCCTGGATAAAAAGATGCAGCATCTTTCCGATGAAGGTTTTACGCCGCTGATTGAAACCGTGCGCCGGGATATGTGCCCTTCCTGGAAAGCTTATTTTGATTTCAATGAATCCTATGCCCGTTATGTGCAATACCTGATTTCCCGCTACGGGGCTTTTAATATTTTATTCAGCGGTATTCACCTGGACTGGATTCCCAAAGAATACAGCCTTACAGCCGATGAATTTAACGAAGCCCTGACCTATCATTTAAATAAATACGGACCTTTGCCTTTCGGTCAGCCGCATACCGTTTTGATCAATAATTCAACGTACAGACAGTTCGGCCATGACCAGGATTGTCCCTGGCTGACCATGCACAGCGTGGGCAATAAACCGCGCGATCATCGGGTCAGCGATTCCCTGGAAATACTTTTCAGACTCGATCCTCCTTACCCGGCCATTAATTTTGAACCCTATTACACCGGCTGGCATCATGAAATCAATCCGCCCAGCCGGGAACACCCGCCGGCCAATTCGGAGCGCGACCTCTATTTTTCCCGTTCCCAGATGTACTGCTCTGTTTTATCCGGAGGTCTGTCCGGCCATGTGCACGGCACATCGGCCTATGATTTTACCACGACGGGCGAGCCGGACGGCATGCGTCATCATATCTGGGACGCCTTGCGTTTTGAATCCGCTAATTATATGCGGCATTTAAAATCGTTTATCATGTCCGAAGGGGCAAGGTTCCAGGATTTACAGTTAGGTTCGCAGAATATTAATCCGCAGCGGGCGCCGGGCAGTCCGCTGATGGGCATGGACGGCTGGTCTTTTATGATGCAGACCCCGGAAAAGGATCTGGCCTTTTTATACTTCGAAAACCTGGCCGTATTGCCGGAGTTAAGCGGATTTAAAGAAAATGCCGCTTACACGCTGCAATGGTATGATCCCATTACAGGCGCATGGCTGGAAAAAATAGCCCTGAAAGCAGATAAAGAAGGGAAGATAAAGCTGACGTCCTTCCCGGACGGACAGAATCCTGCAAAGCGCGACTGGGCGGCGAAGATTAAACAGGAAGACTAATCAATTTTAAGGACAGACAGAGTATAGGCGCTTAGCTACTTGGTGATGATTGGTTCTATTTGGTAAGAATTTTTACCAATAGGAATAAAATATACAACCACGAAGGGCACGAAACGAAATTTGATGAATAGCTTAACCATGTATCAGTTTAACCTTTGAAGTTGGTGGTAATTTATAGTCCGGAAGATGGTTATCGGGTGGTTAGTTGTTTTGATTAAAAACAAATAAATAATAGAATCAAAAAAAATAAAAACAGTATAATAGTATTTTCTTCGTGCTTTTCGTGTCCTTCGTGGTGGAAAATTTTTTTTAAATAACCAATAATTTGACAAGATTCAAATACACTAATACCGGATTGCTAACGTTTTTATAGATTATTATATTGGGAAAGAATTTTTCTAATTGGAATAAAATATACTACCACGAAGGACACGAAATGATATTCGATGAATTATCAAATCAGGTAATAGCATGTGCATTAGAAGTCCATCGTAATTTAGGACCCGGATTATTGGAATCCACTTATGAACAATGTATGGCATATGAAGTAACGCAAAAGAAAATTTCATTTAAGCTTCAATATCTTTTGCCGGTTGAATACAAGTCGATTAAACTGGATTGCGGATATCGCATAGACATTTTAGTTGAAGATAATTTAATTCTGGAATTAAAAAGTGTTGAAACGATATTGCCAATTCACGAAGCTCAAATATTGACCTACATGAAATTGGCAAAAATAAAAACAGGTTTATTGATTAATTTTAATGTTAAAAAAATAAAGGAAGGGCTGAAGCGGTTTGTATTATAACATCTTCAAGTCTCTCATGATGGGGAAAGGATTAATAGTATGGATTTTGTCCCAGCGGGAATCCTTCGCAGGAATGTGGGATTTGTGATTGATTCTGAATGTCCAATATCGAATATCCAATGGCGAACAATGAAGGCAAATGGGAATTCGAAATGTGGATTTAGATTAAATCTAAGATATGGTTTTTTGATTTGTGGAGGTTCAAACAGTGCTCGATTAACTTATACCTGATGTCAGCATACCAGTTTATATTCTTGACATTTAGTATTTCTTCGTTATATTCTGTACAATTGTACAAAGAAGGAATTGCCCGTGAAAATTGTTGTTGATACATCGATTATTATTGCAGTCATCACGAATGAGCGCAATAAGAAAAAATTAATAAAATTAACTGAGGGTGCAGACTTAATTGCTCCTTCATCGTTGCACTGGGAAATAGCAAATGCCTTTTCAGCGATGTTCAAAAGAAATAGAATTGATTTAGAAAAGGCAAAGATAGCAATCAAGGAATATAAAAAAATACCAGTCCAATTTTATGATATTCAACTGGAAGCGGCGCTTGAGTATTCTTATGAGTATGATTTATATGCATATGACGCTTACTTTCTCGTTTGTGCAAAGAATTTAAATGTCCCTTTACTCTCTATAGATAACACACTTATAAAAAAAGCAGAGAAAATAGGCATAAAATTACTTGAGGTAGAAAAATGACAACATATACATATAGCGAGGCGCGACAGAACTTTGCTTCATTATTAGAAAAAGCCAAAGAAGAAGGAGAAATACTAATTAAAAGAAAAGATGGTTCATATTTTGTCGTACGCCCCTTAGTCACTAAAAAGTCTTCATTAGATGTTGGTGGAGTAGATATAGATATTTCTTCTGATGAAATTGTTGATATTATTCGTGAAGTCCGTCAACGTACTTAAAAGTATACTAACAGAATAAAATATTAAATACAACATCGGTACTATATTTTATCGTTTACCAAAAAACAAGCCGGTATTTCCCCGGGAAATAGGGATTTTCAAAATACCTGGATTAGCTAAGCAATACCTTTACTAATCAAATTTTTGATATTGACCTATTTTTAGTCTAAATTCCGGTCAAATAAAATGAGGTGCAAAATGAAATATAGTCAGGCAATTAAACCAATAAGCTATTTAAAGGCTCATGCTTCTGAAATCATCCGGGAAATTTCAACCAATAAAGAAACAATGATCATCACCCATAATGGCGAAGCAAAAGTTGTCGTACAGGATATCCATGTTTATGAACAAACTCAGGAAAGTCTGGCTCTGCTGAAAATACTGGCTCAGAGTACAGCGCATATAAGCAAAGGCGGGTTTAAACCTGCCCGCGATGCATTCGGAAATATCAGGAAAAAGATTGACGAAAGAAATCGTGAATGAAGTATGAAGTTTTTCTGACAGAGGATGCTCAAGAAGATATTTTTGGAATTTATAATTATGTCGCTTTAAACGATTCCATAGACAAAGCGGACAGCCTGTTTGAGAAACTGCAGGAAACCTGCCTGAGCCTGGAAAATTATCCGGATCGTGGCCATCTTCCGCCTGAACTTGAAAGAATCAATGTCCGGGAATATTCGGAAATACATTTTAAGCCGTACCGGATTATTTATCAAATTCGAAACAGACAAGTCTTTATCCATTGTGTTCTGGAGGGAAGAAGAAATCTACAGGATATTTTACAGGAACGGATATTACGATAGACCCTGTGTTATATGTGTTATATAAGGGCGGCAACTAATATCTTTTAAAAGGATTTTGTTCCGAAGAGACTTCTTAAGGAGGACTGCGGGATTTGTGATTGATTCTGAATGTCCAATATCGAATATCCAATGACGAATAATGAAGATAGAGGGGAATTCAAAATGTGGAATTGGGATAAAATGAAAAATCTGTTTTTTTGAATTTCTGCCTGTTGCGGATGAAACAGCGTTTAAAGTGATATAATAATCCGGGTATTCTAAGTATGATTTATATGGGTAATTGTTAGGGGTGGACTATTTTGTTATATTGAGAAAAAATTTTAATAAATCATGGTTTGGCGGCTAACTACTATTAAAGAAGAGAAAATGAAAAACTATATTTTTTATCTATTTCTATTTTTAATTATATCTCAAATTTTACCTGTTTACTCTCAGTCTGAGTTAAAGAATTTTATTAAGTCAGCAAAAGAGAAAGAGAAAAATGATCAACAAGCAGAAATGGAAAAATCAAAATATATTTCTTTAGTTGAAGAAAAATATAAATTAGAATTCCTTATAATTTTGAATACTGCGCTATCAAAACTTGATAGTGCAAAAGCTTTAATTTTTGAAGACATTTCATTGAAGGAATATAAAGAGCAATACACTGGAAATCCGAATGCAAATATTGCAAGATATATTAAATCTTATAGCAGGTTTTTAAAAACAATAATAACAAGGGGGAAATTTACAGGATATTCAGAAACTAATACAGTCTTTAGGACTAAAGATGAATGGGTATTTGTTGATTTCCAGATATCTTATTTTGATTCAGGCTCAGCAGAATTACGCATTAGTTTTGTTGGTGAAAATGGTTATCAAGAAGTTTATAAAACTAATTCTCAGGAAGATAACTTTTTCAATACTCATAAAGGAGAGGTCGAAGAGTCTATTTATAAAGCTTTAAAAAAAAGGTATCTATAATTTTAGGTATAATGTTTAGTAACATCATGGGATCAAACAAAATTACAGAAAACATTTCATACTATGCCAATCTTGCGAACAAGATTTTAACGTCAAAAATTGAAGGTGAACAATATTTAGATGATAAAGAAATAATAAGTATTCTATATACATCTACTGAATGGAAACTTCAGAATTACAAAAATAATAAAGATCGACAAAAATTAAAAATACGATTAACACTCGTAGATTCTTACTATAGCACAAATGTAGCAAGTAAAAGATACAATGGAATAAATGATATTATTGACAGAATTTGTATGATTTCAAACTCAGATAATGAGTTAATTGATAAATTCAAAATGTTCTTAGATGATATCAAAGAGACTAACGAAATAGGCCAGCTCTTCAATGGTTTATATGGCTGGACTAAAACTCATAGTGATGGCTTGAAAGCAATTTCCTTAATTTCAAAATTTGCATATTTCTTAACAGAGTTTTCATTTCCAATTATTGATAAATATGTAAGTTCATATCATACAAGACTTTTTAAAGAATTTAAAAAAAATGATGACTTTTCTACGAAAGAATTACCGAAGAATAATTCTGATTTATCAATTTTTAGACGAATAAAAGTATTAAATAAACCAATCCAAAATTTTGATAAGTTGGATAATTTACTTTGGTTAATTGGGAAGCTTGCTAATAATAATTTTAGCTTAATATTGAATAAAAAAGTGCATAAAACATTTTTCAATAAAATTGAAAAGAAGCCAGGTAAAATACTTTCGAAAATTATTTATAGGGATGACATTCTTAACTGGAATATTTTTTCAGAACCAATGATCGAGTTTATTAAATTTGTGAAGATTTTAATTCCGGAGGAAAGATGACAAATAGGATTTTTTCATACATATTTCTGTTTACTATAATGGTATCTTGTAACCAAGATAAAATTGAATCTCTTCAAAATGAAAATGAGCAGTTAACAAAAAAAATTGTTTTACTTGAAGAAGAAATAAAAAAATTAAAGGAAACGGATGATTTTTATTTTCAAACTGCCGTTGAATTATTTGATAGCGCTTCTTTTTCAAATACTACTGATGATTATTTAAAGTCAAAAGAAAAATTTGAACACCTAATAAAGTATTTCCCAAAATCTAATTATATAAGCGACTCAAAAAAATATATAAGCTCCTGTGACGAAGCTATTGCTGAGATTAAACTTATAAATGAAATTATCAATAATGTGACAAATTCAATTTCCCGGAAAGACTCGAAAGCAGCTTATTCAAATTTAAATAAATTAAAAAAATATATATCACAAGAAGCTTACATAGATATTAAAGAACAAATTAATGATGAATTAAATAAACCTCTTGTTGTCTCAGCAAGGGTAATTGTAACTAATGCTGGATTAGGTTGGTCAAAACTCCAAAAATATTTAAATAAAAGGTTGCGAATTAATGATCTTAAAATTACCAATATTAATTATTCACAGAGTAGTTTTTGGACATATCAATCTTTGGGGCAAAAATATTCTGATTATGATCATGATATCTCACTTGAAGTATTTTTTGATAAGGCAAAGAATTACGAAGAATGTACAAAAATATCATCAAATAACTCACCAATTATTGATGTAATTGGGACACTCAAGTATTCAAATAAAAGAGCATTTTTGATTGCTGAAAAAGTCATATTTAAAGGTGATAGTTATTAATAAGCCAGTTAACAAAATGTTCAACACGGACGATCAGACGGGGGCGTGAATCGACAAATGGAAGTTTTATCCCAAGCGGCGTCAGTTGGCAATCACATTATACACATAAAAAATTCTAAACTGTGAGTCTTTTAATGAAAAAAAATATATTGTACTTTTTACTTTTTCTTCTCTTTATTTCATGCACCAAAAAAACAAATCAAATAATCAATACTCAAAAAATGTACCATTCAAATCCTAATAAATTTGCTACTGTTACAATCAATGTACTCGATTCATCCAGAGCTCAGGTAATTAAAGATTTAATGCATTATTATAGAGATAATGGACCAGCTATATTCGATGACTTTTCCGCAAATGATATTTTCGATTTATTTTTACTAATTGATATAGAAAACAATTTTGGTGGATCAATCAATCAAGTTTTCGATTTAGAGCTTTTTTGTGAGATAAATGGAATACATAAAAAATTGTTTGAATACGATTTAATCGCTTCGTCAAATAGATTAAGTCGACACATGGGATATTCATATGAACTAGAAAATGCAGAGAAAGCTACATTAATTGTTAAACCTGAATTTTTTCTAGTACATGAATTTATACCTAACTATAAAAATTTAGAATTTTCTCAAAAGATGGAGAAAGAAAAAGAGTTTCGAGATAATGTATCAAGTCTCCGGAATTATAATTTAGTATATAAGATGATAATTGAACCTGGTATTGAAGGTATAACTGATTTCACTGTTTCTAATGGCTGGATTATTTATTGGGATAGAAATGAAAACAAATATAGAGCTAGGATAAAGTAAACTATTAAAATTTAAACTATGGACAATATCGAAAAACAATATTTGGGTGTGTGGTGGTTACCAGATTCTCCAGAAAATAAAGTTGGTGGCTTACTAAATTTTTACAAAAATAAAGAAATTACTTTAGAGCTAGTTGGTACTTTTAGCTCTTTATTTAATTATAAAAAGGGAAAAACAACATACATTTCAACCAAACGTGAGATAGTCAAATATCCAATAATTCTTGGGTATTTAAGTGGCGAAAATCAAAAAATTACTTTGTATGAATGTTGGCCAAAAAAATATAGTATAAATTCTGGTCTTTCTACTGAACATCTTAATCCATCAGTTGTTTTTTTGGGAGCACATTTCAATTCTTTAGATGAAATATCTTTTAAGAAAATAAAAATACATTATGACGCTTTGTCTTATTTCCTAAAAGATTCCGGCTTTAAAGTAAAATTAAAAACAATAAATCCTGATGAATTTATTTTGGATGAATATAGTCTCACATACTCTTATCCAGAGTCTATTGACATTAGTTTAGAAGAAGTGGAACTAAAGTTTAATTTTGAAATAAATCTTCCATTATCCATAAAAAACGAAATGGTATTGTCTGAAAAGCCATTTATAGTTATTAATTCTGAGTTCACTAAAACATTAGATGATTGGATAAATGATTATATTGATCCTTTACGCTTTTTATTAAGTTTTTCAACAATGATGCCTTCGATAGTTCAGAATTTGAATGTATATATTGAAACTGAAAATAACCCTGTTGAAGTAATTTTTCACCAACAAGAGTCAAAAATAAAACAATTACCAATGGAAAGGATTGATAAATTATTTTTTATTGAAGAAGATGTAAAAGATTTGAAAAGGCTTATATTCTTATGGTTTAAAACTTTTGTAAAATATAAAAGTGTTTTTGATTTATTTTTCAACATTGAATATAGTCCAAAATTAGACTTAAAGAATAAATTTCTTAACACTATCCAAGCCCTTGAAATGTATCATAGAGAAAAGTACAAAAATCATAAAAATTGGGATGATGAAATATTTAAAAAGCGAGTAGGTGAGATATTAATACCTTTTTCTGGCAAATATAGAAAGTGGCTAAAATCCTTAACAAGATATGCCAATGAACCAAATCTTAATGAGCGACTAAAATTAATTATAGAGTCACTTAATGGAACAGTGAATAATCTTTTTGAAGATCAATCATTATTTACTAAAAGTGTTTCAGACACAAGAAACTATTTAACTCATAACAATCCAAATTTGAAAAATAAAATATTAACAGGATCTGATTTATTTTGGGCTTCAGAAAAATTAATGTTTATTTTACAAACATCATTTTTGACTGATCTGGATTTTACATTTGACGAAATAAATAAAATACTAAACCGAAATGAAAGGTTTAAAAATATGCTGTTATTTGGTAAACAATCAATAAACTAAAAGCTTTATAAGCTAGATATTAAGGTGAATTTGCCATGCGGGAAATGAATTTATATTTTAGGTTTTTACAATATCAAATTGCCTTATACCAAATCTTCAATAGATAAAATAAAAATTATATGACTCGAAGAAATTTTGTTAAAATAATTGCCGGCGCTTGTTATGCCTTTCTTTCATTGAATAGCTTGGCAGCCACAGAAGAGAAAGAAAAAGAAAAAAAGACAGCAAAGGCAAAGAACATCTGGCAGCCGCCTGCGGAACCTATTGCGGAGCCTGCCCGGCTTACCTCGCTAAACACGGCGAAAAAGAGCAAATAAAAATAAGACTGCAAAAGAAATTTTCATCCGGACCAACAAAGGCACAGGAGGGTATTCCGCCGTCGAATTGGATGGATGGCCTTCTTTGCGACGGCTGTCTGAGCGGCGGCGAGCTTGCCGCCCATTGCCAAAACTGCGAGATAAGAAAATGCGCATCAAACAAACAAAAGGATTCCCGTTGTTCTAACTGTGAAGAGTTGCCCTGCTATCGTATTACAAATTTAATTAATATGGGTCACTATCTTCACCGCAAAGAATACCTGCCAAACCTTAAAAAAATTCGCGAGATGGGAGTTCAGGAATGGGTTAAATACGAGGAAAAGCGCTGGCGTTGTCCCCAGTGCGGTCTGCCTATGAGCTGGTATGACGACAAATGCGCCGGATGCGGGGCGCCAAGATCCGAGCGCCTGTTTCCTCTGCCTAAAAATAAAGCTCAATAACTGTTTCATCAATACTTAACCTATATGAATCCAAAAAGAGAAGCATACGAAGTAATGCAGGGAAAAAACAGGGAAGCCGAAATAAATAAATTCAGCAAAGAATTAGAACTTTAAATATCCGGGTATAAAATGCTGCTAAGCCATGTTTGCAACGGATCACTACATCGATCAGCCAAATTCCACGCGGACGTGAAATTCAAAACTTAACTTTCAGGACGCTTGCTCCTGGCTCGCGGCCGTTGAGACAGACGTTAGCAGTTTTAGGAATATGAAAAGTCATCTTATTTTATTCGTGATCGGTAGTTATTTAAGCTCAGTTTTCTTAAGATGTAAATAAAAGAATAAGATAAAAAGCTTAACTGCTTTTATCCTTAAAAGTCCCGAATTAAATTCCTCATTCATCCGGCGTCCGGGCTGTGCGGCGGCAGATCACTATTATTGAATAAATCAATTATTCGCCGTAACTTCATCCCGTTATAGACCAAACGGGAAAGGTTCAACGGAATGAAATCAATCACGTTAATCGTTATTCTGGCTATTTTATGTTATCCTGTAAAAGGATTTTCAACCGACGACTGCAAAAAAGACATCAGCGACCCCCGGGGAAAAATGACGCCCTGGGAAAAAGGCGCATGGGAAACCGGCCAATATCGCAATGCTTTCCTGGAAGCGGGTTATAAACAGGAAGATATTGACGCCAAACTGGCTAAAGCCTATTTTGATGTTTTTGAAGGCCCCGACCGGGTTTATTTTAAAGTGGGCGATTCGATGGCCTATGTCTCCGACCTGAAAAATCACGATGCCCGCACCGAAGGCCTTTCTTATGGCATGATGATCGCCGTTCAATTAAATAAAAAAGATGTTTTTGACCGCATCTGGCGCTGGTCAAAGAAATATCTTCAGCATCAGGGCGGTCCCCGCGACGGTTATTTTGCCTGGTCTATTAATCCCGAAACGCTTAAACGCAATGCCGAAGGCACCGCTTCCGACGGTGAATTATATTTTATCACCGCTTTACTGTTTGCTTCAAACCGCTGGGGAAACGATGCCGGCGTCAACTATTACGGCGAAGCCAGAAGAATCCTGGACGCCATGTGGAGCAAAGACGGATCGGAAGGCATAAATAATATCCTGAACGTTGAGCATAAACAAATCAGCTTTGTCCCCGAGTCGGAGCGCTATCATTTAACGGATCCCTCCTATCATTTGCCGGCTTTTTTTGAAATATGGGCGGAATATGCCAATGACGGTCATGAACAGTTTTACCGCGATTGCGCCGATACGTCCCGCGCTTTTCTGCACAGAGCCTGTCGCTCTGAGACCGGACTGAATCCGGATATTACTGATTATAAGGGAAATCCACCGGGAGAATTTGCCCGGCATGATATTTTCCGTTTTGACTCCTGGCGGGTGCCGATGAATATTGCCATGGATTATTCCTGGTATGCCAAAGATAAGGAATGGCAAAAGGATTACGCCACAAGGATACAGAATTTCCTGTTTTGTAGGGGAATCGATACCTTTGAAGACCAGTTCAATCTGGACGGGACGCTTCCGGAGTGGATTCTTCCGGCCGGCGGATACAGGACGCTGCGCCATTCACTGGGTTTGGTGGCCACTTCCGCGGCGGCGTCCATCATGGGAACTCAGGCAAAAAGCTGGAAATTTGTCGATGCTCTGTGGAATGCCAGACTGGAGCCTTATAAAGACGGCTATTTCGATCCCTATTATGATGGTTTACTGTATGTGTTCAGCCTGATGCACCTGAGCGGGAATTATAAAATCATCAAACCGGAAACAGGAAGATAATACACAGCTATTGATTAAAAATAACAACGGCCAGAGCAGACAAGTTTTTAAAGTTGAATCAGAATGTCAACCTGATGAAAAAGCCGTTATTTTACTTATCACAAATACAAGAGTGATTCGATTCTGATTATTTCTATTTTCCCCTTATGGGCGCTGTAAAGAAAGCGGCGGGAAAAATTTTAACGTCATTCAGGCCGAAATAACCGGCAGCCGAATTATGCTTCCGTTAAGGCGATTTTCGCCGGGTCACTAGTGTTATAATTCAAAATCCGTATTGTTTCGATTGCTTCAAAAAGATGATTTGTAAATGAAAAATTTTCGTAAATTATGCATAGTCAAAAGTAAAAATTAACTTTAGGAGGTATTAATGCGAAAAGTGACGATAACTTCAGTTATTATATTTAATTTACTGCTGTTCTATGGCATTTCGGCGCAGACATTGCCGCTGGTTTATGATATTGAAAATACAGGCGCGGACTGTCCGATACCTTATTTGCCTTCATTCAGTGAACTCCCAATCATCCAGCCTTTACCCGATCCGTTTGAGTGGTCTGACGGCAGAGGACGCATGGAAAATATAGGAGACTGGCGGTACAGGCGGGCAGAAATCGGCGCGGAAATTCTAAATTATGAAATCGGGCCAAAACCGATTCGTCCCGATACTATCACAGCCAGCTATTCAGGAGGCGTGCTCACCGTTCAGATAACGGTGAAAGGGGAAACGCTTACCTTGACGTCAAACGTTATTCTGCCTGCAGGAGCGGGACCATTCCCGGCCGTGATTGGTATGAATAGTCCCAGCGGCGGAATTCCCTCCGATATTTTTAGCAGTCGCAATATTGCTCAAATAACATATAGCCATAATCAGGTAACAACTTATTATAATCATAAAAATTCGGATCCATATTACAAACTTTATCCCGACTTAAATATAGATAATACGGGACAATACAGCGCATGGATATGGGGCGTCAGCCGCCTGATTGACGGTTTGGAACTGGTGCAGGATGATCTGCCCATCGATCTGCATCGTTTGGCCGTTACCGGTTGTTCATATGCAGGCAAAATGGCTCTTTTTGCCGGCGCCTTTGACGAACGTATTGCCCTTACTATCGCCCAGGAATCCGGCGGCGGCGGTGCGCCTTCGTGGCGATATTCACATTCCGAACCGAGCGGGAGCGTGGAAAAGATTGATAATACGGATTATAACTGGTTTAAGAATTCGATGAGCGATTTTGGCGGCGATAATGTATGGCACATGCCGGAAGATCATCATGAATTATTGGCGATGGTAGCGCCCCGCGCGCTTTTAGCGACCGGAAACACCAATTATACCTGGCTGTCAAATCCTTCCTGCTATGTGTCAAGTAAAGCATGCCAGGAAGTTTATAACGCTTTAGGCATTTCCGATAGATTCGGTTATTTTATCGATGGCGATCATAATCATTGTGAGATACCGGCTACCCAGAGGCTGGCCATCGAAGCCTTTGTTGATAAATTTTTAATGGGAATCGATACCGTAAATACGAATGTGACCATCCACCCATACAGCATCGACCTTGATCCCTGGATTACCTGGACAACGCCGACGCTCGGCAATGATACATCGTATTTTGGAAGGGCGCAATTAATTTATCCCGAAAATCTGCAAACTGATTTGGATTCAATAATTACCTTTAAATGGAGCAAAGTGGAAGATGCTGAAAAGTATTTTCTGCAGGTGTCTCTGGACCCCACCTTTAAAAGCATTACTATGAATGATTCTCTATCTGACACATTAAAAACGTTTACAGGCTTTTTAAAAGGGAAAAAGTATTATTGGCGCGTTCAGATAAAAAACAGCGCCGGCGAGCTGGGGCCTTGGAGCGATCAATGGAATTTTATCACCTATATACCTCTGCCAGCCGTGCCGGAAAAGATTTCCGCGTCTTCATATCCGGAACGTGCAGACTATGCTATATTCAAATGGAAAACAGCCGACTATGCGTCTCAATACCGTCTTCAGGTGTCGAGGCTAACAAAATTTAGCCCTGTGGCGGTGCCGACAGTTGTAACAACGGACACTTTTAAAATTTTAACGGGCCTGAATGAAGGCCAAAAATATTACTGGCGGGTTCAGGGAATAAATATTAAGGGTGATGGCTCCTGGAGCGATACAACGGATTTTATGATGATAAATACGCCTTCCGATCTTACATTAGAAAGTCTATTATCAAACAGAATAAAGCTGGCCTGGAAAGATAACTCAAAAGCTGAACACGGCTATATCATTGAACGGATCCAAAGCCCGGATACGGTTTTTGCTCTACTTGATACTTTAAAAGGAAGCGGCGAGGAATATGTGGATACGAGCGTGGTAGTCGGTCAGACTTATACTTACCGGGTCAAAGCATACAAGGATTCTATGGGATCAGAATACAGTAATGAGGCTTCATTATTATATACAGGCATCAATGAAATAAAGGAAATTCCAATACAGTATGAATTAAGTCAAAATTTTCCCAATCCATTTAATCCGGCTACAAAAATTAAGCTTTCTTTGCTGACAGCGGGATTTACCAAAATAATTGTTTACGATCTTGTCGGCAGGGAAATCCGTACCTTGGTGAATAAAGAATTACGGGCAGGCTATCACGAAGTAGTTTTTGATGGAAGAAATTTACCCAGCGGCATTTATTTTTACAAAGTTCAATCCGGAAATTTTAGCGCAGTCAAAAAAATGGTATTGATGAAATAGAAAAATACGTTGTAGCCTAAATTAATTGTAGTAAGAATGCTCTAAAATAATGAAATAAAATTCAAAAATACCCTACCAGGAAAAGGTAGGGTATTGTTTTTTAAAATTTTAAAAAGGCAATTTCGTATAAACTAAGCCATCACAGTAAAATCCAATGTTAAGCTTACTCAATATTCTTTAGCGCCTGGTAAAGCGGACGCAGCTTTTTATACATCTTCAGATAAACTTCGTTATATATCTGGCGATATGTTTTTGCGCTGGTTTCATCAGGGTAAAAAGTATCGCCGTCATGGGTCATATGCCGGATGGCTTCTTCAAATGTATCATATATACCCATGCCGACTGCCGCGTCAATAGCGGCGCCCAGGCCGGAAGCTTCATAAGTATGCGGCCGGGTGGCCGGCAGATTAAAAATATCCGCCGTCAACTGCATGGAGGCATCGCTGCGACTGCCGCCGCCGGCAATTTTTAGTTTTGTTATCGGTATTTTGCTGCGTCTGCCGATACGCTCGGCGCCTTCTTTTAAAGCGTAGGCGACGCCTTCCAGAATAGCCCGGTATAAATGTGCCCGGGTATGCGTATCGCTAAATCCGATCACCGCGCCCTTTGCTTCCGGACCGGGATGGCGCAGCCCCGGCGACCAGTACGGCTGGAGAATCAATCCCTGCGAGCCCGGCGGCACGCTGTTAACCAGCTCATCAAATAACTGTTCAACTTCAACGCCCATTTTATTGGCTTGAATTTGTTCTTCTTTGGCAAATTCTTCCTTGAACCAGCTCACCATCCAGTAACCGCGATAGATCTGGATTTCGAGGTTATAATAATCGGGTACCGCTGCCGGGTAAGGCGGAAGAAGCGGAATGACTTCGATGTATTTTGGGCGAATAGTATTGATAGTAGCCGTAGTGCCATAACTGATGCATCCTGTTTGCGGATCGAGACAGCCGGAACCTATAATCTCGCAGGCTTTGTCCGCTGCTGCGGCTACAATGGGTAATTTGAAAGGCAAGCCGGTAAGTTCCGCCGCTTCTTTGGTAATATAACCTAAAAGGCTGCCCACCGGCGCCAGTTTTGGCAGTTTCTTTCTGGATATGGGAATAGCTTTCCATTTCCAGTCCAATGGTCCGGCCCATTGCTGTTTACGATAATTGAAAGGCACGTAACCAACCTGACTGCCAATGGAATCAATATATTCCCCGCACAGGCGATAGATGAGATAACCGGAAAGAAACAGATATTTATTTGTTTTTTCCCAGATATCAGGCTGGCGGGTCATAATCCAGTTGGCCTCTGATTCCGCTCTCAGGTATTCAATGGTTTCTTTTAATCCGATTGTTTTAAAGGCGGCACCATACAAGCCGCGCATTGGCGGCAGGTCATCCGCACGGCGTTGATCCAGCCAGACAATAGCCGGGCGCAGAGGCTGGCCGTTTTTATCAAGATTAACCATGGTAGCGCGCTGACAGGTTATAGCAATGGCTTTGATAGAATTTTTAATTGAAGGATTTTCATCGAGCAATTTTCGGCAGGCCTGGCATAAAGCCTGCCAAAAAACATGAACATGTTGTTCGGCATAGCCGGGCTTGACGGAAAAATAAGACTCAATAGGAATTTTACTGCTGGCAATCAAATTACCTTCCGGATCAAAAAGCAGAGCACGGATGCTTTGTGTGCCGCAGTCAATAGCCAGCAGAGAGACGTCCATTATTTTATGATTTCATCGATTCGTTTATTATCTTCTACGCCGTTTTGGTCGTATTTGGAATAGGAACTGCCGTATCCTTTATCCTGCCGGATCTGATTCAGCTTATTTTTTTTATGATAAAGTTCGGCTAATTTTTCCGGGTCCAGTCCGACAAGCTGACATTTACTGACCCAAAAATGCAGTTCATCGATCAGTTCAATCCGGATATTTTCCCAGTCTATTTCCGACATATCTTTCCACCATTTCCAGGGCAGGGAGTCTTCCAGCTCAATGGACTCATGAATCTGAGCCCGGTTGTAATTGAGTATCCATTCTACCCGTTTCTTAACGGTTGCCTGATCCTGGTTTTTCTGGTCGCAAAGCCGGTCATAGTCCTGCTGATGCCGGTCTTTTAAAATCCTTTTATTCAGTTCATACTGCTTGTCAAAAATAGTTTTGAGAAGATCCATGTATTTATTCCTTTGCATATTTAAATAATTTCAATACTAATCCATTCGTATACGATAACCGGACAAACTCTACATATTTACTCTGTAATTTAGGGAAAAGACAGAGATGTTTCGAATAAAATTTATCAGCCTTATAATCCGTTTATTCCTCTTCCATTTTATAATTGGTTTTTACATATAAGAAACGCGTATCGCCGTTTCTTTTAATAAACAATTGAATATAATCCGGTTTTGAGTTGTTGATATGGTCAAAGATTTCCTCAACAACTTTTAAATTTTCAGCGCCGGTCTCATTGATTTTTAGGATCAAATCGCCAATAACAAGCCCGGCCACATCCGCCCAGCCGGCCTGTTCAACTTTGGATACCCAGACGCCCTCTGTCTCAAAATCAAGTTGTTTGGCGATAATGATATCCTGGGTTAATTCCTTAACGCTGAAGCCCAGTTTGGAATTGGTTACTTCATCGGCAAGAAACTGACTGATCGGTGTTTCAGCCAGTTGCACGCTTACAGGAAGTATTTTACCATCCCTGAATATATCGATAGTGATCATCGAATCCTGCTGACTGCGAATGACTTCCCGGAAAACATCAAGATCATTATTGGTTTTAGCGTCAACTTTAACGTTATTAATGGCCATGATAACATCGCCTGATTGCAAACCGGCTTTTTCAGCCGGAGAGTCCTTAATAATGGTATTCAGCAGCACCCCGCGGATACTGTCATTTCCAAAATATTTTGCCATGTCAATGGTAAAAGGCTGCATATAAACACCCAGCCATTTTTTACGGGTCGATTCTTTTTTATTGTAAACCGGTGGATTGGCAATTAAATCCCTGAACTGGCTGTAAGGCATTATTTTTAAAAGACCGCCCGAAGATAATACGGATCCTTCGCCGATACTAATCAGGGAATGATCATCAATCAAAATTCCTATAACTTCGTAATCTTCATCGAGAGCTATGCCAAATTTTATACCGGTGGATATTTTATCTTCGCACAGAAAAGCCGGGTTCGGTTTTTCTTGTCTGGCATTGATCAAACGCTTTGTAACGATCAATTCCCGATCATAGTTTTCGCCAAGCTGCTGAATTATCAGTAAAGGATCGCCAATATCCAGTTTTTCATTCTCGGAAAATTTTAAAACAGGAAGATCAGATGTATTCTTTATCTTTACAAAGCCTACATTTTTATCATCATCCTTGCCGACAAATTCGGCATCCAGGGAGGTTCCGTCTTTTAATTTTACTTTTATTTCCGATAGTTTGTTATCAGAAAAGTGAAAGGATGAAGAACCGCTGAATTCCAGGGAAGGTTTGAAAATAGAAGAAGAGGTCAGGACAAGACCGTCTTTACTAACGATTACGCCGGAAAGGAAACGCTTTATGCGCGACTTTTCTTCAATGGATTCCATAGAGCCATGTTGTTCATAAAATTCAATCAGAACAATTTTATCTTCCACGGCTGTAATGGCTTTGCGCCAGTTTTCGCCTATCAGATACTGAATACATGTTAATATAAAAATTAGAATAAAAACCAGGCGGCTCATAACGCTGTCCCCTTAATCAACGCAAACCAGTTGCGGTTTATAAACCGTAAATACAATAGATGATCCCGGGCAGGATTCTCCTTCATTGCCTGATATTTCTGTTTAAAATCGTCAAGGTTTATAATTTCCTCCTCATCAATTTTTAACAAAATATGACCTCGCCGGATATCCGATTCATCTGCAGGGCCTCCCCGGCGCACACCGGAAATCAGAACGCCGTTATCAGATTCCAGCTGAAAAATCTTTTTGATCCTGGGGGTCAATTCCTCTACCGAAAATCCCCAGGCGTCACAATGAAATTCATTTCCGGAGAATTTGCCCTGTTTATCAGTCACAAGTTTGAATTTTCGGTCGCCGTCATCCGTTTTCACATTAAATGCAATCATACTGTTAACCGGCAGATTCGCGATAAGCAATCTTAGCGGCGGCAGTTCTTCCTGGTAAAGCGCTGTTACAGGTTTTCCATTTATGGTTTTTACAAGATAACCGGGTTTTAAACCTGCTTTTTCAGCTGGCGAATTCTTTTCCACGCTGGCAATAAGAACGCCGTTAAGCGATTCATCCTTTTTATATTTTCGGTATTCTTTAATTTCCTGCCATTCAATTCCTATCCAGGAGCGTTCGACCTCTCCGGTTTTAATAATCTGTTTAACGACATAGTCTACGTTATTGCTGGGGATGGCAAAACCGAGATTTTCGCCAAACATAAAAGCCCGGGCATTAATGCCTATTACCTGGCCGTCAAGATTAACCAGCGGCCCTCCGCTGTTACCGGGATTTATGGCGGCATCGGTTTGAATCCAAAGATTGAAAGGCGAAGTCATTTCTCCCATATCATCAAAGTAACGGTCTATAGAACTTACCACGCCCATCGATAGAGAGCGGGAAAGGCCAAGCGGGGAACCGAGAGCTAATACAATCTGACCGACTTCTAATTGATCGCTGTCGCCCAATTTTACGAAAGGGACACTTTTCAGACCGGCGCCCGCCAGATCCAACTTCAGAACAGCTAAATCGGTCCAGGCATCCAGGCCAACCACTTCGGCATCCAGTTCAATTTTAGAAGAAAGTGTGCAGCGCACAAACCGGGCCTGCTCAGCGACATGGTTATTTGTGACTACATAACCGTCGGCAGAGATAATTATCCCGCTCCCGGTTACCTGTACTTTACGTTTATCGCCGGATGAAAAAATTTCTTTGATGGGCTGAACATGAACCAGGGCGGGAAAAACTTTGTTCTTTGCTTGTAATATTTCTCCCGTGATATCCGCAAACAATAAATAGGATGGTAATAAAAAAAGGCAAAATACAGTTAATCTATAAATCATTTAAATATATCCTTTAGTAAATATCTGTAAAACTATTTCAACCTTTTTCCTGCAATCCGGTTCACTGTATCTATCTTTGATTTTATCCTGGACGTCATGCCCTGGCGATAATCAATTTTAATAGACAGAGATATTCGGCTACAGTCCGAAGCTAATTCATGGAAGCATTCGCCAATCACTTTCATAACCTGGTCGTATTCACCTTCCAGGTTTGTGCCCATAGCATGAAGCGTATAATTCAGACCGCTTTTATCCACAATAGTCAATACCCGGGCTACGTAAGGGCTCAGGCTGACGCCCTTATCGACGGGAAATATGGAAAAATCTGCAATAACCATTTTTACTTCCTCGGTGTTGTCCGTTTAAATTCACCTAAAATACGCATAGCGCGGAATAATAATACCGCATAGATGAGCAGAATGAAAAGCATTATCATTGTTCTGTAACTCATACTTACATTGCGGTACCAGTGTAAAAAAGACTGTAAGAAAAAAAGAAAAGCCGCCACTGTAAGCGCGCCGTTATAAAAACTTAAAGTTCGGAGTTGATTCTCCTTAGTCTGGTAATCTGTCTTAAATAAAGAGCCCATCGACATAAATGTCAGCAGACTGACAATAACGGCAATCAGAAAATAAGTCGTTTCCATAAAATCAAACAGCTGGACTATAAAATAGGCCGCTGCAAAAGTTAACAACGGCAGTACTTCATACAATTTATCTTTTTGTCTATCATCCATCGATACATTCCCTTATTCAGGTTTTCGCATAACAAAAATCTGGCGCGGTGAATCCAAAGAATATTTACTGTCATCAAAATTTCCGTAAACATTCAGAATCTCAAAACCGATGCTCTCGAAATGATACCGTAATTCGGCGACAGTATAATCGCGCAAGTGATAAATACGCTTTATGCGCCTGCCTTCCGGCGTTATGATAATCCGTTCAATGGAAATTATGCCCGAGATGGGATTGTGCTGATATTTTTCTAAAACCAGGTATTCATCATCGGTGATATACCAGTCTCTTAATTTGTTTTTATTTAAAAAATTTATCGGATTAAAATAATCGATGATAAAAAATCCCCCGCGCATCAGGGCATTATAAACACGTTTTACAATATCAAGGTTATGCTGGTCATCAAAATAAAAAATGGATGAAAAAAGACTGTAAATGAGCTGATAAGCCTGTTCTTCATTAAATTCCTGCATATTTCCCTGAATAAATTTAGGAGGATCAGGCAGATCTTTGGCCTTGTCCCTGGCTATTTCGAGATAAGCTGATGTTAAATCCAGGCCTGTAATCCTCGAATACCCGTTTTTCGCCAATTCAATACAATGACGGCCAAGACCGCAGGCCAGATCTAAAACAGGTGAATCTTTTGGTAAATTTGTTTTACTGATGATAAAACCTGTTTCTCTGGCAGTCTGCTCGGCGCCTGTATGCGGATCGCTTGATTTTAAATAATATTCATCGAAAAACTCTTCGGTCCAATGCATTTTCCGGCCAGATCCTACAATAATTTATATTTACGAAAACCATTATAAAACTCGAGAAGAAGCACTTTAAGCACGCCGGTCGCCGGGACAGCCAGTAACATACCTAAAATACCGAAAAACTGTCCGCCGATAATCACCACAAAAATAATAAGCAGCGGATGAAGATTTACCGAACGGGCTACGACAAGAGGTTGAATTAATACATTATCCAAAAGCTGAATGATTACAAAGGCCCCGATTACCAGCAAAATCAGCTGACTGTCTCCATTGGTAAAAAAAACAACAGATACTCCCGCAGCGCCTCCTACAAGCGGACCTACATAAGGAATCATGTTGGACAGGCCGGCGAATATACCGATTAAACTATAATAAGGAACGCCTAAAATCCACATGGCAATGGTGGCCAGTATGCCTACGATGGCAGCATCAAAAAACTGGCCGCGCAGATACCCGCCTAATTGTTCATCCGTTTTATGCATGATATTCAGAACCATTTCAAAATACCGGTTGGGAATCAGGCTTACAAAAGCTTTCTTCATTTTTCTTCCGTCTTTAAGAAGGAAAAAAACGGCAAAGGGAATAATTACCATGGTTGTAACAATGGAAACCACGCTGCCGATAATGGAAATGATTGAAGAAAATGTGGTATCCAGTATCCGGGAAATCCATTCACGAATGTTTAGACTTTCCGGGGAAATAAAGGGCAGATAACTACGAATAGTCAATTCAATTTTCTGGAAAGATTCCATACTGGATTCCGTGCCAAGATTGTTATTGATGACCTGTATTTCTCTTAGTACGGGAGGAAGCAGGAACGAGAAAATGGCACCTATAATCACTGCGATAAATAAAAAAACAACTACGGTCGCACCCATTCTGTTTAACCATTTCCTCTCGAAATAACTGGCCAGAGGATCAAGTATGTAAGCAATTAAAAAAGATATTATAAGAATGGTCACAGTGGATTGCAGAATGCTGGCCAGCCAGAAAAATAAAGCCAGAAGGCAGACCAATAGCACAAATTTTATAATTTTTGCGGGCGAGTAATTCATGATATTTTCTTCCTATGGGCAGATTTATCTTCCAATTCATTCAGCTTGGTCCGCAAATGCTGGTTTTCGATAGAGGTCTGTTTAAGCCGTTCAGCGATCATCTGAGAAAGACGTATTAAAACTTTATTGCCGGTTTCAGGACGGGCGCTCATCAGATCGAATAAATCGGGTTGAAAAAAGCCGAGAAGTTTTGTAGGTGCGGCAGCCACAGCGCCTGCCGTGCGGGGCGCTTCAAGCAGCAGGGCCATTTCGCCGAAAAAATCTCCCCTGGAAAGCAGTGCCAGCAGTTTTTGTTTTTCACCAAGAGCAATTCGAACGCTGCCGGATTCTATAATATACATGCCCAGACCAGGCTCGCCCTGTTTAAAGATCACTTCATCCTGTTCATAGGTGCGGTGATGTAAAATATGTTCCACCGCTCTGAGCTCTTTTGAATCCAGTGAAGAAAAGATTGGCACTTTCCTCATAACGGTAAAAATATCTTCTTTTTCCGTCTTTTGTCTTTTAAAAATATTACTCCAAAGGGGATCTTCGGTCATACTTTCCTCCAGGAGGTCATTGATAATAGTGAATCCTGTTTATTGTAAACATTATTAAAAATTATTAAACCATCATTCGGATTGTTTAATTTCATGGAGTTAATATATAACAGGTAATGTATAAGGGCAAGGTATTTAAAAGAAGGAAGCAGAAATTTTAATACATAATTATAATTCTGCAATATACTATACCCTAAGAATCTGGTCAATGGCGTGAACATGTCAGAATCCTGGCGAAGCCATGCCTTTGGCACGTTCGGGAGAACCCCTGTCGCCGCCCATATCACTCGATATAAATCGGATTTAAAATGAGCATATAAAGCCAAAA
This sequence comes from Calditrichota bacterium, assembly GCA_003854985.1. Taxonomy (GTDB): domain Bacteria; phylum Calditrichota; class Calditrichia; order Calditrichales; family Calditrichaceae; genus Zgenome-0002. Next base: position 54,497 of record RQOG01000038.1, read on the forward strand.
TACAGATACATTAAAAACAAAAAAGCCGTCAAATGATATGACAGCTTTTATCAGCACTCCCAAGGGGATTCGAACCCCTGTCGCCGCCGTGAAAGGGCGGTGTCCTAGGCCTCTAGACGATGGGAGCATCTATTTCAAAACTCGGGTGAGTGATGGGACTTGAACCCACGACCTTCTGGGCCACAACCAGACGCTCTGACCAACTGAGCTACACCCACCATCTATGAAAGTACGCCCTGGAGGATTCGAACCTCCGACCCCCTGCTTAGAAGGCAGTTGCTCTATCCGACTGAGCTAAGGGCGCTTAACAGTCGGGGCGAGAGGATTTGAACCTCCGACCCCCTGCTCCCAAGGCAGGTGCGCTAACCGGACTGCGCTACGCCCCGTCTATTTATTCCGCCACTCATTGCAAAGCAGTTGCGAAATTTATACATCTATCTTCCAAAAGTCAATTATTTATCAGCGCTTTTCAAATTAATTTAACCAGATAATTTTTAAATTCTGTCATAGCTTTACCACGGTGACTTATGGCGCTTTTTTCATCATCGCTTAATTCGGCATAAGTTCTGTCCAAAGAAGGCACATAAAATAACGGGTCATAACCGAAGCCGTTGTCACCGCGGAACTCTTCAAGTATTAATCCTTCGGAATAACCGTTAAAAAAGATTTCCGTGTCCCTACGGATAAAACACAGCGTACAAACAAATCTGGCTTTTCTTTGCTCTCCTGTTAAATACTTCATCTTCTGCAGGAGTAATTCATTGTTTTGTTTATCCGATGAATTCTTTCCGGCGTATCTTGCAGAATAAACTCCGGGTTCATTATTCAGGGCAGGTACTTCAAGTCCGGAGTCATCGGCTAAAACGGATAGCTTTAAATGATTATGAATAATCTTGGCCTTTTTCCCCGCATTCTCTTCGAAGGATTTCCCGTCTTCTATAATTTCCGGCAAATCTTTATATTCAGTCAGAGAATGGAGCCGGACCGGAAGTTTCTCTAATAGCTTCGAAAGCTCTCTTATTTTATGAGGATTGGATGATGCTACAACCAGATCAATCATGGTTATCTTAAGATATCTTTAAGGGATTTTTTCAGCATTTCTCTGGCTCTGAATATCCGGGCCTTTACTGTGCCGAGAGGCAGTTTAAGAATCTGAGCAATGTCTTCGTAACTTTTTTCTTCCTGATGGCGCAGCACAATTGCAATTTTATATTTTTCAGGAAGTTCCTGAATGGCTTTATGGATCATTTTGCTTTTCTCATTATCCATAATAACGTTGTCCACCGTCGGATCATCATCGGCATATTCCTGTTGGATGTCTTCATCTTTATATTTGATGGTCTGATCCATTGAATATGTCTTCAATTTCCTTTTCCTGAAAAAATCGATGCAATTGTTTGTAGCAATTTTAAAAAGCCAGGTGGAAAAAGCATATTCCTCATTAAAAGAGTTAATTGAATTGTAGGCTTTAATAAAAGCTTCCTGAGATAAGTCTTCAGCTTCCTGTTTGTTATGAACCATCCTGTAAATAATACCGTAAACCGCGTCTTTATATAAGAGAGTCAGCTCGTCATAAGCTTTTCCATCACCCTCTTTTGCTTTTCGGACTAAATTTGTTTCTTGTTCTTTCATAATTTAAACAGCTTTGCCTAGCCGCTGAAGTCGAAGTTTCCTTATCAAAAGTTGCATTAAATAAAAAATCTAAATGAAATTAATTATATATCTGTTTTAAATCAAAAATTATTCATCTGATCGTTTACATAAAATTTACATGTTTTTTAATCATATCGTATCGATTATTAAAAGCGAATAAAGTTTCGAAATTTGTCTTGTCGACTTCATAAATTAATGTTAAATTAACGGGCTGAAATAATGAAATAGTATAAAGGTTTTTATGAACACGCTTCTGATACGAGCCGAAGATAAAAATGAATGGGAAAGAAGATGTCCGATAGTACCCGAAGACTTGAACAAGCTGATTAAAGCGCATGTGATTAAAGTCTATATTCAGTCTTCCCTGAAGAGAATTTTCCCTGAAAAAGATTTTATTAAAGCAGGCGCTGATCCCTGTGACACCATGGAACCGGGCGACATCATATTTGGCGTAAAAGAAATACCTGTACCTAAAATTTTAGAAAATAAGACCTATCTCTTTTTTTCGCATACCATCAAAGGGCAGATGAAGTCAATGCCTATGCTGAAAAGGATTATCGACAGCGGCTCTACGCTTATTGATTATGAGAAAATAACGGATGACAATGGCCGGAGAAAAGTATTTTTCGGACAATATGCCGGAGAAGCAGGCGCTATCAATATTTTGTGGCTTATGGGTGAATACTGGCAAAAAATGGGATTGCGCACGCCTTTTCTTAATTGCCGTCAGGCCCTGAATTATCATGCGGTTTCAGAGGCTGTGGAAGAGCTAAAAGCAATCGGTTCAGAAATAAAAAAATATGGTTTGCCTGAAGAAATCAGCCCGTTGGTTATCGGGATTTTAGGGTATGGACATGTATCCGGAGGCGCACAGGATATTCTGTCGGCTTTACCGGTGGAATATATTACACCCGATGAACTTAGCGGTTTGGATCGATCATCAAAAAGTCAAAAAAATAAAGTCTATATCACAGTTTTTCATGAAGAACATATTGTTAAAAGAAAAGACGGCGGGTTATTTAGGCTTGATGACTATTATAAACATCCGGAATTTTTTCGTTCTGATTTTGATAAATATTTACCGTATCTTTCAATTCTAATCAATGCCATATACTGGGATAAAAGATACCCGAGATTTGTGACCTGGGAAAATCTTGCAAAATTGTTTTCATCAGGCAGTTTGCCTAAATTACAGGGCATTGCCGATATAACTTGTGACGTTAACGGATCAGTTGAATGTAATGTAAAAACGACTAAATCAGATAATCCGGCTTACACGGTGAATCCGATGGATCGAACCGTGCGCGATGGGAATTATGGCGAGGATATAATTTTACTGGCTGTGGATAATCTGCCGGCGGAACTGCCAAAAGATTCATCAATATTTTTCAGCAAGCAATTGTTTCCTTACATTCCCGGAATTGTAAGAGCGGATTTTTCAAAGAGTCTGGATAAAAGTTGTTTACCGGAAGATATCAAAAGGGCAGTGATTGTATATAAGGGTGAATTAACGCCTCCTTTTCAGTATTTAAAGGAATATTTATGAACGATGTTGAGGGTATGAAAATTAATCCTGCGCTGGTAAGAGACATGCTGAGCGAGTTTTTAATTCGTGAAACTCGTAAGATAGGAATCACTAAAACAGTATTTGGATTGTCCGGCGGGGTGGATTCTGCGGTGGTGGCTTGCCTTTTGGTTGAAAGTCTGGGGCGGGAAAATGTGCATGCCTTGATCATGCCCTTCCGGGAGAGCAATCCGCAAAGCAGGGAACATGCGGAAAATCTGGCCGGGAAGATAAATTTATCTTACGAGATAAAAGACATATCGCCAATGGTCGATGCCTTTTTTAAGGAAGATCCCGAAGCAGATATGTTGCGCAAAGGAAATAAAATGGCCCGGGAACGTATGTGCCTTTTGTATGATTATTCTGCGCTCAACCGGGCGTTGGTTATTGGTACGAGTAATAAGACCGAACTGTTGTTGGGATACGGTACAATTTTTGGCGATCTGGCCAGCGCCATTAATCCGATTGGTGATTTATACAAAACCCAGATATGGCAACTGGCGGAATATCTTAATGTTCCTGAAGAAATCATAAACAAAGCGCCTTCAGCCGATCTTTGGGCCGGGCAAACGGATGAAAGCGAACTGGGCTATTCCTACAGAGAAATCGACCGCTTACTCTATCTGATGATCGACCTAAGGTATCCGGACGAAATTTTAGAGGAGATGGGATATAAAATCAACACAATCAAAGATATAAAAACACGGATAAAAAAGAGTCAGTTTAAAAGAAGACCGCCGGTTATTGCGAAAATTAACGATCGCACCATAAACCAGGATTTCCGGTATGCCAGAGATTGGGGTGTTTAGTGGAAGAAATTGTTCAGGGCGGATTGTATTTAGTTTCCACGCCTATCGGTAATCTCGGTGATATCACTTACCGGGCGGTTGATGTTTTAAAAAGAGTTGGTTTAATCGCGGCGGAAGATACCAGAAAGTCAAAAATATTGTGCAACCATTATAAAATCGATACGCCTTTGACCAGTTATCACAGCTATAATCTGCAGAAGGAAACCGGCCGCCTGGTTGAAAAATTACAGAACGGATTATCGGTGGCCTTAATTTCCGATGCGGGAACGCCGGGTATATCAGATCCGGCTTATCAATTGGTAGTGGAATGCAAAAACAGGAATATCCCGGTAATTCCGGTTCCCGGTGCATCGGCTTTACTGGCGGCTCTTGTTGTATCCGGCCTGCAGACACATAAATTTGTATATGAAGGTTTTCTGCCGTTAAAAAAAGGCAGAAAATCCAGACTGGAGTTTTTAGCCCAGGAAACCAGGACCATGGTGTTCTATGAATCTCCTCATCGTATTCAAAAAACAGTTAAAGAAATGCTGGAGTACTTTGGCGACCGTTCCTGCACCATGGGCAGAGAGATTACAAAAAAATTTGAAGAATTTTTCAGAGGAAAACTGTCTAAGCTTTTAGAGCATCTTAGCGGGAAAAACGTGAAAGGTGAAATTGTATTGGTTGTTGAGGGCAAATTATGAATAAAACAGGAAAAAAGAATCAGGGAAGCGTAAGTCTTCTGCCGGCCTGGTTACAAGGCGGATTTGTTAGTTTGCTGAATCCGTTTATTAAACTCTTTATCAGGATGAAAATAAATCCTAATACCTTTACCGTATGGGGATTACTCTTTAATATAGCAGCAACCGTTTTAATAATACTGCATAAAAGCTATATTAATTGGGCCGGCGCTATGATTTTGATTGGTGGCATCTGTGATATTCTTGATGGAAAAGTGGCCCGCAGTGCAGGCAGAGAAACTAAATTCGGCGCCTTATTCGATTCATCCGTAGACCGGTATTCGGAAGTAATTATGTTTTTTGGCATAGGTCTTTTCTATGTCCGCGATAGTAATTATTTATTGTCTGTTATCGCTTTTATCGCTCTGGGCGGATCAACGATGGTCAGTTATGTGAGAGCCAGGGCGGAAAGCCTGGGTTTTAAAGCCAAAGTAGGGTTAATGCAGAGACCGGAACGAATAGTGTTTATCGGTTCCGGTGCTCTTTTTTATTTTCCGATATTTGATATCACCATTTTTCATGTCGAAAATTTTCCGGTAACTTTGTTGGAAATCGCCATCTGGTCGATTGCGGTTTTAGCAAATTTTACCGCTTTGCAACGATTGATATATGCTTACAAACAGGATAACTCAAAATCTAAGGAGTAATAATGCGTGAAATAAAAATTCAACCTGCTAAAGGGAAATTGGGAGTGCTGCTGCCAGGACTTGGCGCAGTGAGCACCACTTTTATTGCCGGCGTTCTGGCAGTAAGAAAAGGATTGGCCAAACCTTTTGGATCATTAACCCAGTTGAATCACATCCGCCTGGGAAGACGCGATGAGAACCGTAATCCGTTAATAAAAGAATTAATTGCACTTTCTGATATGAATGATTTGTACTTTGCCGCCTGGGACCTTTTCGAAGATAATGCCTATGAATCCGCCGTGAATGCAGGCGTACTGGAACTGTCTCTGCTCGATCAGTTGAAGGACGAACTTTCGGCGATAAAACCTTTCAAAGCGGTATTTGAAAAAAAATATGTTAAAAGACTTGACGGTAGTTATGTTAAAAAGTATTCAAATAAATATGAAGCTTACGAAGCTTTGAGAGAAGATATCAGAAATTTTAAAAAGGCGAATAATCTGGACAGGATGATAATGGTTTGGTCCGGTAGCACAGAGATTTTTCTTAAAGCAAGCGAAGTTCATAAGACTATTGAATCCTTTGAAAAAGGGCTTCGGGAAAATCACCCCGATATTGCGCCCAGTATGATTTATGCCTGGGCCGCTATCGCCGAAGGAGTGGCTTATGCCAATGGGGCGCCGAATTTAAGCGCCGATCTTCCGGCCATGTACCAATTTGCCGATAAGATGAATGTGCCTCTGGCCGGCAAGGATTTCAAAACCGGACAGACTTTGATGAAGACCATTCTTGCACCCGGTTTAAAAGCCAGAATGCTCGGTATTGGCGGATGGTTTTCAACCAACATTTTGGGAAACCGCGACGGAGAAGTTCTGGACGATCCCGGATCATTTAAGACCAAAGAAGAAAGTAAACTTTCGGTTCTGGAACAGATATTACAGCCGCAGCTTTATCCGGATCTTTATAAAGATTTATACCATAAAGTGCGGATTAATTATTATCCACCCCGCAAAGACAATAAAGAGGGCTGGGATAATATAGATATTTTCGGATGGCTTGGTTATCCCATGCAGATTAAGATAGATTTCTTGTGCCGGGACAGTATTCTGGCCGCTCCGATCATACTGGATTTGGTGCTTTTCCTCGATTTGGCGCAAAGGGCGAAATTCAAAGGTATCCAGGAATGGCTTTCGTTTTATTTTAAAAGTCCAATTTATGCGCCGGGGCTGTATCCGGAACACGATTTATTCATACAATTGATGAAACTGAAAAATACGCTGCGTGTGATGGCCGGAGAACAGGAAATTACGCATTTAGGTCTCGACTATTATATTTAAATCTTTCTCAAATTCCGGGCGCTATTTTTTGCGCCCGGGTTTATAATATACTATTTTCATTTTCTAGTAACTTATTGATCAATATTTCAACATACAGGTCTTGATAATGAAAAAAACTGATAATCGGCGGTTTATCTCTTTCGAAGGTATCGACTATTCCGGCAAATCCAGTCAGATCAACCTTTTACGCGACTACCTCTCCGATAAAGGATTCGAAGTTTATGTACTCAGAGAACCGGGGGGAACCATAATTTCAGAAAAAATCCGGGAAATTTTATTGGATAAAAAAAATAATGAAATGGATAAAATGGCCGAAATATTTCTATATAGCGCCGCCAGAATTCAATTGACTAATGAAAAGATTGCACCGCTGTTAATCAAGGGTTATTATGTTCTGGCAGACCGGTTTGTGGATTCGACCACAGCGTATCAGGGATTCGGCAGAGAAATTAACCTGGATTTAGTTAAAAAAATAAATGAGGCGGCCACCGGCGGATTGATGCCGGGTTTGACTTTTTATCTTGAAATTGAACCGAAACTTGCTGCGCTTCGGCGCGTTGAAAGCGGAAGAACGGAGGACCGGTTGGAAAAGTCAGGAATAGAGTTTTATAACCGGGTGTTTGAAGGATATAAAAAAATTGCCAAACAGGAGCCGGGCAGAGTTAAAGTGATAGATGCCAGACTGAGTATAGAAGAAATACATAGACAGATTATAAAAATCATAAATATCAATTAATCGGGTTTTTTTATGGAAACAAAATTAAACTTAAAGATGATCCGGTATGTATTAACAGGATTGTTTTTATTAATCTCAATACAGACTTCATTGGCAGATGATGCGGATTATTACCAAAAACTGAAAAAGAGCTGGACTTATATGAGGCAGGTTTATGAACAGTTAAACCAGCATTATATGGAGGAAATTGATCCGTATCCGCTCGTTAAGGCCGGTATTGACGGCATGCTGAATAAGCTTGATCCCTATACCGTATTTATGGAAGATGACGGGGAGAGACAACTCAGAATTATCACAACCGGTAAGTACGGCGGGCTGGGCCTGGAAATCGGACTCAGAAATAAAAAAGTAACCGTGATCTCGCCTATTGAAGATTCGCCTGCAAAAAAAATAGGTATTCAGGCCGGTGATATAATCATTGAAATTGATGGGAAATCCATATCGGATTGGAATATTGATAAAGTGTCCGCTCATCTGCGCGGCGATATCGGCACAAAAGTCGCTTTAAAAATTATCCGTCCGGGTTGGGAAAAGCCGTTTGAAGTCACGATGATTCGCGATCTGATTGTCATCGAAGATGTTAATTATGCCGGATTTGTCGCTCCCGGAATTGCATACGTGAGTTTAACCGGTTTCACCGAAAAAGCTGCCTCAGAAATGAAGAAAGCAATTTCCGATCTGAAAGATGAAGACGAAATAAAGGCTTTTATATTAGATTTACGCAGAAATCCGGGAGGATTACTTTCCTCAGCGGTCGAGGTGGTTAACATTTTTGTGCCTAAGGGTGAATTGGTCGTATATACCAAGGGTTACAGGGAAAAAGAAACAAAGTTTTTTACTAAAGACGATCCTTTATTAAAGGATATTCCACTGGCGGTTCTGGTAGATGAGGGCAGCGCCAGCGCATCGGAAATTGTTGCCGGAGCCTTACAGGACCTGGATAGAGCCGTCATTATCGGAGAACCGACCTTTGGCAAAGGGCTGGTTCAAAAAGTCTATCCGATTGATGAAAATTCAGATGCCAGAATAAAAATTACCACGGCTAAATATTTTGTGCCCAGTGGCCGGTGTATCCAAAGGCAGGAATATAACAGCGATGCCAGTTTTATTGTTCGGGATTCACTTTCTGATGAAGATGAAGCGGATTTGTATTTCACCAGAAATAAACGTATGGTCTATGATAAAGGCGGCGTGTATCCGGATGTGCTTGTTAAAAAAGATTCCCTTGATTTCTATCTGGTTGATATGATCCGGTCAAATTTATTTTTTGACTTTGCCGTCAAATATCATCGGCAATATCCTGAATGGAAAAATGAATATGAAACCGACGATAAAATTCTAACGGATTTTGAATCTTTTATAAAAGAACAGAATTATACACTTAAAAGTATTTATGATGATGAAATCGAAAGCCTGGAAAAACAATTGATACAATTGGATGATAATCAGGCTTATGTCAGAATAATTGATGAGTTGAAAATCAGGTTGCAGCACGAAAAACAGGAAAAATATAACCAAAACCGCCAGCGAATGAGGGAAATATTATTGTTTGAATTAGCCGAAAAATACAACGGTAAAGACTTCCGGTATCAACTTGCTCTTAAATCCGATGCGTTCCTGAAGGAAGCTACAACCATCCTGTCTGATATCCCTCACTATAACGATGTTTTAGCTATCAGATAATCATCAGGTTTCTTCTGAATAAATTTTTATTAAAAGCCGCTTTAAGAATAAGCGGTTTTTTTATTTTTACTGTACATTGAAACTTTAAACAAGGATTAATAAATTAATAATTCTTTTATAATAGAAAAGGCCGGGAATTAATGTCTGTAAGCATTGATGAACTTTTTTCCAAAATTTATCAGACTGCCGGAAATTGCGGCTACCAGATTTATGTGGTAGGCGGCTATGTGCGGGACAAACTGCTCGGGAAAGAAGTAAAAGATATTGATTTCGTTGTGGTAGGAGACGCCATGGTCTTTGCCGACAGGTTAAAAAAAGATTTACATTTAAAGCGCATCATCAGGTATCCCCGTTTCGGGACTTTTATGGCTTGTTATTATAATTATAAACTTGAATTTGTAAATGCCCGCGAAGAATCCTATCAACAGGATTCCCGAAAACCTGTTACCAAACAAGCCGATTTATTAGCGGACCTTAGCCGCAGGGATTTTACGATTAATACCCTGGCTATGGAAATATCACCTGAAAAATATGGCAGAATTATTGATGTTTATAATGGCAAAAAGGATTTGAAAAAGAAAATTATCCGCACACCGCTGGAACCGGTTCACACTTTTTCCGATGATCCTTTGCGAATGCTGCGCGCCATAAGGTTTGCCACTCGGCTGAATTTTAGCATAGAAAAAAGCACCTATGACTCAATTTTTGAAACACGCGATCGGCTTAAAATTATTTCCCAGGAAAGAATTACTGATGAATTAACGAAAATTATTATGTCTCCGAAACCATCCAGAGGGTTTATAATGCTGGATGAGACAGGACTGCTCGACATTATTTTGCCGGAAATGACCGCCATGAAAGGCATTGAACAAAGAAAACAATATCATCATAAAGATGTTTTTTACCACACACTGGAAGTATTGGATAATGTGGCGCAAAAATCCGGTAGTCTTAAATTAAGATTAGCAGCCCTTTTCCATGATATAGGCAAACCGCGCACTAAAAGATTTGATGAGGAAATCGGCTGGACATTCCACGGCCATGAAGTTGTCGGTTACCGCATGGCAGGCGCCATTTTAAAACGATTAAAATTTTCCACGGAAATTATTAAATATGTGCAAAAAATCGTCGGGCTGCATTTAAGACCCATGGCTTTGGTTAATGAAGAAGTTACTGATTCCGCAGTACGCAGACTTATCTTTCAGGCCGGGAACGATCTGGATGATTTAATTTTACTTTGCCGGGCAGATATCACCTCAAAAAATATTAATCGCGTAAAAAAATTCATTAAAAACTACGATAACGTTGTAAAAAAAATTCATAATGTTGAAGAACGCGACCGGATAAGAAATTTCCAGCCGCCCGTGGATGGTTTGGAAATCATGAAATTATTTAATCTGAAAGAAGGACCGCTTATAGGAAAAATTAAAAAATATTTGGAAGAAGCCATTTTAAACGGTAATGTTCCCAACGACCACGACGCCTGCATAAGCTTACTGCAGGAGCAAAAAGAACAATTACTGATGTAATTTATTTATAGTTGGTATCAGTTTTTTAAAAATAATCTTTAAATATTGAATAACATAACTATATCTATGTAACATATTAGTAAATTTCGCGTTAATATTTATCGATGTTTTTATCGTGAAAGGTCTGATTACAGAATGAACAGGCATAATGAGATAGAAAACCTAAATAAATGTCTAAACGATAGTGTGCATTATAACCGGGTGTATTTTTAAAATAAAAGGAGTTACAGATGTTGAATCAATCAGGAATAATGAAAATAGTATTCTTTTTGGTTTTGTCGCTAGGTCTTACAGGCACATTAACCGCCCAGGCGGACAGCACCTACCTGAGCCTTGATGATTGTATTGTATTGGCCCTGGAAAAAAATACCGATTTAAAGTCTGCTGAATATACTTACGAAACCGCCGATGTTAACGTAAAATCCAGTTACAGCGGGATATTACCGGTGGTTTCAGCCAGTGCTAGTAAAGGTAAATATATTGAAGGTGCGTCAGAAGTTATAGGTCCAATACAGGTCGATGATTCTTTAGGGAATGCTATAACGGTAATAGGTACTGATAGAAGACCAAAGTATGAACAAGATTATAATAGTGCAGGTATAAGTATTAATCAAAATCTTTTTGATGGGGGAATATGGTGGAACCGGATACGACAAGCAAAGACGGACCGGCAATCTTCTGAATATTACTTAATGAACGAACGCAACCGGACGATTTTAACCACCAAAGAAGCTTTTTATGACTTAAATAAACAGATTCAGTTACTGGTTGCAAATCAGGCTGCCGTGCAGCGCAGCCAGGGCCAGTTGGAACGGACCGAAAAAATGTTCGAATTAGGCGCCACAGCCCGGCTGGACGTTTACCGGGCCAAGGTAAATCTTGGTAACGACCGTATCACCATGCTGAACCAGAAAAATATCGTGGAAAGCGCCCGTAAAAAACTGAATATTATTATGGGCCGTGATCCCTTGACACCTCTCGAAATTCAGTCTGTTCCGCAGGTAAAAGAAGAGTTGCCTCCAATTGAAGAAATTACGGAAAATACAGAGGAAATAAATCCCACTTTAAAAAGATATGAAGAAGATATTCATTCAAGGGATCTAACAGTATCCATGGCGAAAGGGGTTTATTATCCTGAATTATCAGCTTCTTTTAATTATAGCCGTTCTAATCCGGATATGGACAGAGTATATTCTTCACAATTAAATGAGGATTATTCTGCGCGTTACGGCCTTAGCCTTTCTATTAATCTGTTTAATGGTTTCAGGGATTATGTTAACGTGCAGAAAGCCAAAATCAGCAAGAAAAATACAGAAGAACAATATGAGAATTACCGTAGGAATTTAAAAGCCAATATTGTCCAGAATTATAATGATTATTATTCCATGCTGGATATCATCAAAATCAATGAGCAGAATCTGGAAGCAGCCAGAGAAGAGATGCGTTTATCGGAAGAACGTTATCAGATCGGCGCCGGCACTTCGCTTGATGTCAGGGAATCGCAGGTGAATTTATCCAGAGCGGAACAAACGCTTATTGCGGCGCAGTATAACGCGCTTTTATTATACGCGCAATTACAGTATCAGATCGGCGCGTCTTATGAAAATTTTACTGAGAATAAATAGTCTGTTTATAAAATCCGGTCAGGAGTTGTGATGAAAAAAATTATAATTGGAGCAGTAATTATCATTGTTGTCGGAGCCTTTGTTGCCTTTAATCTGTTGAAGAAGGAAAAAGGCGTTGAGGTTACAACAGAAAAAGTTGTCCGCGGAACCGTACAGCAGAAAGTAACCGGTTCGGGGCAGATCAAGCCGGAAGTAGAGGTAAAAGTCAGCGCCCAGGCTGCCGGTAAAATTGTCGAATTAAATGTTAAAGAGGGCGATCAGGTAAAAAAAGGTCAGCTGCTTGTGGCGCTTGATCCGCAGCAATACCTGGCTTCACTGGAAAGAGCGGAATCCTCCTTATTAGCTGCAAAAGCCAATGAAAAAAAGGCAAAAAGCGAGTTAAAGAGAGCAAAAGAGTTATATACAAAAAATCTTGTATCCAGCGCCGATTTTGAATCGGCCGAAGCGAATTTCGAATCCGCGATGAGCAACCGGATGCAGATGGAGGCGGCTAAAAAAGAAGCAATAGATGCGCTGGATAAAACAAAACTATTCGCCACTATGAACGGTATTGTAACAAAACTGAATAAAGAAAAAGGCGAGATGGCTATAGGCGCCATGTTCCAGGAAGATGTTATCATGATTGTTTCCGATTTGTCCGTGATGGAAGCGGTGATCGAGGTGGATGAAAATGATGTGATTAATATTTCCCATATGGATTCCGCTGATGTGGAAATTGACGCCTTTCCGGATACAATGTTTACGGGTGTCGTAACCGAGATCGCCAATTCTGCTATTACAAAAGGATTAGGAACCCAGGAGCAGGTGACAAATTTCGAAGTAACCATTCGTATCGCAAATCCGGATGTACGGTTTCGCCCAGGAATGAGCACCACCGTCGATGTGAAAACGAAGCGCTTGGACGATGTGCTTAAAGTACCGATTCAATCGGTTACGGTTCGTGAGCAATCAAAACTAAAGCAAATCGATCCTGTTGAAAAAAATCCCAATATAACGGATGAGAAAAGTGATAAAAAGCAGGAAGTCGTGTTTATTGTTAAGGAGAACAGGGCGATTGCCAAACCCGTTGAATTGTCTATCAGCGATGATAC